>JBIIEI010000092.1:0-22013 GCA_044237915.1 Silvanigrellaceae bacterium | reverse complement strand
ACTTTAAGTCATTCAGTAAAACCTCTGAGAAAGCCATAAGCTTGTTTCCTCCCTTCTGAAGGAAACACTACAGCGGCAAGGCTTTTCAGTTTACGCATGGAGTCAGGAAGGGGTGGAGAATGACAGCAATAAAGAAGCCATTCATTGCAAATTTAGAAACCCACGAGGAGCTTTGCTTGGGATACAGCAGGTTTCCTGAGATTCCAGAGGTGTTTGGAAATATTGTGAAAGATGACTCGCTCTGTAAGAACATATTGAGCGCCTGGAAAGGCACTATGTTAGAGGGACACATCCGGCATTTCATCTTGCCTTCACTTTTAAAGTTCAAAGTAATTCGAGAAGATCATTCAAGAAAATGCGGGTTCGCGACAGACTATACTTCGATTTTATTTGAATCAACCGTTGTAGAATGTGCGCATATTGCAGCACAAAGAGCTAATCTCATTGGAAAATCTGTAATGGCACACGAAAGCTTTGAAGATGTTTTGTCTGTTAACATTGTCGCAGAGCGTATGTCTGCAGGTGAGTGTGCTTTTTTGTACAATAAGATTCGCGAAATTCTCAAACCTTATAGTTCTTTTGATTCGACTGACACTCAATCACAGTCGGGGGAAAGGACGCTTAGGTTGGCACTTGTTGCGCGAGCAGAAAAAACAGCTGACAACTTGGTGCCTCAAGCTTAACTTTTAAAAATCAAATTTCAGGAGCTCCAAGATGAAAAAGCACTTACTGAGCATCATACTTTCTTCAGTTTTCATCATTGCAATTTCGCAAACAGGCCTTGCGGGAGGAGGGCATATTGCAAGTATTCCTTTTGTTGAGGAAACCTCGTCTTCGGAAGAAGGACTGAAAGATCTCACTGTGCGAGGGACTGTTGTATCCGGTGAAGAACTCAAAAGGATGGATATTGCACGCAGATTTATTGTTTCTAAACACGGAGACGCAGCCAAGACTTGGCCTCTCATGATAGATTTACAAAGTACAACAGCAACCTATTTGAATAAGGTCACAAATAAATTTGTCGTGATTGACATTGGTATTCAGAAATAAATGAAGCCAGTGAACTCGAATTTTAGGCTCTAGATTTTTTGTCGCTCTCAAGAATCTTTTCCATCAATTTAAAAATTCTTACGCGTCTTTCTTGCCCTGCAGCCTCTGACTGTTGGCCAGATTCCAAAACAGCTCGCTGGATATCCATCTCAATTTCAAGCGTCTTTTTTTCTGGCAAAGACATAAGATCGAGGCCTAATTCAACCCACCAGAGCATGGTTTCAGATTTCCCCTTATTGCCAAGAACCTTCACGAACTCTTCTCGTTTTTCAAACGGGATCTGGCCAAATAAATCTACAATATCATTTTCTAATTCCGTTTTTTCTGAGTCACGCTTTTTGTTCCCTTGAAGTTCAACAATCAGGTCAGGAAGAGTCAACCGCTTTTCCTGTGCCAAGCGCACAAGGAGAGCCAAGCTACAACCATACTCAGGGTTAATTTTCTGAAGTTTTTCGAGGTCTGCATAGCGCACAACACTGAGATCGAGTCGGGAGGCTAGCTGATCTTGAAGAAGTCCTTCACACTCACGAAACTCACGCAATGTTTTGGACAAGCGCTTCATGATTTCCATGACTTCTTTTCCTGCGTCACTCATGGAGACGCTTTCGACCTCGCTTTCCGTCTGAGCGATTTTGGGCTTGGAAGAAGTCTTTGAACTTGGGCTTCGCACGGCCATCTCGATAGTCCTTTCTCATTTAAGTTGGGATGCGAGCATATGCCAATGTTTTTGGCCAAATATGCCTGAGAGCAATAACATATTATAGCTATCGTTCATACCATATAAAAATCCTCGCACAATACGCAATTCATAGACAGTAACACAATTATGATATAATAAAAAATATGTGTTATATATGTAACCAATTATTTATAATACATGCACGCCATCTTTTTTTATGTATAGATTTCAAATTCTTCTCTTGGATTTACATCCAAAAAAGGAGCCTTCAACATGCAAGATCTGAGAGAGACGGAAGACATGCGTTCGGTTTTAAGGCTTCCTAAACGACCGAACAGCCGAGAAGAGCAGCAGATACCTAAAGCTGTCTTTCAGCTCCGCAAAGCACTCCGTAATGCTCCTGGCAGAGCAAAGGTAAGGTCCTACCAAAAAGGCAGAGGAAGTGTACGCAGCAGCACTTTTGCCGCAAGGCCACAGCTCCAAAGAGTTGCAGTGAGAATCACCTACGCAAAAAACAAAAGAAAGGGAGGGCATTGGAAAGCACATGGCCGCTATTTAGAACGTGAAGGACCTCAAAAAGAAGGAGAAAAAGCGCTCGGTTTTGGATGTGAAGGCAACGATTTACAAATTTCTCAAACGCTTTGCCAATGGGAACAGACGAACGATCCTCATATTTTCAAAATCATCATCTCTCCTGAGTTTGGTGAAAAAATAGACCTTCAGAAACACTGCCGAGAAATGGTTTCACAAATGGAAACCGACCTTAGTACCAAATTGGAATGGATTGCGGTTGAACATTTTAACACAGATAATCCGCATGTTCATTTATGTATTCGCGGTCGTGATGAAAAGGGAAATCCTCTTCAGCTATCGCGCGACTACATCAAAATGGGAGCAAGGCAAAGGGCGGCAGAAGTTGCAACCGCGCAACTTGGCTATCGAACGGCACAAGACGTCGCGGAAGCGGCCCAAAGGCAGATTACTCAACAACGATTTACTGAACTTGATCGCATGTTGCTCAAAAATGCACAGCTTGGAAAAATTGTTTTCGAAGGGGTGATTCCCCAATCTCTCAAAGCAAGAGAATTGCGTCTCAATCTCATTCAGCGTCTCACTCAACTGACATCAATGGGGCTTGCAAAAAAAGTGGGTTCCAAGACATGGCAACTGAATCCAAATTTAGAGTCTGCGCTCCGCCAGATCCAAATTTCAGGTGACAGACTAAAGACACTTTTTCAGCATCGGATGATGGTTTCGGATCCACGTGCACAGCTCATTGCAAGTGAACTTAAAGAACCAGGTCAAAGCATTGCAGGGAGAGTCGTAGGGTGCGGTTTGGATGAACGAGCAAACAAACCGTATATCCTCATCGAAAGCTTCGATGGAAAAGTGCACTACCTAGCCCAATCTTCGCAAATGGAGTCCATGCGAGGTCAGGGTAAACTCAAATCAGGAAACATGGTTCTGCTTGAGGTCACAGTCTCACCTCAAGGAAAGCCACCTTGCCTAAGTGTTAATGATTATGGCCCCACATTCACACCAGAACTTCTTGATAAAAATTTAATCGGAAAAGCTCTTTATACAGCTACATCAACGTCACTGAAAACACTTTCTGGAGCCTATCAGGCAGCCGCTGAAAAAAGGCTTGCTGTGCTCTTAAAAGAGGGAGGTGTTGAGATTCATGGAAACATTCCCAAAATCGTAGACGCAATAAAATACGAGCGAGTTCGATTTCCTAATTCTAGAGTTCAACTCATCCAGACGAAACAAGATGAGTTATTCCATAAATCCTGCCTTGATTTATCAGAAAAACAAAAACTTTCCCTTGTGACTCAAGATGCGGATTCAGGATTTTCAGTGACTGGAAAAATTATATTGATGAAAAATTTTGAGTCTCACACAAAAATACTTCTACATTCAGGAGAAAAACTTCTCATCCTAACACAGCAAAATTCTCACAAACTCCCAATACGCGAAGGGCAGATGATAACTGCTCGAAGTAACCACATTCGCGACTTTAAAACAAATACCAATATTGCGACTTGGACATTTTTAGATGCAAAAACAGAAATAAATTCACAAATTCATCAGAAAGAAAGATCAAAATGAAACTCAAATCTATTGCCTTTATTTTCCTTTGCACGAGCATGCACACGCCGTCTTTTGCTCAACAATCCTTTGTGTGCAAAAACGGACGTCCAACCCTTGAATTCAAAATAGAGACTGGAAAAGACGCAGGGAAACCAGGACTTCTTTGGATCGCTGCCCATACCCCAGACCGCAAATTTGGCTATTTTTTAACGATGGATGGCACATGGTCGCAGTATACAGGTGGACTTTACCCACCCTATGTGCTCTTCAATAAAGGCATTCCATCCTCATTTCCAATTACACTTCAACTTCCACAGAGCTTCAATACACACTCCACAGAGGCCTACTTGAATTGGGAAATCTATGCTGGATACGGAAACTTTGAAGACACAGCAGAAACTATGGTTAAAAAGAGGCGAGAAATTGTAGAGCAATCTCGATCAAAAGGAACTTTACCCCCAGACACTGCTTATAATTCTGACGAAATATTTAAATGGTCTTTAGTCCAGAAAGACGCAGTTGATAATGGTAAATATTTTCGCATAACCATTGTACCCCTAATGGATTGCTCTAGAAATATTAGAAAATAAGTCATACTTCAAAAATCTCGAAAAATAAATCGTCAAGAGGTAATGATTCTATGCCTTCTGAAAAAATTTACAAATTGCCTCTTGAAAATCTAAAGAGTGGCTCTGGACTTTCGATTCGAAGCATTTTTTCATTATTTCTTTTGTGCACTTTGTCTTCTGGTTTATCAACCCAGTGGGTAGCATATAAACTGGAATATCAGGATTCTTTAGGACTTCCACTTCTTTTCAAATTCTACTTTCCTTTTGATTTTTTTAAATGGTATTTAAAGTTTGGCCATGTGCCTGGAACAGAAATAGCGTTTCAAGGTGGCAGCATTATTATGGCTTCCTTGTTATTTCTATTTTTACCAGCGACATTCTTTGCCATCTCTCGTGAGAAAAAATACGCGCAAAAATTCGATCTGCATGGATCTGCACAGTGGGCAAACATCGAAGAAATTAAAGGTACGGGCCTTTTTAACGGCGAAGCAAAAGGTGTTTACGTTGGTGCATTTCAAGAAATAAGAAAGAGGTACCTTTTATTTTCGACTAAAATCACACACTACCTGACTCACGAAGGTCCGGAACATATTCTCTGTTTTGCGCCTACTCGCTCCGGAAAAGGGGTGGGCCTCGTTATACCAACACTGCTCTCTTGGCGTCACTCTTGTCTAGTCCATGATATAAAGGGGGAAAATTGGGCGCTCACCTCTGGGTTTAGGAAGGCAATCGGCCAAATTTGCTTAAAATTTGATCCTACTTCAACAGATGGAAGTTCAGTTCGATTCAACCCGTTGTCCGAAATTCGGGTAGGGACTGATAATGAAGTAAAAGATGTACAAAATATTGCTACCATGATTATCGATCCAGATGGAAAAGGAATGAGCGATCATTGGGCTAAAACTGGATATGCGCTCCTTGTAGGTGCCATTCTGCACGTCCTATATGCGGAAGAAGATAAAACACTCAGGGGAATAGCTCGTTTTCTTTCTGATCCTGAACGCAATATCCAACAAACCATGGAGATTATGCTAAATACTCCTCATTTGGGAAGCAAGCCCCACCCCGTTGTTGCAGAGTCTGCACGAGAACTTTTGAATAAAGCTGAAAATGAGCGGTCCGGCGTTTTGAGCACGACAATGTCATTTCTGTCACTTTATCGAGACCCAGTTGTCGCTCGCAACACTGCATTTTCTGAATTTAGAATCAATGATTTAATGAATCATGAAAAGGCAGTTTCTTTATATCTTATCGTTCCTCCTTCGGATAAAGACCGAATTAAACCGCTACTGCGACTCATCTTGAATCAAGTTATTCGTCGACTTACAGAAAAAATGGAATTTGATAATGGTCGTTCCGTTGACAAATATAAGCATAAACTTCTCCTTCTTATTGATGAGTTTCCAGCTCTTGGAAAATTAGATATCTTTCAGGAATCTTTGGCATTCATTGCAGGATATGGCTTAAAGGCATATTTGATTGTACAAGACTTGAGCCAACTCTATTCGGCCTATGGAAAAGATGAGGCCATAGTCTCAAACTGCCATATTCGCATTGCCTATGCGCCCAACAAGATAGAAACAGCGGAACTGCTATCTAAAATGGCAGGAAAAACAACAGTTCAACAGCATCAAAGAAGTTATTCTGGAAAAAGATTAAATCCTTTCCTCTCCAATGTTTCCACTTCTATTCAAATGATATCCAGAAGTCTTTTGACAGCAGATGAAGCAATGAGGATATCAAAGGATGACTCTCTCATTTTTGTTGCGGGTTACTCACCTATTTATGGAAAGAAGATAAAATATTTTTCGGATTCTATTTTTGATCAGCGTTCAAAAATAAAATCTCCAAAAAATTCGGACCGAATTTACAAGGAAGAAATTTTCGAGATAAGTTCAAAACAAATCGCCGAAAAATCTATTTCAATTCAAGAATCGGTTTCCACTCCAATGCCTTCCTCCCCATCTGAGGAAATCTCAGCTTTTAACTCAGATATTCAGGATGGAAGCGTCGAAGATTTAGAAAGCACAGATATCGAAGCGAAGATGTCTAGCGAAAAAGAACATATTTCAGAAAAAAATCACGAATATTTAATAGATTTTGAGGTCTGATATGATAAAAACTATTACTGTGATTACATTACTTTGTGTGTGTCCATTTTTCCTGTGGGCTTGGCATTCAGGCTCTATTTTGTATATCAACTCCTCCGAGTCGATGCCAGTTGGAGTATATCTTAGTTTCCCTGCATCTGCAGATTTACATCCTGATGACCTTATTGCATTTTGTATTCCCAAAGGCACTGCAACTAAAATTTTTGAAAATCGCAATTATCTTCCAAAAAGTGAACGATGCTCTCAGAGCTCTGGATTATTTCCAATACTTAAACCTGTTGTTGCTGTGCATGGAGATGTCGTGGAAATTACTGAGTCAGGAGTCACTGTCAATGGGCACCACATCACGAATAGCAAAGTGATACGTACTGATTCGATGGACAGAGAAATGCCGCATCTTCCTATTGGCTGGAAGAAAAAATTGACGCACGAGGAGTTTTTTTTACTTTCAACACATACCAAAAGGTCACTTGACAGTCGTTACTTTGGCCCAATTTACTACCCCCTTGTTCTTGCTCAAACGAAACCGCTGCTCACTTTTATGTTTTAAAGGTCTACAGTGAAAAAAACAGCATTTGGAACAAGTCTAGGCGCATTATGTGGATTTGCATGGGGACAACCTAGCGCACCCTGGCTTATGGCAGCAGCACTCCTCGTTCCTGCTATGTGGGGAAGGTCTTCAACAAGACTCCAAGCTTGGGCAACCGTTTTTGCATATTACCTTGCTACCAGTCGCGGTCTACCGCTCGGGACAGGCATTTTTTTTGAGAACACCGCTCCTCTTTGGTTTGGATGGGCACTTTGGATTATTTCAAGCCTTGTAAATGCGAGTCTTTGGGGAATTTTTTGGCACCCCAAAAGAATGCACCGTGCGTGGATTCTTCCCCTCATTTTGATTGCAACATCACTTCCACCTTTTGGTCTTTTGAATTGGACTCATCCTATTGTTGCATCCGGTGTGATACTTCCAGGATTTGGATTTTTAGGTCTTTCAATCTTGATTGCACTCTATGCACTTACAGTGAATTTTCCCAGAGTTGCTACAGCTACCGTAATCTTAATGTCAGGTTTTGCACACTCATTTTACCAGCCCATAAAGCCTCTTCCCCACTGGAAATCTATCGACACTCATTTTGGAAAGCTTGCGAGCGGTTCGAATGATTTCGTTTCTGCCTTTGAGCGCATCCTTTATGTACGTGAAAAGGCAAATGCTCTACCCTCCCATACTGTTTTGGTTTTACCAGAAACGCTGCTAGGAACTTTTACAGAAGTTACAAGGCAAACACTACGTTCAGTTGAAGAGCAACTTCGCCAAAAAGAAAGTATTATTCTTGTGGGAGCTGAAATTCAAAGCGGCAAAAAATTCAAGAATGTTCTGATTGCCCTGGGGACGTCGGTGCAAGAAATTCTTGTGCAGCGAGTGCCTGTGCCTATCGGAATGTGGCGTCCGTGGAGTGACGGCGGCACGGAATCAGATATTCTAGGTAAGGGAATAGCTCAGATTGCAAATGTGCGGCTGGCATATCTCATATGCTATGAGCAGCTCCTTGTCTTCCCGGTCCTCTACAGCATGGCATCAAATCCTCAAATTCTCATCGGAGCCGCGAACAATTGGTGGGCTCGTAATACAAGCATTCCAATCATACAAAGGCAGTCCTTAGAGGCATGGGGCTCTCTCTTCTCTGTTCCAGTGACCATGGCTGTGAACTTGTAAATAATCCTGCTCAAAATTTTACACTTAATTGTGCCTTGCGGGGATCTACGTTTTTCTCCGCAGAATTCTCAGGTCTTTCAACTTCTTTTTCATCTGATGAGCTTATACCCTCAGTGAAATGAGGCGGTGACAACGGAGAAGAAAAGGGTGTTATGGAATCTTTTTTTCCGAAATCGACTTGTTTCTGGAATTCAATAGGTCCTGAATTTTTTAATTCTGGGATAAGAAGAATCTGACTTTTTTTGTGCGCTTTCCCAAGAATTTTATTCACATAGCCATTGCTAAATCCACGCTCCAATGATCCTGTATTGTATGCAGAGAAAGCGGCATGCAGTGCATGTTGTCCATCGCCATGTTTTTTTACAGCCCTCGCATATCCCCATCCAAGAATCGATGCTGCAGCTTTGATATTTGTGCATGGATCAAAAATTTGGTCCAGTGAGATTCCAAGTGAATCCAGGTTTTTATTGTTTATTTGTGCAAGTCCTAAATCTAAACTATGCCCTTTTTGAATCAAGTCCTTCGCATTCTGAATAGCTTCATTTTGCGATTTAAATTCCAGAGAAGTGCGTGTTGTGTTGTCTCCGATCGAAAAGACCTTTCCACCTGATTCGGCGCTAATGATTGCCAATATTGTTGTCACTCCGACATTGGGTGCGCATGACCTAACAAGTTGTGCGAGATCAAAAAGCATATTTCCCTCACTGTGCCATGGGAGGAAGAATAAGATCTGCTGTTACCATAACGTTAAATTCATATCCTGGCCTGACTTCAAGTGTAGGCTGAATATTGAGGTTTTTTTGAATCATTTGCATCGATGTTTGCCCCATTTGCTGAGCCAAAGCTTCACTGACAGCATCTCCAACGCGCTTCTTTTTTGCGTCTGCCACGTCTGATTGTGCAAGTGCTCCTCCTGCGCTTATCAGGCTCATCAAAACTGCCGAACCAAAAATTCGGCCATACCGATTGTTTACTTGATCCTGAAAACCGGCATATCCTGCCTTATCTGCACCCGGCATTCCTTTTAAATTTAAGCTGGAGCCATCTGGAAAAATCACACGGTTCCATGCCAGCAAAACCCGCTCTTGTCCGTATGCAACTTGAGAATCATAGAGCCCCACGAGACGTGCACCTTGTGGTATAAGTACGGATTGCCCTGAACGCGTGTCAAATACATTTTCTCGGACCTGAGCAATCACCTGCCCCGGCAAATCGCTATTGATCCCACTGATCATAACAGCAGGAATCACTGTGCCTGCCTTCACTTCATGCGCCGAAATTGCCTCTTTTCGAAGTTCTTGATGATAATCAGGATCAGCAGAGCGACGCGACTCACGTAAAAATTGTTCTTTCCTACTTTGTTTATTGGGATCCTCATCAGGTGTGGCATTCATTGAAGTGCCTCCTATTGCTGGATAGTTTGAAGAGGAAAGCGGAGGAATTTCTATGCGTGGCGTTGATGCTGAACCCATTTGCTCGCTTCCAGACGCCGTAAGCGGAGCGGTCATGGCCTGATTTGCAAGCTGTTTTCGTTGCTCTTCTTCTGCATTTCGCAGCTGAGAACCTGGAGCTGCAATATTGCTTGCTTGAAGCAGTGGTGTGGATTCTTGTCCTGCCAGATTTGGAACATCGGAAGAAACAGATTGAACTTTGCTCTCTGTTTTTACACCTGCAGAAGATTTATTTCTCTGTGCCTCTTGCCCTTGAATTGCAGTATTTCCGTCAGGAACATTCGCATACCACATTGTTTCTCTCTGAAATTTTTGTGCCCGGGCTTTTCCTTGACCAGAAATTTGTTCTTTTGCCGCTGCAGTACTCGCTCCACCAACTTGATTAAAGGTATATGAACTCACTACAAAGACTAAGGAAATAATTCCTACTGCTACAAATATCCCCTTTTTATTCAGCCTACGAACTCCAGTTATGGGAGGCGTAATACTGAGAGTTGGCACAAGGCGCGAAGGATTTTTTTCCAATAAAGATTTTTCCATGTTTTCTTCAGCATCAGAAGTCATACAACGCTCCCAAGGTTCCAGTGACTGATTGAAAATTTGATTTTGTTTCAATTATTGCGGAACCAAGCGAATGCTTTAGGCTTCCATGCAATCTCCAGTCATTTGAAAGTCGAACTTTCAAATCGACAGTTTCCTCGTGCTCGGTTAATTTCTTTCCTTTACATGTATAATTTTCTCCAGTGCATGCATATTTTGCTTCAAAATAAATTTGATATATTTCATTTTCAAGAGTGAAAGCCAATGATCCACTGCTTCCCCTTTTGTTTTGCCCACTTATTCTTAAATCTTCAGTCTGTGCATTAAAAGAACCTAAAAGAGCTTCATAATTTGCCTGAAGCGAATAATGAACATCTCTGAGCAAAAATCCGGCGCGAAAGTAATTCCAGGTGTGTTTAGGTAGAGTATCATATGCTTCATACCTATATCCTAGAAACATCTCGTTCTGCTGAATGAGGATTCCAAAATTTACCCCGCCTCCAATAGAAGGCCCCATATATGGATTAGTAGATGCTGTTACATGTGGATTGAGGAGAAGTACATCTCCTAGGGGGATCCTTGATTCCAAATTTCCTTGCCAGTTTAAATCATCTTTTTTCGATATAAGTCCTGTGACAGAAGCCAAAAATCCAAAATTGTTATTCCAGTGAGATGTGGAAATGTCAGGACCAAATGCGTTTTGACCATCCCCTTTAAGAGCTCGAACTCCTTTGAGTCCGAGCCCTAGATTCGATTTCCAGTTCCCTGAGAAAATTCCTTGTTCCTTTACAATTTCAATCTTTTTCTGGTCGCTTCCAACGCCAACAATCAGAGCCGCGTGGTCAAAGACTTTGTCTACGATAAAGTACCCTTTATTGACGCGATAGTTGACAAGTTGAGACTCGCCTTTGGAATTGAGTAGAACTAAAGCAGGAGCTTCGCTTGATTTCATGCTGTCAGGCATTTGGATATAAACGCGAGTTCCATCAGAAAAGGCACGGACAGGGAACCAAGCAAGATTCTTGTCTCCCTTTATTTTGTAATCAAAACGGAGCTGGTCTGCACTTACCAGGGGAAGGAGTGCTGCAGGAGCCTGCTCTTTTTCTCTTCTTGCTGCGTCTTCCCAATTTTGAATCATATCTTGCGGATAGTAAAACCCGATGCGACTGACATACTCCGATTCTTTTGCTTTGAGAGTAAGCACATAAACACGGCGGTTTGTCGTAATGGAAAGATTGGTAGTAATGCCTTTCTCTGTTGGTTTTACAAATACATGACGCACGGCATTGGCTCCCTCTCCGCTCTCGGCTCTTGCCACAATCCAGCGAACAGTATCTCCTGCAACAACATTTTTTGGATTTTCTCCGGGCTCTAATGCTATTTCACAGGCAAAAAGAGGTGCACATGTCAACACAGGCTGATATTGGCCATAGGGAAAAAGAATAAGTCCATCTTTTCCTTTTACAGGTCTTGCCGTGCCATTCCGTTGCCATTGTTTTGCTTCTTCAACGACATCTGATCCATAGTTTTCCGTCCATACCGATTTTTGATTCTTCGGATTTTTCGCTGCTAGTGCTTTTTCAGGTGAAAAAAATGATAAAAGTAGAAAATTCATAAAGAAAACGTAGACAGAATGAGGATGCATTAGTTTTTTCCTTTAAAGCTGTTGGCTCCACGAGATGCTGTTCAGCAACATTCCAGTGGGGTTTGACATAAATTCTTCAGGAGTCTTTGGAACAAAAAACTCGACTCCAAGAATTGCTTGCCAATGAGTTTTCCCATTGATAAGGCCGTCATTTCCTCGCCTTGTTTCTTGCCATTCAACTTGCCAAGAGTTTTGACTGAGGGGCAAAACCGTACTGACATCCACACTAATGAGCGTACTTTTTGAAGAAGAAAAAGGATCATTTACACGAAAATAGTCATTCAAAAAAGCAACTGCACTTGCTGATGAAAGAGAATAAACTTTATCAAGCCAACGTTTTTGAACAAAAGTGTCAGCTGTGACTGATCGAGCATTTTGTATAAATTCTGCAAGCTGTGCGCTTGTAATGCGTTTGTCTTCTTCAAACCCTCGTCCTGCAGGACCAACGACTGTTACCTTCCCGGATTTATCAACCTCAACGACATAAGGTTGGATTCGCGATTGAGAAGCCACATAGGCAAGTGCAACCGCAAGAACACCTGAGACGCCGATAGATACAAATGCCGTCAGCTGCCACGTTTTCATTCTCTGGAGATAGTCACCATAGCGTTCATTCCATTCGCGTCTTGCCGCCAGATATGGATTTTCTGTAGAATGCGCCAACATAAAATTGTTTGCTGTTGGTCGGCTTTTCGTTAAAAAATGATCTCGAAACTTCATAGGCTGCTCCTATTTTATTGATCGTGATGAACAAGATTGAGTGGCGGAGACGTACTTGAAGCTTTGTCACTGGGCGCCTTTGATAGGGCTTCTGCCTGTGACTTGAGGGAAGCAAATGCTCCAAGCCTTGAAGGTGCCGGAGGCTGACTGGCCTTCGAAGCTCCTTCGCTTTGACTTTGAGTTGTTGGAGCATGTGGTGCTGATTGAATTGCACCTGAAGTACCAGCGGCTGCCTGTGATTCAATGCGAGACGCGTTTTGATTTTGAAGACTTTTTGCGAATTGCCCCGAGGTTGAGCGTGTCCCCATTCCTTGCAGACTCTCTAAAGCAGCGCCGCCCAGGCTCGATCCCACAGCCTTAATTGCAGTTGTCACCGATGAGCCTTCATTTGTACGAACGGCCTCCATCGCTGCACTGCCGAGCTTTGCGGCGCCAACTGCATTTCCAACAAGAGCAGTACCTCCAGCGACAGCTGTTCCCACAGCCCCTCCAGCAATGCCCATTGTTCCTGCAGCCATTGTGCCTGTCGTTGCCATGGCACCGCCGAGGGTCATGCTTACGGTCCCTGAAAGAACGGAACCTGCCACTGAGGGAATTTGCCAAGCCAAGAACATGTAGACGAGGGAACCAGCCAAAATTTCGAGATAATGGCTGACTTCCATGTCAGTATTGATCATTTGGACCCATTGATCGGTCAATGAGGCTCCAGCACCAACGATAAGATATGTGAAAAAAAGCTTGACTCCGACCGAAACGCAATAAGAGAGATATTTTTCTGCAAAAGGCGTTGTCCAACGGCTACCTGCAAAACCTAGAAAAATAACTCCACCTGAAACGCAGATATAAGACTCCACTAAGGTCACAAGCATTTGCCCTGCAATAACAGCGAAAGATAATAAAATGCCTAATGCAGCAAGGCCCCCGATGAGGAACTTGTTGATTTTGGTTTCCAAGAGACCCATTTCAGAAAACGTTGCGACAAGATTTGATGAGAGTTCAAGTCCCCGATCAAAAAGAGTCGTTGGTGTTAATGTGCTCAATCCGGCAGCTCTCGCACCGGCTTCTGTAAATCCTTCTATGATCGCTGGAATCCAAGAATCGAAATTGAGGAGGATCGCCCAGAAGAACATCAAGCCCATTATTTTTCGCAGGAACGAAACTAAAATTTGATTGGGATCATCGCGTTCCAATACCCATCTGAGGCCTGACCAGAGGATTTCTAACAGCGCGAGCTTAATGAACAGTCCCTTCGCCATTGGAAAGAGCGTGGATGCCCATTGACCTGTCGCGGACTGATAACCCTTTGCAAGGCGACCTAAGATTTCTGAAGCGTATCCGGGAAGTGGCAGAGCCATGAGCAGCATGGCACCTAAGATCCACACAGACTGCAATGCCGACAACCTCCTGTTTTTGTTTTGGAATCGAATTCTCCGTGGGCACATACAAAATCCTCCTTGCCTGAAAACCTTGGTATGTTATATTATATATCGATTACGAGAAAGATATAATTAGTAATACATTTAATAAAATGGAGAAAATTTGAATAACACTCTAGAAGTCAAGAGAAGATTGAATGAAAAGCTCAGAAGAGAGCTTGGGGACATCATCTTAAATGCCCTTAGCGACCCCAGTGTTGTTGAAGTGATGCTAAATCCCGACGGGTGCCTGTGGATCGATCGGCTGAGACTAGGCATGACCAAAGTGGGGAGAATGGAAGCAGTCCAGGCTGAAAATTTGATCTGCACCATTGCCTCAATGCTTGGAACAGAAGCAACACGTGAAAAGCCCATTGTTGAAGGGGAGCTTCCAATCGATGGAAGTCGATTCGAAGGAATTCTTCCTCCCCTTGTGGAAAGCCCTTCTTTCGCGATCCGCAAACGAGCTGAGATGATCTATACGCTTGAAGACTATGTCAAAGACGGAATTATGAGCCCATCCCAGTGCGAAGCACTCACGGCGGCAATATCAGCAAGGCAAAATATCCTAGTTGTGGGTGCAACGGGTTCAGGAAAAACAACACTTTGTAATGCACTTTTACAAGCTATTTCTGAAAAAGATCCTTCCACTCGGATCGCAATTATTGAAGACACACGTGAACTGCAATGCCCCGCTGTAAATAAAGTACCTCTACGAACTTCTGAAAATATAGGCATGACTCAACTTCTGAGGGCGTGCATGCGGATGCGTCCTGATCGCATTGTTGTTGGGGAGGTGCGTGGTGCAGAAGCACTTGCTCTCATCAAAGCGTGGAATACAGGTCATCCAGGCGGGGTCGCAACAATCCATGCAAATGATGTCGTATCGGGGCTGCTGAGAATTGAGCAGCTGATCCAAGAAGCAAATGTGCCGCCTATCCCTCAAATTATTGCAGAAGCGGTCAATGTCGTAGTGAGTATTCAAAGAAAATCCCACGGAAGGCGAGTTGAAGAAATAGCAGTGATCAAAGGGTACCAAAATTCGAGTTACGTTCTTTCTGTTTCTTAATTTTTCAACAGAATTTAATCCTTAAAGGAGACCATCAGATGTTTTCATTTCGTAAAATTTCTCAAGTATTCATTCTAAATGCTGCAATTATTATTTCCCAAAGTGCACTTGCAGCCTCTTCTGCTGGTGGAGGTTCAGGACTCCCTTGGGAAGCACCACTCGATACCATTTTGAAATCAATTCAAGGTCCCGTTGCTCGGGTGCTCATTCTTCTCGCCATTATTATTACTGGCATCATGTTTGCGTTTGGCGAACACGGATCGGGTTTCAAAAAAATTCTAGGTATCGCTTGTGGCGGCGCAATTGTCTTAGGTGCTGTGAGCTTTATGGGAACACTTTTTGGAGCAACCTTCTAAATGAATCAAATGCGAACAATTCCTCTGCATCAATCGCTTATTCGTCCCATCCTCCTTGCTGGAGGAGAAAGAAAACTGAGCCTTTTAAATGGCATTATGGCTTTTGCTTTGATTTTTGGCGTAGGAAGTGTTTACGCAGCTGGGGTAGGAGTTTTTCTTGCGACAGTTTTGCAGTGGGGCCTGGTTCAACTTGCAAAAAAAGACGCACAATTTTCAGAAGTGTACGTTCGACATGTTTCTTATCAAACATATTACCCTGCTCAAAGCTCATTTACAGCGCCGCTTCCAATTATAAAATATCTTCCTTGAGGAGCTGCCTATGCTTGCACTTAAAGAATTTAGATCCAAGCTCAAGGGGCTAGCAGACCTCTTAAATTACGCAGCCCTTGTCGATGAAGGCATTTTGCTCGGTAAAGATGGAAGTCTTCTATGTGCATTTTACTTTCGAGGAGAAGATCTCGATTCAGCAACACACTCTGAATTAGCCACCATGTCGGCACAAATCAATGCAGCACTTGTGAAACTTGGCTCTGGCTGGATGCTCAATATTGATTCTTTACGCATTCAATCAATAACTTATACTCCACGAGAGCAATGCTTTTTTCAAGATGCCACAACAGCCTTGATTGATGAAGAACGAAGGCAGCAAAATCACATGGCAGGTGCACATTTTGAAAATATTTATGCACTCTGCATCACCTATCTACCCCCTCCTGATTATCAAAGTAAAATTTCCTCGTTTTTTATCGAAGATGACACTAAAAACTATAAAGGAACAAAAGATAACTTTGGTATCGTTCTTGAAAAATTTAAAACCACAGTCGCTGAACTGCGTGGATCTTTTTCTGCTCGTTTACAAATTCGCCCTATGAGCAGTGAAGAGCTGCTCACTTATTTGCACAGCACTCTAACCGGACTTACGCACTTGGTAAGGGTCCCTGCAATCCCAATGTATCTTGATCGTGTATTAGCAACAAAAGATTTCTATACAGGCCTTGCTCCTCGTATTGGGACAAAACACATCCGCGTCATTACATTGTTTGGATTTCCGGGAGAAACAACTCCAGGAATTCTAGACATTTTGAATCGACTTCCCATGGAGTACCGATGGTCGACACGATTTATAGCGCTTGATCCATTGGATGCAAATAAAATGCTCAATGTTTATCGCAAAAACTGGTTCCAAAAGCGCCAAGGGATGATGGGACTCCTCAAATCAGCAATGGGGGGTGGGGAACAGACTTGGGCCAACAGCGATGCAGTCCGAATGGCCGTTGATGCCGACACAGCAACCAATGAGGCTTCCGAAGGGAGTGTGCGCTTTGGGTATTATACTTCGGTTATTGTTGTTATGAATGATGACTTAGCAACTGCTGAGGAACATGCAAAAACCATTTCAAAAGATCTTGGAAACTGTGGCTTTGCTTCCTTTGTTGAAGATATGAATGCCGTTGAAGCATTCCTGGGAAGTTTACCAGGACATGGATTTGCAAATGTTCGTAGACCTCTCATTCATTCTCTGAACCTTGCAGATCTTCTTCCTTTAACCTCGGTCTGGCCAGGTCCAGATAAACATCCGTGCAATTTTTATCCCAAAAATAGCCCACCACTCTTCTATGCAGCGACCAATGGATCAACTCCCTTTCGCGCTTCACTGCATGTTTCTGACCTCGGACATACAGTCATTCTTGGACCACCAGGATCTGGAAAATCAACACTCCTGGGACTTATTATGGCGCAGCAATTTCGCTACCCTGCTGCGCAAGTATTCTGTTTCGATAAGGGCAGTTCTGCATTTGTTCTCGCAAAAGCTGCATTGGGCGAGCACTACGACATTGGCGGAGAAGATTCTCAGCTGTCTTTTTGTCCGCTTGCTTCCTTGGATACCGATAAAGATCGCGCTTGGGCAAAGGAATATATTGAGATTCTATTAACAATTCAGCTTAAGGAAGGGGAGGTCTTAAGTCCTTCACAGCGGGATGAAATTCACTTAGCCATAGAACGCATGAGCCATAGCACAACTCTAAGTCGCGAAAGAACATTAACGAATCTCAAAAATACACTTCAGGATAAATTTTTACGTGATGCGCTTGGATATTATACCGTTGACGGAACCCTAGGACACCTTCTAGATGCCGAGCAAGATAGCCTCAGGACCCAACGCTTTCAGGTGTTTGAAATGGAACATCTTATGGGGATGGGAGAAAAAGCTTTAATTCCTGTCCTTCTGTATCTATTTCATCAACTCGAAAAAAGATTTACAGGCGCTCCTACTTTATTGGTACTTGATGAAGCCTGGATCATGCTCAAGCACCCTATTTTTCGAGAAAAGATTCGCGAATGGCTTAAAGTGCTGCGTAAAGCCAATGTCGCCGTTGTCTTTGCAACCCAAAGCCTTTCTGATGTTATGAAGTCTCCAATTGCCGATGTCATCATTGAATCAACAGCAACAAAAATTCTGTTACCAAATCCCGAAGCTATGGGTGAACGCTCTGCGCAGCTTTATGAAGCGTTAGGCCTCAATGAAAAGCAAATTCAAATTCTAGCGACAGCCATTCAAAAACGACACTACTACTTGATATGTAGCGAAGGAAAACGACTTTTTGATCTTGGACTGGGAAAAGTTGCGCTGGCTTTTGTAGGCATTTCGCCAAAAGAAGATGTTCCACGAGCGCGAGAACTCATGCAGCAACATGGCCCCTCCTGGGTCTACCACTGGCTTATCCACAAAGGCGTTCCTTCAGATTGGGGAGATTTTTGGCACCATACCAACGAAGAAATGAGGAGAAAAAATGAAATTCAAATTTGATGTGAATAAATTCATACTCGTATTCGTTTTAAGTTTGCCTGTTGCTTTATCGAGCCATGCGGGAAGTATCGCTGGTACAGGTGGTGCAACCGAGGTCACTCAGATTCTAAATAATATTCAGCTTCTGCAATCCGTCTATCATCAAGCAGAAATGGTGAAGGCCCAACTCAAAAATATGGAAGGCTTTGGCAACATGGAGTGGGGAAGGGCACAAGACAGCCTTGCAAGCCTTACGAAGGTCGTGAGCCAAGGGCAATCTTTGAGCTATGCGCTTGGCAATGCCGAAGCGGTGTTCAAACAAAAATATCCTGGCTACACAGCGCATGGGGGTGGCGACTTCGCCAAGCAATATGAAGATTGGAGTCAGACAACCTTGAGTAGCATTCGTGGAGCGCTTTCTTCTGCTGGACTGCAATCAGAACAGTTTGCCAGCGAAGAAGAAGCGATGCGCTCGATCCGCAGCATGTCTGCTCGTTCCTCAAGCACGGTACAAGCTGTTCAAGCGGGGGTCATGGTCGCTGCTCAACAGGTAGAACAACTGCAAAAACTCCGTCAGCTGCAAATGGCCCAAATCCAAGCCCAAGGGGCCTTCCTCGCAAAAGAACAAGGGCAGCAAGACAAGGAAAAAGAGATCTCTGACAAGCACTTTCGACGCTATGTAAAAAAAGGAGAAGAGTTTGCGAGCAAGGGGGGGAAGCGTTGAAAAATATTGGTGCCTTCATCGGAAAGGAAGTATATTTCGGTATTCAGCCTTTGTGAAGCTTGAGCATGCGCAGTTTGCTATAAGTTTCGTTTTAAAGTCCTGTCATAAAATGAATGAACCTCTGGAATCATTGACCTTTACATACCATACACTCTAGCTTTAAAAAATTTGCGAGTCTTTTTATTGCCGGAATAAATAAGACAGGCAAAAATTGCTTTATTTCAATAGATCAATTTTAAAGGAGAGCCAAAATGCCATTAGATAAGCCTTATTATCAAATTTATCGCCACGGCCCTGATGAGGTAAATCGTCCATTCATTGAAGCACGTAGAAACCCTGAAGGCATTCAGTCTCTACGTACGTACGAAATATTAAAAAAAGACTTTAGAAAGACTTTGGAATATATAGAACCTAGTGAGTCTAATATGGAGACACACTCTCATCGAAACTATGAACTCCTCCTTCGCATTTGCACTGAAATAGAAACTCAGTGCAAATTTATTTTTGAAAAAAATGGAGTTCAAAATCCGAAAGATATCATTAGGTATAGCGATCTTAATGGGCCTATGAAACTTTCACAATATGAAATTAATTGTTATTGGTTTGAACTTCCATCGCCAATAAAGCCTTTTGCGTCTTTTGCAGATCTCACAAGAAATAATCGCAGTCCATCATGGTACAAAGCATATAATAAAGTTAAACACAATCGCTTGAAAAAGTTCCCATTGGCCTCGCTACAAAATGTGATTGAGTCATTGGCCGGTCTTTACACAATTCTTACAGCGCAATATGGATTGGGATTTGATCACGCTCTCATATTACAAAATAGCGTTCATGTAGACATGCCGGACCTCTTTAGAGCAATACATATTGAATTTTGGGATGATAGTGAAAGGTACGATTTTAACTGGAATTCACTCAGTCAAGTAACTCCACCTTTCGATCAGCATCCTCTATCAATAATTCCCTGAATTTTATTAAACAAAATTTTGAAAGAGGAAATTCAAAACGGACTCCGTTTTGAAACTCCCCATTCTACTTATCTTTCTCTAGCAATGACAAAATAATCTCAACTTCGCTTTTCATGTGGGAAACATGAACATCTTTAAAGTTGATATTCAATTCCTTTGATTTACTAAGCTCTGTCCGAGCACTGGAAAGCCAGGCAGCAATTTTATTGAAGCTCTGCTGGCTTGTGAGTGCCTTCTGTTCCTTTTGAGGTTTGAATGCCATCAGTTCAGCAAGGCTCAATTCCTCTGCCCTAGGAATCAAAGGAGAAATATCAGTGCCTGCATCCACGAGTTTTGCGAGGGCTTCTAGTTTTTGAATGGGTAGTTTTTTCTCACGGAATGCACTGAGTTTTTCTGCAATACGCATGTAAAGATTTGCGGAAGTCTTTTTAAAGTCTTTGCAGAGATTTTCTTCCAAGAAGCGATTCCACTCTGAAGCGCTTTTTCTGTCGTCAGCAGGAAAAAACTCTTTGCGGCATTCATTCAGCCAGTCGCCGATGAGATACGCGACTGAGACATCAAAATTTTTGCGTACTGTGATGTAAGACTGAAAAATGAAATTCACTTTCTCGATGTACGCATTTGCATCGAGAAGGTGATCACGTTTCTTCATTTCCATTGACCAATATTTCGTGAAGTATTCCACGCCATCTTTCGCCCGAGTCAACGAACTTTCGGGGGTATAGGGATTTGGATTATAGTCCTTTGGTGGAACGAAGGGCTCGCTGGATTTTTGGATCAATTCAACATTCGTGCCTTTTTCTCTCGCCTTTTGAAGTGCATGTTCGATTGATGGCATGGTTTATTTTGCTCCTGCATTATTCAATGATTCAAGCTGAAGTTCTTGGCGCACGACGATATCGATGTCTTCTGCAGCGGGAGATTTTTTTGTGAGATCCCACAAGTGAGAGCGTCCGCGCTGCGAGGTGAAAAAGTCGCTGCAGGAGCGCACGTAAATGGGGTAAACATAGTCTGGATAATTGCTGATCAACTCAACGACTTTCTCGCCATTCGCTTTAATCCTAGGATCGTGCCTATTGATGAGGATTTTAAGTTTCGGCCCAACCTTCCATTCCTTTTTATGCTTTAGCCAGTTCGTGAGCATTCTTTTAATGGCTTCTCCTGAAAATTCATCTGGAGCAACCGGAGAGATGACGGTGTCTGATCCTAAAAATGCGGCGATAATATGTGGCCCTGATGCAGGAGGACAGTCACAAATGATGAGATCCCAATCTGCCTGCAGATCACGAAACACTTCCCCAAAGACGTCTGGCATGTATCTGGGGCTACGGGTGATTTCATGAGAAAGCTCATCGTTCTTCAAGTTCGAGGGAACAAGCCCAATATTTTCTGTTACAGGCTTTATGAGACGACGAAAATCTTTTTCGCCGTCATGAAAAAAGTCAAAAACCACAGGCGCGTTTTCATCGTAAAGGCCAAAACTTTGGGTGAGGTCTGCTTGATGGTCAAGATCAATAAAGAGCACCTTGTAACCATAAGCCGCAGCTCGAACGCCAAAATTCTTCGACATCAGGGTTTTTCCGGTTCCACCCTTTGAAATTTGAAATGTGATAGCTCGTTTCTGGTACTCATAGCCACGTGATTCGAGAATATGCCGCACCCAATCCCAAGGCAGCATCACATGTTTTCTGGGAGAGCTGGTATCAACTTTGTATCCAAGCTTACTCGCCATTTGGTGCACTGCTTGTCTTGAGACACCAAGCAGATCTGCAAGGTCGACCGATGCCAGTCCATAAGTTGAAATGGGAGATGAGATATCGCCCACCCCTTCTCTTCCCTCCTGCAGATCAGGTAACACGCCCAAGGCATCTAAACTCTCAAAAACGTTCTCCTGGTCCACAAAACCTCCTTAGTTACGAGTTCAAAGCAAGTTGTGGAAATTTACGCGAAATTTTCAAAATGAACAAATCGCCTGGTCAGAGGGCTGACTCTAATCAGGCGTTTCCCAAACCTGACACCCCGGAAGCCTACCAAATCCGCATAGAACTTGAACAAGCATGATTTTTCTTTCATCCCAGGTTGAAATTGCTGAGTTTTTCGTTACCTTACTTTTGCGCGCG
>JBIIEI010000091.1:0-22132 GCA_044237915.1 Silvanigrellaceae bacterium | reverse complement strand
GAGGAAACCTGTCCGCAGACAGTAAACCCAATGAGTTCCCCGCCCCCAGTTTAATATATTTTTTTACAAATTGCTTAAAATTAGAGCACCAAAATTCCTGCTTCACATGGAGTCAGGAAGGGGTGCTCTGGACCTGCAAATTGCACGGGAGATGCACGCTTTACAAACACAGGATCAGTAAGGAACACCAGGCTATCCATTTCCACAAGCAACGTGGAATGACCAATCCAAGTCACACGCAAATTATCCTTTGGAGGCGCTGCAAAATCTTGCCTTGTTCTGCTGACTACAGGCAAGGGAGAGTGAGGAACGCGATTTAATTCACTTCCAAGAAAGTGTTTAAGCGCCTTAAAAAGGTCTTCCTGCATGGGCAAAGAATTTAAAAATTTTCCATTAGAATAGTGCGGAGACTTTTTAATTCTCTCCATCATTTTTTCTTCAACCAAGTCAGGGTCACCTGCGCCAGTAATTTTTGTACCTGCAGTGCAGTTTTGATTGAATAAAAGACAAGGCAGCATTCCGAAGATTTTCTTAATATTCAACGCTCTTCTCCAAAAGAATTCTAGGCAGATGTGACGCACTTATTCGACCGTTACCTCATTCTAAATTGAGGAGCATTTTTTGAATGCTCTTATTCTGTTTGAGCCCATTTGGATCTGCCTGTGTTTTAAAGGAACAGAATAACTCAGCAGCTTCAGACGTGCGAACGCGGAGTGCAGAAATTTCACCCGAGACGCACTTCCCAATGACTTCTGCCACCTCCGTTGGAGATTGGATTGATTTTGAGGAGTTTTCGCTGTTCTTTCGCCAAGTATTTATGTAGGACTCAAGAATGGGCTTATAGACAACATTTATTCCTCCCACTTCTTCTAAATCCTTAAGCACTGTCCCAGCAAAGTCTGTAGAAATAGCACCAGGCTCAACAAGTGTTAACTTAATATTGAAAAAGGGTTCGAGGTAAGTTGCCATGCTTTCGATAAGGCCTTCGACTGCAAATTTTGCAGCACAGTAAACTTCGTTGAGGGGTTGTCCAACGAGACCACCCACAGAAGAGACGGTAATGATTTGACCACCGCCTTGTTTACGCATTTGTGGAAGCACGGCCTGAATGCAGCGCACAACTCCCATGAAGTTTATATTTAAATTTTTTGAAACTTCTTGCTCACTGAGTTGTTCGAGTCCGCGAAGAATTCCAGCTCCTGCATTGTTGATTAAGACATCAATGCGTCCTTCTTTGTCAATAATGCGTTGGATGCATGACTTTACCGACAGTTCATTCTCGACATCGAGGGTCTCCAGCTGAACAGCGCATTCTGCCTTATTCACCAAGTTGAGGATGGCCTGAGACTTCGCAAGGTCTCTCATTGTGGCATAAACGGTATGCCCGGCCTTTGCCAATTGTACTGCGGTGTGCATTCCCACACCTGTCGATGTCCCTGTGATAACAATAACTTTCTTTTCCATATTTTTCTCACAATATTGAAGTGTCTAACAGCCAGAATCGAGTTCACAGACTTCTCGAATCGAAATTGACTCTGAGGTCTTTCGGTCGACTTTGGATGTTTTAACGGTTCTAAATTTATTATTCAGTACTAAAATTCAAAGTATCGAAATCAAGTCCTGTAAGGCGCATAATTTGGTGTTCTTGGTTTTGCTTTAAAATTTGCCAAATCGGAAGAGGTAAAGCTTCATATTTATGAGCTATTTGTTTTTGCGAAGGTCTTTGAGCGTCGGAAAGAGCCATGGCATATAGCCAATGACAAAGGCAAAATGATCGCAATGATTGTTGGAGTATTCTTCTGCCTCAGCCAATTCTTCAATTTCGTTCAAGAGTTGTGCGATGCGTTTTTTGACAAGATTGAGAGAAGCATCGGAAAGAAAGACGTTGGCACAGCATAAGTCTTCGTTCTTGCCTGCAAAATCGTGCTCAATGAATTCTTGCTTGAGAAGTTGCCCATATTTTTGGTCGAGAGGCCCTTTATCGTTCCAGTCTGGATTCCGTTTGATGAGAAGCTCGACTTTTTTCATTGTATGGTACTTAATGAGCCCTAACTTTTCGAGATATATAAGATATCGATTCAATTCAGCTTCTGAATAATCAAATTGATCGAGGATTTGAAGGGGTGTGAGTCGTTTGTAGAGGAGCACAAGGACGGAGTAAAATTTATCATCTTCTGCCAAAGCTTCTTCATGTTCAACAGTGTATTGCTGCAGAACAGAGGTTTCTTTCCCTTCCAACAGTGCAATCTGAGAGATGGGCACATCTAAAAAAAGGCTGATTTGCTCAAGCCTCTGTACGCTGAGGCTCTCGTCCACAAAGAGTCGTTTGACACTGGATTCACTGAGTTCGAGATGTTTTGCGAGATCGCTGTACGTAAAACCACGATATTTAAGGTGTTTTTTGATGTTTTCGTGAATGCGCCTGGTTTGATTCACACTCTTCTCCCCGAGTGAAAGACCAACTCTAAGTCCTTTATTTCAATACTTTGATGTATAGCATCAAAAAGCGCACTTTCCTAAGCAAATTTTTAATGTGAATACTCGAGGTCAATCCATTGTGGAAAACCGCAAAACAGCCGACGGGCATTAATGTGGGAAGCGTTACTTTGCTGGGCAATCGCTCTGCTGCGAGGTTGCTGCGGGCGTGGTTGATTTAGAAGTCGTAACAGTTGAGGCATTTGTGGTGGTTGTCGTTGCAGCCTTTTCTTTGATGAGACGATCGGATTCCAAACGGCGGACTTCCCGTTCTGCGACAATCGCTTTGTAATCTGCTTTAAGAGTGTCATCGCTGATCTCTGCAACCGAAAACTTGGGCATGGCTCCTCCCCCTCTTCTGGCTTTAGAAATCAAGGCATCTGCGCTGTTTGCACCAGTCATGGAAGCAATTCCGTGGTCAGTGTGGCAACCCGCCATTGCACAGGATGTAATAAAATTCTCGCTGACTGCGGGAGGTGTAACTCCTGCATAAAGAAACAGTGATTTCAGGCTCACACAATTTTTCGTTTTTGTGGTTTCGACCGTAGATTTTTTGTCCGTTTCTTTTTGTTTGTCGGTGCCTTCGGTCAGCTCTTCCATTCCACAGGCTGCTGCGCCAAGCGAGAAGCAGACGCAAAGAATATATTTCGACCAGCCCATGAATTTTTTCCTCCAGCACTCCGGATTTGCGCGGCAACTCGAAGTCGCTTGCAAGGAGTATCGGAGATTTCATCCCAAGAGTTGATGTTACTTTAATATCCGATGCTTGTGCTCTTTTCTGAGGAGCCTTGCCTGCGTGCCATCGCAATAAAAGGCTTTTCGACACAGCGATAGGAGATTTCGACAAGAATGAGGAGGAGGACAATATGAAAAAAGCCCTGAACGAAAAGGTCAGATGTTTTGTCACGCCACATATCAAAATGCATTTGATATCTTTTGTTGCATTCCTGCCAGAGATAAACAACAGGCATATGAATAAGATAAATACCGTACGACCTCGATCCGATGTATTCAATCAACCTACGCAGCACCGGAATATTTAAAATTGTTCCTCTATCAAGGCTTGCCATAAACACAAGGACAGATGAAAACATCCAAAGCATCACAAATCCCATTTGGTGACTGACTGCGGTAGGCACAACACCCGGCAGAAGCCAAATGAGTGCGAGCAAAACAACTGCCCAGACTCCGGCAAAGATCGATGCTTGTCTTTTTCTGAGCTCTTCACCAAAGCCATAGTCTCTCAATAGTGCAATAAGGACGCCCGCAAATAGGGAATCAAATCTGCGGTGAGAAGCAAAGCGCAAATAGACCCAGTTTCTTCCTTCCTGCACCATCGCGGAATCGGCAAAGGGTCGAACCAATAAAGCAACAATGGCAATACATGCAATCGCTGCAAGGATGCGCTGATTTATCGTGCGAAAGGCCACAAAAAAAAGTGGCAAAATAAGGTAAAAATGCTCTTCAACCGTGAGGCTCCAGAGGTAAAAAAACTTCCCGTCGAGCCCCAAGGGATGGGCGTAATTGTAAACCAAGCCTGTGACGGCAAGGATTTCTAAAAATCGATCCTCAGGACTGCCAAAAACTTTCGAAGCATTAAATATTTTAGAAAGGAGGAGGGGAATCATCATCCACATCATGACCAATGGAATGACTCTAAAAGCGCGGCGTTTCCAAAACTCTGCAATGGCCGTTTGTGCAGTCCTCAGACTTTCAATAAAATTAAATTTGGGGTCGAGATCGGGCCAAGTTCTGAGCAAAGAATTGGTGACGAGAAATCCGGAAATCACAAAAAAAAGATCCACACCTGCCCAGGAAACGCGCGTAAATGGCAAACCATAAACATGAATAAATGGCCAGTGATGAAAGACTACCATCACAATGGCCACTGCCCTGAGCCGCTCTATTTCCAGTAACTTCCCCATCGCAGCACTCTTTACTAGTTTGCATTTAGCCAATTAATCAACGAAGACTTTTCCTCTTGGGTAATTGCCCCCGGTGAGAATTTTGGCATCCTACCCGCTTCGATTTCTGATTTTATGGCTTCTTTCTTGAGAAGAACATAGGAGCGCATTTTATAATTGGCGTGACAGGGCAAACAGCCACTGTCGATGATCTTTTTGACAGTGCCGTTCCAGACCGCATCAGTGGTGACTTCGGGAATGACTTCTGGAATTTTTGGAATCTCTCCTCCTTGACTGGGGGGCGGAGGAGGTGGTGGTGTGTAATTCGAGGCATCTGAAGGCGTCGGGGTGCCAACAGAGTTTTTGAGCCACTGGGTGATGGCGTCTCTTTCGGTATCTTTGATCGCTGCAGCCTGGGGACTTCCCGCAGGGGGCATCGTTTTACCGGAGACCCGAGCAATAATGCTGTCGCGCTTTAAACCCGTCCAAGAGCCTTCTTCATTGGCTCTACTGAATCCATTATCAGACTTCGAATCATGGCATGAAAGGCAGTGCCGTTCTGAAAGGAACTTAATTTCCTGCGCCCACTCTTGGCTTGCTGCACTTTTCACAACATCTGAGGGCTCTGTCGAATAAAGGCCTTCGGTCGTGAGAACATATATTGTTCCTTTAGGTTCATTTGAATTCCCAGCCGCGAGATAAAGGCCGATGCCGCGAATATCTCCCTTTAATCCTGCCAACGACCATTTTTTAACATCCCAATTCCACTCTTTTTCTTTTTTTCCGAGAACCAACAATCGCGATCGCGTTGCGACCCAATACCTTTCTGCATCTTCTCCAAAACCTGCAGCAAGAGGAACATCCTTTGCACCCACCATTTTTGTAGGCCAAGTCACTTCTTGCGCTTTAATAAATTCATCTTTTGCGGAAACGATGTACAATGCAGTGCCCGACCAAGCGATCAGTTTCGGACCTTGAACTCCCAAAATCTTCCACTTTGTGCCACCGGTTTTGAGCGAAGACAGTTTTGCGAGATTGCCTTCGGATTCACTCGCATTTGGAAGGTTGGGAGGGTTCTGAGTTCTCGATATTTGCCCCTCGTCCAAAAGCCAAAACTGCCCCTTTGAGAACGTAAACATCTGTGCATTTTCAGGTGGAGCCAACAAGGGAACAAGCGTTGTCACAGTTGGTGATTTTTCAGAATCGAGTCGTTGAAAGACCAAGCCGTCCTGAGTGTAAATGGCAACTTCATTTGGCGAACTTTTGGTCACCATCGATATTTTTTCGCGGTTTTTCTGAAAAAGAGCAATAAATGCTTCGCTTGTTTCAAACTGCAAATTTTGAGTATGCAAATTGCTTTTTTGCACTGCTTTAATTTCTTTTTCTTTTTCCACTTTTGGCTTTGGATTACCACAGCCTTGCAAAGAAAAAGCGCTTAAAACACCCATTCCGAGTACACATATCAGAGCTATTTTAATTTGATTGAAGAAATGAATTCTTCGCATCTTAAGTTCTCACTCTTATGTTAACAACAGAGGGATGACATCGCTGTCTTGAAAACTCTGCCAGTAGCGTCGCAATTCGCGCGCATTTGGAAAAGTATCTCCCCACACTCTCATCATCATCGAACCAGTAATTTGCATGGAATTATATGCGACAATACTGGGATCTGCTATTCCTTTAAAATCTGCAGAACCCGCTGCAATATAAGTGTCTCCGATTCCGCCAATACGACTCGATGGTGGAACCTTGCCGTTGATAAAAATCATTCCCATGGCCAGGTGGTGATCGGTTCCGGGACACTGAACGGGAACGGGTTTTCCGCCAAACATGACATTTTCGGTTGGGCCAGGAAGGTGATTATAAGGTGTGCGCGAAAAATCATGAGATACGATAACCATCACATCGTCATGCAAGCCGTTGGCCTTTATCCACTCCCAAAACACAGTGAGTTGAGCAAAGACCTGCGCTCCCGAACGCGCTGATTGAACGGAAGAGCCTCCGCGATGTAAATCCTGTTCATCAAGTTCGATGACCATTCCCGAAGCCTTGCCCGTTTTAGCGAGCACTGCGGCAAGCTGTAACTTGGGAATCAATTCACTGTATGCAGCAGATTTTATGACGTCTGCCCCATCTTCAGTTCCCATCAATAGGGAATCCACTTTTTCCCGCGTTATTTTTGCGCGCACATCTTTAACAACGGCTGCATCATCGCCCAATTCGGGCTGGCCCCGTAGAAGCCCATCAATAGCTGCTGCCGTTGAATTTGACAGCGTCGCAGGAATATCTGATGCCAAAAGCTTTTCGTTATGGAGGTCTTTCAAATTTTTCCAAAATTCGTCTGCAGCGGCTTTAACGCGAGGATCGGAACCGACTGCTGCAATAATCTTAGGAGAATCTACAAATTTATCTCGAAAAGTTTTAAGATCGAAGCCGTCGACTAAGGAAACACCAGGTGTTTTTGCAGAAATTTGCGCAAACTTGTTACCCACGACATAAGATGATTCTTTTTGCGCGCTGCCGCGCATGGCTTGTGCGAGTCCAACGGGCCAAGAGGGATGACCAACCGTCCCTTTAATAACATCACCTGTCGACGAGCACATCTTTTCCCGGCCACTTCCGCCCCACTAAAAACAATGTCTCGGCCACCTGATTTTTGAAAAATGTCTTGACTCAGAGACATTCCACGCGCTGAATCAGCAGAAGGATCAATGATGGCACCCAAGTCAACTGCAGACCGGATTTTAAAGGCCTGCAACCAATACTGACTCAGCTTTCGTTCAAACCTTGGGTCGTTCTTCAGTTCTTCAGCAATTTGACTCAGAGACTTTTCTCGATTGAGATAGGCATTTTTTTGGGCGGGTGATGCTGGCACGCCAACAAACTTAATCGACAATTTATCGACGATAAGCGAAGGGTGAACACCCCCTTGAGATTCACCTTGCGTCGTACTCAGCACTAAAAACGATAAAAAACAAGCTTTCAGGAGAGAGAAGAGGATAAAATTGCTCTGAAAAAAACTCAATTTCCTCTCCTTTTCTAAAAAAGTGGTGCCCTAAAACGCCAACGTTCTTCATGCATCAAATTCTTATCGGAAAAGGGCTCGGAATTATTAAGTCTTGAAACGGGGTGGGCGAAAAATGAGCATGCATGCTTAAGTTAACAAGCAGAGATTCGAAATGCTTTTCTTGAAGCCCTTACTTCCAGAGGCTTGCATCTTGTTGCAGTTCTGGCACCAGCGCCTTCGACAGATTTCGTAAAGCCGTGTTTCGAACTGCGTACTTTGAAGTCCCGCCCTTGGTTTGAATGTTCATGAAAAACGCAATCAGACGGCCTTCTTTTAAAGATGCACGGGTTGGGTCTGCTGGGATACAGAGAAAACCGCCAAATGCCGCTTCATCTCGACCTCTCTCGTCGCTGAAACCCGATCCTGTTTTTCCAAACAAGCGCCATTTGCCCTTTGTGAATGAATCGAGTCGATTCTTCCCGCCAAACGCATTGACGACTTCATCGTGCTGAGTAGCCCCCAACTGAAGTCCACCGTTTTGTTGTGAGTTCACAAAGCCATAGAGCAGGACCTTAAGGTCTTCGTCTTGAACGCCAAAGGAAGGAGTTGCGTTAAAAAAAGCTGCCTTTTTCTGCTCTGCTGAAAGAACAGGACCCGCATAATTTGCATTTTTAAGCCAGGTGACTGCGTCGAGGCGATTGACGGCCAGTCGTTTCCAAAATTCAGCCATCACGATGGGCATCAGCGTATTGACCTGACCATTACTCGCCCACTTCATGGCGTTCGGCAAGGTTTTTTCGGTGCCTTTGTTATCGTGCTTAATTCTGTTTCCTAAGGGAGCAATACTTGAACTATGCAAGCCACCAAAAGTTCCATTCCCACCGATCCAGTTTCGAACGAAGTTTTGGCTTCCTTGCGAACCAGTAATGGATTTAAACCAGTTGGCTGTTTCGTTATGACTCGTTCTGGCAACCGTATTGACGTGTGTTCCGATCCATTCACCAGAAGGGGATCCACCGAATACTGTCGACATTAATCCATGCGAGCCATTGGTTTGCGCACGAATGGAATGCGCTGCTTGCAACATGACCAAGGACTTCGTAGAAGACCAGTTTTCCATGGGGCTGTTGGCTGTCTCATTGGAAAAATAGTGGTAGTGCATTTTTCCATCAATATTTTTCACATCGACTGCAACGATTCTTAGATTTGCAGGAACATCGACTTTAAATCCGCGATCGGCGCCTGGGTATCCAGGGTAACCAAGGACTGAGGTATCAAAGCCGTCCCAACTGATCCAAGGCTTTCCTTTTACTAACCAGCTGTCATTAAAATATGAAATTTGATCAGAGGTAAAATATTCCACGGATTTTCCACGAAAAGTTGCTTTTTTCTTTAATGCTGGTTGTGGTGCCAGATTGCACTGCACCGAACGATCGGCATTGCTGGGGGGAGCCGCCCGCTCAGTCGAATCTTCTTGCTGTCCAATGTCTCCACACGATGCCAAAATACTGAACAGAGCAAAACTTAACGAACGACTTTTCACATCAAACCCCAATGCATCTCTAATTTTTAAAACGACAAATTACGAAATAATTCTGCGAGTAATACAAAGAGCTGCCTAGAATGAACGTTCTATTTGGCCCTCGGCACTGTGACTTTTCTTGGAGAAATTGAAAGGCTGATCAACGACAAGTTAAGTTTGAAGGCACAAAAATAAGTAAAATGCTTTTTTATATGGCATTTATTTTTCAAGGGCGAAAAAATCGAACGCCAAAATCACAAAATTAAATGTTTATCTTACAATTCAGACAAGTACATTGGACGTATGGCTCAAAAAATCAGGCAAAAATATACAAAAAAAACTGAGTATTATTTAAATTTTAGCCTGAAAACCTTAAAAAACTGATGCATAGAAGCTTGGGGCGGTATACATAATCTTTAGATCTTCTTAAATCAAGCGATTTTCTTTGGTGCGCAGTCTTCACAGCTTAGATGGGATGGCTCGCGTTGCCCTTCCCATGTACCATTAGAGGTTTTGAATCAATTCATCGCGGGTAATTGTTAATTTTTCGAGTCCATATTTTTCGATGACTTGGGCATACTTCTTCCACTCTTCACCTTGACTTCCACCTGCCGATAACCCTTGCAAAAAGGCCTTGGGATCGTAACGATTTAACATGGCGGCGTTAAAGTCTTGCGCGAAAAAATGAAATCTTCGACCTGCTGCGATAAAGGAAAGATCGGGATGTTCAAAAACAAGATAGTACGATTGATCGAGAGTTTCTGCGGGTTGGGTTGTGGAAGTGAGAAGGCAGACTCGCTCTTCCTTCCAAGAATCCCCTAAACCAAAGGCCAATTCACCCATGTGCGGAACAGATGTCTGTCGATGAAAATTGTGCGCTTTTTCCCAAAGGGCGACTTTTTCTGGAGTCGAGGAGCAGCCTTCTGTTACGAGCAATGCTTGCGCAAGAAGCGCAGTCGCAGGAATTCCGGTGTGTAAATTTGCCACAATGGCTGATGCAGCAAGTTCCTCAGCACAAGTAACAAAATTGTCGCCGTTCGATTTTGCAACGTGCGGATCGAATTTTCTATTTCCAGGAATGTATGCTTTAAATAGCTTGATCGCTGCTTTGCGCTCTTCAGACGCAGGCTGTCCCCACGTTTTGCGCAAGGTTTCCACTGCTTTTTTCAGTTCTGTGTCTTTTTCTGGAGATCCGGCCTTGGCTGAATTTGAATCAGACATATTTCTGCATTCCGATTTCACTGCCTGAACTTCTACTGAAGCTATTTCAGAGTCTTTGTCGTTTTTCTTGCAAGAGGAAGTCAATGCACTTAGAAAAATTCCAATCCCCAAAATCGTTTGCAATTGCATTCTCATCAGCTCGTTCCTCAAAAATCCTGCGGCCTGGCATCACGTCACCGCTGTCATCGGCATTTCAAGTTGCGAACTTGAGAAAATTCTCAAATTTGCCTTGTAGCCCTTGCTTGACGGTCACGGCCTGCACATGAGACATAGAGCACGTGAAAAGCGGCTGCCCTGCAGCCAGGATCGCAAACCACCCAGGAGATATCATGATTAAGACAAAATTCACGCTTGCAGCACTTACTTTGGGAGCATTTCTGCTCAAGCCTTCCGTTACCTTGGCGACCGAAGGTGTTTCTAAGGGCCAGAAAGACGCTGCTGCATTGGTCAATGAATTGTTGGGAACTTTTACCTCGACAGCGCATGCGCAAAGAGATCCCGATTTTAGAGATGTTACATTAAATCACTGTATGGCAACCATCACGGGTGTTCCCGGGTACGCCGATGGCCATTATCTTTATATTGAACAGGCTCTGAGCAATCGACTCAACAAACCCTACCGCCAGCGTTTTTATCGCATCAAAGCCATGCCAGACAGTAAGGTTATCGTTTCTACAACCTTTGAACCAACCAATGCATTCGTACTTGCAAGCGCCATTAACCTTTGTAACAAGCCACTTGAAGCGCGCACTTATGCGTGGAGCGAAATTGGCAATGCAAAGTGCGATATTTTTATCGAACGAAAAGGTAACGTTTATTCTGGCGGAACCGCTGCACAAGGATGTCCAAGCACTCTCTTTGGTGCCACCTATATGCTGCAAAACTTTAGCTTCCACAAAGACGTCATGACTTCGTGGGACCGTGGATACGATGCTGCCGGAACTCAAGTTTGGGGCTCTGAAAAAGGCGCCTATGAATTTGTAAAAGTCGCCCCCTCTTCTGATCCTTTTCCTGCAACTCCTCCCAAAAATTCCAAGTGTGACGTTTCAGGCTGGAGCCTTGAAACCTCCACGATGTTTCAAAAAGTCGTAGGAACCTGGGAAGGCACTTGGTACCGTTATGATGCCGCAGGCGGCCTTATCAATTCCTTTAAAAGCACCTTGGAACAAAAAGTAGAAAACTGCATGTGGGTTCAAAAGAACTCTTACCCACAGCCCGATGGCACCGTTAAAGTGAATTCTTTTACAGGTAAAGTTGTAGGCCCAGGCGTAGTGCAATTCGATGGTCAAAACGATCCTCGCTTTATCGCTTACGAAGCATTTGTGAAAGAAGTCAGCGACACGAGCCTTGTTTACGAAGTTTCACATAAATTGACAGGCCAGATTACTTATGTTGAAACCATCACAGTGGTAAGCCCCAATCAGCGCTTGCGTGTCGGACAACGCTACTCCGACCGTGGCGAGTTTCAGGGCACAACGACGATCGTCGAAACAAGGACGAAGTAATGAGAAAGTTAGTCATCGTAACGCCCTTGGCCTTCACTGCCCTCGCTTTTTCAACTGTTGATTCTGCACGGGCACAAGAGCTTCGTCCTGCGGTTGATTTGTGTTCGGTCAGCAGTCCGTCTTTAATCTCAACAGCATTAGGCCGCTGGAAGGGAACGCAGCGAAAATGGAATGTGCACGGCGAACTTCAACGCACCTTGCTTTCCGACGCTCTTGTTGAACTCCGACAAGGAGCCAATAAAGGCGATTCACCTGCGGTTTGGACGCAAGCGACCTACAGTACAACCGAAGGAAGTCGCTTTTCGCAAAATGATTTCTCATTAACGTGCGATGGGAAGAGCGGAATTTGGAAAGCAAGCGTTCCGGGTTTTGGGGAGATTCAAGTCACTCCGCTTTCAGCGCATGCAGCATATCATGTGGTCGACGCTAAGACTGAAGCCGGGCAATTCAGATCTGTTTCCTTATGGGATTTTAGCGCCCCCGGAAAATGGATACTCACGACGACCTGGTACATGAATAATGTCGTAACGGGAACATCTGTCAACCAGATGGAACTCACTCCATAAACTTTTGCCGCCTGCACGCTGGAAGAATTTAAAGCTTCAGGAAAATTTGAGTCAGCACATAATTTCCTGAGGCGTATTGAGCCATCCCCGTTCCAGCGTGCGTAAAATCTCCCTCAATATTGCGCCGATGCCCAGGACTGCCAAGCCAACCTCGCAATGCAATTCCTGCTGCATCCGCTCCACCCGAAGGAGCAACATTTTCTGCACTGGCAAAGATTGTCCCACTTGGAACAGCTTTGATAATAATTCTCAGGCGATCTCGAAAACCTTCATGACCCATGGGGTACAGGCCCTTTTTGATATTGTCGCAATGCACACGCGACTGCATAAAGGCACGGGTCTGTGGCGCAAGTACAGAAAGACCTTTGCTCTTTCGATATTCATTCACAGCTTTCATGACTTCATTTTCGAGGGGATGAATTTGGTATGCTGAATCATCGATTGTTTGAGAGGCGTTACCCACCGCACCGGGCATCTGCCCCCCAGCGCTATTCATTGCGGCAGGAGAAGTCACCTGCGCTGTTTGTCCCGAAGGTGCAGGCTTTATGCCATTTTCAGGCATCATATTCTCTTTCTGTACAACTGTTTCTTTTTGAGTCGCATTTCCATTGCTAAAGACTTTTTCAGCAGGAGGCTTTTCTCCGACTTCTATTTTCGGCCCTTCGTCATTTTTACTTTTAGGTGGGTTCGAGCTAGATTTGGTTTCGTCCGCAGCATTTTTATTCTGTGAGCCCACTCCTTTCGAAATACTGGGCGCATTTCCAGCGCCTGAGCAACTCGAAAGAAGGGCAAAAATAAGTAAATTGAATAAACTGCGCATGAATTTTCCTTTTAATAGAACTCCTGGGCCTATCGGACTTTTGAAGGCTACGCTTAAGTGGACTTCAAGATTTCCTGGATATAAACGGTGTTAGGGGTCGCTTCGGATTCCCTGCTCGATTTGCTTTTCCTGTGGAGGCTCCATGTCCGTGCAACTCAATTCTGGCAAGCTCTTTTTGAGAGAATTAAGCCCAAATTCAGTCCTGACTCTCATTCATGGGGGCGCGGGCCCCCAGGATCCAAAAGGGGATGCCGCAACTGAAGCTGCTGTTTCGTTAAAAGCCATTCTTCAGTCACTTCGCAAAGAAGAATTTTCTTATTTTTTGAAATTAGAGCCTGAACAGACTCAAGGCCGAACGCCCTCCCACAAAGCCGAAAAATGCTGCCTGCTTGCTGCGCGTTTACTTGAAGCCGATGTTCGCTTTAATGCCGGCAGGGGCGCTGCATTGCAAGATGACGGCATTGCTCGAGTGAGCGCAAGCTTTATGGAGAGTTCCAGGCAAAAATTTTCTGCCGTAATGAACGTAACATCGGTCATGCATCCTTCAGAATTGGCATACTATCTTCAGTTCGAAAATTTTAGCGTTCTTGATAACGCAGGATCCTTGAATCTGGCACGCACTTTAAAATGCGGTATCGATGAACTCGTGACACCCCACCGCTTCGAACGCTGGCTCTTACAAAAAAAACAAACCCTCTTTGCACAGGGAAAAACGCCCTTGGGAACCGGGACAATTGGCTGTGTTTCGTTAGATCATGAGGGACACTTAGCTGCTGTCACAAGCACCGGAGGTGTGGGCAATGAAACTGTGGGGCGCGTCGGAGACACGCCCACGGTGGCCGGAAACTACTGCACCGCAAGGGTTGCTGTGAGTTGCACTGGATATGGGGAGCAAATCCTCAATGAAGCTTTTGCAGCAAGGGTTGCTGTGCGCGTTGAAGATGGAATGAGTTTAAAAGCTGCCCTGCAAAAAAGTTTAGAAGAAGCTCATGGCAAAAAATCTGGTTTAGCAGCTATTTGCATGAGCATTCATAAAGAGTCTGGCCTCGTCGAATGGGCCGCAGGTACAACTGAAAGTTACTTTATTTGGGGAGTAAACACCGTCGAAAAATCTTTTACCTTTTTCGATGCGCTCTAGAGATCGATTACAAGGGCCGAAAGGCATGCCTGCCGTCGGCAATAAACGTGCATTCGTCAGGGTGTGGTGGCTTTTTCGCGTAGACCTGGATAGACTTTGTCGATCACTTTTTGGTACGTTACCCACAGACGTCCCAGGGGGCTCCCTTGGGAATCAGGTACACTGAGCCTTGCCGCCATTGCAAATTCAACTCCTTCGCCTCCATTTGCACCTGGGATACACACATACGACATCAAAACTTCTTCGCATTTAAATCGTGACGTACTACAACCCGATCCACCTTTTGCAAATGAAACCCACTTTCCACCAGAAATACGATCGAGGTGAGTGTGCTTTGGAGCTCCAAGATGACCCTTATGCTGAAAATTGCGCGGGAGATCTCTAAGGCCATCATACATCATGCCACCACGTTCTCCTTCTGGATAGTTCCCATAAAGCATGGTGGTGATGTCTTCTTTTGTCCAACTGGGTTTCGCAGATTGTAGAGCAGCGAGACTTTGTGGTTGAGCATAGTTTACCATTTTAGGAAGTTGAGCTTCATCCCGAAAATTCACCCCTACTCGCTTCATAAATTCCGCTTGTGTGAGCACGGAAAGTTCATTTCCACTTGTAGCATTGTCATCAATCTTAAAGTTCTGTGCAGACTTTTTATCGGCACTTGTAAATTTGACGTCATACCAACCAGCATCCCAGGCTCCAACGCCGTAAAAGCCACCGAAATTTTCGCCTTTTCGGTTGAGCCAATTATTCACCATTCGAGTTGCTGCAGCAGGGCCTGCAAGAGCTTTGTACCAACCACCCAGAACGTTTGAACTGGTGTTGTTGAGGGGATCCATATCATTCCGAATAGAACCACCTGCAAAGGTTGAATCTCCTCCTATTTTTCCACCAGACTCTTGGCGAAGGCGATGCAGTGCCATTCCAACACCCAACATTTTGGTGGAAGACCAGTTTTCAGTGGGCTTCGAATGATTTGCGTTTCCATAATAGAAGTAATGAGGTTTTCCGTTCACATTGCGGATATCAATCAACACGATGCTGAATTGCACATTATTTTTGTTGGTAGGTTCGCCAACGCTCACATCATCAAAAAAGTTGAAATCTGACCCCACACGTTTTTCCCAATCAGGGGCTAAAAAATTCGCGGCTGTGGAATCTTTATAATCAAATTTTTTGTTACCTAAAACTCGGGTGGCGCTCACACTTTGAGTATTGCAGCTCAAAGGCAGTCCTTGGCCCGATCTCGAAAGTCCTGCCGGCAAGGGACCATTGTCTGGAATCCCCTGTATATCAGCTTGTTCTTGAAGATCAGAGTCGCTTCCACAAGAAAATGAAACAATGCTTGCTGTTACGAGACTCACAGAGACAGTCATTTTACGAAACTTACTTGAAATCATTCTTATTTCCTTTCGCATTCCCGAAAAACATAAATAGGAATAGCTATTCATTCAAGTATACCGACTTAGTGCACTTGAAAAGACTTTTTTACGCCCGTTTCGTTAATAAAACTCTCCATGCTCTGAAATATTTTCAAGTTACCTTCTTCATTTTCCGATAAAGGTAGAAACTTTTGGAGGTCACGTGCTATCAAAAAAGAGCGTAAGGAATTTCAGGACTTTTACGACATCTTTCACACTGCTGGGCATTTTAGGCATGTCCATATCGTGTGGCACCAGAGCCGCTCAACCTGAAAAAAAAGAAGCAAACCAGGGCAGTGCATCTGTTCAAGCCAATTCAAGAGAACTGGAATTAGGTGCATCGGGAATGCGAAAGCCGAATATCATCTATATCCTTGCGGATGACTTAGGAATTGCCGATATCGGCTGTTACCATCACCTGAAAATATCAAATCAAAACATCAAAATCTAAACTCCCCATCTTGATGCTCTTTGCGCCGAAGGTATGGCTTTTACAAACCAATATTCCGGCGCGGCAGTGTGTGCACCGACACGAAACAGCCTTTTAGTAGGACAACACATGGGCCATGCGCGCATTCGAGGCAATGCGTCTACGACGCCTGGAATTGCTGATAGCTCGATGTCGCTTGCTGACAGCGATGTAACCGTGGGAGAAGTTTTAAAGAACGCAGGTTATACCAGTGCAATCATCGGAAAATGGGGTGTTGGAAATCCGGGAACCGAAGGGATGCCCCACAAACAAGGGTTTGATTATTCCTTTGGATTTTTAGACCAAGTTTTTGCACACAATCATTATCCACCCAGTATGATTCGAAATGGTGCTGAATTCCAAATTCCAGAAAACGCTGGTAATTCTCTGACAAACCCTGCTGCACCTGGGAAAAAATATGGAAAATATGCAAATGATATGTTTACGGATGATGCAATTTCATTCGTTCAGAACAATAAAGCAAAGCCTTTTCATCTTCAATTATGGTACACAGTTCCCCATGCGGGCCTTGAAGTTCCTGAAGATTCAAAAGCCCGTTACCTCAATCGATGGGGGGCAGAAACTCCCTATGCATCAAACGGACACTATCCCGCCCAAGCACATCCTCGCGCAACATATGCGGCTATGGTGACGCGCATGGACCGCGATATTGGCAGGCTGATGCAAACTCTTAAAGATCAAGGCCTCGATCGCGACACCGTTGTATTCTTTTCAAGCGACAACGGATCGTCAGTTGCGGGAGGAATTGATAGAGATTTTTTCAACAGCATGGGACCTTACCGTGACTATAAAGGCTCAATGTATGAGGGAGGAATTCGTTCTCCCCTCATTGCGCGCTGGCCTGGAAGAATTCCTGCAGGGGCAAAATCGAACGAACTCACAGCAAGCTGGGATTTTCTTGCAACTGCCGCAGAAATCGCAGGCACAGCAGCACCTGCGACCGATGGAATCTCAATTCTCCCCACCTTATTGGGTCAGAATCAAACCAGAAAGCATGAACACTTATATTGGGAACAGCAATCCGCTGCGGGCCTCTGGCAAGTGGTGCGAAAAGGAGATTGGAAGCTTGTCAAATCTGACAAAAATCGCTTTGAGCTTTTTAATCTCGTAGCAGACAGAGCTGAAACAAGGGATCTTTACGACGCACATCCCGATATTGTGAAAGACTTAAAAATAAGAATGGCAAATTCACGTACCACGAGTCCTTACTATACGGCAGTAAACCTGGATCTCTTGGGAGTGAAATGCAATGCAAATCGTACTGCAAATGGGCGCTTGGTGCTCCCTACGGATCCTTCACTTGCGGCGTCGCATTCCATCGCGTGTCTAGAAAATCCACTCAGTGCAACGGGCTTTAGCTGGCAACCCTTGGATTCTCGCAATGCCGTGGGTGTTCAATGCAATGCTACTGGACAAGCTGCATACCGAGTTTCTGGGGCATTAACCTGCGCTCCAGAGGCGACAAGTCCAACAAAATGGATTTGGAAACTCTCGACTCAAGTCCCACAAAAGCCTGTACCCAACCCCAACGACGTCAATACGTGGATTGGATATCAGTGCAATGCGAACAACACGGCAGCAGGCAGGATCTCTGATGTCGTAGGAAAATCCATCGTTTGCCTCGAATCTGCGAATTCACCAACTGGATTTGCCTGGCACCTTGCAGACCTCAATAACCCCAAGGGCTATCAATGCAATGCAACGGGCCAGGCCGCTTACCGAGTGTCTGGTACTTTAACTTGCAAACCATGGCCAAGCTCTCCAACAGGCTGGCGCTGGCAATAAAGTCACCTCAATTGACTTCGCCATAGCTTTGTCGTTAACTGCAGCCATGAACCCATTGGTCAGTCAGTTAGTTACATTATTGCGGAGAATCTATGTGTCATTTGCACAAGTATTTTGCCAAATGCATCTCTCTCAAATTAAGTTTGGTTGGATTGAATTTTGTGGGACTTCTCAGTTATTCATGGGACGCGTTTGCCTTGCCGCAAGGTCATGCTTTTGGATCCCCAGGAGCTGAATTTCGATGGGCAAGTGCAGCAAAAGAAGTTGTAGGTACGGCGTATGAAGCTTACAAACCCTCTTCATCCGGCGTAAAAAAGCCTGCAACCGGGTCTCTCAGCACAGTTTGGTATACAGGTACGCAGGGCATCTTAACTGAAACGTATTATCCGTCTGTAGACACCGCGCAGACCAAAGATACTCAGCTACTCATTACGGATGCTACAGGCCGCTTTGAAGAAGAGCGCGCACTCGGCACGGCTGTCGTCACCGCCAGTGCAGACAGTCCACTTTATACAGTCGAAACCACGAGCTCTAAAGAACGTTACGTTATAAAAAAGAAAATTTTTGCTGACCCTGATCGCAACGCTGTTGTCACTGAATATGAAATTGTAAGTAAGGTACCAGGTTTAAAATTCTTTCTCCTTCACAAGCCGGCTGCGGCAAATACGGGCGGAAATGATTACGCTCAAATTGGCAGTGATGCCACAGGCCATTTCATGCACGCATGGGAAGGTGATGCGCATCAAACCGTTGTTTCAAGTGTAGGATTTAAAGCTTTGTCGGCGGGATACTCTGGCAAATCCGATGGCTGGCATGACCTCAACGAAAACGGACAAATGAATTGGGAATTCGCACATGCAGGCCCTGGAAACATTGCACTTACTGGACAATTAAACCTTCCTGAAAGTCCAGGAACGTATCGTTTTACTGTTGCAGTCGGATTTGGCAGAACTCAAGCGGAAGCTCATAAAGTTTCTGCAGATGCAGTAAAAGAACCTGCGCAGCAAAAAGAAACTTTTACGCAGCAGTGGAAGACCTATCTCGATCATTTAAAGGCGCTTAAAAATCCACAAAGTAACAACTCAGTCCTTCAATACCGCGTCAGTTTGTGGACTGCCAAATCTCACGAAGACAAAACCTACCCAGGCGCCGTCATTGCCTCGTTGACAATTCCTTGGGGCGAACACGAAATAGAGCCAGCACTCGCACCGCCAACACGCGGTAAAACCGGCTATCATGCGGTATGGCCCCGCGATCTTTCTCAGACCGCCCTTGCGCTTCTTCACGCGGGCGATACCGAAACCTCCGTTGCCATTGCTAAAAACCTACAAAGGGTCCAATTTGGCGCTGATGCAGGGGCTTTTGAATTCGGATGGCGCAGGTGGCCCAAAATGGGTAGCTGGACTCAAAACATGTGGGTCGACGGAACTCCCCACTGGACAGGACTCCAGATCGACCAAGTGGCCTTTCCAGTCCTCCTCGTCTACCAACTGTGGGATCTCGCAAAAATCGACCCTTTGCAATTTCGTAACATGGTCATAAGCGCCACCGACTTTCTAGCTGAACATGGGGCCGAAAGCCCTATGGAACGCTGGGAAGAAATCCACGGCTATAGTCCTTCCAACATTGCCTCCGTTGCTGCTGCACTTGTTGCGGGCGCAGAATTACGCGCTCTCTGGGGAGATGAAGCAGGTGCAAAAAAACTTCGCAACGTCTCTGATCAGTTGATGGGACCTGAGGGAATTGATAAATGGCTCTACACAACAACAGGAGTCCATGGAAACGGCGAATACTATGTGCGAATCGAAGGTGCCTCTGACACAAAACAAAACCATTTGATTGTGGATCCAAACGACAACGCACGCATTTGGATTGCCAATGGAAGTGGGCAGCGTTTTGAAAAGGAAATGGTTGACGCCGGATTTTTAGAACTCGTTCGCTACGGATTAAGAGCTCGAAATTCTGAAGTCATCCAGAACAGCCTCAATGTTGTAGACAGTGTTATTCGTGTCGACATTCCAGGAAAAGGCCCAGGTTTTTTCCGCTACAATTATGATGGATATGGTAACGATACCTTTCCCACTCAAGGACAACTCTGGCCTATTTTCACGGGTGAACGGGCCATTTCGGACATGACAGGAATGCTCGAACACAATCAGGGCCGTGCGCTCGATCATTCTCAATTGAGTACCCTTTATGGAATGCAAAGAACGATGGAACTTTTTTCTAATCAAGGCAAAATGATTCCAGAACAGGTTTGGTCAAGTGGAAAGCAAATCGGAAGGGGTACGGGATCTGCGACTCCCTTGGTATGGTCTCATGCGGAATATATTACTCTCGCACTTTCTATCGAGGCAGGACGTCCCCTGACTTGGATTCGAGCGGCACGCGAGCGTTACCTTTCGAAATAAGCTTTGAACAAAAAAAATGCAGTCTTTCTTTTTTTGGAATTTTTTTTTCTTGACTGACCTGACAAGCTGCTTCATACCTCGGCATTGAGATTTGCAGGCTCTTTCTGTTTCTTTGATTTGCTTGCAACTCTCGAACAATAATGAATTCAATACACTGAATATTTATTTTATTGCTGAATGGAGATTCCAAGTTGTCACGTAAAAGTAAAGTCTTACTTCCTCTTTTTGCACTTTGCGTCCCCTGGCTCACTGCAACTTGTTCAAGGAATCCTATTGAAAAAACCAAGTCGGGAATGCGTGCCACTCCAGGTGATTACCATGACTTAAACTTGGCAACTGGAAGAGAAATCCTGTATGAAGTGCAGGTTCGTACTGCAAATGCCTGCGATCCAACCGTTGGAAATTCTGCCCAAAAATATGCATGCGCAGCAAAAATTGCGCCAAAACCAGTGTACAAGGCGGGAATTGACGGTTTTCAATGCAATGACCTCGAGCGTCTCAATCGCATTAAATTAGGGACACTCGATGATATGCTCGAAAACACTGCAGACTACCGACAGGGTATTACAGTGCGGTATATCCGAGAAAAAGTTGGGGCTACGGCAGTTTGGCTCATGCCTTTATTTCCTAATAATGACACTTGGAAAATTCCAGATGGCTGTGACAATTTAGGTTCGCCCTATGCGGTACGCGACTATTTGCACGCCCGAGGCACACTCTCCAGAGAATGCATTCTCAAGGGACAGGACGAGTATTCAAGCACTCCATGCTGGGGAAATAATGAGTTAGAGAAAGTCATTGCCGAAGCTCATTCCAAGGGACTCAAAGTGATGCTGGATGTGGCTTTAAATCACTTTGGTCACAACTACCTCATGTATGATTATGTCAATCATACACCTATCCGCGAACGCATCGCTTCAAAAGAAGATTTGAATCGCCTGTGGAAATATAACGAAACTGAAGAAGAATCTCTCTTGCGTCCGGAACTTCTAGACAGTGCAGCAGCACTGACAGCAGCAACGGGAGCTGGTATACCCCTTCCTCTTCAAACACAAACGCACAAATTAAATGCGATGAACCTCGCAGCCCTCAACGCAAAGTGTCCGAATCTCTCGGGTGATGCCCTGGTGCGCAGTTTTAATATGTGGCGAGAAGCCCTTGACTCAGAGCGTGCATATTTTAGTTGCGATCCCCTTTCTCTGGAAGCACAACTCCCTGGCTTTTACATGGGAAGAAATGCAACAGATCCTTCAAAAAAACTCGGAGATAACTTCACAAATAACTGGGTTGATGTGAAGTTTCTCTATCATCATGAAGAAAATGAGGCACACAAGCATCAATTTGTGCGCAATCGTGAATATTTATTCAGGGTCATGAACTACTGGGTTTCGAGAGGAGTCGATGGATTTCGCCTCGATCATACGACAGATCCCGACGGAAAAATGGGAGCAAACGAATGGAAATACATTCTTTCCAAAGTTAATTACTATGCAAAGAAACGGGGTCAAAAACAGCCCATTTATCTAGCTGAGGAATTTGGCGATCAAATGGGAATGAGCCGTGTTGTTGATTTGATGACCGAAGGCTATGTGGGCGACATGAATGGTCGCAATGGCAAAACGAAAGATGCGCATCACGTTGAAAATGTCGTTAGAAATATGGGACGCTTTAAAGGTCGTACTTATGTCATGTCTGCCCTTGAAACTCATGACGAGCATCGACTTTTAGAAGGCACGGGGTTCAACGTTTGGACGGGTGCAGGATTTTGGGGTATACTTCACACGGCCTGAAATTCTGAAAATTTCCTATTCATAAAAAATTATGTTACAGAATCCGAATACCCGAGGATTCAAAAGTGACAATTTCCTTA
>JBIIEI010000008.1:0-83609 GCA_044237915.1 Silvanigrellaceae bacterium | reverse complement strand
AAGATAGGCGAAAGAAGCGCACTATTCAAGAATCACAAAATGTTATGACTCAACAGATGATGGCATGAAGAAGGGAGGGTGAAAAAAAGTACGTTCCTCCATTTCCAAGAGAAGCAAAACATGGCACGCATTCTTGGAATAAAATTTTTCGATGAAGTTCACTTAAAATTCTTACAAGGTCTCGAATTCCTGCACTTGATACGCTTGTTGTATGACGGAAGTTGAAGCTTTTGAGAGTTGCAATGGGCTGAGCTTCCGCACAAAACTTTCGAAATGTGTTTTCATCGATATCCCCTCGAAAGAAGAGGGAATCGTTCTCTCGTTTTAACACCAACTCATTGTCCATTTCTACTCATCCTTCCTGGAGATGCTGAAGACACATCTCAGCTCAATAATATTCTCGGTGTAAATTTAAATAATCTTCACAGGTCAATCTTGAGTTTTTCGTAAGTAAATTAAAATAAACGAATGACAATTCGCATGACAAAAGATGTAAGCACTCTTGTTATTTGCTCTCAGTAAAAATATGCCTTTTTCTCAATTGTTCTGCAAGGTGCTTAGTCGCAACAGAAAGGGGGGCATCCGGAAATAAGGAAACAACAGGAGTATTTTGCCTTGAAGCCTGCCAAGCGTGGTTGTCAAACTCCGCAAACTTAAGAAAATCAACTGCGAAAGCAAAGTTTTTGTTTGCAATCTGCATCAACTTTGAGCCCATTTCTCTATCATCATCCATGCGCGTCTGATTCATGACGATGCCAATATGAGTTTTTTGCAATGCAGATAAGGCCAGCCTCGCTGACCCCGAGCCCGCTCGCGCAAAGCTTTCAAGGACAGCTGCGGGATGGTTCCAGAGTTCTTTTTTCTGGGATGCTTTCTCAAACCATTCCGAAAATCTGCCGTCATTCCTGATTTCTGCAAAAAGTGAAAGTTTGCGGTGGAAGAGTGCTTTCATAAAAACGAATGCATTTTCGAGACTAGTTGGTTCTGGGGTTGTTACAATAATTCCCAGATTTGAAGAGAGAAAGTAATCGAGAAGTTCAGGACCTGTTCCTGGTCCCATGTCAAGAATGATAAAATCATAAGCAAGTTTTTTTAAGCAGCTCAATACACTTATTTTGTTTTGTAATTCAGCAAGACTCCCTTGCTGCGAAGATTCTCCTGCGATCATAAAGCTTACACCGAAAGCGTTACGTGTGCAGGCACTGATGCACTCACCATTTCGCAGATTTTCGAGAAGTGTGCTCGGGGGCTGCTCAAGTCCCATGGCGCGAACGAGGCTTGCTCCTCCCGAATCGAAATCTATAACAGCAACCTTGTGGCCTCTATTCGCAAGGGCAATGGCAGTATTCGTTGCAAGAACTGTTTTCCCAATACCCCCTTTTCCGCCTGCCACCGCAATGAATTCCGGGACAGCATACTCACCTGAAGGCTGAAATAATCAGCTTTCTCTAATTGTTGTCATAGACATAGGCCACTCTCATGCAGAGGGGTTGGCACGGGAGTTTGATGAAGGCGAGAATCCCCATTTTACTCCAATGGCTTGATCGGCGAATCTTCAAAAAAATGAAGGACCCAAGAATTTCAGTTATTCCCAAATTCTCGGGAAATCGTCACGGTATGACTTTTTGTCATTGCAAACGCTGGCTATGATTCGTGGGTTGGAAGAACTGTCTTCCGTTGAGTGTCCTCGAACCGGTGGCAGAGGACACAGTCTAGTGAAAGGAGTTATATGTACTGCAGTAAGAAGATATTTTCTATTTCTCTCGTTGGCGCAGGGATGTTGATGGCCCTGAATGCCAAAGCTCAGACTTCCACTCCAGAAAATCCTCCTGCAACCCTACCCCTTTCCGATACACCCGCCGAAAGAATAGCGGAGAACAGTACACAGCCTGAAGCCCCTATCATGGGAACAGAGGGCGGCGCGAGCGTCACCACAGTGACGACAACTACTGCAACCGCAGAAGCGGATTCAATGCGCATTGGTGCGCGCCTCGGGCGTGATCGCTACATGTCACGCGAAAAGAACTACTTTGCCGCAGGAGCGGAAGTGGGCATGGTTTCAAACTTGTTTACAGGAACAATGGCGCGGCCCATGCGTGGGGAATTTGGAATTGTGGGTGTGGCCATGAACGATCAAGATCCCATTAATGCCGCTGCTGTGCATGCATTTGCAGGTCCTGCAGCTCGTATTTCGTCAGGAGTTGTGGGTGCACGCCTTCTCGTGGGTGGTGTCTGGGACAGTACCGAAAAGTGGCGCGCTGATGGCGGTGGTGAAATGCGATTCGGCTATGAGCAAAATGACGTTTCGATTTTTGCAGGAGTAGGGCGCACCAATCGCACCACGCGTGTGGGAATTGATCTCGGACTTACCCTTTAAATGAAGTTTTCAAACTTCTTAAAATTAAAGCTGTCCTTAAATTAATGGAATTCGCGGCACGGATCAGTTTCAACCGTCAGTACGGCTCGACAATCGAGGAAATTTAGATTTGGACCAAACCTGAGTCGTGCCTGAGATCCCGTGGCGTCTCCTTGTACCACATTTAAGTAGCCACCCGTGCTGTAAAACATGCTCAAAATGGAACGAAAAGAGTACGAAGAACCATAGGCAGGAGAGGGCATTCCCGATTTTGGAAGACGCAACAGCGATCTTGCACCCGTGTCGCGATTGATAATCCAAACAAGGCTAAAATCAGTTTCTGCAAAAGTTTTCATTAAAACCCCAACGGCAACTTTACGGGCCAGGTAGTTTTCTGCTCCCGCAGCAATAAGCTGTCCCGACAGCACTTCACTTTGTGATTCACCAGTGTCTGTATTCACACTGTCGAGTACTGTTCCGGTAAACCCATAGGCATTGTAGCGCCATGAGCCCGCACTGTTCGCTCTTTTTACAAGGATATAATCCCGTGCGCCAGAGATGGTAAATGAGGGTGCAGCCAGTGCTAAAGTTGGTGTTACGATAACTGCCAACGCAAGAAATCTCGAACCCATCGATCTCAACATAAGAACCTCCAGTGTTTTCGTGCTCAATTTCCCACATCTAAAGTAACGTCTCGAAGGATTGTTACGCAATTGCAAATTTGGGAAAAAAGGCAAAATCTTTTTATGGACATTCCTTGAAGAGTCTGTTTTGCGTTGCAAGGATAAGGATTAGAGCTCGCAAGTCGTGTCTGAAATTTCTTCTTCGTCCTCATTCCAGAGGGGAAAGGGATCGGCAAATTTTGCCCATGCCTCTTCTCCCAAGCTCATTTCTGACTCTGTGAGTAAGCATTTTTCAAGGGATGCAACGACGGTTTCCTTATCCATTTTTAACCCGATGACCACCAGTTCCTGTTTTTTATCGCCCCAGATCGGATGCCAGTTTTCTAATATAGATTTCGTCTCTTCAGGGTCGGTAGGCCATTCTTCCTCGGGAGTCTCTCTCCACCAGGAACCTTGGGGGTCAAGGCGACAGGATTGTCCTGCCTGTTGCCAAAGTCCCACCAACGGAGAGCGGGTCGCAAACCAAACAAATCCTTTGGCGCGAATGATTCCGAGGTTTTCTTCTTGAATAAAGTTCCAAAAACGTTGGGGGTGAATGGGTTTTTGAGCCCGAAAGACAAAACTTGAAATCCCATATTCCAATGTTTCAGGAGTGGATTCTCCTCGCATTTCCTGAAGCCACCCAGGAGCTTGTGCAGCTTTCTCAAAGTCAAAAAGGCCTGTGCCCAGGATGTTTTTGAGTTCCACTTTTCCAAACGTTGACTCACAAATCTTTGCGTCAGGATTTAGTTTTTTTAATATTCCACGCACGATTTCGAGTTCTTCTGTCGACACAAGATCGACTTTATTTAAAACGACAACGTTTGCAAATTCGACTTGGTCGACGAGCAGGTCAGAAATGTTACGATCGTCGGTTTCATCCAAAGCGAGTTCACGCTCCGAAAGGGTCGGAGACTCCAGATAGTCTTTTAAGAAGTTGCGCGCATCGACGACGGTCACGAGGGTGTCGAGAGTTGCAAATTCAGCAAGGCTCATTCCGGAGTCGTCGGCAAACGTAAACGTTTCAGCGACGGGAAGAGGTTCAGACACTCCTGTACTTTCGATAAGGAGGTAGTCAAACCGACCTTCTTTGGCGAGTTTTTGAACTTCTATCAAAAGGTCTTCGCGTAAAGTACAGCAAATACAGCCGTTTGACATCTCAACCAGCTTTTCTTGCGTGCGGTTCAGCGATGCCTCACCCTGCTTGACCAGCTTGGAATCGATGTTGACTTCGCTCATGTCATTGACAATCACGGCCACTTTCAGGTTTTCGCGATTGGCCAGAATCTGATTTAAAAGTGTGGTTTTACCCGCACCCAGAAATCCAGAAAGGACGGTTACAGGTAGTTTTTGCATCAATTTTGAACTCCAAGGGCTAAAATAGGATCGCTCCTGATACGTCATTCTCAAGGAGTGAGTCAAGTTGGATTTGGAGCCTCGATTCAACTGAAGAGAATGTTGATTCCGGCCGATAGCACTCTTCGGGGAAAACACATTTCTAAGACAACGGTGCAAAGGTAACTTGAAGAAATGAAAAAAAAGAATCATTGGCGAAATGCAAAAATCGACCACGGATCTTTTGAAGACGAATTGCATAGTATTATTTCTATGATCTGCAGCGGTCTCCATTGCGAAGAAGAAACCGCGATGGTGATTGCCTGCAGAGACAGTCCACACCTGAACAATCAGTCGATTGTGGGTGCCCTGCGCAAGGGTGCCGTAACGCTCGTGCGCTCAAAATTGAAAGACATTCTTTGGGAATATGAGCAACGACGAGAAAAAAAGACGGGCGTTAAAACTGCAGAGCTCATCGCGTCACGGGTGTTTCGATCAAAGGTAACCACGTGATCTAAATTGGGACATTTGAAAACATGACCACTGATTGCCAATAGTGAAGGCTTCTCTATCCCGATTTGTGTCCTGTGTCGCTTAGTTAAAATAAATTAAAGGCTTACCATTCAAGTATTAAGTGTTTATTAAATTTGCCTTGACTTTTTTAATAAAATTTTGAACAAGTAAACATTCAGGCCTCCAGTTTGAACGTTTTCAACCCCTTGTTTGGAGTATCAACTTATGTTTCGGATTTCTATTGCGATGATTTCTTGCCTCGTTTTGATGACGACAGCATGCGGCGAGGAGAAGAGCGACGAAAAAAATGTAGGGAGTAATTCAGAGGAAAGTATGGCGGGCCGACGACCTAAACGTTTACCTAAACCTGCACCTGTACCTAATGATACAAAAGATTGCCTCTATGAAGCTAGGGAAGAAGGTCAAGAAATTATCAAGGATTGTGGCAGACCACCACGTGATTGATGCTCATTTCATTGACTGCAAGTGTGTCAAAATCCGGTAGTTTGCAGGCAGCCGTGCCCATTCAGCATTTTTTAAAAGAAATAGATTTAAAATAATGTTTGAAATGCCCACGCGGCTGCGTATTAACTATTAAATAGCGCGATTTTTTATTTTCCTGCCTAGAAAACTCATAAAAAAAATAATCCCCTGCTCAGTTGAATAAATGCGTTGCATCATCAGAATTCAATGAAAGTGGGAAAACCATTCAGAAGTTGTGCAAAAAATTCTAAAAGACCGCGTTGAAGGCTGCAAGTAACAGCATGTTCTGAGGCCTTAAACCTCAAGCTGCTCATCTGCCCCTAGACACGCAGCAATGATTTTTTCCTGTTCCACGAGGTGCTGCTTTTCAAGTCCCACTGCCGGACTTGCGCGCTCACTGCGGCCAATGTACCCCAATTTGGGTTTGACTTTGAGGGTAGACTGCAAAATCTTTTCAATTTTGTCTCGAACAAAAAAGGAGGCGCCCGTATTGCGAGGTTCTTCTTGTGCCCACACAATTGATTTTGCTTTTCCGTAGGTTTTGAGCACGTTTGTAAGCTGGGATTCTGGAAAAGGATAAAGTTGTTCCAACGAAACAACAGCCACGTGAGAAAACTTTTCGGATCCTTGCTTTTCAATGGCATCGAGCAAATCGATCCGTATTTTGCCAGAGCAAAGCACCACTTTCGTAACAGCTGCAGGTTCGAGCTTGCGGGAATCATCTCGAACTTCGTAGAAACGTCCCGAAGCAAGATCTTCAAGTGAACAGCTGGAGCGCGGATTGCGCAAAAAGCTCTTGGGGCTCATCACGACAAGTGGTTTGCGAAAGGGTGCTTTCATTTGCCGACGCAAGGCATGAAAAAGTTGCGCACCACTTGTAAAGTAACAGACTTGCATATTTCCCTGAGCACAGAGCTGTAAGAAACGCTCAAGTCTGGCGCTGGAATGTTCGGGGCCTTGGCCTTCATAACCATGAGGTAACAAAAGTACCAACCCCTGATTTTGAAGCCATTTGCTTTCTCCAGCTGCTATGAACTGATCGATAATCACCTGTGCACCATTGCCAAAGTCACCAAACTGGCCTTCCCACAAGACAAGTGCTTTATCGTGCTGAGTTGCAAACCCATATTCGTAGCCCATTGCACCCGTTTCAGAAAGGTGGCTGTCAAAGACTTCGAATTTTGCACCTTGTTGTGTGACCCAGGAAAGTGGAGTTATTTTTCGTCCCGTTTCGAAATCTGTCAGGGCCGCATGGCGGTGTGAAAACGTTCCTTGACGAGCGTCTTGGCCGGTTAAACGCACACTGTAACCTTCGCTTAAGAGCGATCCATAAGCCAGAAGTTCAGCAGTTCCCCAATCGATCGGTTTCAAACCATCGACCATTTCCATGCGATCTTTTGCATAGATACGAGCGAGTTTGGTATAGATTTGAAAATCTTCGGGGATGGTAAAAATCTTTTTGCCGATGTTTTTCAGGGTCTCCATTGCAACATTTGTTGCAACGGGTTTCAGCATTTCTTCCACTCCCACAGGCAAATAATTTTCAAATCCACGAGGTTTGGGAGGAACAGTAATGGGATGATGATCCGCTTTCGCTTTGTCAAAAATTTCGTTCATTTCGGAACGAATTTGCGCATAAATTTCTTCAAGCTCTGATTTTTGATGTGTTGCAGAAAGTTTTTCGGCGTATTCTTGCCACGGGACTTGTTTTTCTTTGATGATTTTATAAAGCACAGGTTGTGTTACGAAAGCATCTTCATTTTCGTTGTGCCCGTGTCGCCTAAAGCAAATGAGGTCGACAAAAACATCTTTGTGAAACTGACTGCGATAATCAACAGCGAGAGTCATGACATTATGGAGCGCATCGATATCATTTGCATTGACATGAAGCACGGGTGCTTCGACAACTTTTGCAATATCAGTGCAATATTCGCTTGAGCGGGAATCCCTTGGGCTTGTCGTAAAGCCAACCTGATTGTTTGTTACCAGATGCAGCGAGCCACCAACGGTATAGCCGTCAAGATTCATCATGCCAATAACTTCGTAAACAATTCCTTGTCCTGCAATGGCAGCGTCGCCATGAAGGATGACAGGGACCACAGCATCTTTGTTACTTTGGTAAAATTTGTCTTGCTGCGCTCTCACTTGTCCTACGACCACCGCATCAACAAATTCAAGGTGGCTAGGGTTGCATGCGAGGCTAACGCGGATTTTATGACCATTGCGTGTTGTGCGCTCAGATTCATATCCAAAATGATACTTCACGTCCCAGTCGCCAGAAATTTCTTCGTTCGGATATCCTTCAAATTCTGCACAGAGATCGGCGAGGGGCTTGCCCACAATATTCACGAGCGTATTTAAACGTCCTCGGTGTGCCATGCCAATGCAGATTCCCTTGGTACCTTTTTCAGCAAATCGATCGAGCACTGTCTCGAGTGCAGCGATTTGTGCATCTGCTCCTTCAATGGAGAAACGTTTTTTACCAATGTATTTTGCAGCAATGGATTTTTCGAGCGCATCAGCTTTCGCGAGGGAACGAAACAGACTTTGGCGTGTTTGAGCATCGGGAAGGGTGTGAATTTCTGCAATTCTTTTATGCAACCATTCGCGTTCTGCGGGATTCGAAATATGCTCAATTTCTGCACCCACGGACGAACAATAAAGCCCCTCGAAGTGTGCCACAACTTGAGCGAGGGATGAATTTTCAGCGAGCCCGTGAACTGAAGCAGAGCTGCAGCTCCGTTGTAAATCGGACTCTGCCAACCCATGGGATGCGAGGGCTAAGCTCACAGGCTTTGGGCGCTCGATGTGAAGCGGATTGAGGCGGGCAGCCAGATGCCCATTGGCCTTGTAGGCCTGAACAAGGGATGCAACTTTCATTTCAAATGCCAAATCGACCGACGAATGTTGGGACGAAGGGGTTGTTTGGGAAGTTGAGTGTCCCATGGAAACTTGACCGACGGCATCTCCACCGAGTTGCACCGCAACCCCAAAACCCTCGTGAAATCCTTCAAAATAGGCGCGCCATTCGGGCCCCACAGACCCAGGGGCATTTTGGTAACGGGCAAACATTTCTTCAACGTAGCCGACGTTCGCAGAAAAAGGTGGGCCAAAATACTCGTTCAAGGAAAACCTCCTTCACATTCTTTTCGAATTACGATGTCGCATATTGCATCTCTCACTGGAAGACGCAAACAGGCCATTCGGAAAAGTTTCTGACGCATGAGCCCGAACCTGCCTACAAGAGATGCTCCGCGCACTCAACAGTGACTTTTAATCGCAGAGTCGTGCAGAACAGCAATGGCTTGATGAAGCACGATAGAAACAGAATTTGCTAGATTGATGCTGCGCACGCCTCTGTTGAACATGGGAATGGTGAGGATGTGTGAATGGGGGCGCGCGAGACCATCCTGCAAGATAGACTGGGGGATGCCCTTCGTTTCTGAGCCAAACACCAGCAAATCTCCGGGCTCAAATGCAAAGGAGCCTGGGGCGTCGGTGCCGCCTGTTTCGATAAATATAAGGCGCGAATCGGGGCGAGTTTGTATAAAATCATCCCAGCTTGAATGAACGGTCACATCGACATGTTCCCAATAATCTAATCCAGCCCGTCGGAGGGTTTTATCGGAAATCTCAAACCCGAGGGGTTCTATCAAGTGGAGTCTTGCGCTCATTGCTGCGCATAACCTCGCGACAGTTCCAGTATTGGGTGGAATTTGTGGCGAATAAAGAACCACTTCGGGGTGATAGGAACGTAATAGTTGTGCGCTTTCTGCTGTGACATAGCCATCTGATTGGTGTACAACGGGAGGCTTTTCACGAACGAAGGTGACCAGTTCGGGAAGTGGCTTCGTGTCATCAATTTCAAACAACGCATGATTTCGGCGTGTGCTTGCGGTTTGAGGGCGAGGGGCATCGGGAACAGACTCTTGCAAAGACTTCAGCCCCCCCGAGGCTCTTGGATCTTCAAGTGAACGTCGTAACACGCCTTCAAGCATCTGCAGGGTTTCGTCGACGAGCGAAGTGCGTTCTTGCTTCTGTTGACTGACTTCCTGGGCCCGAAGATAGGCAAGGGCAGACTCAAACATCTTGTGCCTGAGTTCCCGCATCTGTCTTTGGCGCAATTTTTTCCGATTGCGTCTGCTCTTGAGGTTTACGGCCCCTCGATCGTCTTGCAGTTCGATCTCACGTTCTGCAAGGGGCGCTTGGGTCGTTCCATTGAGCTTAAAAAGGGGCCGACTTGTCATGGCCGGCCTGCTCCGGGATGCTCATCTTCTTGTGACTCGACGGCGTGATTTTCGAGCATTCCAGCGATCCCAGCAAAGAGGCTGTCGAGCCCTATTTTTTTCTCGGCACTTGTCGATGCCACCATGCCGCTTGCAGTTCCAAGGGCAATGGCGTGTTTTTGCCTTAAAAGAGGCAATTCACTCTTGTGAACTTTGTCGCATTTTGTTTGCACAACAAGAACAGACAAGCCAATATCGAGGAGCCATTTTGCAAGAATAGCGTCTTCGGCTTCCACTTCACGCCTGATGTCGACCAAAAAGAGCGCGCCAAAAAGGCCTTCCCGTTCTTTCAAAAACTCGGCCATTGCAGTTTGCCAATGGGACCTTGTGTCGAGGTTGGTGCGTGCAAATCCGTAGCCAGGAAGGTCGACCAGATACATTGCGTCCTTTTCGCAAGAAAAAAGATTGATGGTTTGGGTGCGCCCCGGAGTGGAGCTGACCCGGGCAAGATTTTTTTGCCCTGCCATAAAATTCAAAAGAGAACTTTTTCCCACGTTGCTTCGGCCAATGAGCGCAAGCTCAGGTGCGACAGAGGCAGGGAGGTCGGAGTTGCGCATGCCCGACGAAACATAGTTCACCCGGAGGGGAATTGTTCGGGTAGACAATGCAAGTGCGAAATTTTCATCGGGATTCAATATTTTGCCCATCTTCATTTTTCCGGTAGCATGGTTGCGTTTTAAGGATGTCTTGACTAGATAACCTGCGGGACGTCGAAAGCCAACCGGATACTGTCTTAGGAGAACTCAAATGTCTACCGCCTACGACCTTGTGGTCATCGGAAGTGGTCCTGCTGGATATGTTGCTGCCATTCACGCAGCCCAGTACGGAATGAAAACTGCTCTTGTGGAATTTGCTCCGGCCTTGGGTGGAACCTGCGCAAACGTAGGTTGCATTCCAACAAAGGCGCTGCTTTTTTCAGCATTGAACTTCGACAAAGCCAAGAAATTGGGAAGTTATGGCGTCAAAATTGTCGGTGCCGAAAAGGAAGGAACCATCACCTTAGACTTCCCACAGGTGATGAAGCGCAAAGACGATATCGTGTCGCAAAACACGAAAGGCGTCGCCTTCTTAATGAAGAAAAATAAAATCGAAGTCATCAAAGGCTATGGGCGCGTTGCCGGCACGGGAAGTGTCGAAGTCACCCATGATGATGGCAAAAAAACGTTGCTTTCGAGCAAGAACATTCTTCTTGCATCAGGAAGTCGGGTGCGAGCCCTTCCACACATCAACATCGACGGCAAAGATATTCTCAGCTCCGATCACATCCTCTTTACCGACAAGGTGCCTCAAAGCCTTGCAGTCTTGGGTGGTGGAGTTGTGGGATGCGAATTTGCTTCCTGCTTTGGACGCTTTGGTTCCAAGGTCACGATCTTTGAAATGGCACCTCAAATTCTTCCCACCGAAGATCACGAAGTCGCTGCTGAGATGGTCAAGTCCTTAAAGAAACAAAACATCGAGATTATGGCGAGCGTTAAAGTCACGTCTATGGTCGCCAAAGGTGGAAAAGTTGAAGTCATGGTCGAGGGCGAAACCGCTCCTCGCATCTTTGAAAAGGCACTCATAAGTGTGGGCAGAGCTCCCAATACTGAAGATATTGGCCTCGACAAGGTGGGCATTAAAACCGATCGTGGTTTTATTCCAGTCGATCTCAAAACGTACCAAACAAGTTCTCCCGGCATTTATGCAGTGGGCGATATCATTCCAACTCCGCAGCTCGCACATACGGGCTCGGCAGAAGGGATTTTTGCCGTTGATATTATGCTTGGTAAGAAAAGAACTCCAATTAATTATCTGACAAATCCAAGCGCAATTTATACTTATCCAGAAGTGGCCAGTATCGGACACACCGAACAAGCTTTGAAAAAAGAAGGCCGCGAATACAAGATCGGCAAGTTCCCATTCTCTGCAATGGGTAAACCCCGCATCGAAGATTGCACCGAAGGATTTGTAAAGATCATCACGGATACCAAGTACGGTGAAATTTTAGGTGTGCATATCATCCATGCAAAGGCCACCGAAATGATTTCCCAGTTCAGCTTAGGTAACAACCTCGAGATGACCATTGATGAATTGGTGCATACCATTCATCCCCATCCCACATTGATTGAAACTGTGCATGAAGCCGCGCACGCTGCTTTGGGACATGCTATCCATATGTGAAGGTAACACTGAAAAGGATCAAAAAATGGCGAGTACGAATGTGATCATGCCCCAAATGGGTGAGTCCATTACGGAAGGGACCCTTACGAAGTGGCATAAAAAAGTGGGTGACAAAATTGAACGAGAAGAAATTCTCTTCGAAATTTCAACCGACAAAGTCGACACCGAAATCCCTTCTCCTGCAGCGGGTTATTTGGCCCAAATCCTTGTCCCCGAAGGACAAGTGGTCTCGGTAAATTCTGTTGTTGCCCTCATTTCAGATGCGCCCGGTGCAACCCAAGGCGCTGCGGCTCCTGCATCTGCTGCTGCGACTGTGGAAGTTGCAAAGCCACCGGCTGTTGAAGCTGCACCTGCTCCTGCTGCTCGCAGCAGTGATGAGCGCCAACTTTCAAGCCCTCTGGTGCGCAAGATGGCAGCAGAGCACAACGTCGATTTAGGTCAAGTTGCCGGTTCGGGCGACAGTGGGCGGATCGTTAAAAATGATCTGTTGGGCTTTTTAGAAACTCGAAAGGGCGGCGCTGCACCCGTGGCTCCAGCCTTGGTTGCCTCTGCTGCGGCGCAGGCAACTGCCCCCATTAAAACGGCACCCGCTGCTCTCATCGACAGTACGAGCGGTACGATGCAGGGTGTCATCGACGGCGTTCGCGTCGAGCGCGTTCCCATGACTTCGATGCGCAAGAAAATTGCCGATCATATGGTCATGAGTAAGCGCACCAGCCCCCATGTGACATCGATTATTGAAGTCGACATGCAAAAAGTTGTCGATCTGCGTGCAAAATTCAAAGATAAATTTGAAGCTGCAAATGGCACTAAACTCACATTTATGCCCTTCTTTATTCATGCCGCACTTGAAGCTATTAAAGCTGTGCCAATTGTAAATTCAAGCGTAGATGGCGATGCCGTTCTCTACAAAAAAGACATCAATTTGGGCGTTGCCGTTGCGCTCGATTGGGGTCTTATCGTTCCCGTCATCAAAAATGCGCAAGAGCGCAGTTTTGTCGGGCTTGCACGTGAGCTCAGCAACCTCGCCGACAAAGCGCGGCAAAAGAAACTGAGTCCCGACGATGTGCGCGGAGGAACGTTCTCGATCTCTAATTTCGGCGGCTTTGGAACGATCATTGGTCAGCCCATCATCAATCAGCCTCAGGTTGCAATTTTTGGCATCGGCGCCATGGCTAAAAAACCTGTTGTTGTGAATGATGCGATTGCCATTCGAACCATGTGTTACTGCGTTCTCAGCTTCGATCACCGCGTGATCGATGGCTCAGACAGCGGAAAATTCCTCTCGAAGGTCAAAGAAGTGCTCGAAAATTGGAGCCTGCCTGTTCTTTAAGGTTGAAACAGTTTGCCTGTGAGAACGGCTGTTTTTTGATTCAGTCGAAACTGTAGGCTATCGAATTTGTCTCGGTTATTGACGCTTGCGCTCGCAGTATCAACCGACAACCCGCTGCACAATTCCAATCCAACAATCCAGGTGTCTGTAACATCTTGCTTCAATCGGGTAAAATTACCCGATTGCCCAGAGCGGTTTAAAGAGGTGCATGCTGTTGTGATGTCTTTGGTTGTTGAATTGTAACTCACGACAAGCAGAACTGATTTGTATGGCTGAGATGCACTCATTCGATAATAAAATGGAAAGAGATAAGTTTTAAAAGTACCTTCGCTTCCATTTATTTGCGGCATTACAAAGGCCAGTGGCTCGGGTGATTCTTCTTTGTCACCTGTGCAAAAGTAAAATCGACCTGGAACATCACTTTTTAAAATTGTACCAAAGGGCGACGTAGGTTGATTGTTTACTTTTTCCCCACATTTTACAGAGGCGCTGCTGTCTGTGTAAATTGCAGTGCTGAGTGCGCCAATAGCGGCTAATTGGCCAAAATAATTGGGATCTGTTTCATTATTTGTCGGAAAGCTCTTCAGTTCGTAACTGCTCGACTTTTCACCAAGAATGACGTTAACTTTTTTATGAATGGATTCGCTTGCAGCTTTCACAAAAACATCTGCAGCAGGAATATCTCCGCACAGATTTGAACCGACTTCCCATGATTTTGTGGCGTCTTGCTTCAGCAAAGTAAAGCTCGCCGCAGTGCTGGGCATGTTAATTCCCGTACACGAAACAGCGATGGTTTTTTCTGAACTGTCCACTGAAATTGAAATTCCGATGGATTTCTTTTTTGCTGGATTTGCTTTGGATGGGAAAGATACAATTCCAGCAAAGTGCGAGAGTGTAATGCTAGACTCATTTGTTGCAGGGGTGAGTCGTAAAGCTTCAGGCTCCTCATCTTTGTCGCCAAGGCAAACATAAAAGACTCTTGCTTCTTCTCCATTGAGTGTTGTGCCAAATTTAGCAGGTCCACCATTGAGCCCTTTTCGGCAGAATTCAGATGCAGTGGCTTTACTGTACAGAGTGGAACCCGTTAAATTGAATTCCGTAAGTGAAGAAATGTCGCCATTTTCAACATTTCCTCCTCCAGGAAGAGTCCCGGTTCCAGCTCCATTTTCTTTACTTCCGTTAGTTGTAGTTTCGCTGGGCTGAGTTTTTCCAGTGGGTCGCTGAACGTCCCCCCCCGTCGCATGCGGCGGTCAAAATCAGAGCAAGAAATGTTTTCAAATAGCCTTTTTGCATCCCAATCTCCCATTTTCTGTCCAGGGGACAAAATGTGTTGATTTTTATATCGGCAGATTTATCCAAAAATCCACGCCATATTTTAGGAGCAAAGAAGGGAATAAATTTAGGCGGTTAAAATTAACTACCTGATTTTCTAAAGTTTTGGTAGAGCTTCAAAGCAAATTGTCCTGCCTTCGAGGTCTGCCATTTTAAAATTTCCACTTGCATGGCCTCAGGAATTTCTTTGAGCGAAGGCAGTGGCACGCCATAATTCTCGGGAAAAAGAATAGGTGCAGCGAGGGATGCAAAGCTGATGTCGGCTGCAGAAATAGAATTTCCCACCAAAAACTCTTGCCCCGGCCGCAAAATTTCTTCCACTTGAGCAAAGACGGCATCGATTTTTTCGTGAGATCGCTTAGCGCCTTCTTCGTTAATGCGCAATGATTTCAAGATCAGCATTTTCAAAATGGGAAAAAATGCGGGAAGTACCGTGGCTTCTAAGGGAGGAATATTCTGACGCAGCACGCCCATCATCGCATTTTTGTTGGGCATCATATGAAAATAAAAGTAACGGCGTGTTGCCGGACCAAGTTTATTGTCAAAATCGGATTCAAGCTGCATTACGCGTGCACGATCATTTAAATTTTCGGGATAGAGCTTAAATGCAGAAAACTCGTTCAAGTATTTTAGAATATCTGAAGAATCAGAAAAAACTTGCCCTGGGGTTGAAAGAACAGGGACGGAATTTTTTCCACCGACACGCTTGGTGCCGAGGCGATGAAAAAGCGGCAAGTGCCCTTCCTCATGATATGGAAATTGACACAAATCCATCGCCCAGCGTGCTTTTTCGCAATAGTGGCTAAATGGAATCGTAACAAAGCGATTGGTGGAAAGTGCAGCAGTCATTTCTTTTTTCCCTCTGGAAAACTTATTCTTTTCGGAAAAGGTCTGACTTGTCGAATCGCATTTTTGGAAAGGGTTTACTGCCAGCAGCGCGACGGCCTATCGTAAGAACCACGGTGCTAAATTCCCCAGCTGGCACGGCCAAAATTTTGTCGAAAGTTTCTGGAGAAAATCCTTCCATAGGGCAGCTGTCTATTTCGAGTTCTGCGCATGCAGCAAGTGCAAAACCGAGTGCAATGTAACACTGCTTTTGTGCCCACGACTTAATTCTTTCGAGATTATTTTCTGCAAAGGCACCCTTCATCATGTCTTCATACATTTTAAATCCAGCCCGTACTTCTGCATTTCCGCCCGATACTTTGGTGAAATATTGATCGATTCGTGCAAAGGCATCGGTGCGTGCAACAAAAACAAGGACCGCCGATGCGGTTTCAAACTGGCTCTGGTTCCACCCTGCTTGGCACAGCTGTTTCTTTATTGCTTCGCTTTTTACCACTCGAACATAAAAGGGTTGCAGTCCAAATGAAGTTGGAGCCATGTGAATGGCATTGAGAACTTGATCGATTTGAGCATCGGAAAGGGGGTTATTGGTGTCAAATGATTTGGTGGCGTGTCTCCAGTTCAATTGGGAAAGAAAAGTACTCAAATGAATCTCCTCAGGGTGTGATTGGAAGTACACAGTAAGGGTAACAGAGGAGGGGGTTTGAATTCAATGGCACTTATGCGGCAGAGGAGCGTGTGCTCACGAGGAGTGCATCTATTTGGGGTCGACTTTCGTCGATGGAGCGTTCGAGATTTGCAATAAGGCCCTTGAGAAGAGTGGCATCTGAACGAAAAGCTGCCCCTAAGATCATTGACGTGAGATCGCTCGCTCGTTGAAGACCGAGGATGCTGCACGAAGTTTTGAGACGATGGGCTTCAAATGCAATTTTTGAAAAATCCTTTGATTCAAAGGCTAATTTTATAGACGTCACGCTCATTAAAATTGCACTTTGCCACATCACGAGCCATTCTTCCATAAGTTTGGGCTGCGCGCCCTTTCCCATGGTCATAAGAATGTCTGGCACTCCATCTTGATTTGAAAAATCGGGTGAAGATTTTTCCAAGATATTTTCGAATTGTTGGTCTACAGGTAACAACCATTGCTTCAGAATAGAAAAGAGTTCATGAGCCTTCACAGGTTTAGAGATATAATCATTCATGCCCGATTCAATGCAGCGCTCTCTGTCGCCCGAAATTGCATTGGCGGTCATGGCGATGATGGGAAGAGAAGTGCGGGGTAACGTTTTACTTGTGCGAATGCGTTGAGTTGTTTCGTAACCATCGAGTTCAGGCATCTGACAATCCATCAGAATAAGGTCATAGGGCACAATGTGAAGGGCATCGAGCACTTCCTGACCATTTGCAACGGCGTCTGCCCTCAGGCCCATATTCTCAAGGGTTTTAAGGGCAATTTTTTGATTGATGATATTGTCTTCGGCAACGAGAACACGCAAAGGGCGATCGGAGTGGGTTTTAAAAGTTCCCACAGGTTGGTTCTTTGAGTGAGCGGGCGCCTGTGCAGCACTCAGGCGAAGGGTAAACCAGAACGTGGAGCCTTGGCCTTCGATACTTTCTACACCGATGGAACCGCCCATTTTTTCCACAAGGAGTTTGCAAATCGAAAGACCTAATCCGGTTCCTCCAAAGCGCCGCGTTGTTGAGGCATCTGCCTGGGAAAAAACTTGAAACATGCGCGAAATTGAGTTGAGCGGGATTCCAATTCCAGTGTCTTTGACCTCAACTTTGATGAGATGATGTTTGCCTTCAAGCTTTTCGCTTTTCACAAAGACAGAAACCGATCCCTTTCCAGTAAATTTTAGGGCATTCCCAATCAAGTTATTGAGAATTTGCCTGATTCGACCTGAATCCCCGGTCACATATTTAGGGACATTGATATCGTGATTGAAAAACAATGTGATTTCTTTTGTGCGCGCCTGCAAAGAAAAAGTTCTAATCACATTTTTGAAAAGATGAAGGAGTTCAAAATCGATTTCCTCAAATTCTATTTTTCCCGCTTCAACCTTTGAAAAATCCAAGATGTCGTTGATCACAGACATGAGGGCGTCTGCTGAGGTTTTGGCAGCTTCGACATATTCGAGTTGTTCAGGCTGCAAGGGGGTATCTGCTAAAAGTCCCATCATTCCAATAACGCCATTGATAGGTGTTCTAATTTCATGACTCATGTTTGCCAAAAAGTCAGATTTGAGGCGTGAAGCTTCAAGTGCCGCCTTTTCTCGAATTTCTAAAGCAGTGCGTTCACTTTCTATTTTTTTGAAAGCGCCATTGTCGAGAATAAACCCCACTCCCCCGATTCCAGTGACCTCGGGAAGTGTTGCTCCACCCACGATGATAGGAATTCTGGAGCCATTTTTGTGGAAGTAATCCTTTTGGTAGGGATTGCATCTCCCGAATTTTGCAAATTCTTCGAGCGCAATTTCATCAAGTGAAGCAAACTCTTTTGGAGTCATTTTTCGCCAGTCGACAAGACCTGTCTTGAGATCGGAGCGTGAATAACCCGTCATATTCAGAAATTCGTCGTTGGCATCATAGATGTCACCTTTGGAATTCCAAAAGATCATCCCAAACATGGCCGATTCAAAAATACCCCGAAACCTCGCTTCGCTCATGGATATTTCTTCCAAGGCTTGATGTGTCTTCGTGATGTCAGAAAGGCAGGCAATGGTTTCAAGGGGCTCACCTGTGGAGCTGCGACGGGTGATTGTTGTTTCCAGTTTTGTCCAAACACTTTGCCCACCTTTTGTCATCAATCTCTTTTCAACGCAATAAGAAGTTTCCGTTCCTTTAAGGTTTTCGTAGAAATTCAGAGCCTCTTCTGATTTATTATCGGGATGTGTCAAGTCTGAAATAGTCAGATTTCCCAGTTCCTCGCGACTGTAGCCTGTGAGAACGGTCATGCTCTGATTAATGTCTAAAATCTGGCCCGTACGTGCATCACAACGAAACATCCCTACGGTTGCCAGTTCAAAGATGGAGCGAAATTTCTCTTCATTTTCGTGCAAAAGATCTGTGCTATGAAGCCGCTCTTGCTCCAATGAGGCTAAATTTCGAGCATTGAGGCAAATAATTGCGCTCAGAACGATTATTAATGATCCCGTGAGCAAGGCGACGCCATTCTGAAGATTCAAATAGCCTGCATACTCTGCCTGGAGACGAATCCAACCGAGGATCATGGGAAGTAATAAGGAAACAGGGAGCAGTTGACGCGCCATTTTTCCGCCCGGTGTGGGACTTAAAATAATGCGGCCAATTCCGCGTTCGGGATTCGCGCAAAGGGTTCCAAGTCCAAGAATAAAAAAGCACACAGCAGATTGCCAAGCGATTCGAATGAATGGACCCACTTTAAATAACGCGCTGACTTCGAAAATATAGCCAAGAATGGCAAGTAAGGATGTGAAAAGAACGGGCACAATCAGCAATGAAGGAACGTGGGGCACCCTGCGCATTTTTGGAAGGTCAATGGAGAGTGAGGCCATTCCCAAGACGCAAAACAAACCTGCAGCAATAGGAGACATCCGGCCTGGAAAGGCCTCGCTCTCTGAATTTGGAAAATCAGTGACAAACAACTCATCAATTTTAAAGTCTATTGCTGTTGCATATTCAAGTGAAGTTAGAAATCCGATAACGAAAACAAAAGATGCAAAAATTTTTCCAATAAATGCTTGGCTAGGATGAGCATGCGAGCGAGTGTGTTTACTCTGAAACAAAATCGAAAGACTTGCAATGCACAAGGAAAGGGCGGTATTGAATTTCATGGCGCCGGCCGAAAAATCTTTCAGGGAAGGGATGAAAATCCAAATGAAGAGCAAGCTGATTGTGACGATGAAAACCGAGAAGCATAAAATCCCAACCGGGTTTCTCGGAACATCTGAAGGCGTTGATTGATTGCTTGATGTCTTCATTGAATCCGACCTCCTCGCACGGCTGAACAAAAGGCGACAAGAAACGGAAGAATTATAATTACAAAAGAATATTTGCTGTAACCTTGTTGACTTGCAATGACTCCGCAAACGCTTTTCTGTCTGACAGAGTATTTTTTTTCTGGAACGGATTTACTCACAGGTGTCGTTGTTTTTGTACTTTGATTTTTAATGTTTGTTTCGCTTTGTGCAGAAGCAGAACTCTTGCCATCGTCTGTCCTTGTCATCGAAGTGTTCTCTGTGGAGTCCAACGGATCTAACGAAGATTTGAAAGCAGAAATGGCTTGTTCAAGGGAGCCATGTTTATCTACTAAGCATTCCTTGTAGTTTAGATAATTTTCTTTCCATGAATTGCTTCCCCACTGAGCTTCTTGTACGTAAGCTTTTCGACCAAAATTTACCATTTCGAGAGTCCATGGATAATCTTTGTCCAAGCAAGGGTTTCCTCGGGATGCAATGGCTTCGCATTTTGTTTCGCCGCCGCCCAAGGTCCACCAGAATAAAGCAGCGCAAAAGTCAGCTCCGCCTTTCATTTCCCAGATTCCCAAACCCTCGCCCTTACAAATTGCACCTTGCTGAAAATCAGGTTCTTGCTTGACGTCGACTTGAAACATGCCAAAACATTCGCCAGAGGTGCAGTTTGCGGTTTTAAAATAGCGGGCTGCTCCACTTGAATCCACCTGTGACCACGTGAGGTCAGCTGCAGATTCGAAGTCCTTAACCATCGAAAAAAATGCGAGGGGATGGATGGGCTCCGTCTGTGAGAGCATCATATTGTTGAGCATTGTTTGGGTGCTTATGGCAACCTTGTGTGCCGCTTTTGCGATTTTATTTTGCGGAAGTTTTTGAGTTTCCGATTTTTGAGCGAACTCATAAACCTTTCTAAAAATGGGCAGACTGACTTTCTCAACTTGAGGTAACACAACAGTGCACCGTTGGGTTTTCCCCTGGGGGCCCCGATCGGTTGCAGTGGGTTCGCTTGAGTTTTCGTTGTTGCCTATCTGATTCTGAACTTTTTTGCACGACAAGAGCGTCATCAAGGAAAAAGCAATGATGGTGAAGGGAAGTTTTTTTGTAGTAAAACGAGCTATTGAGCGCATTTGCAGCGAAATTCTCTCTGTTGAAAGCACGATACTTTTCCAACGGAATAACGAAACGGCAGGTTGTTTCGATATTCAACTGTTTCAACGCTTTCGATTGGTGTGATTTTTGGATCAAATGCATTTGAAGACAAGATCATGGAACGTGCACCCGGAAGCCCACCTTTGGCCTGAAATTCCTTTTCTTTTTCTTGTAAGAAACGCAGGGCTTCGGCCTGAGTCATCGATTTTGTCGGAAACTTTTCAAGGCGACCTGTGAGTTCAAAAGGGGAAGGGCCTTTCAGGCCTTGGACCTTATATGTTGCAGGAGTGTCTGTCTGCCACAATGCCGAGAGTTGAATAAACTCAGTTCCCAAGCGGTAGTATTGATTAAAATCCACAAGATGTGTTTCTCCAGGGACTTTGAAGCGTCCATCAAGTCCCTTTTTTTGAAAGTGGCCATTTGCTTCTGTAAATTTTTGTACTTCTGGAAGTTGATCGCATGAAGCATCCCAAACGACTTCAACTTTAGTGTCTGCAAATTTGTCGGGTGTTACAAAAGTCGGTGTTTCATATAGAATATGAGGATCAAAAGTAGGAATCTCCTCTGGGAGAGGGTCTTCCACATGAATGTCATTGCTTGCCTTTTGAGTGGGAGCAGATTCCATTTTTTTTGAACTGAATTTTGTGTGACTTTCACTTGTCTCGCTTCCCAACAGGGGAGGAGAAGAGGGAGTTGAAGAGAGATTCTCTTGTTCTTTTTCAGGGGGAGGGACCTTGCCTTCCCTTTGAAAGAGAACGAAACAAATGCCACTGAGGATAACACCAAGCACAAGTGCTCCCACAAGATAAAGCTTTTCGTTTCTTCGAGCGGGCATAAGTAAAGCCGTCCTTTCCATTTCTGAGTGAAGACCATTTGAGTCCCGTTACGGGGCAGACTGAAATTGCCCTTCCGCAGTGAACAAAGTTCCTTGGTTTGAAGTCAATAATAATCGATAAGTGTCTGTTGCTTCAGCAGGTAAACAGTGATTGCTGTCGAAACGAATGGAAATGGGTACATTCCGAGATGCGTAGTCTTGTGCGACACTTAACCACGTGCCATCTTCTAGTTTGCTCTGCAGTTCCCAACTCGAAAAGCAATTGAGTTCGGGTTTACAGAAATTTCCTGGATTGCGTGTATTTTGAGTCATAGGAGTCACAGTGAGCTTAAAAAGCGCAGGCTTGTTTCCGGGACGTCGAAATCTTTTAGCCACGATTTGTGCTTTTTCTTCCGTAAGTTTTTCTGCGCCGGTGGATTCTCCAGCTTCAACAGCTACAGGAGCCTGCTGATTGGGATTGCAGTCGAGAGCAGCTGTTACTTTAATGGTTTCACCGCTTCTTTCGCCTGAAAGTGCAAATGATCCGGTGTCTGTACCCTTGGCGGATGCAAGAATCTGCAAACGTTTTGTTTCGTTGTTTGCCTGGTCTTTGTCTTTAAGGAGCGTAACAGGATCATATTTGCAGTTCCCAGATCCGACTCTGCGCACACAGGAGTCATTTCGAGTTGATTTTCCACCGAGTTCACCGGCAGAGTGTCGCTCCAAATGAAGATGTGGGCCTGAACCGCAATCTCCGACCACCGGATAATTTTTATGGGTTCCAAAAATTTCGCCTTGGAAAACCACATCCCCTGAATTGACTTTGGGTTTGTCGAGGTGCAAATAGACCCACTTTGCGCCTGCGCTGTCGATAAACTGAACTTCATAACCACAACCAGAACTGCGAAGGCCCACATATTCAACGGTCCCATTGCTGATTGCAAGCGAAAGTCCCGTGCCCAGCAAGCGGTAGTCTTGGCCAATATGGGGGCTCGTTCCGATATCTCTGCATTTGCACCAAGCGCTTCCCACTTCACCCGCTTGCACTGGGAAAATGTATTTCTCAACAGGGGTTTTAGCAGGTGCTTTTTTGCCTTCGGGTGTCTCTTTATCGTCTGTTTTACCCACTTCGGGAAGCTTATCGGGAAAGGGGACATCGATTTCATCAGGTTCGGTTTCTGGGGTGATTTTTTTTTCGGTTACAGGACCTTGCTCTTCATTTTGATCGGCCTTGCTTTGCGTATTTTTGGAAGATTTTTCAAAATTCTGCTTTGCTTGTGGGATGGCAGAATTCTTGCAAGCCATGCTTCCAATAGAAATCATGAGTGCAAACAAAATTTGAGTTTTTGAGCGAAAGAGTATCGCGAAAAATTTTCCACTAAAACACTGTATTTTCATTTACGGCTCCTGCTTTGAATCAGCGCAGAGGCAGATGTGTTTTAGATTATTTTCGCTTAATGTGCAGTGAATGTGTGAGGCGTGATAGCTTCGCAAATTTCCGTTGTGAAAAACAGCCTCGTGCTGCTCAAATCCCGAATTTTTGCCCGCACTGCGCGCCATGACAAGCATTTGTCTTGCTCCTTCTTGCGCTCCAAGTTTTTTTTCACTTGCAAGAATATTCGCCATTTTTTTCATGGTTTCATCGGTCGAAAAACGAACTGCAGTGGTTACTTTATCGATTTGAATTTCCGTCGAATCATTGAATTGGCCCGATGAGTCGCCGCTTTCTAAGAGGTGCAGGGTATAACTCGGGGGATAGCTCAACGTCCAATCGGCGCTGAGTTGAAAATATTTTCCTGCTTTTGTCCAATACTGACTGAGCTGTGCCACCCGTTGTTTGGTCGGAAATGGTTCTGTTCCTGTCATGTGAAGTTCATTTTTCAGAAATTCATTCAGAGTTGCAGGCGGGGGCGAGCCCAGGTGGCGCTGGCATTCGGGAGGATATTCCAGTGGAATATTTTCTTCGGTGTAAAATGCGCCGTTTTTGAGGGGTTCTGCGAACAAAGCGGGGTCGATTTGTCCGTTTTGCGGTGTTTTGACGAGCAAATCGCGAGACGTGTTTCCTTGTGAATTGAGTTCCCGCTTTTCGGACTGCGAAGGAGCTTCATCACTCTTCACTTCCAACTGTTTTGCTTGGTGACGAAGGGTCTGATTCCAGAATAAAAGAATCCCAAGCGAAACGCCGACACCCACGGTCAGGATGACGATGTGTGGTTTGGTTTTCTTCTTAAAACTGACCATTCTAAAATTCACCTCTGTTACGTATCTTTAAGGTCAATTGCAGTTTTTCAAGAGAAAAATTTTGACTCGAAAATTTGCATTCAAAAAAAAGATTCGCTAAGTTTCCGAACAGCCCGAGCTGTGGCCCAAGAAAAGAGCAGTTTTCTTGGGCTTTTTTTTTCGTCTTTGCAGCTTAAGGGCAGCCTCGTTCGGTGCATGTGCTCGGTGTATGGAATTGGCGATAGAGATCTTCAAATTTCTTATTAAACATTTCTGGATTATTTGCGCCTGAAATAATCACTTCTGCGCGTCTATTTCGTGCGAGTCCCATTTTCTCGTTACCTTTGTCTAAGGGCTTGTCAGACGCATATCCTTTTGCAATTAATTTGTCAGCCGGTAAACCATTTTTGAGGAGGATTTTTCTCACAATGGTCGCACGGTCTTGGGCGTATTTGATATTCTTGTTTCGGGGGCCCCGAACGTCGGCATGTCCTGCAATTTCGATGGACGTCCATGCCTCTGGATTCGCTTTTAGGATGTCTGCAACCGCTGCAATATAAGCCTCGTCTCTCTTGGTCATCTTAGAATCAGCAGTTCTAAAATTGATAATTGGTCCAAGGAGAAGTGCGGGAATGAGTTCTTTCTGAGCGGGCAAAGGTTCGCAGACTTGAATGTCTTTTTCAGGGATTCGAAGGGGCTTAAGTGGAGCATCGTCTTTAAGTGATTCCGATTCGACTCTCACTTCTTTGCGCACTTCAACTATTTTAGGTTCTGGGTTGATCAGTGTTACGCCGAGTTGTGCCGTGAGGTTCAGAATATAAACTTGGCGATTTTCTATCGTAACATCTGTGATGAAATTCACACCTAAACGCGCTGCTCCAGAGGGGCCTCGATCGGCAGTCATTAACGAAACACCTAAGAACATATTGGCTTCAGGTGATGTTGCAATGGGCGAGAATTTTGAATCATCTCCGAAAAAGAGCGTTGCCATCGGACCAACTTCCCAAGTCGGGTGAAAGCGGTAACGCGCGCTCATCTCGGCCATTGCAGTTTGTGTCGTTATAACGCTGTAATCAATTGGAGTTTCGCCCTCGGGAGTCGTAACAGCATCCCCCCACACACGGCTGCGATCCCAGCCCCCACCAATGTCGAGAACCGTTTTTTCGAGATACAAAGAGAGAATGGCCTTCACTCCCAAATTGTATCCAAATTTGGTAGATTCTTTGTCTTTGTTACCTGGATTTACCGAAACACCTCCAAGGTCAATCCCTAAGTAGAGATCCAAACCTGTTCCATATTTTCCTTCTTGAAGTGTTTGTCTCGACTCCGTCACAGTGACTTTTTGTCTGTCTGCGGCATCGCCCGGCTTGATTTCTTCTGTTTTTTGAGCGGTGTCCCCTGTTTGAAGCTGTGTTTCGGGTTTTGATTCCGAAGGGGCCGCAGTGGGAGGGACGTCCGTTGTGGTGGCTGTGGGTGCCACAGCCGGGGTTGGGCTGGGTGCAGGCGTCGGTGTGGGTGCTTCCGCCATCAGTGTGATTGCGGGCCGGGGATTTTCTTCTTCTTGAGCGGGCTGCTGACCGTTCGGAATTTCTATTCTTGGAACTGGTGTATTTGTGCGGTCCCCCGAGCTGGTCCTCGCTTCAGGATTCTCACTCTGCGGCGTTGGTTGAACGCTGCTCTGAGAATGGCCGACAGATGAGAAAAACAGAGTCGATACAGCAATAATATTACAGATGAAGGTCTTCATGCAAACATCTCCCTTTTGTCTGTAAGGGTCTTCGGAAGAAATTTGAGAAATGAAGTGGAAGATTTTTCCTTGCAAAGCCATGTGTCCGACACTATAGATTCGCTCCGGTTCGTACGGAGTGTAGAATTCCTGCAAAGGGTACCCTTTGGGAATGGCCGTCGCGGATATTTTTTGAGGGTAGGCGGTTGATTTTGAACTGCCATTTAGAAGCGGGAAACAGGAAAATGAAAAAAATGAGTGCGTCACGTTACCTTTCTTTAGGCAGTTTGTTTACTTTGGTACTTTTGGCAGGTGTTGCTTGTAAGGTCGATCGCGCAAAGCCTTCTGTAAAAAATAATGGTCAAACGAATGAAACGGGTTTGACTCCCGAAACAAACAACGGAAATTTAAACAATACGCCCGTCAATCCGGATGTTCCCTTTGTTGCAACTCCCGGTAAGGCTGTTGTTACTTCTGCTATTCCCGTAGGCGACGCTCAATGTCCACAGGGAGGCGCGTTTATCGAGTCTTTTTCAGACACCAATCAAAACGGCAAGTTTGATGCCGCAACTGAAAAAGACTATGAGACTAAGCGCATCTGTAACGGGTTGTCTGGAGGAGTCACGACTTCGACTTCACAGATTCCAAGCGGAGATAACCGTTGCATCCAAGGTGGCGTTTTGGTCCAGACCTATAGTGACGTGAATCAGAATTCTGTTTATGAAGCGAGCACCGATAAAGATCTGCGTGAAACCGTCATTTGCAATACCACTCAAAGTCCATGGAATACTGTTCCCTCGCAGCAACAGCAAAATCCTGGTCAGCAGCAACAGCAAAGCCCTGGACAGCAACAACAGCAAAGTCCTGGACAAAACCAACAACAGCAACAGCAACAGCAATTTCCCAGCCAGAATTAAGGGGAGTTGCAATTCTTCGTCTTTGTTTTAAACTGCGGAGTTTGCACACTTTTCGATTCTAATCCCCTCGCCTGAATGGCAATCTCTTGATTCCGAAGAATCGTGTGGCAAACTCCCCCAGAGTGGGGTGTGGTTGATGGCTTCATGGGGACTCGAAATTGCCATTATTTTTCTTCTCCTCGTGGCAAATGGAATTTTTGCCATGTCTGAACTCGCTATTGTGTCTGCAAAAAAAATTCGACTCCAACAGTGGGCAAACGAAGGGAACAAAAAGGCGCAAAAGGCACTCGACCTTTCGAATTCGCCCGGTAGCTTTCTTTCAACGGTTCAAATTGGCATTACGCTTGTGGGCGTTCTCTCAGGAACATTCGGAGGAGTAACGCTTGCAACGCAGCTTGCAGATTGGATAACTGCTCAGGTTCCCGAGGCAGAAAAATATTCTCAAGCAGCGAGCGTGACCTTTGTCGTCGTGTTGCTTACTTATTTTTCTGTGATTATTGGTGAACTTGTACCTAAACGACTTGCCTTAGGAAATCCAGAAAAAATAGCTCTTTTAACGGCTGGGCCCATGAGGTTTTTTGCCAAAATTGCACATCCTATTGTGCGCCTCTTTAGCATTTCTTCAGAAGTCGTGCTGGCATTCCTTGGAGTTAAAACCATTGACGCAGCTCCTCCAGTAACACAAGAAGAGATCAAAACTCTTGTGGAACAAGGCGCTCAGGCGGGGGTGTTTGAAGAGTCCGAAAAAGCAATCATGGATCGTGTTCTGGATTTTGGAAGAAAGAGTGTCAATTCCCTCATGACTCCCAGGCCCGAGATTGTTTGGCTCGACATCAATCACAATATTATAGACAACATTAAAAAAATGCGCACAGCACATTATTCTGATTTTCCAGTCGTGAATGAAAATCTCGACAATGTCTTGGGAACAGTGCACGTCAAAGATATTTTTTCCCTTGAAAAAATCGACTCCGAAACAAGTCTGAATTCTTTTCTCAAGGCGCCGCTTTTGATTCCTGAAGGAATTGGAGCCTTGCACGCTTTGGAGTTTTTTAAGGAAACAGGAATTCACATTGGTTTTGTCATCGATGAATTTGGTTCGGTGCTTGGGCTTGTGACGATGGATGATATTTTGCGAGCCATTGTAGGTGGGACAAGGGCGCGCTCAGGATTTGCAGAAAAGCAAGCTTTTCAACGGGCGGATGGTTCATGGCTCCTCGATGGAACCATGCCCATCGATGATTTTAAAGCTCTTTTCCGAATAACAACACTTCCTGGAGAAGAAAAATGGGGATTCCAGACAGTTGCAGGTTTTGTTATGTCTTATTTAAAGAAGATACCAAAAACAACTGAGAATTTTGTGTGGAATGATTTACATATAGAAGTCATGGACATGGATAAAAATAGAATCGATAAACTCCTTGTCACGCAAAAAGAAAATACTCACGAAATCGGTGAAAACTTAGAAGTCTCTTAAATAGAAGTCAGTTTCATGACGGGTATTTGTTGCCTTTGAATACACACCTTTGTGCTAGTCTATCTTGAGTTTTAACAGAAACAATGCAATTTATATTAATATAATTCGATAAACGTTCGTAATAACGAAAGGTAAGTATGATCTATTTGTCTAATAAAATCAAAATAATGGTCTGTGTTGGTCTCATGAGTGTGAGTGTTTTCAAGAGTTCCATGCGTGCGCAGCGTGCCATCGCGAGTAACGAAAACGTAACAAATGTGAGTGATTTTTCCGATGTGCGCAAACACTGGTTTGAGCATCCATACCAGAATAATGTGTTAAATGACCGACCAAATGTTTCAAATCTTATATGGAACTCATCCTGTAAAGGTGATTCAAATCAGATCTCAAACTTTGGAAGTCTTGGAGATCTGTTGTTGCAAAATTTTAATTTGCAAGGCAGCAATTTTATACCGCAGAACGTGCATGTGCGTGATCTCACACTCTTCTACCGTAAAGAAAATGTCTTTTATCAGATGACTGCAGTGTGGGAACGTGCCTTTCCAGCCATTTATAAGATCGATTTCTTTCGTTCATCCGATGAAACATTTCAAAAAGATGTCGAAAAAACAGTACTGCCTTCAGATATACAAGAGGGGCCCTGGGATATTGCTTCTGTTGAACAGATCTTTTTGGAGCAACTCAAAAAAGAAAAGTCTTTGGGCGCTCAAGAAGGTTCAAGGATTGTTACTGTAGAAATACCCGGAAGAAATCAGCAAGAATTTAACGAAGTGACTTATTACAATTCCATCCCTATCTCATACAACAGTGATAAAAATATTTGTAGATACGATTTTAAATCCCGCACCGCACATTGTTTTTGTGGATTCAGCAATCAAAAAATCCGTGACTGATTGACTTTGTAAAACTTAAAATAAAGGCAAAAAAATGAGAATTAAAACACAGGCCTTCCTCTCTCATCTCTTTATTTTTGCGACTTTTCTAACGGGATGTAGTGACAGTTCTCAATACAATTCCCCTGATTCTGCACCCGCCGGAATCTTGGGTGGACCCACGATGCAGATCCTGGCTTCGACCGTATTTAAGAGTCAACCCAAAGCGAGCGAGGACCTTAAAGACAATGAGAAATGCAACCTCTATCCTGGGAATTCCTACATTCTAACAGGGCATCCTGTGGAATCGACAGGCCAGCATTTTCGTGTCTATCTCGCAGTCGTTCCGAAGGGCTGCAACTATTCTTCGGGGTATGTCTTTGGGCCGCACGTGCGGTTCCCAGATTCCGATGTGCGTCCTTCGCCCTACGTTTTTCCCTTAAAAGGGGGCGCACTTGGAAGTGCGTGGTGTGTGTGCCGCAATATTGGCACCAGTCCGCACATTGGGCAGGACTTTGTAAAGTCGTCAAATCTGAATTCGGTGGCAGTCAATCGTGGGACTGTTGAAAGTGTCGGTTACGATGCGGTGTGTGGTTATTCTGTTTACTTTCGGGATGTGGGAGGAGCGCGCTGGCGTTACCTTCATTTGGATAAGCCATGGGTTGCTCAGGGCCAAGCGCTAACGCCTGGACAAACCATTGGATCACACTCTTCTTATCCGCGCAACGGCTGCGGAACTGGGCCACACCTTCATTTAGAACGCCTTTCTGCGGGAGCGTTTCAGGATTCTGCTGCTGGCAAGTCGTGTCAATTTGGATATCGGCAATGCAATTATGATCCCGTAAAGCCTTGGAGAGGGGGACTGACGGAACTCACTTTTGCAGATTGGAAATCAAACGAAGGGTCAGATTTAACGGAAGCCTCAGATGCTGCATCGGCAAGGGGCGTGAATTCTGATTTGGAAAAGACCTTGGGTTGTAGTAAAATGCAGCCCCGCATCACCGAAACCTCAGAAAGCGTTAAGTTCCCAAATCCTTCTGCGGAACGCTTGTCCCCTGATCTGAATCATCAACTGCGCGTGATCGAGGGGCAGGGTGGGCAACGCTATTTGGAATTGTCGGTTGCGTGGAAAGACCAAACAGGCGAGAATATCGAAAATTCCTGCCAAGATGGAAAAAATTGCATTGTTTCGATAGATTTTTTGATGCGTAAAAAAGATGGTAAATTGTTTCGTTACTTTAGAGATCAGGGGCTTCGCAATCGAAAAGTGTTTCTTTCGCGGGAAAGTCGTTTTTGTGTGGGCGAGCAGTTCGAGAATCAGTATGTGTTAAGGATTAAAACTTTGCAGGGAAGCGAACGAGAAGTCGCAGGAGTTGCACAGTTGGAATAATAACTTCACTTCAATCGAGGAGATGTCATGGGTTTGGGAAGTTTTATTCCCTTGGGGTGTTTGCTTGTGGGTGCTTGCGCATCGCCAGGGCCTGACATGGAATCTCGTCGGCGTGAATTTATGTGGGAACGCTGCGGAGGAAGCATCACGGCTTCGCAATGTTTTTTGCGAGGTCAAGATCCCAGTGCGGGCTGTGGGAAAGAAATGAAGGATCTTTATTCACAAACTCCCGCAAGCCAAAGGATCGGTTGGTTGAAGGAAAAGGGCTGTGAGAGGGCCTCTGAATTTGACAAAGAATTTCTAGAAAATGGTGGCGTGGGTTTTTAAGATGCCCTTACGTTGCCGGCCTTGGCAAAACTCCATCGACGTTAAAATCCGTTGCAAAAAAGTGAAAGTAACAACGCTGCAAATTATGAATGCGCGTAAAAACTATTTTTTGCGTATCGAATGAGGCACGCCAAGTTTGTGTACTTTGCGGTTGATTCACACCAAAGGCTCGGGGTGAATAAATTCCCACATTGACGCCCCCCAAGGGGTCCCGTGCGGAAAGAAATCGAATGACTTCGACGCCCTCATTGCGCATTTCAGTCCCCAGTTGTTGGGTCGCACGATATTCAGATTTTGAGGCGAGTACAGCACTGAATTCAAGAAAGGGTTCCCGCGTGAGGTCGACTCCCACCTTTGAGGAATAAGGAATGTCGTAGGCCATGAGCCTGAGGTCGATGGGGAGTGTGATGGGATTTTTAGGACCTGCCGCAAACAGAAATCGATAATATGCCACTTCCGCAAAGGCGGTTTCTAAAGACTCAGAGCCATACCACAGGCTGCGCTCTTCGCGGGTTCCAAAGCGAGAGCCATATTTTAAGGGTGGGTAGCGAAAAGGGCTAAACAGCAAGTAGTGGAGGCCCTTAAACTCCTCTCTTTGAATGTGCAACGAGGGTTTTACGGAATCGAGCATCTCTTCAAGGAGACTCTGTTCTTCGGGGGTATTGACGAGCTTTTGTGTGGAACTTTCGTGCTGATCTTCAACGATGCGCCAAGCGTCTCCGTGAAGTGCGCGTAAGTTAGATTTTGCCCCGCATTGCATCCAGATACTCTGCGACATGGACTAATCCTACTGCTTTCTTGATAAGTTCACCGGGGATACCACCAAGATGAAGGTTCTCAGTGTGGATCCATTGCTTAGAAGCCTCCGTGTTGCCACCCATCAGAGTATCAAGGCTTCGAAACACGCGAACAAAAGTGAGCGCCAATTCTCCGGCCTTGCTGCCCGAATCGAGCCCACGCCCACTTTTCAGGCGCGAGATGGTTGATTCGCTTTCGCCAATGACTTCCGCGAGGTCTTTCTGAGAAAGGCCCAAATATCCGGCAGCCTTCAGAACCGCCTGAGACAGCACTTGGCTGCGGGTTGGATTCTGGTGAAGTGCGGGTTTGCTGGAAAGTGTTGTCATAAAAAATCCCTCGATCAATTTCAATAGCAAGAAAAACACATATTGGTTTCATCTGCAAGAGAAATCGGCGTTTTCACGAAAAACTTGAGCGCCAGGCTCCTGTCTTCTCAGAAGTTGGCAAAAGCATGTGCTCAATTTATTGTGAAAATAGGCAAAACGAGATCAGTTAAAATAATGAAAGTAGAGATTTTTTTGATGATCTGCTCATGTTCTCTTTTTTTTTGCCGTTAAGGAAGGAGAGGAAGAAGGTGAACCATGGTGAAACCCGATAATGATTCGATGGCACGCGCTTGTCAGGAAGTCAGACCAACGCAGTTTTTGGACTATCGAAAATTTTTGCAAGAGGTTTACGCGTGGTTCAAAACTCACCTCGACTCTTACTCCTATCTGCAATTTGCAGAGGATTTAGGATTTTCTCAGTCCAATATGATTCACCTCGCCATCCGTGGAAAACGTCACCTCCGCATGAAGAGTGTGCAAAAAATAGTGGAATCCTTGGGGCTCAAGGGCGCAGAACGACAGTATTTTGAAACACTTGTGCGCTACAATTCTGCACGCCTTGCAAGCGAGCGGGAGGTTTATTTTCAGCGTCTAGTGGCAATCAAAAATCGCACTCTGACGAGTAAAATTGAGCAGTCGCAACTCGAATATTATAGCGAGTGGTATCATCCGGTCATTCGTGAAATGGTGAACATGCCAGACTTTCAGGGCGACGCAGGCTGGATTGCAGCACGCATTCAGCCACGTATTCTTCCAGAGCAAGCCCGAAAAAGCTTAGAACTTTTAGTAGAATTAGGTTTGGTTGAATATTCAGAAGAAAAACAAAAACACGTGCTCACGCAACGTAACGTAACAACGGGGGATGAGGTTACGCACATGGCGGTCACGCGCTATCACCAAAGGGTGATAGAGATTGGACGAGAATCCATCACTCAGGTTCCGTCTGTGCGGCGAGATATCAGTGGCCTCACGCTCAGCGTTTCTCAAGAAGTAGCACAAAAAATAAAAGCTGAGATTCAAAAGTTTCGCAAGCACCTTCTGGCAATTGCCGATGAATCGGTTGAGCCCGATGAAATTGTTCAAGTCAATATTCAAATGTTTCCTTTTACAAAATAAGAATTTGGAGATGGGGATGAAACCGCTGGAGCCCATGCAACATCAATTTAAAAATTCAGGACCACAACGGAGCCCCTTCATGCACGCGTGTGCATGCCTTGTGGCAATCCTCAGTCTCTTTTCTTGTGGAACTGAAACCGGAAATCCGGGCGATGGAGGAAAGCCTTCGGGTAAAATTATCCTCGACGACAATACCGTTGCTGCTGCATCGCTTTCCGCTCAAGTGGGCGATGCCTTGGAGGCCATGAGCGATCAGGGCAGTGCTGATACATCGACGACATCCCTGGGACTTGTTGAAAGTGAGCCTACGACCGAGGTTTCCTGTACGTCCAACGCCGCCGAGAAAAAAGTAACAGTAGCAGGAAGTGTGCTTGGAACACGGGTGCGCAATACAAAACTCAAAACGGGAACGCTGACAATCTCAAGCGATATCGATTTCAATTTTACGAATGTGTGGATAGGCGACGCTGCAACATGCAGAACGACAAAAGCCATCGCAAAAGTAAACTGGAAAAATGCCGACGGTTTAACCTTTCAGACAGAGTTTAAGTCGTCTGTAAAGAAATCGACATCACTTGTGACTGTAAAAGGGAATACCATTCAAGGGACATCAAAAACCTTTGAGAAGCAAGGGCATCGCTCGATCATTTGGAGCGGTGTGGCTCTCAAAGATTCAGAAGCGACTTTTACTCAAACAATAGAATCAAAAATTGAACATGCAATGAGCGTCGAAAATAGCAAAAAAGAATCCGTAAAGGTGGAGTCCAGTAGCGAGATCTCTAAAGAAAATCCCCTCATTGTTTCTATAGTTCGAGACACTCGAAGTGAGCCGTGGAAAACAAAAACTCTGCGTTCGGGCAAAATTTCTTCCATTCACAAAGATGGATCAAAGTTGGAGACGACTTTTGAAAATGTTGTGTACGACTATAGCGATCGCTGTATTCCCAGTTCTGGAACGATTTCGGGTAGAATTTTTAACCCCGAAGATTTGAAGAATCCAACACAGACATTTACAGTCACATTTGTAGCAGGAATCGACGCCGTGGTTAAGTTCAGCAGTGGCGAAGAAATGAACTACGAGCCACTGGATTGTTTGAACTGACGGGGGCGACTAGCCCCGAAAAGTCGGAAGTTGCAGTGCTCCACGGACCCTTGCCAAAACCGCATCTGCAATCTGAGTGGCTTTAAGGTAACCGGGTTCGAGCAATTTCGAAACTTCCGCAGGACTGTTTAAATAATGTTCATATTGTTCGCGTTTTGAGCCAAAAACAGCCTCATGTTCTGCAATAAAGTCTGCTTTTGCATGGCCATAGCCGTAACCTTTGCCTACTTCAAGCTTTGATTTCATGTGCGCAAGAGCTGCTGGAGACGCAAAACTTTTAAATATTTGATAGATGGTGCAGGTCTCTGGATTCTTGACATCATCGAGGCCCGCGCTGTCTGTTTTGATCTCTTTGACGCGCTTTTCAAGCTCTTTTTTCGTTGCAAACAGAGGAATGGTGTTGCCATAGCTTTTGCTCATCTTGCGCTCGCCATCGGTACCGATGAGGAGTGGAGCATCGGCACTGACTTTTGCTTTGGGTTCTTTTAAGACTGGAGTTTTTACAGCATTATTCAAATACTTCGCCATATCTGAAGCGTACTCAAGATGCTGGCTTTGATCTTTTCCGACCGGCACAATATCGCTGTCGAAGGTTAAGATGTCGCTCGACATTAAAATGGGATAATTAAAGAGTCCGGCAGTGGCTTCTTTTCCGTTAGCCACGGCGTCTTTGTACGCATGGGCACGTTCGAGTAAACCCACCACAGAAACACAACTGAGGTACCAGCTGAGTTCCACAATTTGCGGAAAGTCGCTCTGCAAAAACAACACATTTTCTTGATGCTGAAATCCAAGGGCGAGAATGGCTGCAACGATGGGAAGGGTGGATGTGGAAGGTTCCATGATTTTTGCGCGATCGGTGAGGCCATGCCAAACGGCGCACATCAAAAACACTTCGCTCGTCTTATCTTGTGAGAGTTCGATGCACGGTTTAAGCGCTCCCGCATAATTTCCAAGATGGAGATCGCCTGTTGGCTTAATTCCTGTGAGCACGCGCTGACGATTTTTGGGGACGAGAGCAGACTGAGTGGGTGTCGTAGACAAGATTCTCTCCTTCGTCATCTTGAGCAAATTCAAGAAATTAGGTAGCCTCTGGGGACTGTTAAAGAAATGATGCCGGAGCGAAATTTCAAAACCCAAGAGGAATTTTGAATGAGATCTCTATCAAAAAGAACCGGGAAAGGGCAATCCTGTCGCGGCTGGAGGGGCATTTTTCTGTAAGAGTGCGAAAAATTGACACCAATCCATTGAGATAGCATTTAACTTTGTGAAATGATAGCAGGAGAGAATTTTGAAACCTCTTGTGCCACGAGGGTAGCCGATGACACTGACGAAGGATAGGTTGACTGAAATTATCAAATCGAAAACGCAGTTTTCGGCCCAGGAAGCCAAGAAGTTGGTGGAGCTGGTGCTTGAAGTCATGAAAGGAAGGCTTGAAGAATCAGAAGACGTCAAAATCTCTGGATTTGGAAAGTGGACTGTGAAAGAGAAGCGCAGCCGTCCGGGACGTAACCCCCATACCGGCGAAAAGATCGAAATCTCAGCCCGTAAGGTCGTAACATTTCACCCGTCCGACAAAATGCGCGATGCTGTGGATGCTGCAAATCTCGACGACAGCTTAATTAGTAAAGTTGGAGGCTCCGAAGACGGAGAAGACGACGATATTGATGTTTAAAAGCTCGATTTTCTAGTCGAGAAGCAAATCAATTTTCGTGGCTGCAGCCTCGTTTACTGCCTCTGCTTTTTTGATATAGATTGCCGTTGTCGTGATCTGTTTGTGATTGAGAAGATCTTGAATCTGCCCAATCGGAACCCCTTTGTTGTGTAACAGCGTGGCAAGGGTGGCTCTGCAACTGTGTGGACTTATTTTTTTCGTAATGCCTGCTTCCAATGCCATCTCTTTGAGCATCTCATAAATAGCTGGTTGAGTCAGCTTTGTTTCTTTATCCACCTTTTGTGCGCGCAAAAAAAGATAATCTCCTGGTTTGGCATCGTGGCGAAACTCCGCAATGTATTTTTGCAGCATTTGAGCGGTTCGGGCATGAATGATAGGAGAGTGCGTTTCGCCGCCTTTAGCTGTCATATGGAGTTTTGTAAAATCAGAACACACTTCAAGATCGGCAATGCGAAGCTCGCATAATTCTTCAACACGCATTCCCACCGACAGTAAGGTGCTTATCACAACGTAACGAAGTCCCCGTGAACGGTAGCTTCTACCCATTTCTGGGCTTAATTCCTGCGCTTTCAATGCTGCAGATGTCAGAATGAGCTTGACTTCATCCGAGGTCAATGCATTGGTTTTACTTTCGCGCTTCACCTTGGGGCGTGTGATATTGTCGAGGCAGTTTTTTTCAATAAGGCCGCGCTTTTTACTAAATTCGAGAAATGAGGACAATGAACAGAGTTGGCGTGCCACGCTTGTTTGTATGATGCGCCGCCTTGCTTGAGCGTAACGCGTGTGCTTCTGTTCAAGATGTGCAAGCCACAAAAGAACGAGTTTTTCTTTGACATCATTCACGTCTAAAATTTGTGCGCCCAGTGAATTTGCGAACTCAAAAAATTCACGCAAATCGCGTGCGTAATTTCTGCGGGTGTTTTGGCTGCGCAGGGAAAGCAAGAAGTGAGCGAGGGCATCAGCAATGTGTGAAGTGGTTTCTTGTTGGCTCCATCTTCCGAGGTCAAACTGCCCCGAAAGTGCCTCATCAAGTCGCCTGTCGAGTGCGTGTGTATTCCCTTCCAAGTCCCATCATCCTCGTCTGAAATTGTCTCAAAGCCAAAGGTACGTTCTGAGCCACGGGTCTGCAAGGATCGTTACGTTCAAGTCTTTGTTTCCTTTTGCCGAAAGGAGGAATGAAGCGGGTTTATGGCAACTGCCAAGCCTTGAAGGCGCACTGCGGAGGTTTGAATGGTGGCTGCATCGACAATTCATCAGGTGGCAAAGCTTTTTCTCATTCTCGGTGAAGAAATTGCAGCCCAGTTGATTCAGCGCCTCCCGAAAGAAACGGCTCGCAAGATCTTGCGCTCACTTTCACAGTTAGGCCCCGTTTCAGAAACGGAAATGGAAGTCCTCGCAAACGAATTTCTGGCTCTTTTAAATGATCCTCGCGCTTCTTTGCTTGTTGATCAGAACGAAACAGGCCGTCGCATTTTGGAATTGTGCGCAAAAGTAACAAATGACCCCACTTTTGTTGATTCACAAAAAGGGGGCATGATTGAAAGAGAAATTCGAGAACTGTTGGATGTCCTTCCAATGTCTCTCCTTGCTTCCTGGGCAGGCCATGAATCCGTTCAGGTTTTAGCAGTGGTTACAAGTCTTATGTCGCCTCAAAATGCTGCACAATTCTTTAGAAGGCTTGAAAAAGAAACTCAACTGTCACTCACCATCGCAATTGCGAAATTAGAGCATATTTACGAAGAAACCCTCGAAACATTGCTTGAAGAATTGCAGTCTCTCGACGCAAAACGAGAAAAGGGGATGGGAGCGATGGTTGCAGGGGTCGACAAATTAAAAAACGTTTTTACTGAAATGGATCCTCAATTTAGAGAAGAACTGCTTTCAAAATTAGAGGCAAAAGATGAAGCTCTTTCACAATCCATTCGACATTCCTTGTTAACTTTAGCAAAGTTAACAACCCTCCCTGTTCCCTTGCTTTCGCAGGTGAGCATGGCTTTTACTGAACGTCAACTTGCAATGGTCATTTACACTGAAAGTACACAGATTAAAGAGGCTATCCTTAATACACTTTCTAAGAATCGGCGTGCAGAAGTTGAAGAAGAAATAAAGAACGGAAAGTTCCGTCAAAGCGAAGTGAACAATGCTCAAAAAAACTTCTGTAACGAAGGACGCCGACTGAAGGAAGCAGGGCGCATTTATTTTCCTTGGGAAGATGCCATGGTCGGGTGAACCTCACCCTCCTGTCGCGGCCAAGGTCGACTTGAAATAACTTCCCATTCGTGTTAACCATCGCTTGCATCGTCAATTTACAATTTCATAACGAAACAACAAAGAACAAGTAAGTCTCGTTTTTTGTGTCTTTCGCTCTCATTTGAGGCTTGCCATGCGTTTAAATCCATTGGTTTTGGTCGCACTTTCGACGACTTTGCCTGCTGCCGGATTTCAAAGTCCAGTTGCTCACGAAACACAAACTGCAGACAGCGTTGTCTCGCAAAAGGATCTGGAGCACCTTGCGGAATTAGCAGACAAAAAGTTTACCAAGGCGCAAGTTTGCGACGACTATGAAATTGCACTCCATTTACTTGCCCTTGTGCAGAGCCCGCAAGGACACCGAGGCAACAACACGACTGCAGAAGCGCTTTCTGCAGAACTCAAGGCATGTCCAGGAACCTATACAGAAGTTGCAAAGGCCATTCGCAAAAAGCAAATGGCGCTCAAAGATTTTCACACTTCCTTTCGCGCACCTGAAATTCATGCCGTTGCCGCTCCCGTCATTACGGGTTGCACTCCAAAAGACGCATGCACGAGCATTGTGGGTGCAATGCTGACTCCCGTCGTGACTGAAGTCAAGAAAAAACTTTATGCAACAGCAACTGCAAGCGATGGAAGTGCGCATTTTTTCGACCTCGAAATGATCAATGGAAATTCCGGAGATGAACTTTACGAAGGCGTTGTCGATGGGCAATTTCTTTCGAAAACCGAAGGCGGAAATCAGGGTGCCGCGCAGATTGCAATTCTACTTCGTAACATCATTGATGGCCGCGACCGTGCGCCCTTAGAAATTGTTGCGCGCAATCTAAAAACAGGCGAAAAAATTCAAATGTCGGCAAACTATGACGCCGATCAAACCATTTTAAATGCACAAAATTCAAACGCCTATATGTACGGTTTTGATGCCGCGCAAAGTTATGGATGCGTCGGTCAAGCAGAGGGCTCAACCAAAAACATTGGTGGTTGCTATACAAGTCGGGGGCAAGCTGTTGTCTGGGTACGTACCTGGGTGCAATTCGACGGAGATCCTGCTTTGGTAGAATTCACCAAAGAACTCCTGGCAAAAAATACCAAAGCACAGAAGTATCCGGTGATCTTTGATATGCGTGGAAACCCGGGCGGAAGTCCCATGATGGTAGGCTCATTTGTCTGTGCGTTCGGAGACGATCGCGCGGTGAAAGAAATGAAAAGAAGACGTTTAAACCCAAGCCTCTGGCCAGCAACGATTACAACGCTGGGCGGGCGTAGTTACCTTTCAGACAGTCTTTATGGCGGTTCTAATTCCGATCTCATTCACACGCTGTCGCGCTGGAATGTACGCTCTGATAAGCCCGATGCAACCCGGCAAGACCGTGAAGTGGGATTCTTTGAAAGAACGGGCAGCACCGATTCCGACTGTCTCAATGAAAGAGATCCGCGTTTCGTCCAGCAAAAATGGGTTGTGCTCACCAACGGGCGAGAATTTTCGGCTGCTGAAAATTTCTTGAGCCTCGTGGAAGACAGTAACTTCAAATTTCGCCAACTGGGATCAAATTCTTGGGGAGGAACGGGGGCACCCAATGTCGTTACGTTACCCAATACGAAGATGCAGTTGCGTGTTTCTTTAGCAAGGCACATCGACGGTGTTGACGGGGGTATGCCCATCGAGGCCACGGGTGTTAAAGCAGACCAGTACATCACCCGCGAACTTTCAGAAGATTTTGAGCGCCGACTTAATGATATGATGTACGGACAGAAAGATGTCAGTGGATATGAATATGCTCCGCTCATCGTGCGATGGGCGTTTAAACAGCAATTTTAGTTTGCACTTGAGAGGTGCGTTAATTTAAGATCCTTCGTCGTCAATGACCTCGGAGGTTTCTATGAAGCGCATTTTAGGAATGGTATTTCTCTTCAGTTCTGCCTCAGCAATGCAAAGTTGCATGTCTGCAAAGTCAGATTCCGCAACGCCAAAGCGAAAATCAGTCGTTACGTTACAATCCAAGTCAAATTCTTCAGTAAAAGGGGATTTAACCCTTGAAGAACAAGGTAACGGAGTTCTCGTGACGGGAACTCTTCAGGGCCTGACATCTAAAGGTGTGCACGGTTTTCACATCCATGAGATGGGCGACTGCAGCGACCCCGAGGCAAAAAATGCCGGGGGCCATTTTAATCCCGAAAATCATGCCCATGGCGCAATGCACGATGCCAAGCGCCACCTTGGAGATTTAGGGAACATTGATGCCAACGAAAATGGTCAGGCGACCGTGCGCATTGAAGTTCCCAAAGCCACCTTAGGGAGAGGAGAATTTTCGGTTGAGGGGAGAGCGCTTGTGATTCATGCACAAAAAGACGATCTAAAATCTCAACCCGCAGGAAATGCAGGGGCACGCATTGCATGTGGAGTGATCAAGCTCTAGAAAGCTTTCAATTTGGCAAAATGGAGTCAATGTAAAATACTGTTTATGTAGGAGAAAACATAAACTTTCATGTTTCGTTAAAGTTCCTCAGCTGCAGTTCCGATACGATGAGAATGTAAAGCACTACTGAGGGACTCCTAATGAAATTCATGAAAATGGGAAATGCCATTTTAGTTAATATCTGCCTATTGGTTGGTTTAAGCCTTGGGGCATCTTGCAGCGAAAAAACCTTAAAACAGGGTGAAACAGATCTGAGTTTTTCCGGCAACGGTGCCTGGATTCAGATCAAAGATGCTGAAGAAATGTCCGGAAATAAGTCCACGTTTTTGAAGATTGATTCAACAAAGCAGGCTAAAGATTTAAATTTGCAAACTGGCAAATGTCCACTCAATGCGGGACAAAAAATTGGACTTCAAAGTCCGCCCGTTTTGGAAGGAAATCACTACCGAGTTAAACTTAAAAAGCCCATGATTGGATGTCAATTTTCAAAGGACTTTGCCTTTGTTTTCAAAGGACACGTTGCACAAGTTTCATCTTCAAGCACCGCACCAAAAAGTGAACAGAAAACCCAGACTCTCAATAGCGAAGGTAACATGCCTGAGGGAAATCTTTCGGCTGGTCTGGAAAATTACGATAAAGAAACAGGAAAACTTCTCGCAGATCGCATTAAAACCTTTGTTGCGCCAGATGGCACCAAATGTGGAGAGAGTGGAAGATCGTTGGGCAAATGTATGACCTGTGTGGGCTGGGCCCTGACCGAAAAACTCGGAAATGGTCGAGAGATTTGGCCAGTTGGGCAGTATGAAGAACTCAACGCCAATACTTATGCAAATAGTTTTGCAAAGGCTTTCAACTCAGACAAGCCCTATTATCAAAAAGCACTCAAACTTCAACCTATCAAAGGCCTTGTTGATCCTTCAGAAGCGCCTGCGGGTACGGTTTTAGTGTGGCAAACCTGTAGCGGGCATCCCGCAGGGCATATTGCAATCTCTGTTGGAAATGGTCGCGCTTGTTCAGATTTTTGCGCTCCCATCAACAATACTTGCCCACTGGGAAATGGCGGCCTGTCTGGTATGTACATGCCCATCCGATAAAAGATTGCATTGCAAGGCTGCCTCTGTAATGTGTGACTCGAAAAGATTTCGATCACTCAAAGAGAGGGGAAAAACATGACTTCAATGTTTCTCAAGCAGTTTGTAGTGGGTCCAATGGAGAATTTTGTCTACTTTATTGGAAGCCAAACCACCAAAGAATGTTATGTTGTTGACCCTGCCTGGGACATCGATCTTATCGTTAAAGAAGCAGAAAAAGATGGAATGACGATCAAGGGAGCGTTGGTCACGCACTATCACCCCGACCACTGCGGAGGTCACATTTGGGGGCATGATATTCAAGGTGTGGCTGAGCTTATCTCTAAACTTTCGGTTCCCGTGTACGCAAATAAACATGAAGTGGATGGCATTTTAAAAGTCACAGGGCTTTCGCGCACCGACATCAAATCATGCGAAAGTGGCGATATCCTCACCATTGGTGACATCGCCCTCACACTGATTCATACGCCGGGACACACTCCGGGGAGTCAGTGTTTTCTGTGTGAGAATTCGCTGATCTCCGGAGACACTTTGTTTATTTCGGGTTGCGGCCGCGTTGATCTTCCGGGCGGGAATTCCGATGCATTGCATGAATCACTTTCGACAAAGATTTCGAAGCTTCCAGCGGATACAATTCTTTATCCAGGCCATAATTATGATTCTGTTCCTCATGCAGCCATGCACGAGGTGATGCAGAAAAACCCGTACCTTCGCGCTCAGTCGCTTACTGAATGGCGAGGCATGTTTGGACTTTAACGAGAGCTTAGTGTGCGATGTCTGCTGTGCTGCCGGGAAGGATCTTCGCTTTTCCGCTCTCCGTTGTTTGGCAACGTTGAGTTTCGAAAGTAAACGAGCCTGCCGGAGCATCGCGAACAGTGTCGTGTTCGATGACTTTAGGATCGAGATTTGCAAGAACGTGCTGCAATTTCTTCATGTCTGCATCACTCCATTCATCCCATTTCAAATTGAGTTGGTGCGGAGTGCTTTTTAAGGCTTTGAGTGATTCCTTGTCGTGGACGCCGAACACTCCAAACAGTTTGTTGCTCAAACTCCCCAGTTCCTGCCGTTCGAGTACAGCATGCAGACGCGAAATGGATACAAATTTCCCAAATGCAGGTTGAGCTTTTTTAAGAAAAATACGTTGCAAATTGTCGTTCGCAATTTCGCCGGGCTCTTTTAAGGTTGCAAAGTACCAACAGATATTAAAATCGGCTTTGGCGAAACCCGACACCGTTGGATATTGATCAACCCACAAATAAGTTCTTTCTTTTGCAGGGGTTTTCACGCCAAAAATGCGATCAATGAAACCCACTTGCGCTTTAACTTCAGAATATTGGGCATTGGTGTCTGAATCATTTTCAGTCTTTTCCTGTGAAGTATTTAAGATTCCACAAGACGTGGAAGCGACTAAAATCAGAAGTGAGGGAAGAAACCGAAAAGTAGACATGCTTTTTCCTTTGCGGAAAGAAGTGACAGAGTGCGACGAATTGTTTGTCATCACATGTTCGCAAGCAAACGTCGTGCCACTATTTTTCGGAGTTGAGAATTTTTAAGAAAGTATACAAATTTCTTTAATATTGGCTCAAAGGCCTATTTTGTAATGAGGCAATTTCTTAAATTGTTACAAAGAAATGCCCAAGGATTGAACAGTGTCTAGAAGATGCAATTCACGTCAGTCCCAGCCATCGTCTCTCTGTTTTGCAAATGCAAGTTCATCGGCTTCAAAGAGTTTTTCAAGTTCTTCCTTAGCTTGCCGCGAAGTCGAAATGATTTGAGTGTCGTCTTTGCGGAATTCATAGAATTTCTGCAGCATGACCTCATCAGCATGTTTGAAGCGCAGTCCCATGCGTCTTGCTTGGTACGTGGTCATTCCGAGTTGATGTAAAACCCTCTCTCCCATAGAAACCGCTGCACTAAATGTCTCGCGTTCAAATTCAGTTACGCCATGGTCGAGAAGATCATAGACATGAATCATGTCCCATGCACGCGCGACAATGATAACCTTGGGATAGTTTCGGCGCACAAACTCAATGATTTTGAGTGCCCCTTCGCGATCGTCGATGGCTACAACAAGAATTTTTGCATGTTCGAGTCCTGCCGCATGCAACAGATCGGGTTGGGTCGCATCGCCGTAAAAAGAAACATAGCCAAATTTTCGCGTGCGATCGACCAAATTTGGATTATGATCAATAACGGTGGGATTGATTTTGTTGGCGTGCAGAAGCCTGGCAACAATTTGTCCAACACGACCCAGACCTGCAATAACAACAGTATTTCTATCGTGCTTTATTTCATCGGCAGGTCGATTTGGGACAATATTCATACGCGGACTTATAACTTTATCGAAAAAGATCAGTAAAAATGGAGTTGCAACCATCGAAAGCGCAACAGTAACATTGGCAATGGCCAGGGTTTCTTGATCGAAAATCTTTTGTGTGAATGCTGCGCCAAAAAGTACAAAAGCAAATTCTCCGCCTTGGGATATCAGTGTCGAAAATAGAAAATTATCTCCAAAATTAAGCCTCAGAATGCGACCAATTCCAAGTATGAGCAGAAATTTTAATGTTACAAAACCTAGAACGAGGTAAATAATAAAAATCGGTTTTGAAATGAGAAGGCCAAAATCGATGTTCATTCCTACGGACACAAAGAAAAGTCCGAGCAAAAGTCCCTTAAAGGGTTCGATATTCGCTTCAAGTTCATGTCTGTACTCTGAATCGGCAAGAATAACGCCAGCTAGAAAAGTACCCAACGCCATCGAGAGCCCAACGGCGTCCATAATCATCGAAATGCCAAGGACCACAAGAAGGGATACAGCAGTAAACGACTCGCGCAAGTGAAGATTCGCGATGGTGCGAAAGAGTGGACGAGTTAGAAAGCGACCGAAAAGGACGATAGAAACAATGGCTCCAACGGCAGGGAGCAATTTTGAGATTTTGTCGCCTTCGCCTGTTCCTACAGTTTGTACAGCACCCAGAAGCGGAAGGATAGCAAGAATAGGGATGACTGCGATGTCTTGAAACAAGAGAACCGCGAAACTTGATTTTCCAGCATCGGTAGAAAGCAAGGCCCGTTCTGAAAGAATTTGTGAAGCAATTGCCGTCGAAGAAAGTGAGAGACCGAGTCCACAAACGAGTGCAGCCTGCCAGGGAAGTCCGAGAAGTTTTCCTACGCAAAAGAATGCTGCAGACGTCAGTGCAACCTGCATCGTACCTGCACCAAAAATGGGACGCCGAAGTTCCCACAGCCTTTTCGGATTTAATTCCAGTCCAATCAGAAACATCAGAAGCACAACACCAAATTCTGCGAAATGCAAAATGGTTTCGGGATTATTGATAAACTTTAAGCCCCAGGGGCCGATAATTGCGCCTGCGATAAGGTAACCCAGGACAGCACCTAGACCCAATTTTTTTGCGATAGGGACCATGATAACCGTGGCGAGTAAGTAAACAACGCCATAAAAAAGAAAAGAATGGTTGTTCACTTCGAGGTCACCTCGCGCGTAGACAGGGGAATTGATAAATAGTTTTCGAGAAGATTTCGATACTCCAATCCGCGGATTTCAAGATCTTCTTTAGCGATAACATTCGCGCTGTGTACGACAAAAGGCTTTAAAAAATTCATTCCACAAAGGTGAGCAGTCTGTTCGAAAGGGCGCATAAATTCTTGTATGGTGAAACGATTGTTTCCGTCGGGCTGGTACGCCTGAGGGCCTCCACCTGTCGTAACAGCCATCATGAAATCTTTGCCGCGAAGCTTATCCCCTTCAGGGCCATATGCCCATCCATATTCGAGTACGGCATCTTGCCACTCCTTGATAATTGCAGGTGAACTATACCAATAGAAGGGATGATGAAAAACAAGCAGCTGCGCCTGTTCCAGCAGTTCTTTTTCGCGTTTCACGTTAATAAAAAAATCGGGATAGGTTTCATATAGTTTATTTACAGTGACATGCGGAAGTTGTTCAACCTGTGCAAGAAGTGATCGATTTACTCTTGAACGCTGAATGTTGGGATGTGCAAATTGTATAAGCACTTTTCGCTGCAAGGTCATAAGAACTTCCTTGTTACGGGATGAGTGTGGTGTCCATAATGCCTGTTATTCCTTCACAACGCCGCTCATTTCAAAATAATCAGGATAGACCATGTTCTCGGATAAACCTGTTACGGCAACGCCTGAGTCTGCCTTAATTTCGCATTTTTCAGATTTAACAGTGATGTTTCGGGTGCCCACACAGGTTTCTGTGGCGCTTGGGACGCAAGCAGGAACAGTCCATTCCCCTGCGCCGTCGATGTTACCTTGAAAGAAGTCCACAAGGCCCGTGTAGCTTCCCGAACGACGGGCAAGGTTTATCACATCTCCCAAGGCAACATTGAATTCTGTGAGGGGCAGTTCAGTGCGTTCTCGCTTTAAAGGAACACTGGTGAGTCCACCGTTGTTCAAGCAGCCGGGAAGGGAAATATTCTTTGTTTTACCCGATAGAAGATCGGCACTGTTGTCCAAGAGCTTGCGGTACCAAATTTTCGGGTGCGAGTGACCATAAAAAAGAATGCGTGTGGGATCGCTTTCGGCAGTGACTCCTGCCTGTCCGGCCTTGCTGGGAAGTTCATAGTCGAGCTTTACAAACGGTGGATTTACGATGGAAAACTCTTTGCACGCCTGAGCGTCGCCATTGTAAGTTTTTGGCTCCGCCGTCGTTCGTGAAATGGTGCACTGTGTGTAGTCGACAAGTTTTGTTTCGTTATTTTCGTACATGCTAAAGGGAACCGAAGCTGTCGGTCTGATGGAAACTCTCTGCTCAAGTGCGGGAGTTAAGGTGGAATCATTCACCACAAGTTCAACTTTTGTGATGCCTGGATTGGCGTCCATTGGAAATGAAACAGCTTTTTGACAATCTCCACCTTTTCGAAAGGTATCAACGGTGTAAAGTTCGCCCGCTGCGCCGAAATAGCCTTGATAAAAGAGTTTTGTAAAGGCGGCATGTTCTGCATGAGAGAGATCGTGAAACTCACGGTAAGCTGCAAGTTCAATGTCGCCCAGTTTTTTAAGTGCGAGGGTGCGGTCGCCTGAAACGATGGAAACCGAAGCTTCAGAAAGTGGCGAAACCTTGCGCTCAGCATTAACCTTTCCAAGAAAGACAAAGGGCTGCACAAAATATTCACCTGCTGGAGCTGTAAAAGAATCAACCGCAGAGCCATCGGGTTTTGTCTTTTTGCAGACTTTCGAAAACACCACAAAGGCTTTTAACAAAACATCCTTGTGAGGACCGTCTTTTCCTGCCTTGACAACTTCTCCAAGTTGCTGTGCGCCTGTCTGTTCTTCCGTCGTAAATTCAGCCGTATTTTTTGAGTTGTTACGAATGGCAATGACGTACTCTCCATCTTTTGGAGGATCGAAATCAACATTTGCTGTACCTAGCGCGCCACGGTCGTATGATTTTTCTTTCCCATCTTTTTCAAGAATAGAAATCTCCACACCATTTCCGTCTTCAGGTTCTTCTGCCAGTGACAGGTTTTTCGCGAGCAAAAAGCGACTGTGAAATGCGCTTCCTGCCTGAAGCACAACGCGTTGTAAAACCGTTTCACCCGTGGCAATTTTCAGTTTTTGTGCGACGGTAGGATCGTCGGCGGGTTTTTGGACATCTTTGGGTTTTGGATTGCCGATCCAGGTGCCACAACCGTTGGCGAAAACCGCAGTGCCTGCAATGATCCCAACCACAGAGCAAAAACTTTTGAGAGAAAATCCTAAGTGACAGCGTAATTCTTTCATGGGGAATTCCTTCTCCTTCAGTTTCGTTTCGTTAATGAAAAAAATTGAATATTAAGCTGCACCAGACTTTCCTTTTGCATCTGTTGATTTTCTAATTGCAGCGCTTCGGCGCAGAGATTTTGAATCTTTTCTTGCAGAGCATGAAATCCCTCTTGGGAAAGTGTCAGTGTAAGAGCATTGAACTCTCGTTCCTGATGGGGAACCTGTACAAGAGCCTGATGAGCGAGTGTCATCATTTCTTGATGGTACTTGATCAGAGAAATTTCACCCGCAGTTTGGTCGCCGATTAGAACCATGGGTTCATCAGACGAACTTGAAATCTTGCCGGTTAATTGATCAGTTGAAACCAGTCCGAGTCGATTGAGAAGCTCAGTTGCTTTCCGGACTTGTTCAGGAAATATCTTTGCATAGAGATTGCTCTGAAGCCAATCTTGAGTTGGCAAATCGTTCTGTGCACGAATGAGTTCTCGCACGAGCGGAAAGTACCACTCAGAGTAATACTCCATTCTCTTTTTGTCACCTTCAGATGACGCATTTTCCATTTTAAGCAGGCTTAACTCTTCAAAAAATTGTTCTTGACGTTCTTGGCTCACGGCATTGTTATATTTTACCAAAGCGATAAAGTAACGACGTTCTGCACGTTTAAGATTCAAGGCCTTTACGATGATCTGAGCTGATCCATCTGAAAGTTTTCTCTTTGCTGAAATGACCAAGCGAAGGACATTTGTTCTTGAGAATCCAAGATCTTCTGCAAAAATGAGATAGGAATAAGGTGACTCTCGTGACTTCAAATACAGAAACAAGCTTCGGAGGTAGTCACGGTAGTCTAGGAACTGCATGACCTGAATTTTTTGACAAGCGAGTGCCAATAATTTCTGTGACATGGTCTGCAACTCCTCCGCTCTCCATGGAATGTCATACATTCGATCTATATCAAAAAAAGTCAGGGGCCGTGCCCCCGAATCTTCCCTGTCAATGCGGTGTCCACTGAGTAAAATGCATCTCTTATTCTTTTACAACTCCGCTCATTTCAAAGTAGTCGGGATAGACCATATTTTCCGATAATGCAGTTACTGCAACACCCGAATCTGCCTTAATTTCACACTTTTCCGAGATCACTTTAATATTTCTGACTCCTACGCACGATTCCGTGGCGCTTGGGACACATGCCGGAACTGTCAATTCTCCTGATCCATCGATGTTCCCTTGGTAGAAATCGACGAGTCCTGTGTAGCTTCCAGAACGACGCGCTAAATTTACAACATCTCCTAGTGCGACATTGAATTCTGCAAGGGGAAGTTCGGTGCGCTCCTTTTTGAGGGGTACGCTGATGAGTCCACCATTGTTTAAGCATCCAGGTAGTGAAATGCTTTTCGTTTCGCCTGAAAGCAGAGCAGAACTGTTGTCGAGAAGTTTCTGGTACCAAGATTTGGGATGTGAGTGGCCATAGAAAAGTATGCGTGTGGGGTCACTATCAGCAGTGATTCCTGTTTGACCCGCCTTGCTGGGAAGCTCATAATCCAGTTTGAGGAATGGTGAATCTTTCATAGAAAATTCTTTGCACACTTGCGCATCTCCATTGTAAGTTTTGGGCTCTGCAGTCGTGCGCGAAATGGTGCACTGTGTGTAATCAACCAGTTTAGTTTCGTTATTTTCGTACATGCTAAAGGGAACAGAGACTGTGGGACGAATGGATATTTTTTGCAAAAGTGCAGGTGTCACAGAGCTATCATTCACGACAAGTTCTACTTTTGTCATCCCTGGATTTAAATCCATGGGAATCGAAACTGCCTTTTCGCAGTCTCCACCTTTTCTAAATGTATCTACAGTATAAAGCTCTCCCGCAGCGCCAAAGTATCCTTGATAAAATAGTCGGGTATATTCTGCGTGTTCGGCCTTCGAAAGGCTGTTAAATTCTCGGTAACTTGCAAGTTCAAGATCGCTCAGTTTTTTAAGGTTTACCGTGCGATCTCCGGAAACAATAGAAATAGAAGCCTGCGAAAGCGGTGCAACCTTTCGAGCGGCATCAACCTTTCCTAAGAACACAAAGGGCTGCACAAAATACTCGCCCGCAGGAGCAGTAAAGGAATCAACTGATGAACCATCGGGTTTGGTTTTTTTGCAGACTTTAGAGAATACGACAAAAGCCTTCAGGTGAATATCTTTGTGAGGAGCATCTTTACCAGCAGCTTCAATTTCACCAACAACTTTGGCTCCCGTTTGTTCTTCCACAGCAAATTCTGCCGTGTTTATCGAGTTGTTGCGAATGGCAATGGTATATTCACCATCTTTAGGGGGATCAAATTCAACTGTTGTCGAACCCAAGCCCTCTCTGTTGTAAGATTTTTCACTGCCATCTTTTTCGAGGATGGAAATCTCAACGCCATTACCTTTATCAGCATCTTCGGCCAGTGACATCTTTTGTGCCAGCAGAAATTGGCTTTGAAAGGGGATGCCTTTTTTCAGTGTTACTTTTTGAATCAGGGTTTGTCCCGACTTCAGGCCCCCTTCATTCACACTTTCTGGTGTATTGGTGTCTTTTTTTCCACTAACAGACTCCTTATTTTCTTCGTCTGTTTTTTTCTCATTTTTTGCTGATAGAGATCCGCACGAGACTTGTGTGAGCAGCAATGCGGCAGAGGCAATCGAGGTTTTGAACTGTGAAGGCAAGAATTTCTTAAAGGAACTTGAAGTATGACGTAACATGGTAGAACCTCCTGTGTGGTTAAGAAACTGGGATTGTTTTTTCTCTTTCTCCTCAGTCTCTAGTTCTTATTACGTCGGTTCTAGGTCGCACCTTTAGTTTTTTTAAAAAACACATTTATAACAAGATTTTATATGAGCAAAAATGACAAAAAAAATATATGAGTCGCACCTTTTTCTCGTTTTTGCTGCGCGATCTAAAAAATTTGCAGGGAACTCCCCATAATTGTTAAAAATTCATATTATTTGCGAAATTTAAGGAAATGCGTTCGCTGACTTTTCATTTTCTTAGAGATGTGATATCTGGACAACGTTTTGATATATTGGATAAATAAATATTATATTTGTCAGTACTAAAGGGAGTCCTATGTACCGAATGGCTAATTATTCGAAAATTTCTTTGAGTTCATTCAGTCTCTTTGCTTTTTTCTGCGCGAGTTGTGGAAAACCGACACCCCAGACCCAGGGTAATTCTTCTGTCAAAGTTATTTATGGCGAAGACGACCGCCGGGCATCCGCCGAATGGACTGAAACCGAAAAAATGTGGGCAAAAACCACTGCAGCGCTCATAGATGCATCGAAGATTACGCGTATCAATGACGAAATATCCATCATTGAAAAGGTGGATACCTTTGGAAAAAGCATGCCAATGTGTGAGGGTGAAAAATTTGAAGAACTCGTCGATCCTGCCTTTTGTAGTGGATTTCTTGCAGGCGATTCGAGCACACTCGTCACTGCGGGGCATTGTATTCAAACCCACATCGATTGCCTGCGCACTCGTTTTGTATTTAATATGGCCTCCCCTCAAACGACAAGACATCACACACTGATTGTGAAAAACTCAGACATATATGGCTGCGCACAGGTTACGAATTCGACTCTCATTGATGATGAAAAAAATGATCGTTTAAAAGGGAAGGACTTTTCAATTGTAAAACTTGATCGAGCGAATCAAGAGACAATGCCTTTGCCCGTTCAGCCCGATAATGCTTATGCCGCAGGAACGGCGCTGACCATGATCGGTCATCCCGCAGGTTTACCAACCATTGTGACGACTGGAAAAATCATTGAAAATACCTCCAGTGGCACAACCTTTCTAGCGGATGTGGATGCCTATGGAGGAAACTCGGGTTCGATGGTTCTTGATACTGCAAGGGGCCAGATTTCTGGAATTCTCGTCAATGGTGCAACGGACTATGAATTTAATGAAACAAACCAATGCTACACTTCGAAACGCTGTGAGTTTGTCACCGGAGGAGAAGATTGTGCGGGCGAAGGCATTACAAAATCGAGTCTCTTTAGGGATGCATTAGGAAGTCAGCCAAAAATCGCCGTCGTCGAAAAAACGCTTACCACTTTTTCAGACGATTTTACTGTTTCTCAAGATTCCGAGTACATTATTCGTTTTGATGTTCCAGAAAAAGCTATCTACTTTGTGGGCCTCAATTCTGTTCACAGCACGCAGTATTTATATGAAGGCAGCGATCTTTCCGTTGCACGCCAAGTGGGTTCTTTCAAAGGATCTTCGCTTCAGCAAATTGCAAAAGGTCCCCATGCTCTCAGTTTTATGAATGCGGGTGATCGTGAATTTATTGCACGTATGGGAATGAAGAAGGCAATTGCGAGTGATATTAAGGCTGAAGTTCTAAAGCTTGTAGATGGAAAACTCACATTAGATATCATGACTGAAAAGTTTAAACCAACGTACCTTTCACTTGAGATTCCCGAAGGCGGTTCCAGGGAATATGTTCTCAGAACCACGGGTGCAACTGATACGATGTTAAAATTATTTGCTGTTCAGGCCGATGGTGGACTTTCATTTGTTGCAGAGAACGATGATTCGAATGGTGATTTGAATGCCAAGCTTGCAAACACATTGAAAGTTGGAAAATACATTATTGAAGTGGCGACTTATTCTGGTGACGCAGCTTCATTTCAGTTTGTTGTTGAGTAAGTTAACTTTCAGATTGATGGCGTTGATGCGTTGCGATTTTTTTGAGCAGTCTAATAAGTGTCCAAAAGAGTCCCAATAAAAAAGGCATACTTCCAATAAAATTCCACGAGACTAAACGTCCTCGCTGGCCAATGCTCGAAACGATACATCCTTCTGTGACCTGCGGTTGCTTATATTCTTCTGTGATTCCTGATTTTGAAAGTTTGCGGACGGCGTTATTCAGATCTAAAAAGCCCGTTCCCAACAAAAAATATTGGGTCCCGTCATCGTATTTTCCTTGGTAATGTTGGTTGAGAGGGTCCCCATACAGAAGGGGAGCATTGCTAAAATCCTTCAAGGTTGAAATCACTTCTTCGGCAGGCAACGTGGGATTTAAAGACCACAGATACCCCGCTGCACCAGCAACAACCGGTGCCGCTTGGCTTGTTCCTGAGTCTGGTTTTTCGGTGTTCCCTGGTGTGGTCGAAAAATTATTAACACCCGGTGCACAAATATCCACCCAATCGCCAAAGTTGCTAAAGGCAGCCTTGGCATATTCACCCCTTTCTTCTTTGATGCTTGTTGCACATACGCTGAACACAGAGCCATAAGCTGCTGGATAATTCGGATGATCCGTGCTGTCGTTACCTGCAGCGGCGACCGCAATTAAACCGTTCTTTTGTAAATTTCTGATGTTAAATGCCATCGCCCTGCTGCGCTTGGGCTGACCCAAGCTAAAATTGAGAACATGGACGTTCAGTTGTTTGAAATTGAGCAGATAGATCATGGCACGAACCTGTGAGGCATCATCGATGCCATTGTTGACTTCATGAAGGCCGGTTTCTCCCTGTTTTACACAGCGATAGCCTGGTTGCGTGACGTTTCCTTTTTTGTCTTTCACATCGAATTTAGAATCCGCAACGCGCTTACAGCGATTTGCGACTCGCAGTGACATAATTTTGCAAACAGGACAAATACCCATTGTATTTGTTTTTGCACCCTTCTGAGCTGCGATAATACCTGCAACGTGAGAGCCGTGGCCACAGCTTTTCGATCGGTAATCTTCATTTCTGGGAGGGCACTCTTTTCCAGGTCCGCCAAGGTCTGCAGCTCCTGGATAGGGTTCGCCTTCCGGGTCGCGCTCCCAGGGGCCCAGAGTTGCATTGATTCCGTAGACATCATCAACGTAACCATTTTCATCATCATCTTTTTTATTGTCCGGAATCTCATTGGGATTTGCATACATCTGATTTTTAAGATCGGGATGTTCATAATCAACCCCTGTGTCGAGCACTGCCACCACAATGGGGGTTTGCTTTAAATTATTTTCAGCAACGTAACGGTAGGCCTCAAGCGCCCTAATGCGATTCAACAAAGGATACACTTCAGAACTTTCGCTTGTTTCCTCTGCGGGCGCGTCAGGTGTAACCTGATAGAGTTCACTCTCGAGATTGGGCTCTGCCCACTGCACACCTTTTAAAGATTCGAGAGTTTTCCATTGCAAGGCAAGCTTATCTTGAGTCAAAAAAGGCGCGATATCAGCTCCTCTTTCAGAGAGAGTATTCCAAAATACGCCACGGGTTGGAAATTCTACAAATCCGAATCCAGAAATGCTGTTCTGCTCCTGAATGCGATTCGGAAAGTGAAATGCCGCAATTCCAACTTTAATTTCCTTTGAAAGGAGTACGGAAAGTTGCGAAAATTCGTGGGTGCCTGGCTGAAATTGAAGGGTTGTTAACAGAGATGCCACAATATTTTCTTTTAAACGTGCTTTTTCGGAGACAGAGTCTTGATAGTTTTCAAGAGCAACGATCCATGAATTCTCGCTCCAATGTCGAGTCCACGTTTCGCGATTTTGCAAGTTTGGATACTGATCTTTAAATTTCCTAAAGTCTTCGTCTTCAGTGAGTTTTTCATCGCCGCAGCCCGAGGTCGCAAAAATACTTATAAAGAATGCGATCAAAAGTGCAAATGTCCGTCGACGACGGGACTGAGGGATAAGGAGCATTTGACGTCCTCTTAAGTTTTAATCGATCTGAATTGCGAACAGAGGATACATTTTACTCTAAGACTTCGGTACGTATTTTGATAAATTTCGCAAAGCGCTCTGCCCCCACGCGCAAGTTTTCGAGGGGTGGATAGCTAAATGAGAGGCGCACGGCATTTGAGAGCAAGCCCGAAATTGAAAAGAACGTCATAGGTAACACAATCACGCCATGATTTCGTGCGCACTCTTCAAGATCTGCCGCATGAAACTCAAAAGGAAGATTGAGTTGAAGGAAAAATCCACCGTCGGGATCATTCCAAGTTACTGAAAGCGGCATATATTGCGCAAGCGCATTTTTGAGAAGCTCACAACGCTGTTTGTAGCGCGCTGCAGCACGGGATCCTATTTTTCTTAAAGAGAGATCGTTTTCTAAGAGCCATCCGCCTGCCACTGCCTGCGAAAGCGACGAAGCCGACACATTCACAGCAGATTTGTGTTGAATAGCCCTGTGCAAAACCTGCTTTCCAAGTGCACTGTCGGGAGTTAGAAGGTAACCGAGACGAAGTCCGGGTGCGAGCACTTTTGAGAGGCTGCCGCAGTGAATCACCAGGCCATGCTCGTCAAGTGAGGCAAGGGTTGGAAGAAAAACTCCGTCGAATGAAAGAGCGCAATAGGTGGCGTCTTCAATGAGCATGAGGTCAAATCGCACTGACAACTCAATAAGTGCCTTGCGTGTTTCAAGAGACATGCGTTGTCCAAGTGGATTGCTGTAGTCGGGGATGGTGTAAAGCGCATGGCATTTTATTCCACGCTTTTGATTTTCACGCAGTGAGGATTCCAGTGCCTGCAGATCCAGGCCTTCAGTTCCAACGGGCACCGGGCAAACTTCAACGGGGAGATCTTCCGAAAGAATGCGCGGAGCAAAATACCCCGGATCTTCCAGATAGAGGACACTTTCTTCGTTTTTAAAGAGCGCTGAGAGCGTTAAAAAAAGGGCTTCTTGGCACCCATTTGTTACGATAATATTTTCACTTAAAACTTTGCGTTCTTCATCTCTGCTAAGGCTTTCGGCAAGTAATTTGCAAAGGAAACCTTCCGTCCTGCAGTATTGTCCGACAAAGGAAGAGGCAAGCTGGCTTCCATGGGGCTGTCCTTCAGAAACGTATTGCACAAACTTTTCAATGCGCCTTGGCCATGCCTCAACTTCAAAAAGCGATTCATCTGGAAGCCCTGCGGCTAAAGAAACAGCTTGCGGATAACGACCTGCGAGGCTCGCAAAAAAAGCGATGCGGTTTGCCAGTTCGGCGTTGTTCCCTTTTTTTTGCAAATGCCCTTGGCCAGCAATTGCACTCTGCTCATCCATGAACGCCTCCCTTTCTGAATTCGTAAAAAATCGGGGTCACATGCAAATTTTAGCAAACCCACGCATTCAATGCGAGCGCAAAAATGTACTTTGGCTTGACGATCGAGGAAGAGTTGATTATCTATGGCGCAGTTCTATTTCTTTCAATTATGAAACGTTCAAAGGGGATCGATTATATGAAACTGGCTGCGAGGTTGTTTGGAGCTTTGGCTCTTGTCTCAATGAGTTCTGGATGCGGACCTTCCACAACACAAGATTCATCAGTGTATCGCTATGGTACCACAGACCCCTCAGAGCTTCCGGCAAATTATGAAAGTAAATTGGCCTGCGAGAAACAAGATCTCCTGTGGAAAAATATTCAGAATTCAAAGTATTCAAGCCTTCCTCCTTGGGGTGGATTGGACATTTTGAAATTCTCGTTTGCAGATATGTCCCTAACCATGGATCGCGTTTCAGACGAGCTTCCTGTGGGCAGGCCAAAATTTATTCACACCTTTGGTACGGTGGCTAAGGTCAAATTTGTCGCAGTTCCAGGAAATCCATTTTCTGGATTGTATCAGGGATCAGAGTGTGGACTTTTGCGATTGTCTTTGGCTGCTAACCCTGCGCAAATAAGTATCACTCCTGGATTCGGCTACAAGGCATTGGTCGATACTCAGCCTTCGCAAAATATTATTGCGATGTATGCACTTGATGGACAGGGCACAAATACGAACTATTTTGCAAATGAATTTTCGAACTTGATTGCAGAGCCTACGAATCCAGCTCTCAAAATCCTGAAGAAAATCTTTGACAGAGCTTCAAAACATGCTCTTCACCTCGACCTCGAGCATTTTGCAAAATTAAACGAAAAAGGCCAGAAAATTGAAGCGCCCGCAGCTCCCTTTCAACTCTTTTTTGTACCCACACAGCAAGCACAATTGCCCAGCAATTCAACGCGGGACATGCGAACAGAAATCGCCACACTGCCTGCCGGCACAACGCTCTATGAAGTTCAAGCAAGCTTAAAAGATGGCGGCCCTCGGCAGACCATTGGAAGCCTCGTAACGACATCTGAATTTGTCGCTTCCAAATATGGTGACGAAAAATTGTTCTTCCGTCATCGCCGTTTTCGCAACGAGTGACTTATCGAAGGGGAAGAATGATCACAGTGTTCTGTGAGTCGTTCTTTCCTTCGATTGTGAAATGGTTAAAAATCAAATCGATGATTTAAATTCAGTTGCATCAAGTAAGTTCATAAGTAACCCAACATAGACAGGATACGGACCTTCCGATTCCGGATCTTCAAAAAGATCATAAACCTTTTTGATATATTCATTTGTCCATTCGTGCAATTCCTCAAGAGCGGCTTTGCTGACTGATTCAGTGAGCATGGATATTCGAGCCGCTTTTGTACCAAGTAAATCATTTTGAAATTGAGATGTCCTGTGCCTAAATTCAAGCAGAATTTGTTCCACATTCATTGAATAATATGTATTTTTGAATGTGATTTTTCCTGAGGTATCGCAATTCAATATTTCAGACTCAATCAATTCTTGAAGAGCCTGCATTCCCCGTTCACCAAAAAGCTTTTCAATCCTCTCTTTGGTTGTTCCAATTCGTACCGATGCAATTGCAAAAATTTCGCTTTTGAGCGGGTTTCGGAGATGTTCTGTGTATTTAGGATTTGATAAAGTCGACTCTGCCTTGAAGAGGGCTCCAAAAGTTTCGTAAGTCTTCTTGTAATTTGATTTGAGAAAATCTCGAAGCTCGTTGGTGGGCATCGTAACAGCGAGGATCGCAAAAAGCTGTGCAAAATTGGGTTCACATTCGCCTTGGGCTATTCTTCGAAATGTTGAATAAGGAATGTCGCACTTTCGTGACAGTGTCGATAAATTTCGAGTGGGATGTCCTTCTAAATATTTTTCAATAGTGCCTTTTACGAAATCGGCTGACATAACAATCTCAATATTAAATTGGGAACAGCAAGAATGACGAAGTGTCGTTCTCTGCGCCAGAAATATGTCTTTTCAAATTGAAAATCAAGTCTTCCAAAATGGTTGGTAAATTTCTGTGCACCCTTGTGTGGGTGAGAAATGGGGTGCTATTGAAGCAGGAGTTGAATGAAGCAATCCGAGAGGTTCAAAATCTGGAAATATCCGAAGTTTAAACTCGATCTTTCAGAGGCACTTCCTTCTCTTCGGAATGAGTAATTTCGAACACTGCGGCTATTTTTTCGTTTTTGCTTATTTATTGAGCATTGGCTCATAACTTCTCAATGAAATGGAGGGTACCTGACCATGAGAATTTCTTTTATGCTTTTCTCGTCCTTAGTTTTAGCCCAAACGGCATATGCTCAAAACCCTGTTTTTGAAACGGCAGCCAGATGCAATGAAAGTAACCTTCACCCGGAACAGGCCAGAAATCGTGTCTTGTCAGTTTGGATTGCAGATAACTTCACAGCGTCGTGGGCGGAATCCCCAACTTCTGTTATGGATCCTTGCGTTTCTATCCCAGCCTCTTTTCCAAAAAGGTTAACCTGTCAATTTGTTCCATAAATTGAATGAGGCAGCCGTTTAATTTTTTAACATTCTTATTTAGTTGGTTTACTCGCATGAAAAATACATTTTCCACAGCTTGCATCCTTGCGTTTTTAAGTGCCTGCGGTCCTGGTGATAAAGAGGCCGTTCATGACAATTCTAGCCCAGAGGCGCAGTCTAAAACCCTTTCCGTTCTGGAGCTCGAAAGGGGTTCCACAATTTTGCTGGGACGTGGATTTAATTCGGTGTCCTCCCTTGAACTCGGGGATTGCATTGTGCGTGGTGATACCGAAACCCTTGGAGGCAATGGGCAAAAAGTAACATTTTTGATGCACAAAGTTGACTCCTTGGAAGCGCTCACCGAAACTCTAGGAATTTCTGCTTCTGCCAGTTTTAAGTCAGGAATCTATAAAGGAAGTGCAAAAGCAGCTTTTGCATCCAGCGAGTCAGTGACGTCACATTCTTCCTACCTTCTTGTCACTGTCCGAGTTGAAAATCAGACGGATGTTCTTAAAACGTACAAGTACACGGAAGACGCAAAAGCACTTTTAAAACGCAGCCGAAGTGAATTTATCAAGAGCTGTGGCGATGAGTTTGTTGCAGCAAAAACTACAGGCGGAGAGTTTACTGCGATTGTAGAATTTAAGAGTCGCACGGCGGAAGAGAAACAGAAAATAGAAGCACAGATTAAAGCCTCGGGTGGGACCTTTAAAGTTGCCGGTGACTTTAAACAGTCGTTGAGTAAATTTAGTGCGCATTCAGAGAATAAAATTACCATTTTAAAAACAGGTGGTGTAGGCGCACTCCCTAATCTTGATGACCTTATGAAAGTGGCATTGGAGTTCCCAAACTCCATTTCAGAGCGAAATGCTTGGGTTTACACTGTGACCACAATTCCCTATTCAGCGGTACTCGATGGGCAAAATGAAAATCCCCCGCTTCCCAGGCCTATTGAACTTAAACAGCAGCAAGGCTTTCTGGAACAACTTTTTAAACTGAAAATGACTTTAATTAAGTTAAAAAATGATGCTCTATACATTCTTCAGAATCAGAATCAGTTTAAAGATGTAAATACAGCATCGTTAAATGAAGCTCAAAAAATGATTTCCAAGAGTCTCGATAACGTTGAAACAGCCCCAAAAAGATGTTTCGACAGTCCAGAAAATATTGAATTTTGTACCATGCCCGTTATTGATGTCCCTAGCCTCGACTACCCCATTCGATTTTCAGATGTTAACGCAGCTTGTGCATGGAAACGAGAAGAGGCACTAAAAATGGGTCGTATCACCAAGAAGCTTTTTGATGTTCTTGTGGAAGAAAATTATGTGTCTATTAATATTAATGGGCGTGAAATTGAGCTCCCATGTGAAGATTATGGAAAAAGTCTATAATTTGAGGTCATAAAGTTATGAAAAAATATCCAGTTTTACTGGGCGCGCTTTTATTCACAAATATCGCATTTTCTAACGATCCAGTATTTGAAACCGCAGACAGATGCAACGAAGATTCTTTGCATCCCGTTGAAGCCATTGGTCGCGTTTTATGGGCAAAAAAATGCAGTAAAATTGGCAAACATAGAGCGAATGCAGCACTATATAATGATGATGATTCTCCTAAAGATAAACCAAGTTATCCAATTTGGGTTACAGATGATTATAAAATAACATGGAAAGAGGCACCAAAAACTGAAACCTCAGATTGTGTCGATATTCCTGCTCAATTTACTAAATATATCATGTGCACTTCAAGCTGCTACACACCCGATCAAAGGCTCGCTTTTGTGACAGAAGAAGAGACGTTGGAAAAGCCCTTTCAAATTTCATGGATTCCCATTGTGGATGCTTACATGAAGCAGAAGAGAATATTGGCTCTTGATCCGGCATCAACGCTCGAAAATATTATGTTTTCGCCGGTAGATGTAAAAGGATACACTCGAGAATACAAGGATGTTACCAACAAAATTGTCGCTTTCAAACTTGAGTCTGGCGGGAAATTGAAGGTAACACCCAATCATCCTATTGTTTCCGGAACCGGACATATCCGCGAAGCTTCTGCATTCAAGGTTGGAGATTACTTTATTAAGATGGATGGCAGCCTTGATAAAGTAGCAGAAATTGAAGATACAGAGCATTTTGGGCGCGTGTATAATGTAGATACCAAAAGTTCTGATTTGAAGAAAAAAATTGTCCTTGCCGAAGGTTATTTAAACGGAACATCTTACTATCAAAACGATGGCTTCAAGTATATCAATCGGCAACTTTTTAGGGAACAGTTTAACGAGGAACTCCTTCCATGAGAAAGCGGCAGTTCGCCGCTTTCTTTCTTTTTGTGGCTGTTTGCGGCGCAGCACTATTTTATTGGCTAAATATAGAATCACCCGAAGAATCCAGAGCAGAAGCTCCTACACAAAATGAACATCCTATTGTTGCGAAAAAAAACTCAGATACTGTTACGAATAATTCAAAGAGTAAACAGTTTCATACTTTTCCAAAGGAATTTGATGTTCCTGAAATCCCAGATTATCTCAAGGAAATTTCTGAACTATCATCCAAAGCTCTTTTATCTGAAGCAGAAAAGGTGGAACTCTTAAGACAAATTGTCAGTGACGAGAATATTGAGAGTTCTTTAAAAATTGTAGAAGCGAAGGGTGAGAAGTCTTATTCTGAGTCAAAAGAAAAGGCGCGAATGTTTGCAATAAGTCACTTGGCGCGAGTTGGAGTCAATGTGGAAAGTGAGGCGAAAAGTAAAATGATCGAACAACTGGAAGCTTTGCTCCTCACAAATAACTTAGACAAAGGTCAGATCCCAGAGGCGGCTCTGCGAAAAAGTTTGGCAGGCGATAAAGTCGAAATTTACCAAATCATTCGTTCATTGGAGCCTGAAAGAGCGCGAAGAATTGTGAAAGAATCTGGTGGAACAGATTTAGAAGGAATCCTTCACTATGCAGAAAAAAAAGCCATAGGTGAGGAAACTTTGGCCTCTCACACATCTGCAAGCAGCCCAGCGAAAGAGTAGACTTTAGTTCTCAGGAATGAATTTTTCCCACTTCAAAAGAACCAGGAATTGTTTTGAGGAGAAGTGGTGCATCTTCCTTAGAAACAACCATGACAAACCCTAATCCCATATTCCATACCGTATAGGCTTCATCCTGAGAAATTCCACCTAACTTCACAAACTCGCGCATAATAGCCGGAGTGGGAATAGCTTCGTGATTGATGCGATGATGAAGTCCGGCAGGAAGAACGCGATTGATATTTGTCAGTCCGCCGCCTGTGATGTGGGCCATTGCTTTGATTTCCAGGGTGTCCATGGCCTTGCGGGCATCGCTCACATAAAGACGCGTGGGTTCGGTTAAATAATGTCCGATGGTCTGGCTTTCAAAGGGTGTCGCAAGAGAAAGCTGATGGTCTTTTAAAATCTTTCTCACCAATGAATATCCGTTGGCATGAAATCCACTACTGGGCAAACCAACGATCACGTCTCCGGCTGTTACTTTTTTTCCATCGATAATTTTATGATTCAAAACTTCGCCAACGGCAAAACCCGCGAGATCGAATTTTCCACCTTCGTAGAACCCCGGCATTTCCGCCGTTTCACCGCCAAGTAAAATGCAACCCGTAGCCGTACAGGCCCGTTCGATTCCCTTAATCACGCGGTGCGCGACGTCGACGTTGAGTTTTCCGGTTGCGAAATAGTCGAGAAAAAAAAGCGGACGTGCTCCGCAAACAACAAGATCGTTGACACTCATCGCAACGAGATCTTGCCCAAGATCTTCATAGCGCTCTAAGGCAATTGAAAGTTCAAGTTTTGTTCCAACACCATCTGTGCAGGCCACAAGGGAACGCTGTTCATCGAGTTTGTAGAGCCCTGCAAAGCCACCGATGTTTTTGTTGGTCGACTGAATTCTTTTTACGAGTTCTTCGCCTGCGGCTATATTCACTCCCGCTTTTTCGTAGGTGGCAGCATTTTCGTTTGTTTGCGCTTTAAGTTTCGAAAGTAACGAAAATATCATGATCCGTGTACCCCATATTCAATAGTAAATTGATTTTTATTGTGATGTTCAAATTTATTCTGAGCTACAAATTGTTCCACGACTTGTACCAGTAAAAGGCGCTCTTGTACTTGAGCTCTGGCCACAAAATCTTGTTTCGTTTCCCAGGGAGGTAACGACAATTCGGTCGTTCCAAGAATTCTGCCTGAATCAAGTTGAGGGGTCAGTTCATGCACCGAAATGCCCCACCTTGGAAATCGATTTTCGATGGCAAAATCGTAGGCGCGCGCGCCTTTGTACTCATCTAAATGCGCAGGGTGTAAGTTGATAGAGACAGCACTGGGAAGGCTCTTTTTCATTTCCGTAAAAAATGCAGGCGAAAGAATGCGCATAAAGCCCGCAAGAACAATCAGCTGTGTCTGTGGAAATGATGCAATGGCCTTCACGAGTTCATGTTCAAATGCGCCGCGTGTTGCGAAGTGCATGTGAGGCACAGTAACTGCAGGGATATGATGAAGTGCGGCCTTTTCGAGCGCGCCAGTGTGGGGAATGTTTGTCACAAGCCCACTGATTTTGCCCGGAAACGCCTTTGCCAAAGCTTCAAAATTTGTTCCCTTGCCACTGGCAAGCACAACGATCACTGCACAGGCTCACTTTGAGCAAACTCAGCTCCCACATCTTTGCGGAAGTGAGGCGCAACGGTTGTTCCGTTCTCATTTTGAAGAGTGATGCCTGAGATCGCTTCATAGGCATTCTTGCGCGCCATTTCGAGAGTTGTAGCTGATGCAAGCACACCTAATGCTCGTCCACCCGTTGTAACGTTACCGGGTTCAACAGCAGAGGGAACAAACTCTACACCCTGTTGAAAGCGACTTTGGTCGACCAAAACCTTGCGCCGCAAGGCATGTGTGTCTGGATATTCGGGCGAGGCACCCACAACGTAAACGCGGGCTTTGCCGTCGCTGCGAAAGGGTTTGCCTGATTCTTCCTGAAATCGAAAGGGGAGTCCTTTAGCTGTACGCATCAGTTCCAAATAAAAATCGCGTCCAAGTCCAGGAATCACAACCTGAGTTTCGGGGTCCCCAAGACGACAATTAAACTCAAGGAGCCAAAGTTTATCTTGGGAATCCATCATAAATCCTGCAAATAAAAACCCTCGATAAGGGGTGCCATTGGCTGCAAGAGTTTTTAATGCCCTTTCAAAGGTGTTTCGAATTTGATCCTCAACGGACTGCGAAAGAGCAAGGGGTGAAATTGCGCCCATTCCGCCCGTATTCGGACCTGTTTGTCCATCGTTTCGTCGTTTGTAATCGCGTGCAAACGGAAGCATTCGAAATGAAGTTCCATTGCAAAGCGCAAAGGCCGAAAGCTCGGAGCCCTGTAGGCATTCTTCAATAAGGAAACAGGCCTGGCCTTGTTGCGCAGAATAGGTGGGGGCGACAAGATTTTTGCGCAGCGTATCCCATCCTGGAAGTTGTGCACGAATACTGTCAAGCGCCAGTTGAAGATCGGCCTTTGTTTGCACAACAAAAACACCCTTACCAGCGGCAAGACAATCGTACTTGATAACAAAAGGAAATTGCCAAGTCCGGTTGAGACCTTGTAAACAGGGTGCGTCTTGTGCCAGTGAAGTTTCGATTCGTAACAAGAGATCTTTGCCCGTTATCACTTCAAAAGGGGCCGTTGGAATATCGGCTTCAAGCATCAATTGCTTACAAATCATTTTGCTTGCTTCAAGACTTGCACCACTTAAATTCGGTGCTAAAACTGGAATTCCAGCATTAAAGCACGCTGCTTCCAAACCCTCTGCAATAGGTTGTTCAGGTCCAGCAACGATAAGCCCCACGCCATTTTCTTTTGCAAACTGTGCAATTTTTGTCACATCACTGTGAGGACATTCGGCATACTTCGCGCCCCAGTTTCGATTGCCGGGTGCACAGTAAACAGTTTCTACTTCGACTTTCGATGCAAAAGCTTCAAAAAGTGTGTAGTCACGTCCCCCATTTCCAACGATCAAAACCTTCCGAGGGAGCCAGGAATCTCGTTCAATGTCTGCAATGGCGTTGGGAGTGAGGGGCCAAGGAATCAGCGAATTTCTCATGGATTCAAAGGGAGTTTGTGCACCTGCGAGCGTGCGAAAAACTTCTTCATACACTTCCGAGAGCCGCGTTGCCAAGAAGGTTTGAATTTCTTTCTTTTCCAATTCCTGCACGTGTTGAGGCGTAAATCCTTCTAGAATTTCAGCGCCCAATGTTTTAACGAGTTCTTCTCTCAAAAATTCTTTAGAAAGCTGGCGCGGATTTTCTTTATCTTGTTCATTGGCATACCAATAGCGCGCACAATCGGGAGTATGAATTTCGTCTACAAGCAGCAATTGGCCATTGTACAGCCCGAATTCATATTTTGCGTCAACGAGAATGAGGTTTCGTAAAGCCGATTTTTCGCTTCCACGCGTATAAACAGCGAGGGATTTTTCTTGCAATTCAGCCCAAAGCGACTCTGGAGAATATGAACCCCACGCAGAGGTTTTTTCATAATAATTTTGCCTTAAGACTTCAATGCACTGAACTCCCGTAAGCGGAAGATCGTGTCCAACGGCAGCTTTAGAAGTTGGAGTGAGAATGGGAGTGGGCAGTTTTTCGTTACGCGAGAGCCCAGAGGGTAGTTTAATTCCATAAATACGTTCAACTCCTGCTGGACCTTCTGTGGAATAAAGTCGCCACAGGCTTCCGGCCAAAAATCCACGCACGATGATTTCCAGTGGAAGGACATCACACTCTTTGGCCAGCAGGTGATTTCTATCGAGGCATCCAATCAGGTGATTAGGAATGAGATCTGCGGTTTGTTCAAAGGAAAGTACGGAAAGTGCCTGGAGGATTTCACCTTTGCGAGGAACCTCAAAAGGAAGGATGCGGTCGAAGGCCGACACGCGGTCGGTTGCATGCAGGATGCGAGTTTTGTTTTCAAGCACAAAACAATTGCGCACTTTCCCGAAATGAACAGACTCAACTTTCATGGGTTGTTTCCTTCTTCGTCTAAAAACCAGGACTTTACCTGACTATAATTGCAGAGCATCTTATCTACCGAGATATTTCCCTCTTCAAAGAGGGCGCGTTGAATTGGAAATGTCATTTCATTGGAGAGTTGGCGTGTTCTTTGAATAACATCTGGCTTGGCACCCTGTGGCCCTAAACCAGGAGCGAGTACGCTCACGCCCGATTTCTTCAAACCTTCTGAAAAAAGAACGTCTTCTCTATTTGCGCCAATCACAACACCCGCGAGTTTTGCATAGGCGGGATCGTTCTGAAAGAGTTCTTGCCTGACTTGGACGCAGGCATCAATCGTATTTTGAGAAAGAGTCTGAAAACTGCTGAGAGGTCCGCAGCCAAACTGACTTGTGGCGCACAGCACATAAACCCGGGCTTCAGGCCCAGCGGATTTTGCTGCCACATCGAAAGTCAAGCGTAAAGTTCCCTCTCCTAAAAAGGGGTTTACGGTCACTCCCGAGACTTTGAGCTCTTTAAAAGCGAAGGTCAGATAGGCTTGTAAGGATTTATCGATTTCATTGAACTTTGCATCCAGAATGATGCGGTGAGAGTCGCGAAATGTGTCGCAAAAATCTTCGAGCAAACCAAGACCTTTAGAGCCATAGGCGAGAAAAAATGCAAGGTTTGGTTTGAGAACTTTAATTTCTGTTTTTATTTTATGAAGAAGTGTCACATGTCTGAGGTAGTTTTCTTTGAATATTTCAAATTGATGCGTCCCCTTTGGATTGGGATCGATGCCAGGGCATAGAAATGGACTCCGGTCTGATTTTATCATACAGAAGTTCCCTTTTCTGTGCTTTCAGGCTTTAAAACATCTTCTCGCAAGGCCTGCTTGAAGAATTTTGCAGCATTGAGGGCTTCATCGGGTCCGCTTGCTGACAAAGTGAAGTGGCCCATTTTACGTTGGGGTTTGGGTTCGATTTTTCCATAAGTAAACACTTCAACCACATGGGGATTTTGTTTCCAGGCTTTTAACGAAAGATCACTACGCCCTTGTGTGAGCCAAATATCTCCCAACAAATTGCCCATGCAAAATGTTTTTGAACTCAGCAAATCGGGTGAAGTTAAAGGAACACCCACCAAGATGCGTGCCAGGGCATCGAACTGGCTCATGGCACATGCATTGCGTGTTAAATGTCCAGAGTTATGCGGACGGGGAGCAAATTCATTGATGAAAATGTGATAGTCGCCTTCTTTCATTCCAGGTCCAAGGCGAGGTTTGTCTTTGGTGAGAAAAAATTCCACCGTTAAAAGACCTTCGATGTCGAGCTTTCGTGCGGCTTCAACGGCTAAGGCCTGCATGCGATCTTGCACAATGCCCGGCAATCTTGAAGGGCAAAGAGTATAAGCTAGAATGTGATGCTGATGAATGTTTTCCATGACAGGAAAGCAAACTTCTTTTTGATTTTGCCTTGCCACTATGACGCTTGCTTCGGTGGAAAGCGGAAGAAAATCTTCCAAGACATACTCGTATGGTTCGTTTCCATTGAAGGATTCGAGAAGGGTTCGAAGGCTGCTTTCGCTTTCAACAAGCCACTGTCCTTTGCCATCATAGCCCCCCACGCACCTTTTAAGCACAAAAGGAAAGCCAAACTCAGACGAAGCATCTCGAATACTTGCTAATTTTTGAACAACTTTAAAATCAGCGCATGGAAGCCTGTGCTGACGTAAGAATTGTTTCTCGAGGGTGCGATTCTGAGTAATTTCGAGCACAGACAGTGAAGGCTTGAGCTTTCCAGGAAATTTTTCAGCGATTTTTTTTAAAACAGGTGTTTCGATATTTTCAAACTCGTATGTTACGACATCGCAGTTTTCAAAAAACTGAGTCAAGAGATCTTCATCTGTCCAACTGCCGATATATGCTTTTTCAGCAGCAAAAAGAGCAGGAGCTAAGCTATCTTTGTCATAAATATGTACGCGTGCACCTAATTTTCGAACGGCCTCTGCTGTCATGAGGCCGAGTTGTCCACCGCCCAAAATACCCACTCTTTTCATTTCAGATTTTCCTCTCTTTGTAGCCTGACCTGAACGACGGCATTGCCTTCCAGAGCTTTGTGAGAATGATCGTCTCGATAGGTCTTTAGACGTGATCCAAGCGAGGGGTTTTCGAGTGCAAGAATTTGAATTGCAAAGAGCCCTGCGTTGGTGGCTCCAGCACTGCCAATTGCAAAAGTTGCAGTTGGTATTCCTGAGGGCATTTGGACAATAGAAAGAAGGCTGTCAAGGCCGTTGAGGGCTTTTGACTGCACTGGAACAGCAAGAACAGGAAGAGTCGTGAGTGCAGAAACCATTCCTGGGAGGTGGGCAGCTCCACCCGCTCCGGCTATAATAATTTTAATGCCACGAGCCGCCGCGCCCTTTGCATATTCAAACATTAATTCAGGCGTGCGGTGTGCAGAAACAACCGAAATCTCGTAACTGACATCGAACGTGAGCAGAATGTCTTCAGCCGCCTTCATCGTTTCGTAGTCGGACTGACTTCCCATGATAATGCCTACCATCGGCTTGGGGCGTGGACTTTTGTTCATGCTCGTCCTCCATCAGAGACTTTGGGGTTCCCTTGGCACTGGGCGACGTTGTCTTGGTAACAACCCGAAAAACACGCCGTGCAAAAGTGAGACTTTGGCTTTTCTAAAACGCGGATGCGATGTGTCTCAGCATAATTTTCTTCCAAAACGTTCAGCAATTGAGTTTCACTCAGAAACGCTAAACTATCGGCCCGCAAATAGTCACGCATTTCTTCAAGTGTCATGCGCTGTGCAAGCAGTTCTTTTCGTTTGGGTGTATCGATCCCGTAATAGCACGGAAATCGAACTTCGGGTGAGCCAATGCGAACATGAACCTCTTTCGCACCTGCTTCGCGGAGCAATTCTATGATTTTTTTTGAGGTTGTTCCACGCACGATGCTGTCATCGACAACAATCACACGCTTGCCCTGAACAGTCGATCGCACAGGATTCAGCTTGAGGCGCACGCGAAAATTTCGCACGTTTTGAGTGGGTTCAATAAAGGTACGACCCACATAGTGATTGCGAATAAATCCAACCTTAAAAGGAATATTTGAGGCATCGGCGTATCCTAATGCCATCGGAACTCCACTGTCGGGAACGGCAATAACCATATCGGCTTCTACTGGGGACTCTTTTGCGAGTGTCTCTCCGATTTTCTGGCGAATTTCTCCAGAAGTCGCGCCCCAAAGAAGGCTGTCGGGTCGGGCAAAATAAATCTGCTCAAAGGAGCATCGAGCCTGCCGAAGGTCAATACTTTGTTCTTTGGTGAGTTCTAGAAATGAACTTTGCAAGCTGCCCGTTGCAAGTTCAATGGCAAGAATTTCTCCGGGCGCAAGATCGCGCACGAATTCTGCACCCACTAAATCAAGCGCGCAGGTTTCACTGGAAAGCACCCAAGAGGCCACTCCCGGAACCAAACTTTTTTCGTCGGACTGTGGAAGTCTGCCAAGCACCAAGGGGCGGTAAGCACAAGGATCGACCACGGCATAAAGGTGCGTGGGCGTCAGTAAAAGCATGCTGTACGCGCCCACAAGTTGGTGCATTGCAGCTTTAAGTTTATCGAGAGAATTTTTTGCATGGGAACGCGCCATGAGATGCAAGACAATTTCGGTATCGGCAGTTCCTTGAAAGATTGCCCCATTTTGTTCGAGTTGTTCTCGCAGCCCATCAGCATTTACGATATTTCCGTTATGAGCAAGCGAGACGGGAAGGCCCCCAATGCGTGCCACAAGGGGTTGATAGTTTGCTTCTAGGTTTCCACCTGCTGTGCTGTAACGCACATGGCCAATGGATGAATTTCCTGGCAGGCGTTGAAGAATGTCTTCCGTAAAGACTTCAGAGACCAATCCGTGGCCTCGGTGAGCTAAAAGTCGTTCATCTTCCAGAGTGCACATTCCCGCGCTCTCTTGACCTCGGTGTTGCAAAGCAAAGAGGCCAAGATACGTAAGGCGTGCTGCATTCTCTGCATTCGAAATTCCAAAAACCCCACACATAAATTCTGTTCCTTTTCCGTCTCTTGGAACCCCTTTTAAGTCAGGGGTGGGAAGCGAATCGACTTTTAAAGGCCTCGAAAATAGGGCAAAAGTCCTTCAGCAAAAGCTTTGCGCAAACGGTCTGTTTTGAGCAGCGCCTTTGTTTCGCTCTGTGCGAGTTGCCCAAGGATTTCTCCTTCAAGACCCGCAGTTTTTACAAGGTGCAAAAAGCTTTCTATACTCTGTTTGGATGCAAAACCAAACACAAAACCCATGTTACCTTCGGCCAAAAGACGCTGCATGCTGCTTTGAAAGATCTGTTCAGCAGGAACAAAACATCCTGATCCTTCGTATGCCGATCTTAAGATGGAAAGGAGGACTCCACCCTGGCCAATAGGGAAACACAATCGAGGTTGCAGTTCAGACACTGTCGATCTCACAAACTGCCAGAGTTTTTTCTCGAGTTCAAGGTCGACATCCGGAAGGGGCGAAACAGATTCCGCGCCCAAAATCCATGCCGAAAGCGAACACCCGTACTTGGAATGCTCAAAAGAATTGGGAAAGCCCACGCGCACCAGTGTTAACTCTTTTGCGTCGGGATGCTCAAAGTAACGAACAGGAAGTGATTTTAACGGCACTTTACTGAGGTTCTCGATGCGTCCAACCATTCCAAGCATCGGTGTGGGAGGAATGGCTTTGCCGTCGGTTTGATTGTTCAGACTGACATTTCCGCTGACAATCGGAATCTTCATTTCTTTGGCAACACGACTGATGCCGTCGACGGAATCTGAAAACTGTCTCATGACGCGAGGTTGGCTAGGACTTCCAAAATTAAGGCAGTCGGTCATGCCCAAGGGAATTCCGCCTGTTGCAATGATTTTTCGTGCAACCTTGAGTGCGGTGAGCTGCGAACCATGCAGCGGATCGTGCTCGACCCAACGCTCTTCGCAGCCCGCTGAGAATGCTGCGCCCCATTGGCCTTTTGAGCCTGTGGGTTGTGCAGCGCGCGGCAGCCTGACGACTCCTGCAGCGGTATTTTGCAGTGCGCCGGGAGCGCCCACGGTATTGCCCTGAACGGTGGAATCGTAGTGTGAATAAAGGGGCGCACGCGAAGTAAACGAAGGGTGCTCAAGAAGTGCCACAAGAACTTCTGAATAGCTTTCGACAAAGGAACTGAGTGAAATACCCTTCAAGATTTCAGCATGAGCTGCGGGGCTGGCGCCTTGCAAAGCTATCACGGGTTTCGACCCTGCTTTGGCTGGTGTGGGATGCAACTCTGCACGATTTTTTAGAACTGCATTTTGCTCAAGGTAACTGCTGCGATCTTCAAGGGGCCATTCGTAACGTGGGGTGTCGTCGACGAGAACTCCGACATCAACGTTAGTGCAAATTTTATTATTGTGAAGACACACGAAGCGTCCTGTGCGGTTCACGCTTCCAACAATGCCCGCGCTCAGTCCGAATTTTTGCAGGCGCAGCATCACGGCATCAACTTTGTTCGGTTCTACAGCAGCAAGCATGCGTTCTTGTGATTCGCTGAGAAGAATTTCATAGGCATGCATGTTCGCTGCCCGCAAGGGAATACGGCTCAGATCGATAGCAACACCGCTTCCGCTGCGCCCTGCCATTTCCACGCTGCTTGAAGTGAGCCCAGCAGCGCCCATGTCTTGCAAGCCAATCACAAGTGATTCTGCAATGAGTGCACGGGTTGCTTGCAGCAATACTTTTTCTGCGAACGGATCTCCCACTTGAACTGTGGGTTTTAAGCTTTCGCCGGTTGCAGAGAATTCGTCGCTGCTCATGGTTGCGCCGTGTACACCATCTCGACCCGTTGCGGAACCAAAATAAAGTAACACATTTGCATTTTCAGGAAACAAAAGAGCACGGGTTTCAAGAGTGACTTCGCTACCGGGTGCCGTATTTTCTAATGCTTTGATGCGGGGATCTTTACTTTTTTCTTGGACAGTTTCATCAGACTCTAAAACACCGCGAAAGATTTCATTCTTGTGAATGATGCCTGCATTAAAGGCATTGATAAGAATATTCTTATTATAGCCAAAATGAAACGAGGTGTCTCCGCTTACGGTGGGCACACCCACCGAATTTCCGTAATCTCCAATGCCGCGCACTGAGTTTTTAAGGAGAGAAGAATGGCGCTCACCTTCGCCATAGCGCAAACAATTCATGTTCGCGATGGGCCACGCCCCCATACAAAAGACATCGCGCAAAATGCCGCCCACTCCCGTGGCAGCACCTTGATAGGGCTCAATGTAACTCGGGTGATTGTGGCTTTCCATTTTGAAAGCAATGCCCCAATCTTCGGTGATTCCAATGATGCCTGCATTTTCACCGGGCCCTTGCCAGACCCAAGGTTCTTTGGTGTGAAACCTTACCAGGTGCACTCGCGAGGATTTATAGGAACAATGTTCGCTCCACAGGGCTCCGCAGACCGCCATTTCTTCTAATGAAGGTTCGCGTTTAAGGTGAGTTGCAAAGCGTTCGAATTCCTCTTTTTTAAGACCAAATCCTTCTGCCTTTTTTGCGAGAACATCTGTTAATTTATTTTCCATGCGCAATCTCCCGTGCTCCAAACTGGTGCGAGTATTCAGCAAGAGGGCTGTTTGCACGAATGGTAAGTGCATTGTTTTGCGCAAGCCCCAGCAGAAAGAAAAGGCCAAGGTTGCTTCCAAGGAGAGAATCGCTGGCACGTTCGGGGTGTGGCATCATCCCCAAAACATTTCCCTTTTGGTTGCATACCGCTGCGATAGATTCGGTGCTGCCGTTTTCATTTTTAAGGTAACGCAGTACGGGCGTTGGAGCAGGGGTGCGCAGATCGGGAATATATTTTCCCATGCCGCAAGACATCGGGAGGTCGAAATTAAGGTAACTGTTTGTGAGCTGAGCAGACTGAGAGATCTGTGGCAACCACGCGCATTTCTGCACGGGGTTTTCAGAGTGAAAAATCTTGTCGAGGGCAAGGCTCACAGGAAAGTGATGGTGCTGTTTTGTTTCGTTACGAACAAGCACACCCGGCAAAAGAGCTGCTTCGCAGAGGATTTGAAAGCCATTGCAAATTCCAAGCACAGGAACGCCATTTTCTGCCATTTTCCGGACGAATTTCATTTCGTCGCTGCGAGCCGAAATAGCACCTGCGCGCAAATAGTCTCCATAGGAAAATCCACCGGGTACAACAATGGCGGCAATTTCATTGGAACTCAGTTGCGCATGAATTTCAAGGTTGAGAAATTCTGCTTCAACTTCGAGATTGTCTTGTAACCAAAAGACAGTTTCCTCTTCGCAATTCGTTCCTGGAAAGCGAGGAACAAGTGCCTTTTTCATTGCATCTCCTCAATCTGCATTTGCTCAATGACCGCATTTTGCAACACATCTTTTGCATAATCACGCAAAGAATCGACCGATTTTTCGTTGGGAAGGCGTAATATGAAAGAACGTTGAATGCGCAAGCTCACAGAATTTCCACCATGGGCATGGAAGTCGTTTTCGATGGTTTTTGCTTCTGTATCGAGAACGTCGGGCAAAAGTCCCACTGTAACCTTATATATTTTTTGGAGAGTGGGGATGCGTGCAGAAAGGGGAAGTTCCTTGGCTGTGCCTGCAAAATCTTCGGGAGTCATTCCAAAGACTCGCCGAAAAACTAATGGAACATGCATGAGGAAACGGTCGAGAACAAACAATTTCTTGAGTGTTTCTTGTCCAAGAATTTCAACAATGCGCTTTTCTTTTTGCAATCCTTCTAAAAATTCGTTTTCTTTGACGGCGCCGAGAGCCGAACGTTCTGCGATAGGTAACGCAATGCGTTGAAGCATTTCGTAGGCTTCGGTACGTTGCATTCCACGATCAACCAAAGATGTGAGCACGCTTTGACTGCACCAGAGGCCGCCCGTGCGCATGAGATTTGCCATCATCACTTCAGGGCGAACGACCATGCCTTGAACGAGCTTGGCCGTTCGATCGAGTAAAAAATCTGCCGTAACAAAAATATCTGGAAGGGCCATGCGTTCAACGCTGCTGTGTGAAATGTCGCGTTCGTGCCACAGGGCATTGTTTTCGGTGAGCATCTGCGCATACCCGCGTACTGTGCGCGCAAGTCCTGTTAGATTTTCGGCCAAAACAGGATTCCGCTTGTGGGGCATCGCGGAACTGCCCTTTTGTTTTTGCGAAAAGGGCTCTAAAACCTCTCCGAGTTCTGTGCGTGCCCAGTGGCGAAGATTGACAGAAAATCTTTCGACCGCATTTGCAACATTTACAAGTGCTTGTCCAACGCGAACAAGTCTATCGCGAGGCAATACCTGCGTTGCAACTGTTTCGGGTTCAAGCCCAAGCTTGGCTAACAAACGGGCTTCAAAATCTGGAGGAAGCTGCGACCACGTGCCCACAGCTCCTGAAATTTTGCCCGTATTGCACACTTGCAGAGCAGTGAGAACATCATGGTGAGCGCGTTGAAATTCTGCGGCATGGCTGGCCAAGACCTGACCAAAACTCATGGGCTCGGCATGGATGCCATGGGTACGGCCCACACAGGGGGTGTAGGCGTGAGTGAATGCCTGAAATGCAAAAGCCTCGCGGGTTCGTGCGAGGCTTCCTAGGATGACCCTGAGTGCTTTTCGGACTCTCAGGCTGAGACTGGTATCAAGGACATCACTGCTGGTGAGTCCCATATGCAGGAAGCGCCCTTCGTCTCCCATTGCGTCGGCAAGTTCGGCGATAAACGCAATAACATCATGATTTGTTTCAATTTCTCTTCTCAAAAAATCGCTGGCATTCTTCGTTTTACAGGCATCATCGAAGGCCTTCAAAACACTTGCAGGCGCTTCGGAGCGCTCTACCAATGTTTCCAGATGCGCCTTTTCAACGGATTCCCAAGATCCGTATTTGGCTTCTTCTGTCCAGATTTCTTTCATCTCAGCTCTCGAATAGCGCTCAATCATTGCACACTCCGAAGAATAGGTTTCATTTATAGGTATTCAAAAATTTCTTTATGCTGGAAAGCGAAAAGAAACAAGCTTCACCTCGCATCTGGATTTTTTTCAAAAAAATCTTTGTGATTACAACTTCTTTATTTGGGTAACATGTTCCTTGACTCAACCTCGGAAAAGAGCGATCCGATACCAGGCGTCGAGTCACCCGCAAGGCTCGGTTTGGGGAGTTGCACGTGAGATCGAAGAACACGAAAAGGGTCCGTGGTTATGATTCCAGAGCTTTTCAGGCGACGGAAAGTCAAAACACGGGAGGCGGAAAAAACTTAGAATACCTCAATCTGTTAGTTCAATCTGGCATCGCCCTTGGTGAAATTGCAGATACTGAAGAACTTTTCGAAAATATGACCGGGGTTGGCCTGATGATGGGCCAGTGTGAAGGCTGTTCGATTTACTCTGTAGAAGGCACGAACCTGCGTTTTCATACGACACGTAACAGGGTCATCGAGCAGCGCGAATCCTTTGTTGCAATGAAGTCTTTTTTGTTACCTATCAATGCGCAAACCATTGCAGGCTACTGCGCACTCGAAAAAAAGACAGTGAACATTCCCGATGTTTACCGTATTCCCCAGGATCTTCCATTTACTTTTAACCCCACCTTCGACAAATGGATGAATTATCGCAGCCAGTCGATGATTGCGATTCCAATGTGCGACTCTAAAGGAACAGTTTTGGGAGTTTTACAGCTTATTAACCACGTGCCTGGAAATGGAGCGGTTGTTCCTTTTCCTTGCGAGTTGGAATCCTATTTGCGAGCTTTGGGGAGCCAAGTGGGAATTGTCTTGAAAAATGCCTTGCAGGCAGCTGAGCTTAAACGCAGTCGTATCGAGACCGTGCGGCGCTTTGTGAAGGCTTCTGAGTACCACGACAAAGATACCGGCGGCCACATTGAAAGAATGAGCCAATACAGCGCGATGCTTTACGATAAATTGGGTTATTCGAGCGATGCTGTCGAGCGCATCGGCCTCGCATCCATGCTGCATGATGTGGGTAAAATTGCGATTCCCGATGCCATCCTTAAAAAGCCAGGTCCCCTCACTCCCGAAGAGCGCGAGGTCATGAATCTTCATACCATTCGTGGATACGAGATGCTTTCGGATGCAGAGTCACCGCTGTTACAGATGGGGGCCGTGATTGCCATTACCCATCATGAGAAGTGGAATGGGATGGGGTATCCGCGTAAATTGTCGGGAGCTGATATTGCAATAGAAGGGCGCATCGTTGCGCTCGCAGATGTGTTTGACGCTTTGTGCTCGAAACGCTGTTACAAAGAAGCGTGGACACTCGACCGCGTTTTAGAAACGATAAAAGCGGATGCGGGAACTCATTTTGATCCGGGACTTGTGGAGATCTTTATCGCAAATCTCGACACAGTTCTGAAAATACGAGATAAATTTAGTCAAAGTGCGAAAACCGAGGAAGTTCCACAAGCTTCTTGACATTGCTTCTGCAATTTCGTAACCCTCTCCAGATTTGTTTTGTTGAGGTAAGGTACGAAGGACGGGAGGCGAGCGGTGTCTATTTTGTGTGCAAATGTGCCCGTGTATTTGAAGGGTAAAGCTCGTTTTTCTTGTTCTGTTTACTTTGCATTTATTCTCCCCGCCAGTTGAGCGGGGATTTTTTTTGGAATTTACAGATGAAACTGAGCAGCGAACAGCTGCTTTTAAAGTATTAAAGTAACACGGTGTTGTTGTATCGCAACCACCTGAAGGAGAGATTTATGCGAGATTATGTTAAAGTAGCATCATACGAAGGCCGCAAGGGTGAAATTCGCAAAGTCGTGCTGTTGTATTCAGGCGGTCTCGACACTTCTGTGATGTTGAAATGGATCCAAGACGAATATCAGGCAGAAGTGATTGCCCTGACCATCGACATTGGCCAGCAAGCCGATGACCTCGAAGCGATTAAAGAAAAAGCTCTCAAACTCGGAGCGAAAAAAGCCTATGTCATCGACGCAAAAAAAGAGTTTGCCTACAATTATATTGCGAAGGGAATCAAAGCCAACGCGCGTTATCAGGGCGATTATCACCTCGCAACGCCACTCGGACGTCCCCTTCTTGCAAAAATAGCTGTGGATATTGCACGCGAAGAAAACTGCGATTGTATTGCGCATGGCTGCACCGGAAAAGGGAATGACCAAGTGAGAATCGAAGGAACCATTCTCACTATGGCTCCAGAAATGAAAGTCATTGCACCTGTTCGGGAATGGGGCATGGGCCGCGACGAAGAATTGGAATATGCGCGTAAGCACGGAATTCCTGTCAAGCAAACCGTTGATTCTCCGTATAGCTATGACGATAATATGTGGGGAATTTCGGCAGAAGGCGGGGAAATAGAAAACCCTGCGCTCGTTCCAAATCTTCCTGCGATCCTTCAGGTCTGTAAAGTTATTGAAGAAACCCCCAATGAACCTGATGTGGTTAAAATTGGCTTTTTACGCGGACTTCCTGTGCAACTCAACGGCCAAGACATGGATCTTCCAAGTCTCATCTTGGAACTCAACTCCCTGGGAGCAAAGCATGGAGTGGGTGTCGTTCAGCACCTCGAAGATCGTGTTGTGGGTCTTAAAGTGCGGGGCGTTTATGAAGCGCCTGCTGCTCACACCATTATTCGGGCTCATGAATCCCTCGAGAAGTTTGTGTGCACTCGGGCAGAAAATGAATTCAAAACCATGGTCGATCAAAAATGGGCTTACCTCTGTTACGGAGCGCTTTGGCTAGAACCCTTGATGGACGATCTCAATGCTTTCATCGATAAAATCAACGAAAAAGTAACGGGTCTGGTCACAGTAAAACTCTATAAAGGTCGTGCTGATGTCGTTGCCGTTCAAACTCCAAACAGCATCTTTGACGAAAAGCTTGCAACGTTCATGAAGAGCAATGCCTTTAATCAGAATGCGTCTGCAGGATTTACTGAAATTTACACCATGCAAATGCGCCTTTCTCAAGAAAAGGAACGCTATGCATTGGTTTCAGTCAACGACGACAACAAGGAACGCTTCGCGCCCTTAGTTTCTGCTTTGCAGAAGCTGGGAATTGTTCTTTTTGCAACGGAAGGAACATACAAGTACCTTGCAACTCAAGGTATTAAGGCAGTTCTTGTGCATAAAGCTTCAGAAGAAAATCGCAAACCAAATTTGGTCGATCTCTTAAAACAGAATCGCTTCGACCTCATTATTAACGTACCAAGCCCTGGTGATAACGAAAACGAGCACCGTGACGGGAAGCAAATTCGCCACTGGAGCGTTGTCAACAACGTACAGCTCATTACTGATTTCGATGTTCTTAAAACGACGGTAGACAGAATGCAGCGTTCGAAAAAAGGAAACATGACTTCGACAGGCGAACGGACTCCTGCATTGCTTTAATAATTGATGAATTGAATTTGTTTTTTTTGTGAAGGAGATCTGCACATGCTCTGGAACCCACTGATGGATCTAAAGGCTAAAATCGAAGGTAACGGTGGCTTTGTAAATGCCCATGCCCATTTCGATAGAGCCTATTCAGTAAGCTTTGAAGATTTTATGAATACTGATGGGAATGTGAACAGCGCTCTTCATGAAAAATGGAAACTCGTCGACAAATTTAAGTCTGCTTCGTCGGAAGAAAATTATTTCAAGCACATCACTGCAGCGCTTCGAGCGCAAAAATTGCAAGGTGTGCGTGCAGCCCTTACCTTTGTCGACTGCGATTCCGTTGCAGGCGAACGCGCCATCAAGGCTGCGCGGAGGGCTCAAGATTATGCTGCCCGCGAGCTTCAATTGCGCCTCGTCCTTGCATGTCAAACTCTCAAAGGGGTCTTGAATATCGAGGCCAGGGATTGGTTTGAACGCTCGCTTGAATACGTCGATGTCATTGGCGGACTTCCAGGTGCCGACAGAGGGCGCGAAGAGCAGCACATCGATGTTCTTTTGCAGCGTGCAAAAGAAACCGGAAAGCGCGTGCATGTGCACGTCGATCAGTTAAACAGTGCCGCCGAAAAGGAAACAGAACTGTTGGCACGCAGGGTCATTCATTGGGGGATGGAAGGGCGTGTGAGCGCTGTGCACGGCATCAGTATTGGCGCACACCCTAAATCATATCGCATGGAACTTTATAAGCTCTGCAAAGATGCAGACCTTTCATTTATCGCGTGCCCCACAGCCTGGATCGACAGCCGCCGCACTGAAACCCTTTCTCCCACTCACAATAGCGTCACGCCTATCGACGAAATGATTCCTGCTGGCCTTACAGTTGCCCTCGGTACCGACAACATTGCAGACCTCTACAAACCCTTTGCAGATGGTGATATGTTTACAGAGCTGCGCGTCCTGCTGGAGTCCACACATTTTTACGATGTCGAAGAGCTTGTGAAGATTTCCACTGCAAATGGCCTTCGCGTCTTAGGGCTTGCTTGATATGTACAACGCCAACGTGAGTTACGAAGAAAATTATTTGAAAGGTCCCGATGCGCGCTTTGTGCAAGGGGGCAAATTTCCTATTGTTAACTTTAATTCAGAACCCCGGTATTCTTTTTTAGGAGTTCCCCTGCACATTCCCTTTGGAATTCCGGCGGGTCCTTTGTTAAATGCGGCCTTTGTGCGCGTGGCGCTCGATGCAGGATTCTGCCTGCCCATTTACAAAACCGTGCGCAGTCGCCCCTGGAAAAGCCACGTTTGGCCAAATGTTCTTTCCATTGAGGCCGAGCAAAGCTCTCTTTTTGTGGGAAAAGAACCTTCGTTGGTGCAGGCAAAACCCTTTGAACCTACCGACTATCAAAAAACTAAAAGTCTCTCAATCTCGAATTCATTTGGGGTTCCAAGTCAAGATCCGCAGACTTGGAGCGAAGATTTTTGCAAATTGGCAGGAACTAAACTTGGCGAAAACGTGATGCTGAGTTTTCAAGGCACTCGCCCTGACTGGGCAGGCCAAGGCATCGAAGGATTTGCAGCTTTTGTTGAAGATGCCTGTCGAACAGCTGTGCTCTCGGCACAAACCCTCGCACGCGCAGACATGCAAATTCTCGAAATCAACCTCAGTTGTCCGAACGAAAAAGGCGAGCCTATTTATCGTAACATCAACGATTGTGTTACGTTACTTCGCGCTGTAAAAATGGCTTTGGGAGCTTTTTCTCGCACCAAAATTATCGCGAAAATTGGGGTCCTTTCTTCGGACCAGACCTTTGAGTTCGTGCGTCGAAACCTCGATTTTCTGGATGGCATCAGCGCCATCAACACCGTGAGCGCCCGTATCCACAAACCTGAAGGTGGATTTGCCCTGGGCTCGGGCTCTGAAGTGGGGGGGATTTGTGGGAGTCTCATTTTTGAACAGGGATTGGCGCAGGTCTCTGAACTGCAACAGGTGCGTAAACGTCTTGGAGTGGGCTCTGAAAGCCTCGCAATTATCGGAGTGGGGGGCGTTCTTGGAGTGCCTGAATTTCAGCGTTACATCGAAGCAGGAGCCGATGTTGTGCAAGCTGCCACAGGTGCAATGTGGAATTTGGCATTAGCACAAGATGTTGCTCGTTTCCTGCAGGTGCCCATTCAAATCAAAGAAGGATAGAGTCACAAAATGATACTCGATGAAACGTTTCGTGACATCATTAAGGGTTTTTTTGATCATGGAATTATTCAGGTGAATATGCAAGTGCCCTTTGTGCTTGCAAGTGGTAAAACGTCACCTGTGTACCTCGATCACCGCCGGATTTTTTCAGTTCCCGATTTGCGTCGCAAGGTGCTTGTGCGCTGGGCTCACTTATTAAATGCTGAACATCGCCTTTCCTCAGAACCTAAATTGGTCTTTGCAGGCACTGCCACAGCAGGAATTGCTCCTGCATTTGGCCTTGCTGAGCACTTTGGCGCTGGATTTGTTTATGTCCGCAGTAAGCCCAAAGACCATGGCACAGGCGGAATGGTAGAAGGAATTTTGCCGCCAGGCAGCAATGTTGTCATCGTTGATGACATGGTGACAACGGGTGGAAGTCTCTTAAAAGCAGTCACTGCTTTGCAAGAAAAAGGTGCCCAGGTGCGCCTTGCAACCAGTGTTTCTCGTCATGAATTGAAGCAAACAGAGCAGAATTTTGCAAAATCGCACGTTTCACTCGTGAGTCTTTTCAAGACGACAGACATCTTTGATACTGCATACCGTATGGATATTTTAGATAGCAAAGCACTGCGTGCCATTATGGCGTGGCTGCACGAGCAAGAGTAATTCGGACAAAATGATGTCTCTCATCGCCTCTCGTTTAGTAACCCCGCCTTCTGACCGCTGTGACGATTTGAGTTGAGGGAGGCATTCTGTGTTTTTACACTGGAGGTCTCATGAGTGTGCTATGTACTCATTGTTGTTCTTCTGGCACATGGGATGTTTCAAAAAGAATACCTCCGGACACTGAATTTGTAGGAATAATGAGCTCGACATCGGATTTTTTTGGTTCGACCTGATTCCCTGTGCTTGCAAAATCCCTTCATAGGCTGGCATACATGTGAGCATTGAGAAGTCGTGCAAAGCCATGGCTGTCTTTTTGCAGAAACACTTCGATTTTATCGGGATTATCTGCAAAAAACCGGAGTTCGACTTTCTTGCCGATAAGCCCTTGCGGCACGATTTGGGGTTTTAATCTTCGACCCACAGACTCAGACCAAATGTAACAAAAAATTTGTGGGATGCCGCGGCTTAAAAAGGCCTAAAAATTAGATTTATTTTAAGTCTACTTATAAAATCATTTTTTCTTTAAAAAAAAACTATTGCGCAGTAGTACATGTCATTTCATAAAAGGGTGAGTCTTGCTTTGGCGATTCCGTTGTATAAATCAAGGAGCTTCCATCAGCTGTAAAGGCGAGGGCTTCTTGTTTTGCAAGAGGGTTGATGGGAAGGCGTTGAAAGTTTTCGCCAGCCTTCCACGTTTGAGCGGCTGGAAACTGACCTGAAGAGAAGTCAAACGAAAATTCGAGGGCATTTTTGTAAGTCAGAAGCGCGAATTTCGAACCATCTGCAGAAATGTCGAACGAGGTGACAAGTGCGCCCGCTTCTCCCGCTAATGTTGCGATATCTATTTCTCCGACTTTGACCATTTCAATGGGTTTCCCCTTTGCGCTTTCCCAGACGGCCTTTTTGACGACAAAGAGTTGGGAAACTTCACTCGTTCCTCCCTTTTTCTTTTTCTTCTTTTTGCCATCAACTTCGTCTTCAAACTCTTTCACTTTCTTTTTCTTGGCGCTGCCTTCTTCTTTGGTAAAGATGTAAATGTCGCCATTTGGATGAACCGCAAGACCTTCGGCATTGTGTGCTCCATCTGGATATCGAAGTTCCAAGATGCTTTGTGGTGCCGCGCTTTGTAGCAATTCTTGTTTTTCTTCCACCACGATGACTTTTATAGAGCTGCGGGCTTTATCGTTGTCGCCAATATCTCCAATAAAAAGGCATGAAGTACCGCCACAAGGTCCGACTGCGAGGTCTTCGTAATCTGCAATGTCACTGTTTTCTTCGCCGGAAATTTCGACTTTCTGCAAAACAGAACCTTTAGAATCTGAAACGATAAAGTAGGGGCCATTGCCATGGTCGTTGACATGATACATGCGATTTTCAAAGTTACGAGAGATGGCAAGGCCGCTCGATTCGTTGATAGACGCATGGTCTAAAATGCCCATTTCGGCAGGGGCTGACCAGTTTTTACAGAGTTCAGCGTGAGCATTTTCGAAGACAAAAATGGATGCAAGTAAAGGAAGCCCGCGCATAATGATCTTCATATACGTACCTTTCTGTTCATTTGTAATTTGTGCGTTACAGTAACAGAAAAGCCTTTAAGGAAAACTAACAGTTGTCACAATTTTGTGTCAGAGGGATGGATTCGTTGTTACGTTTTGGTCAGCTCAATGAGCTTTAAAACAGTATTCCAGTTGCGACCTGTGCTGATTGTCTTTAGCTTTGAATCGACAGTCGCGTTTGTTAATTTGCTCTGTCCGATTCCATTGGGACAATAAAGAAACAATTCTCTGCCCGAAAGCACAAAAGTGTCGGCCGAGGATCTCTTCGCCTCAAGTTGCAGCCTGTTCTCTTCCGACGGTTCCTTTTCGAGGAAGTAGACGAGAAGTTTGCTAAAATCGGTGGTCAACTCCAACAGGGAATTGCGCGTTGAAAGTTCTCGCAATTCCTCAGCAGAGCGACATAGAACAGGAATTTGAAAGCCATGCTTTTCTGCAATCAATGCAGATATCTTGTTGCTGAGCCCCTCATATAAAGAAGGCTTTGCTTTAAACACGATGTTCCCGCTTTGTATATATGAATGAACATCTATGCAACCAGCCTCAAGGAAGTATCCAACAAGATCGCTCATGAGCAAGACATTGTTGCCCCCCACATTGATGCCACGTAAGAGTGAGACATATGTGCGCATTGCAGTTTTTGTTGTTTTTGATTCAATTCCCATAAAAAAGGATGCCTTTCTTCGCCATTGCATGAGCAACAATAATTTTTCAACTTGAAGTGTTACTTTAGCATATTGGGGAAGATCGAGGCGGGGATCTTGCGCTCACAACTCACTTTTATTTCGAGAAGAGTTTCATTGTGGCGCATTTTCAGAGGAAGGAGCCTTATTTTGTTTCGACAGGTTTAACGCCATCAAGCTTAGGTGGTTGAATCACTTTTGCCTTGTCGTCTGCATTTCCGGTATTGAGCAAGTCGTATCCAGCTGCACTTGTCGTTTTTGCGGTGTCAATAATGTACGCGCCTGTAGAATCTTGTTTAAAGCACTGCAAGGTTACAACAGAGCCTGTTTGCTCTTTAACAAAATTCTCTGCAGAGGTTCCAGTGATGTTGGGTTGAAACCAAGTCATGGTTCCTTGACTATCTTGTCGGGTGCAGCCCCAGGTTGTTAAACCTCCTTCGGTTGCTTGGACAGGAGTTGCGGCACAATTGTTGTTACCCATATTGACGTAGTGAAAGGGGTGGTAAAAGCCCGTTGGGATCAGCAATTCAGGTTTGCCTTCCTTAAGGGATTTGCGAATGCTGTACGCACTGGGGCCTTGGGTCGAAGAAGCCGCCCCGGAACTGGCGCATCCGCCCAGCTTACCTTCGGCATCGGCTTCCATTTTAAACACCATTCCGCGTGCATTTTCATTGTAATTTGCACCAGGGTTCTGCCAGTAGCTCATCGTTCCTGCATTGTTGTCAGGGTTCACATTGAATGCGATAAAGACGTTTCCACTTTGATCTCTGTTCCCTGGACCCGGAAAGGCTCCATTGGCATCAGTTCCAGCGTTGAGGTCGAGGAGGCCGGTTTTGGTAAATCCAGCACCCGTTGTTCCTTGCTCTTTGTCCAGTGTGTCTTTGAGCATTGAGGAACTTCTCAATTCATAAGTGATGCGCGGGGTTCCATCGGCTTCCTTTGTCCGGCTGTACACGATGCTAATCGCACGCAGCTTGGTGGGGGGGGCTTCTGCGCCCTGTCCTGGGTTAGGTTGAGCGTTTTCAGACTGTGTTCCCCACATTGTTCCGTTAAAGGTGTCGTTGGTTCCGTCTGCTGCAGGCGAGTGAACCATGTGAATTTTGCGTGAGCGTCCGCCCTTATCGGTGAGATCAATGTCGGTACGATAAACAGGGCGTCCGTCGACATCTTCTAAGCGTTTCATGCCTGCTGCCGTAATGTTTTTTGCAGCGTCGCCCATGCCGGCGCTCATCGCTTCCTTGAGGTCGAGTGAAGCTCCAACTGCGGGAAGTTCGGCCTTGCCTGCCTTTTTGGCAAGGCACATCATGGATTGAACCATTCCTGTGTTTTTATCTACAATTTCTACAACTTCTGTGATTTTGCTGCGTGCAAACGATACAAGGCAAGCCTCTCCGCCGGCCGATTTGCCGTCCTTGGTGCCTTTAATCGCATCAACACCGCTCTTAGTAGTCCTGGTGTAAATCATGTCTTGGTCGAACTCATAGCAGGATTCTTCTGCAGCCTTTTTTTCTCCAGTCAAAGCCTTTGGAATGCAGCTGCCTTCACCACTTAGGATCTTCTTTTGCTCAGCAATCTTGGCTTTAAGGGATTGCTCCGCAACCTCACCTTCCTCGAGGTTATAGTCTTCATCCGTTAAACTTGTGGAAGTCGTTTTAGCAAAGGCCGAAATCGCGAGGCCGCTTGGAAAGGCCGCAGCGAGCTTGTTTGTCAAATCACTCACAACTTTATCTGTGATAACAGTAGGATCTGTAGAGGTTCCATCGGTCGCAGCCGTTGAGGATTTTGAGCCACACCCTAAACTTGTCAGCGCAGCCATTGCCACGAAAACGACAGCACATGTGCTGGAACAAGAAATGCGTTTGAGAGAACTTTTTGTCATGCGGAAATGACCTCCTAAGGGTTTGGAAAATTTAGAGTCACCGGAACCACGAACTCTTCCTATCTTCGGAGAAAAACGATGCCTTG
>JBIIEI010000154.1:0-6454 GCA_044237915.1 Silvanigrellaceae bacterium | reverse complement strand
CATTCTTTAAATTATTTTTTCACGAGAATTCTGAAGTCCAGATCAGGACAGTGTAAGAAAAAGGGCAGTTTGGGGTACAAGAGATCTTAAGAGCCTACACCCTGCATATTTTTTCTTAATTTTTGTAGCAAACGTAATGCCATTTTCGATTGAATTTGGCGCAAAATAAAAATCTGTGACAATAAATTCAAACTTTGAGAGTAAGCATTGCTCGGAATTCACAGCTTCCCAAAAGAGCTCAGGGCTACTAAATGTGTGTACTTTAGCCTGACCTTTCGATTTAAGTTCCCATGATTTAAGAACTAAGAGTGAATCATCGATGACTGCAAATTCAGGAATCAAGGTCTCTACCGGTTTCGACGTATTGGATTGAACGCGTTCTGCTGCTTGCAGGATGAGCTTGAGAAAATGTGCGCGGCTCATAGGTTTGGGCAGCACAGCATCTGCTTTAACTTCAATAGCGGCTTTGTAATCGTCCGGTGAAGAACGATTTGAATGAATACAGACCACGCCAACATAATTTTGTGATCGAAGCTTTTTGAGGACCTCATATCCGTCGAGTAAATTATCCCCTAAATCGATATCTAAAATGATGAGTGCGGGATTTTTACTTGCCTCTTCAAGTGCCTGAGTGGGGCTATGGGCGTACGACAAATTTAATTGAGATTTTAATTCATCTGAACGGTTGAGCAAAGCGGTCAAAGAATTGCGATAGATGCCTTCGTCATCAACGATAAGAACATCCAAAGGCGCTCTGTTACCGCGACCAATTTTGATAATTTCTTGCTCTAAAGCGGCTTCACCAGGATCGACTTCGCCTTTTAAATGAGAAGGAGTCTGCCTCAGAAAGCGCTCAAACTGGACTACAATTTCATGACTAGAAGTAGGGAGAGTCTGAGTGCGAAAATCAGATTTGACACTTGCTCTGGGTAATGTGAAATAAAATTCGACTTCCCCATTGTTTTCATCAGTGGATTCGCACCAAATTCGTCCGCCATGCGCAGTCACGATTTTTTTCGCAATAGCAAGTCCCAGGCCTGTACCTTCTTTCTTTCCAGATGTGAAAAATGCTTCGAATAGCTTATTGAAATTTTGAGAAGGAATAAAACTTCCATCATTGCCGAGACAAAAAAGTACAAAAGGCATTCCATTTTCTTCAATATCTTGAGTCTTAAACCAGAGCTTGCCTTTTTTTCCAACGGCTTGAACGGCATTTCCTACGATATTTGAAAATACGCGGCCCATTTTTAGGGTATCAAGTTGAACTTTAAATGTATGCTGAAAGTCATATGCGATTGATATTTCGGAATTGGGATAGACTCTAAAAATTTCATTTAATGTTGCCTCAACGAGGCTTTCAGGATTTGCAAATTCTGTGACGAGCTTTGAATCTGAGCCGATTTCTAAAACATCAGATATCATTCCATTCACTGATGCCATAGCTTGTTGTACTTCTGGGAGTGACTCTTTTAAGAGTAGCTTGGCTTCTTCAGGATCATTTTCACCCTGTACTGCGTCAATGATCATCTTAAACATTGTAAATGGTTTTCGAACGTCGTGTGCCAATGCCTGGGTGGTGCGTGCAATCGCACTATCACGAGCTGCGGCCTGCATTACCTTTTGATTCCTGAGTTGTTCGACGATTTTATCGTTGAGAGCCTCTAGCAATGCTGCAACTTCTAGTGAAAGGGATTCAGTCACAACGAGAGGTGTATCTAAATTATTGGGAGAAGAAAGCTTTTGAGTGACAGATGTAAGGTCGCGCGTTGCGATACGCGTGACCACGCCTATCAAGAAAAACTGAATCATGAGTGAACTTAGCATCAGTAAGCCCCGCACCAGGACTGAATGTGCAAGATTCCGCGCATTTTGGCTCACATCTAAATTCACAGCTAAATGAAATTTGCTTGGAAGGAGCGGGAAATTGACAATGTATCTGATGCTTTGGTCGGTAAATAAAACGATGCCATGCTTGGTTTTATAGACTACAAAACTAGATTTTGTGCTCATTTCGAAGTCGTTGTTGCCAAAGTCGAATATTTTATCTTCAAATGGTCCAAAGAGTTGGAGTCGTAGAATGGGATATGAGAATTTGAGCTTTTGTGATAATTGTGCCACACGGTCGTAATCAAATGACACAAGAGAATACGAAGTATTTTCAGCAAACTGCGACAACCTTGCCTCAGTTTCATACTCGAGATTTTCAAGTGCGGTTCGAAATCGGGTTACACAATCGATGAAAAAAGTAACAAAAATAATCAATGCGCCTATGGCGGACACTACCAACTGTACCCTTCGAGTCAGGCTGAGGTTTGTCCAAATGGATTTCAGACTGCACCTCTCTTGAGCAAAGAATTGTCTTCCCGGGGCATTAGCCTGAAAGTAGTGAGTAAAAATGAAATTCCTGCGCTTACGAGCAATGCTGATGCAATAATGGGTACGAGATTTGGTGAACTGCTGAAGAAAAATCTTGCCGAAGTTTGTCCAACCATAAAAACAACAAGACCTGCTACTGCTAAACTTCTGACGAGGACTAATTTATCTTGAGGATTTATTCTCCCAAGATAATGACCTGAACCAAAAATCAAAGAAATGTTTGCAAACGCTTGAGCCGCTAACACAAGAGCGACGTAGCCAGAAAAGCTTGGCATGAAAAATGCGACCAGAAATGTCAGACCATTCAAGCAGTAGGCAGCAGCGCTTATTCGCAACATCTTAATCCCTGGTGCAGATGATAAAGCGTAGGCATAAATGGCGGAGACAAGTAGCGTAACAACTTCAAGCGCGCCTTCGACCGTTCCAAAAACAGCGCCACTTTTGTTGAACTGAACCAATGCAAGCCATCCAAGTGAAATAGAAATATGGCCATAAGCCAAAGAACGAAAGAGTGAACCTAAAACATATGCTTGATGTCTGCGAAAGACTGCAAATAAAGTTTTTGCGTCAGGCTGAGTGCTTGAATGTGGCAACGTACTCAACTTGTTTGATGAGGATTCATGAGCAGTTGGAGAAACGAAGCGCAGGTGTGAATTGGAAAGAAATTGCGATAGAAGAAACGCAAATGAAAGGCCAAAAACAAGGGACAGGAAAATCAGAGCCGAGTTTCCAGCAAAGTGAACTGTCCACCCCGGAACGACCGTGCCAACGATGGCGCCCAATGCGGTAAACAGTGGGTACTCTCCATTCCAGCGAGCGACTTCCGTGGGTTTTTGAGCCGCCTCATGGGCCTGAAGTGATGTGAGCAGTAAGGCTGCAGAGCCGAAAAATCGGATGAGCGCAGAAACGGCAACGATGCCCCAGAAACTAAACACGTCAAAATTTAAACCCACAGACATTATCAATAAGATCGTAAAGCAGCCCGCTCCGAGGGCTAGCATCCTCTTCTGCTGAATTGCTCCCACACTTGCGACACTCTTAAATCCAAAAACGAGCATCGCAAACATATTAAGAGCTTGATTTGCGTAGATGAAGTTTGTCTTCTGGGTCCCACTCCAATTTCCGCCCATGGCTTCAAGCGCGCCAATTACGGACATCTCAACCGCACAAGGAATGATAAATCCAAGAAAACAATACTTCCAGCGCTCAAACCAAGTGCCTAAATTCATGGGCTAACCTCAATGTCTTCCATGTGAATAAAGTACAGACTTGTTACCCCACGAACAGGTAGATTGAAATGCTTCCGAATATAGAAATCATTACGTCCCTCATATGCAATTGGAAGAACAATTGCTCGTTCAGTTATGGCACGGTTTAGTAACTCAAACTTATTGATTTTTTCAGCGGAAGTTTCTAGGCTCGTGGCCTCTTCAATAATTCTATCAAGACTCTTGTCATTATTGAGATCTTTATAACGAAACTCACTGTGGAAAAATGCAAAAGCGCGAGAAAAATCAGGAACATGAGACCCTAATTTGGCAATGTGCACTGCAATTTTTTGCTGATCTGAGATCTGATTTAGTTCCTTGAGAGATATAATCCGATATTTACAAGGGATGCCATATTTTTTCCACTCATCGCAAATGATATTACCCACACACCCTTTGGGGCTGCAGTTTTCTACTAACTCAAAATTCTGAGGCCACTTTGATTTCAAGAGAAACTGCTTGGCGAGTGATGGTTCTATAGGCGGTTTCCATTCCTCCGGAATGTATCCAGGAACGCCATATGGCACAAAATGACCTGACGGAATCTTTAGATCACCGGACAACTTTTCTTTTAAATCCTTCACCGGCAAGACACTTAAAAGAGCTTGTCTCAGCTCCAAAGACGAAAAAAGTAACTGGTTGGAATTAATACCTAGATATCTTGTCATTGCTGAAAAATGAGAAACTTTTTTCCATTGTGGCCCATCGACCTGGATCTGTGGATAAGGAAATGTGCAATCCAAAAGATTTTGATCTACCAGTTTCCTTACTGTATTTAGATCGCTGGCTTTGTATGCAAAAATGCTTTGAATGGCAGGCGCTCCTCGTGGATGCTCTTTGAAAGCCTCAAGTCGTATGTAAGATGGGGTCACTTCCAAGAGTCGATATCGCCCAGTTCCATCTACGGGAGGAGTAGTTCCATCACGAAAAGTTATAGGTACTATGGCTGAGTTGGTGTCTGCTAGTCGTTCTAAAAAGCCAGGAAATGGCTTGACAAGTCGTATTTTTAATTCTGTAGGTGAGATAGGCTCTAGGCCTTTCAAAGACTTCGTTTTTCTAAGAACAAAGTCTTCTGCTCCAACTATAGAGTTGAGACCACCGACTTCAGAGGAATCAACAAGAATTCTTCTTGAAAGTGAAAAGATGACATCTTGAGTCGTAATTTTTTTACCAGAATGGGACCTAATATTACTTGGGAGTTTAATTGTATAAGACATTTTATCGGGAGAAACTTCAAAAGATTCTGCCATTTGCGGCCGAACTTTTCCCTGCGTGTCTAAAGAAAAAAGTGTATCGAAGACTTGATTAATCACAAAAGTTGAATCAGCATCGGCAGTGCTAGCAGGATCGAGAGTTGTAGGGTTTCCACCAATTACCAATCCAAACCGCTTTATGTTTGAGTCTGATACTGCATATGCCCAATTACTGATAGAAAGTAAAAGTGCAACCGTCAGAAATGTACTTTTGGACACTACACATACCTTTTTTGATTAAAATGCCTTTTAGAATTTTCGCGAGTATCCAGGGCCAATTTAACTATCAACGAATTTTTTCCTTCTCATAAGAGAAATAATTATCCCACTTCGATTTGCATTCTATTCGTCGATATTTTCTTATCTTCAACTTTGAATTTGTATGCGCGAACAATTGACTGTGGGGTTCACTCGTTGAATTAATTCTAAGTATTTTATTAAATCTTTTTTAATTTGATCGTCAGACTGTGTGGATTGATTCAAACTAGAGCTATGAATTTCAGACATAAAGCAACCTTTCGTGAGATAAAATATGGCCAAGATTAATTTAATATACGGTTTTGTAAGTTAATTAAACTTTCTGCAATTCGAGTTCCAACTCGGGACCTGTCTCCCGCCCATTGTTCTGCCCCTGGAATAATAATTCGTCCAACTTTTTCGACTAAACTGTCATCTGTAAAAGGAACAAAAAATACTTTAAATCCAGAATTGGAAATCAAGCGTAAGACTTCCAAAAGTGAATCCTCAACATTTTTTAAGTCAGAAGTCAAGATGTATTTTGACACCGGAGGCGATGCAGAGTTGTCATACCAATATGAAAAAACTTTAAAGTCATTGTTCAAAATGTTCTTTTCAAGCACGTACTGTTCGATATCTTCCCTAGCTCCAGCAATAGCAACCAGGCGTGACTGAAGTGCTTCGTAAAGCGCAGAACGAGCTGCATCCAAGAGGCCAAGTGCGCAGCCAGTACCGCTGTTTACTAATCTAAAACCAGCACTTTGGTCGAATACGACTGCGTAGACGCAATAAATTCCAACCTCTTCTAAGGAAATATCCTTGAGGAAGATTGGGCTACCTATTTGTTCTGCAAGGCTAAGAAGTGGCTGAATTTCTGGGTGCTGCAATATACCCAACGGAAGTGCCTTAGCATGGCAATTCGCCAATGCTAAAGAATAGCAATGCCGTTCCCATACTTCTTGGATGCCGTGCAATACAGCTTGTTGCCAATCGAATCCTGCTGCAATGCCATCTGTGTTTCTTTGAATGAGTGTGCCATCGCCTGGCATAGCAACCAAAGGCATTGGTACTAAAGTAATTTTCGTCATCTCGCGCAATGATTTTTCTGGTTCTAATTCGAATGCCTCACACCATTCTATAGAAGTGGCATTCCAATCCACTCCCTTATTCAAAATAAATGAAGATGGTGGAGCCTGTTTTGGTTCAGATGGAAATGGAGGATTGTACTTTTTTTCACCCTCCCTTGCTTCATGCCATCCTCTGTTGAGTCATAACATTTTGTGATTCTTGGATAGTGCGCTTCTTTCGCCTATCTTCACG
>JBIIEI010000090.1:0-22356 GCA_044237915.1 Silvanigrellaceae bacterium | reverse complement strand
GGGTCGTCCTATATCAAAAGCGCTCATTGGAGTCATGCAAATTGGCGGGCTTTGAGGCTATGCCGACAAAGAATTTGAATCAAAAACGTATATTTCCACGTCAAATAATCTGACTACGCACACTCATGTCATTGACGATGAGTGCCACACGTTTGCCTTCGCGGTTGTGAAGGATGTGGTTGAGCAAGGTGGTTTTTCCTGCACCCAAGAAACCAGAAAGGACGGTGACGGGAAGTTTTTTCGTTTCCATGAATCCTCGCGGCAAGTGAATGCCTCTAAACGTGCGGCCTCAAGTTCGTTAATCGATATTGATATAGCGTTATCGTTAAAATTTGCAAGCTCTGCGTTTGATTTGGGTTCTGGAGATGTGTTGTTTTCTCGGAAACTCTCATAATATTAATAATTACGTACATTTAAAGGCAAAGAAAAATCGATTGCTTGACTTTCCTGTTGAGGAATCACTATCATTTTCCCTTTGCCTGACTTCTTTGAAAGGAACAGCTCATGAAAAAATACGTCATCCCTTCGTTTATGGTTCTTTCTGCACTTTTTGCAACATCTTCAGCTTTGGCTAAAAAGCACAAGTCCCACAAGGCGCACGAGCACGGTTTTGCGGAACTGAATCTTGTAGTCGAAGGAAAAAGCATCAACATAGAGCTTCGTTCGCCATCAGAAAGTATCTATGGTTTTGAATATGAGGCTAAAAAAGAGTCCGACATTAAAGTGCGCGACGAAGCCATCGAAAAACTAAAGACTCGCATCAGTGAAATGGTCATTTTAGAGGCAAGCTTAGAATGCAAATTCTCAACCCTCGAAGTCAAGCCTTTTGTGACAGAGGCTGAAGAGCATGAGTCTGCTAAAAAATCAAAAGCAGGAAAAGAAAATCACGCAATGCACAGTGAAGTTCATGCAAGCTTCAAAGCAGAGTGTTCAAAAGCGCTTGCGGGCACAAAAGTGAACTTTGCATTTGGAAAGATTTTTCCAAAATTAAACCACATTAAAGTTCAATCGATCAGCGGCGAAAAACAAAGTGGTTTGACAGTTAAAAAAGACAAAGGTGTGTTAGATCTCTGAAAAATCACCAGCATCAGAATGCCCATTATACTTCTCACTTAAACGTCAGAAAATTGGCTTTGTGTAAAAGTTAACAGCTGCCTCAGGTATCGTTAAAGATGATAAAAAACAGGGCCACATGAAAATAGGGCTGAGGCGACATAGAGAAGTAAAATGGACATTCTGGTTTCGGAAGGAAAACTTGAATTCTCTGGAGAACTGGACGAAACAACTTCAGAACAAAGTCTTATTGATTGTGTGATGCAGGCATGGGACTCCTCAAATCGTCAAGGTCGAGTTGAACTCGATTTTTCACAAGTAAAACACGCAAATTCCTGTGGACTTATGAGATGGATTTGTGCCCTAGGGCAAATTAAGATCCCACTTGTTTATGTAAGATGTCCGGTTTGGCTCGTTGAAAATTTTTCAGTCATCCCTGATTTTTTTACCGGCGACATTTTTGTAAGAGACATTTACGTTATATTTTACTCAAGTAAAGATCAAAGAAAGCATGAATTCTTGTATAAAGTGGGCGAAGATCTTCCTTTTCTTGAGTCCTATGATGAATTTAATCTTGTTGCGTATGTTGAAGGCGAAACCCTTGAAGTTGACCTCGAGCTCGGAAGTTACCTCAGTTTTCTGACAGAGAATAGAGCAAAATTGGAGAAAATGAGGTTATGAATGCAATCGTTTATTTACCAAAAATGGAAAGTATTCGAAAAAGAAATTTTCTTTCATTGTTTATTTCCGTTGGATTTAAATATCAGCTCTGTGAAGACGAAAATGCACTCGTACATCAACTTAAAGTGTATGAAAATGTAGAGTGCTTTCTGTTTTTTAACGAGCAAGAAATTTCCTTCATTCAAAAGGTCATTCGTGGAAAGTCAAATATTTCCGCAGTTTTATTGATGGAATCTTCGCTTGCAACTATTCCCAGTGTCTTAGATGGGTCTGATTCAATTGAGGAGTTGACGGGTATTACAGGGATCGACCAAGAGCCACAAGATCTTGTTACTTTTTTGAATAAATATAACTTTGGAAAGGTTTTTGGGCTTGAATATTACCTTCGACATGGCACCCCGGTCACAGAGCGCATTATTCGCAATCGCAAAGACAAAAAAGATGCGACAAAGGCGATCACCGAGTTTGTCACTTCTATGGAATCGGAACCCGGACTGTCTACGTTTTCAGACTATGGTCAGAAAATAGGAATAGCGCTCGATGAACTGCTCCTCAACGCGATATTTTCGGCAAATCCGCGTTTAAAAATTGCCGATCGAGCTCTCGAATTCCAGCTTTCAGAAGAGGAAGATGTTTTGGCTCGATGGGGCTTTGATGGCGTCAATTTTGCACTTTCCGTAACAGATAAATTCGGGACACTGGATTTCAGAACTGTTCTGAAATACGTAACAAACTCTATTCCTTTAGGATCCTTCGTAAAAAGATCCTCCGGGGGCTTAGGTTTGTTTTCAACGATGACCAAAGTGAACCAGCTCATCGTTAATGTGGAAGAGCATAAAAGAACTGAAATTGTAGGACTCATTAGACTGGAAAAAAGACTGAAGGATTTTAGTAATATTCAAAAAAGTCTGCAGTTCTTTAAATCAGGCTCTTCCTAGTTACCGCGAAATAAATTCGCCCCGATGAAACTTTCATCGGGTTTGCATTCCATATTCGGTGCGAACCAGACTCAGATATTCTTTGTGTACATAATGAACGGTTCCCTTATCTGCACTGAGGCCTGTGTCTACAAGCACCACACCCTCAAAATAACGAAATGCGTCTAACTTATTTTGCGGTGTCGTAGGTTTTTTTCTGCCCTGGTTTTTGTTCATGCTCTGCGTGAGGGGAACCGGGTCTCCAAATTTACTCTTCAGTTCATTGACATCTGTAATCAAAGTCTCATCATAAATGCGTTGAACGTAACGGACCTTATTCTTGATGCAGTCAACACGAAAGAGTGCTTTGCCTTGGTGCTGAAGTCCGAAGCTTCGAAAGCATGATTTTCGATCGGGACAGGAGTTGAGTGAAGTTCCCAGAGTGAGGTCTGACCAAGAGGCATTTTTGCGCGCACCTTGATCTGCGACTCCCGCCATAAATAAAGAAACAAAACGCGATTTGAGCAGATTTTCGCTGTTGTCATCGATAGAAATCGTTTTTTTCTTTTCGCCCGCAACTTTTCGGATCGATTTTTTGTCGCAACTCAGCTCCCAAAAATTGACATCGGGCTTTGGAAAAGCTGAAGAAGTGAGTGTTAAAAGGTCGATTGCCTTGTCTTGCGCAGCCTGTGGTGTAACTTGCGATTGTTTTACAACGTAGAGTTCCTTGGCTTTCGCTTCAACATCGACAGTTCCTTTTTGCCAAAAGGGTGAAGAGAGCCCGCCCCCTGCAAGGAGTGCTAAAAAAAGGTCTATGATCGAAGAATTGCGATTTGATTTTGAAACAGAGCTTGCTGTCTGGCCCCTGGTGACGTGTTTGAGGTTTGCTTTTGTCGCTGCAACCGATCTGGGAGCGGCTCCAAGTCTACTGCCGAGTTTCTCTCCAGGATGTGAAGATACAGGCATCTGGTGAGAAGGGAGGCGCACAATGTCGTGAAGAGGTGACAATTCAGGAATCTCTTTGAGTGGAGTCCAGCCGGGTTGTCCTTCACGCCAGAAGAGGTCGTCTTTCGAAAATTCGCCGCACTGAAGACCCTGTTTGAGTCCCTCTTGATTAAAGGGGCCCAGGCACTGCTCGCCATGCGAACAGTACCAAACCTTTCGGAGTTCATCGGTTTCCGTGGCCAATGTCTCTACCGGCATGAGGGCCTGACCTTTTTCAAGTGAAAATTCATGAAACATGAAAATCGTACCCAGGCTTCGGCAGTTGCGCGTGGAGACTTGAGCCCTGAATGCGATTAAGTTTCGAGTGGGAGGGGAAAGCACGCCGCAGCGGCTAAATAAACTGCACTCAGAAAGGGCTGGACAAGGGAAGTCTGTGTGCCTTGTTGTGTCAAAAAAGAGGGATCGTCTTGCCCGCTGAAAAGTGCGCGATCTGTTTCAAGGCTCAAGGCCTGAAATGAGGACCAGTCGTAAACGAATCCTTGCAGAATCCTGCGCATGGAAAGGGGAGGTTTGCCTAAGGTAGACTTTTGCAAGAAGTCGCATTCTGCCCTGTAAGCGTACACTTCTTTTTCAAAGGTCGAAATTTCACGTAACAGGCGGCCTTGTTTAAGTGCGCCTAAAAGATGTTCGACATGGGCAATTTCGTGAATCACTTCAGCAGACGCTCTCAAGTCAAGCTTGTCTTTGGGATTGCGGGCAGGCAGAAAAAGATGAGCCTCGCCCGTCGAGAGGACGGTCGAAAAAGGTCTGCGAAACACAGGAGAGCAATGCACGCGCAGATTTTCGGTCTGCCCAAGGCGGGCTTCCCAAGCTTCCTGCACAAGGAATTGCACCGAATGCTCAGACGACATCATGACGGCAAGGGGACGTGCTTGACTGTGCGCGCTTTCCAACGCGGCTTCCATCAAAGAACGTAACTCAGCGGGAATGCCATGGAGTGCGCTGGCGCAATCAAACCAGTCGCCTTGTTTTAACGAAACATCGTTGCGGCACAGGGTCCACATGGCCTGCAGTGCCGAGGCCGCCGATTGCCCACTTGCTAACTTCACAAGCTTAACGGCCTGCATCTGCCAGAGGGGGTCATGCAGGTGAAGCGCACTGCCATCTTCAAGCCACTTCACAAAGGGAACGTCACTCATTCCTGCTTCGTTGCGAAATGCAAGGTCAAATTCCAGACACAAAAACGGGCGTTCTGGGGCAAGGGGATCCCCCGGATGATCACGCAGTGTCTTTAAACTTTGTTCGAGGGACTCACGACAAAAAAAGGGATTTTTTCCATCCCAAGCTGATATTTCCACGTTCAAATCTCCTTTTTAAAGTTATTGGCAAGCGCGGGGCTCCTTGCTCCTCTTTCATATCTGCCCTAAAACATTACCTGCACAGCTCTGAAAGAGGTGAGAATGAATAGGACTCGAAAGTTCCTTTGGGAATCGCTTTTTTTTAGCGATGTGAATCCTCTCATGAAGCGCCTCGCGCGCACTTCTGCTGAGTTTGAAGATATCGCAGCTTTGCCCCATGTCGAACGGGATGTGCTTTCTGCGGATGAGTATCCCCCTCTTAAGCAAGCTTTGCCAGCTTTGCGTAAAAATCCATTTGAAGCCATGCGAAAATATGAGCGCAAATCATTGTGGTTCATGTTTTTTGTGCATGTTTCTGATGTGCATCTTTCTATTGCAGGCGCACTTGTCTCGGTACAAATCCTGCGTTTGTTTGAAAAATCGCCCGCCCTTGAGGCATTTTTGCTGCGTTTTGGGATCGACCCTTCGCAAAAAATTGCTTTGGGCGCAACCATGGCGCTCTTTATTTTTGCCGCAAATTTTTTAGCAGCGGCACTTCACGCACAAAAAATCGAACGCGAAACCTTGGTACGTTACCGTATTCAATCGCGCTTTACCGAATACATGTTTCAGTTTGTGATGCGGATGAGCAGGGCTTCTCGGATTAAGTTTTCGACGGGTGATATTGTCAACCTTGCGCAAAACGATGCCCGGCATATTTCAGAGCTGTACGCGCATTGCTTTGTCGACATGCCGGTGCTGGTTGTTTCTGTTTTGGTTGTGGTGATGTTGATGTTTTGGATGTTGGGAAATGCAGCATGGGTGGGCCTTGGCCTGGTTCTTTTGCAGATTCCCATTTCTGGATTATTTTCGTGGTTTGCTTCACGCATGCATGGCGAGTTGATGCTTCGATCCGACCGCCGCATTTCCTTGGTCACAGAGTGGATCCAGGGCATGCGACTGGTGCGCTATTTTGGATGGAGCAAGCACTTTCAAAAAGAAATCGATGCAAAGGCTCTGTCGGAATTTCGACAGGAACTTAAATTGCGCGGGCTCTACAGCGTGACCTTTGCACTCTCGGTGTCTTGGTCGATGGTTGTTTGCTTAGGAATTTTTGCGGCCATTCTTTTTTTAGGGGGCGAAAAAAGTTCCAGTCAAATCTTTGGCGCGCTGTGGCTGTCGGCTATTTTAGGGCAACAGCTCACACCGCTACCATGGTTTGTTTCGTTATTAGTGCAATCAAGGGTTGGAAGCAAAAGATTGGCAAACCTCTTTCAGTCGAAAATTCAGGACGAAGAATTTTCGAGCACACCGCAAGAAATCGCAAGCCAACGGGCGAGCCTTGAAGCAAGCCAACAGGAGAGCCTTGAAGCAAGCCAACAGGAGAGCCTTGAAGAAATACTAAAAAGCAAACTCGAAGGTCATTCAGTTGGTTTCGAACTTGAGCATGTGTCCGTTCGCTTTTCAGAAAATGATCCGTGGATTTTAAAGAATGTGAATCAAACATTCGCTCCAGGGTCTTTTACCGCCATCGTGGGGCCCGTGGGCAGCGGAAAAAGCGTTTTAATGCAACTTTTGATGGGAGATGTCGTTCCCACGGAAGGAAAAGTATTTTTAGTGATAAAGGGCAAGGGGCCACAATCCCTCCGCATTCCATTGCACTCTGAAATGGGGTTGCGCATCTTGCGTTCGGCGCAAACGTTTGTGCCACAGGAGCCTTTTATTGCAAGTGCAACCATACGCGAAAATGTGCCGTTGCGTTACTTTGATGATTCCATCGGACGAAACATCCCTGTTGCCGACGATAAGTCTGTGATGAATGCTCTTTATGCGGCGAGTTTTGGCGAAGATATTCAGTCTTTTCCTGCAGGTCTGTCAACGGAACTCGGAGAGCGAGGAGTGAATCTTTCGGGAGGGCAAAAACAAAGGCTTTCCCTGGCGCGCGCGGCGTTTGCAACGGCTAAAATCGTAATCCTCGACGATCCTCTTTCGGCAGTCGACAAAAAAACAGAAATCGAGCTTGCAAACGCACTTTTAGAAGCTCGGTGGAAAGGGAGTGCCACGGTGCTTTGGGCCACGCACCGTCTCGACTTTTTATCTCTGGCTGACGAAGTTCTGTTCCTTGAGCAAGCAGAAATAAAGGAACGTGGGCCTGCAGATGAACTCTTGAATCGCCCCGGATCAAGGCTTGCGGAGTTTGTGGAAACCGTGAAACGCAATGAAGGCGGAGAGCACAGAGAATGAGCGACAACGGCGGTTTTGTTTCTCAGGAAACGCGAAAAGAAGGGAGCATCGGCCTTGGGGGAGTGCTGAACTATTTAAAGGTGATGCCTCATATCCGCTGGCTTGGTCCCTGGATAATTCTCATTATTGTGGTCGACACTTTTTTTCCGAGCGGCTTTAAATGGCTGATCGCTCTGTGGGTTGAGGGATGCACCATTGCCTCCGCTTGCGAGGGCGGATTTCCTGCGAATGTGCGCAGAAAATTGGCGTCGCTCGATCAGATGTCGGTGCTGCTCGTTGTCGGTGGATGGGTTGCTTTGGGCATTTTAATGCGGTGTTTATCATGGACTTCCACGGGTGGGTTTTTGTCAAATGGAGGGCGAAAACTTCACAACGACATGGTTCAAAGCTTGGGGCGCGTGCGTGTTACGTTTTTTGATGAAAATCCCACAGGCCGTCTGATTCGAAGATTTAGTGGGGATTACTCTCATCTCAAAGATGAAGTTCCGAACTACCTTTCCGATGTGGTGAGCGGGGTGATGGACCTGCTTTGGATCGTGGGAATCGTGCTCTTTCAGGCACCCCTTGCCTTGGTTGGTACGTTACCCTGTGCAGTGGCTTATTTTCGAGTGCAAGCGATGTATAAACCTGCATCCAGGGAAGTGCAAAGACTTGTCAAAGTTCTTGAAACACCCATCTGGGGCCTATTTACAGAAGCTGTCGTTGGGTTTCAAACCATCCGAGCTTATGGGCGTTCGGAAGAATTTGAAGGTCGCTTGCGCCGACTCATCGTGCGGCATGGCTATGGCGCAATGGCCATGGGCCGCTTTGTACGCTGGTTAAATCTTCGCCTCAAACTGATTTCAGAAAGCTTTTCACTCTGTGTCACCTTAATTATCGTAACGGCAGTCAGTAACGAGAGCATGGGCGTTGGAACGGCGGGCTTGTTGATGAGCCTCACCATCGGACTCGACATGACGATGCAGTGGGTCACGCGTTCAATTTCGATGCTCGAATCCACCATGGTCTCGGTTGAGCGCGTATTGGAGTACCGGGATCTTCCCTCCGAAGAAGGCATTGGGGGCGATGAAATCCCATTCAAGCGGGTTCCCAATGGGGCCGGGCAGGGAGAGATCTGTTTCAATAATATTACGATGTCGTACCGCTCCGATTTGCCTGTCGTGCTCAAGAACTTTACATTGCGCCTACAAGCGGGCCGAAAAGTTGGAATCATTGGGCGGACAGGAGCCGGAAAGTCAAGCCTTTTTCAGTGTCTTTTTCGCATGACTTATCTGCATGAAGGTTCAATTTTGGTCGATGGAATTGACATTTCAAAGATTACTGTGGAAGACGCTCGCAGCCTTTTTGGGATCATTCCTCAGGAGCCGCATCTTTTTTCGGGAACACTGCGCTACAACCTCGATCGCGTGGGCCGATTTTCAGATGAAGAGATTTGGAAAACTCTTGAGATGGTTGAACTTGCAAAATTTGTAAAATCGCTTCCCGGAGAACTTGATTACGTCCTTGCAGAACGGGGGGCGAATCTTTCGGTGGGTCAAAGGCAACTTTTTTGCATGGCACGGGCCATCCTTGTGGATGCTCGGATCGTTTTGCTCGATGAAGCCACAGCAAGCGTCGACCTCGAAACAGATTCCGCCATTCACATCGCTTTAGCGAAGGCCTTTCAAGGCCGAACGATGCTCATTATTGCCCACCGACTCGACACCGTGCGCGATTGTGACGACGTTCTTGTTTTGGGTGATGGTAAAATTGTTGATTTTGGGCCCAGCGCACAAGTACTCAAAAAATTCGAAGACGAAAGTATGGTGAAGGCCTACTTAGCTTAATCAGAAAGGTAACAGAACATGGTTCTTTTTCAGAAAACGATGCCTCCGCGCTTTGCTGGTGAGAATTTTTCAGCAGGTGCCATTGCCATTCCTGCACTGCGATCGCAGAGCGACGGTGTTGCTCCCAAGAGTATTAAAGTGCTCATCACGGGGAAGTTGAATGACATTGCACTTAAAATTCTTCAAACTCCTCCTCCAGAACTTTCTTTGTCTTTGCCCATCGAAATTCGTTACCTTCCCGACTGCGATCGCGAAACTCTGTTACGAGAAATGGCCGATGTCCATGTTCTGGTGAGCCGTTCGGAAACAGACGTCGACGCCGAAATTTTACGCGCTGGTAAGGTTTTAAGTGTGGTTGCCCGAGCGGCGGTTGGATACGGAAATATTGACGTCGATTTGGCGACAGAGCTGGGCGTACTCGTTGTAAATACCCCTGGAAAAAACACGAATTCCGCTGCTGAATTAAGCGTTGGATTGATGCTCTCACTGGTTCGTCACATCACGACGGCCCACGCCAGTACAAGCCAAGGGGGATGGAACAGACATGCCTTTACGGGTTCTGAGTTGGGCGGAAAAACATTGGGCATCGTAGGGCTTGGCAATGTCGGCCACCGGGTTGCGAAATTTGCACGCGGATTTGATATGCGCGTGATTGGCTACGACCCTTATATTGCCGATGAAGTTTTTCGAAAAAACCAGTGCGAACGTAAAATGACGCTCGAAGAGCTGCTTGTTGAGTGTGATGTTTTAAGTGTGCATGTGCCGCTTAATCGCGAAACGAAAGGCATGGTGGGTGAAATTGAACTGCGTAAAATGAAACGGGGGTCAATCGTCATCAATGCGGCGCGCGGGGGCATCATCTCTGAAAAAGGGCTGTTACGTCTTTTAGACGAAGGCTACATTTCTGGAGCAGGCATCGACACCTGGGAAACTGAACCCCATCCCCTCAAGGAGCTTGTGAGTCATTCGCGTGTCGTCTCCACTCCGCATATCGGCGCCAGCACAGGTGAAGCTCAGTTTCGCATTGGCGAAACCATCGCAGTGCAAGTTCTTAAAGCCTTGCGTGGAGAAATCGTCGACTATCCCGTCAATCTTCCCCATGTTTCAGTTTTGGGCACGGGCCTCGTGCGCCATTATTCAGTGCTTGCCGAAAAAGTAGCCCGCATTGCCGCTCAGGTGCTTGATTTTCCGCCCGTCAGGCTTTCGCTCTTGGTGCAAGGGGACATCGATGAAAAGGAACTTGCGCTGTTACGTCTTTCCACCATCAAAGGCTTTGTGGCCAATAGCTCAGATGAGTTTGTCAGTTACGTCAATGCAGAACGACTGTTTCAGCGTCGTGGGCTTTCCATTGAAATTGGCATGACACAGGGTTTACAGGGCAGCTCACGGCATGCCATCTTGCTAGAGATCAGCGGTTCGCAGGTCAAAGAAAAAGCCACCATTGGAGCTGTTTTGTATGACGGGCAAACTGCGAGGCTCAACCAGCTCAACGAATTTCTGTTTGAAATTGAACCCGAGGGCGAGATTCTGATTCTGCAAAATCACGACCGGCCTGGTGTTATTGGAGACGTTGGAAGTTACCTTGCCAAACAAAGCATCAACATTGCTCAGTTTGAACTCAGCCGTAACAGGTCGGGAGGAATGGCAATGTCGCTCATCCGTGTAGATGGGCCCCTTGATGCCGATGTCGTAACAGGATTGAGAAAGCTGCCCAATGTCATTTCAGCAAAATGGTTGTCGGGTCTTTGATTTTGCACAAGGATCTTTTTGCTTAATAGTTTCTTTGACGTTTTGAAGATTGGAGTTTGAGAGTGTCCCTTGTTACCCTTTTTGAAGAAGCCCGTTTTCTGTCACTCAGCTCAAGTCAAAATGACCTGAGCATTGGAGCGAGTCATAGATGAGCGACGAAAAAACCGTAGTGGCCCAGGCCTTGTCGGAAACCAGTGTGAACCCTTCTCGATCTTCACGCCTGTTGTTGCAATACGATGGGGGTGCCGTAGGGAAGCGTTTCATTTTGACATCCGACGAGATCATTCTGGGAAGGCGGGCAGACAGAGTGCATGTCTGGATTGACGACCCGAGTGTTTCACGCGAGCACTGCCGAATCGACTTTACTGCTCAAAAAGCAAGGGTCACAGATTTAGGGAGCCTCAACCACACTTTCGTAAACGACCACCAGGTTATGCAAAGTATGGAATTGTGTCATCTCGATATGCTTCGGGTTGGAAATGTCCGGCTGAAATACTTTGCTCACAGCAATGCCGATCAGTTGTTACTCGACCGCATTTATCAGATGGCTGTTCAAGATCGCATGCTCGAGATCTTTCGCAAAGAGTATTTGATGGAGAAGCTGGATGAGGAATTTCGCATTGCGAAAGTCATGCGCACAAACCTTTCCCTGCTTTTTTTCGATCTCGACAAGTTCAAGAACATCAACGACACCTATGGCCATGATGCAGGTGACTTTGTATTGAAAGAGGTTTGCCAGCTTGTCAAACCGACTTTGAAAGATAACGATACATTTGGCAGGTACGGCGGTGAGGAATTCTGTATTCTCAAACCACGCGCGACCATCGACGAGGCTTTTGCCTATGCCGAAGGAATTCGAGTGTTGATTGAGCGCAGCGTTCTTGATTATGAAGGGACAATTATTCCTGTCACACTGAGCGTCGGTGTGGCAACCCTCACCGATCTGATAGTGGCGCCAGTGGATCTCATCAAGATGGCGGATGGACAGGTTTATGAATCAAAACGTAACGGAAGAAATCGAGTTTCAAGGCCAGCCTAAAAGGGTCACAAAAGGTTCTTCTTTTTTAAAAGAAATGCGATCCCTTCGCATTCTTTGCTCTTTGGCAGCTGTTTTTCTGGGTGTATTTCCCATTCAAGGTTGCACATCAACATCTGAAAATGTTGAAAGTTCTATCCCTCTTTCGCCATTGCAGGACGCAGAATATGCGCCTGTTTTTGAAAAGTGGAATCGAGAAGCGCACATTGTCGATCAATTTCAAAAGCGCATCGATATGCATGCGGTTTTACTCACCGATGAGTTTCGGAGAGCCTATGCGGCGCGTTGGCAGCGTCTGCGGGGCGACACCAATGCGCGCTTACCTGAGGAAATGTTGGGAGGAAAACTGGGGGTGTTTGTGAGTGTCTTCACTCCAGACAGGCCTTTTCTCAGACTCGACGACAAAAACCTTTGGAGCATTCGCTTGCGTTATGGCCCCACGCAACTCACACCATCCGTGGTGAAATCATTGCGTGAAAAAGAATATTTTGAGCCTTACTTTCCCTTTGTCAGCTTGTGGACTTCTGAATTTTTGTTGGTGTTTGATGTGGCACCCAGTGAATCTGCACCCAATGCAAATCTTGCGTTGCCTCAAACCGTCCACCTTGAAATGAATTCGAGTCTGACGAAGTTGGATTTAGGCTGGAAATAAGCTTAGAATGAACGGTTTAATTCGCACTCTACGCCGCTAAAATGAAATTTGCTGTCGACGATTCCTGCAAAGTCGGGCCAGAATCCACCTTTTTGTGGGAGTCGACTAATCGAAAAGCTGAATTTTTCGATTTGATTGTTTGAATTCTTTTTGATTTTAAGAACCGATTGCAAAACATCTGCACGGTCAACCCAAACGGCTTCCAAAAGAAAACCTTCTGCCACAACAACTTGTCCGTTGTATTCTGTGCGTACAGATTGAGCGAGAACTTCTTGCTCATTTGTGCCAGGAACCATTCTCGAAACGGAGCCTGTGGGAAGTGCAATGGAATTGACGTTGAGAATTGTTTCGTTCAGCGACTGGACTTCAACAATTAAGGCATCACGCGCAACTTTACCAGGCGCATGCGTACCGTCTGCTTGGTAATTTTTTTGGCCCATCGCCACTTTGCGGAAACGAACGGGAATTTTTTCAGAGTTGATTCCGAACATATTTGAACCAGAACAAACCCAACGTCCTTCAGCCGAAGATTGATGAGGTTGCAATGCTGCGCTGAGCTCCTGTGCAACGTGGGAAAGCTGGCTTGCAGCTTGATGTTCGCCTTCTGAACGCACGGGGGATTCACTGCCGGCAATGCCTGCATGTTGTGATTGAGTTTTCGATTTAATCTCATTTTTCGAGCCGCAAGATGCAACCAAAGAAAGTAACAGACTGACAGAAATCAAAGATGTATTTTTCATGACTTGAATTATCCTCAAAGAATCAAAGGGTTTTTATCACCAATGAAGTAAAACTCAAGAAGAACCCCAGTCTGGGTGCTCTTTTGGCTTCATCGCGTGCTGTGCGAATTCATAGCGACATGAAGTATTCGCGTCAATGAAAAAGAATGCTTGTTAAAAATATTTTTAATCGTAAAAAATACTGTCATTTCAAACCTAAAGGAAGGTTTTTCAGAAAAAAACACGTGTTCGCCTAGTATTACCATTTGCAGTAAATTGTGATTCAGGTAAAAAGTCCTTGGCGTGGTTTCAATGATTCCTATAATTAAAAAGGATTACAAATGTTTAAGTCTACTGTTTATGCAATCTGCAGTGCCTTGTCGTTTTCGATTTCTGCTTTTGCAGTCGAAACTGGGGTTTACGAAGGTAAAGACGAAAAAGGCGACAACTGTTGGATTCAAATCCAAAGCTCGAGCGAGCGTGTCGACCCCAATGCATCCGCCTATCCTGACCGCCTTGAATATACGACAATCGATCGCACGATCGCTGCGACGACCAATGATCAACCTTCAAAGGCTATTCAAACGAGTTCTGTTTATTCAACGATGTGGCATGCCTATGAAAAGTATCGCCTCATGGGTGATCTTGGAATCGAACACGACCGCCGGGAATTGCTGCAAATCTATCTTTCCAATGATCTTCGTGGGGTCGAATCTTTCTCATTTATGCGCACACCGTTTTTTCTGGTGGGCGTTGGCATCGGTGGCGTCGAAAGATTTTGCGAAATAAATTAACATAAACGTCCAAGCTCTACTGCCTGCCCGGTTTTGCAACGCACCGCGAGTTGGAAATTGTGTCAAATGCTTACCCTTGCTAAGTCCTCCCTACCTCACATTTCGTAAAAGAGTGCCGATACCCAGGAGCGACTGTGGGAGAGATCTTAATTCTCCTGCGAAGACAGAACAAATGGCCCTTGTGTGGTCAGGCGGAGTCAGTAGGTGTCAGTCCAAGCAAAATACATCCTAACCGAGCGAATAGCCCAAGGGGGGATGGCAGAAATCCACCTTGGTAAGATCGTGGGTGCCGATGGATTTGCGAAGGCCTGCGCCTTTAAGCGGATTTTGCCGCAATTTGCTTCTGATGCCGACTTTGTTCAGATGTTTCATCAAGAAGCCATGGTGGCCAAGCAGCTACAGCACAAAAATATCGTTCAAGTTCATGATTTTGTTCAAGATGGCCCCAGCTTCATGCTCGTCATGGAATACGTGGATGGGCAAGACCTACGCTCCGTTTTGCGCGCAGCTGAACAGGCAAAGAAAAGAATTCCCATTGAAATTGCCTGCTTTATGGCAAAAGAAATGCTCACGGGTCTTCAGTATGCCCACACTGCATCTGATGTTGCAGGGCATGGCCTCGGAATTGTGCACCGCGACATTTCGCCACAAAATGTATTGGTCAGTTACGAAGGTGACGTCAAAATTACAGATTTTGGGATTGCGAAAGTTCAAAGCCAGTCTTCCAATACCAGGGCAGGGGTCATCAAAGGCAAATTTGCCTACATGAGCCCTGAGCAAGCGCAAGGACTCAACCTCGACGCCAGAACCGATGTTTTCGCAGTCGGAATTATTCTGTACGAAATGCTCACCATGACCCGCCTCTTTAAAGGCGAAGATCTTCAAGTTCTTCAGATGGTGCGTGACTGTAAAATCAAGCCGCCCAATCAGGTCAGAGACGCTAAAATCATTCCCGACGAGCTTGAAGTTTTGGTCATGAAATTTCTCACCAAAGATCTCAACAAGCGTTACCTTTCTGCCAAGGATGCTATTAAAGACCTCACGAGATTCATTTTTACCTTCAAACCTGACTTTGTAGATGGGGAGCTTGCGGAATTTATGCAGCTTCTCTTCCAAGATAAATTGGTGTCTGCGAGAGAGCGAATCCGTTCGACCTTGGCGTTACCCGACAGCGTGGTTGGACTGGGCGGACTGCGAGACTCTACCATCGACCCCAACAACCCTTTTTCGGGCTCTGGTGGAGAGTTGAGCAATAATAATGGCCCGCGTGCCGTTCACAGCCCTAATGGCATCGTGCACTCCCAGCACCCCATGGGAAATCATGGAGACCATGGTTCTGCGTATCCCCATGGCAGCGGCAGAGGGGCGATGGGCATTGCAGCCCAATCTCATGCGCTCGTGGGAAGATCCTTGGGAGGGCAGTCGAATCCTCCTGGAGATCAAAATGTCAGGCTTGTAGTGGTGGGTGGCAAGGGCATGATGAGTTCGAATCATGCCGCTCCTCAAGCGCCATATCAGCAAGGGGGGCAGAAACGTCGGAGCGCGACATCGGGAACAAATGTCCGATACGTTCCGAATCAGAACCGTGAAGGAAGCGGAAAGCGGACCTCAATTCTCGGCGCTATGATGGGGATCTTAGGAGCTTTATTGGTCGTTGTTGGGGGTGTTGCCTTGGTGCGATTTAAGGTTATTGCGCTCAACAGTGACCTCGAAATTTCCACAGCCCCTGCGGGTCGAGTGCAAATTGAAGTGAATGGGCAGAAATTTTTCAAAGGAGACTTCGTCTCTCCACCCTTTAATTTGAAGCTGGAACCTGGAAATCACCAAATTGCAATCTTAAGACCCGGATTTAAGCCATCCTACCTTTCTTATCAGGCTGCTTTCCTAGGATCGAAAGAAAAGCGCAGCACGGTATTGGAACCCGATGGCGTTTTAGGCCAGATCAAAATCAATACTTTGCCCAGTGGAGCAAAAGTCACCATGGTGCAGACCAAAGATTCTGGAACCAGTCCTGTGACCTTTGAGTACCTGCCGATTGGTTTGCCGATCAAGATGCGCATCGAGCATCCAAAGTGCCCTCCCGCCATTATTGTAGAGACCCTTCCATCGAATGCGGCGTGGCAAATCTATCAAAAAACCTTTCAGCTTAGGGGCTGTAAGTGAGGTTTTCGATGTCGAGCCTTGTTTTGTGATTTCATAAAAAATTATAAAAAAATACTCAAATTCTCACGATAATCTGCCGAATCTAAATTTATTATAGGGCTTGATTGTGGGAGGAGTCGAAATGAAATTTGCGAGCGCTAAGTTGGGAGTACTTTCGGTTCTGTTCCCTTTGTTGTCGTGTGGAGGACAGCGGGGGGCTGTAGCCCAACTTGAAGAAGAGCAGACAGACACCCTGATGGAGCGCTCCGAAAACCTCGAATTTTCCCTTGCAGCTCCTTCTGCAAAAGTGATCGCGGCAAAGAAGAAAATTCTATGGCTTGAGTTGATATCGCCGGAATTGGCAAAGAAAAACCTTCGTAAAGATGGCCTTCCCCAAGTCAGTTCTGGAGAAAACTTGTTGGTCCGAGGGTTTCAGCTTTTAGGCAGTGAAATCTTGTTACTCAAAGCAGGAGAAACCGTTTGGAAATCAGATCTGAACGAAACAAATCTTGATCTCAAAAGAGGAGACTCCAATTCAGGTCTGCAAAAATCCACGGGGCGACAGTATTTTAATGTCAACCTTCCCATTGAATTGATGGAAGGCCAGTTTGATGTTGTGGTGCGTAAAAAAGATAAAGCCCAAGAAATGGAAGAAAAATACCCTTTGCCATTGGTTGTAACCTCTCCTCCCTTTGTATTTCGCTATTGGAAGTATCATGGCTACCTCTCTGCAAAACAGAAGTACCGTGAAGCTGTCATCAAGCCTGATCCAAGTCTCGGTGTCGCAAGTGATTTTTATGTTCACCGACTTGAAGTGATGAAAAACGGCGTCGTAAAACGATATGAGCTTGTAAAAGACCGTGAAAATGACTGGAATCTTTGGGGGCGCTATTTTGTGGAAGCAGGACACCGAATTTCCCTCAAGGCTTCTGCTGGAGCAAAGATTCCAAAAAGTCCAGACGAGCCCGGAGTCCGAAGCGTGAGCTTTGTCATTTCCCTGGGCAAAAAAATCGTTGAAAAAAGTTCCTTCACTCAAGAAATACTCGATTCCTTTCAGCTCGTTAAGCGGGAAGGTGGCAAGTGCTTCAAAGTTAAGAAACTCGCGATGGGATTTGCAGTCGACTATTTTTCTGCTGCCACAGAAGACAACGAGGAAGTTCAGGGTCACTCCGAACAACCTCTGGAGCGTGACGAACAAGAGAATTTTGAGCTGGAAGCTCCTTGTACCCTGGAGCTCACACCGGAAGCTGATCGAGTGTTGAAAGAAGGTCGGCCCGTCCTTGGAAATTTTAGGTAATCTCACCCGCCCCAATGCCGCTCTGCATGATGTTTCATACAACTGTCTAGTCTATATACAATTTAAAGTAACAAAATATCAATAAAATTGCGAGTGCACTCATTGGCACAGAATATGCTTAGTACAAAACAGAACTGATTTAAGTGTGCTTCAAGTTTTTTAAATTTGTTACTTTAATTTCTAGTGGAGATTTTTATGAAAAATATTGCAGCTGCTTTGTTACTTTCAATGGGTTTGATTTCTGTTGGTTGCGTACAAAAAACTTCAGGTAGCGAAACTGAAGGTGTTCAGGCCACATACAAAGGACCTTTGCGTCAGAAAACACAGCGTCATATTGTATTTGCAGTCAGTGCTCCCGGCTCAGAAGGCAGCAAGCAATGCTGGTATAATGTGTATTCTGATTGGGCAGACAAGCGTACCGACGCCGAAGTGATTAAAGCGTCCGGAAATAAAGCCAAAATGAGCGCCGGATTTTTGAATCTCTCGACTGTTGAGACCATTGTTGCAAATGAAATTCCTCAGCTTGAAAAAGCTGTGGATGATAATATCCAAAAAGCTCTCTTTTGTAGTGTTTCAGCTCAATATGACCTTCAGCATAGGGCAAACTATGAAATGACTTCAGCTTATACTTCGGCTCAGTACAGCTGCAGTAACTCGCAAAACAAACAAGCATGTTTGAATAATGCGCTTATTTCGGGTTGCAATGAATTTCACAATCTAAAAATCGCAAGCAGTCGAGCGAAAATTGTGTCTTTGAAATCGGGATTAGAAAGCGTAAAAGCTGAGAAAAATTCCATTTCTGTTGGGAGTGTTGATTTGTCGAAATTGGTTCAGACCAATAAAGATTACGACGCAAATAGGCTTGTGAACACTCTAAGAGCTTTGATTGAAGTTGCTCCCTCTGCGATTTCAAATACAGAAAGCTGCCCAGCACCAAGTGCGCTCGTCGTTAAGTAAACGTAAACAGTAAATGATAAAATGCCGCTTTGAGGATGTTATAAATCCTTGAAGTGGCCCTTTTTTTTAATTTGACACTGCTGCCGAGTTCAGAGTTTTAAGAAAATCTGCGTAAACATTAAATTGCCTGAAGGGTTTTGACTGACTCCGAGGCCGGTGTGAGTAAAATCACCTTCGATGTTATCGCGATGTCCGGCGCTGCCGAGCCAGCTTCGGAGGGCATTGGAGGCAGCATTTAAACTGCCCACATAAGCGACATTTTCTCCAGCCATCAATGCGGGTCTACCCAGTGACTTAAAGATCAATTTTACGCGATCGTTAAAGCCCTGATGACCGAATGGCGTGACGCTTTTTGCCATATTTTCGCTGTGTATTCTTGCCTGCACAAAGGTTTCAGTATTGATGGCAAAGGGAGAAAGACCCCGTGTTTTGCGGTGTTCGTTGACAAGATTGTGAATTTCTGACTCAACGGGTCTTATTTCATAGGAAGCTTTGGGCTGCTCTGGTGTTTGAGAACTTTCCGCATTGCCAACGCCTTTGGTATCTTTGAACTGATTTGGTTTATCAGGGGATTTTTCAGTGGTTTTTTCAGAAGATTTTTCGTCTGATGATTTCTTTTGTTCTTGAACATTTCCTGCTTTGTCAGTGCTTTGTGCGCCTGATTGATCAGAACAGCTGTGAATGAGTACAACAGAAGATAAAAAGATTGCAATTTTCATGGCCGTTTCCTTAAATTCAAATTCTCCACTTCATCGGAAGTTTAAAATTCACAATGAAACAACTTTAATAACTGACTGAATTTAAAAAGTTTAAAGTTGCGCAAATTGTGTATGGCTGGAAAATTGCCATGAGTCAAGGATGGGCATAGTTAAACAAGCCTCAGAAGATTCAAGGCTTTTTGCAAAACGAAAGCTGGGAAGAGTTTTTTGCGAAGACATCACGAATCACTTCAGGCTTATTTCTGAGGACAGACCAGTAATAGAAGTAGCCCGGCGTGAAAAGTGCCTGATGTTTCTTAATTTGATTCTTCAAGATGAGCAATCCGCAGCGCAAATTTGGAATGGCTTCCTTTAATTCGCTTTCGGATTTAAACTTACAAGCTGCTCCATGAGCACCATTGCTCGTGCTGAGTTGCAAAAGTCCGATGCTATTTTCGTTGAGGGGAGCCGGTTCACGAAACACTGTTGTCGGTTTGTACCCTGATTCAGGGTAGGCAATGGATGCAATAAAAAGCGCCCAGAAATCTGGTTTTTCGCTTTCAGATGCTTCAAAATATCCGGGGCATAACGAAACAATGTCGCTACGCGCTTTTCCTGATAAAAAATTTTCATCCAGAAGTTCTGGCACTAATTCGCTGACACCTTTTTGCAAAGCATTTGCCCACTGGGAAGTGAAGGTGGCACCTTTATATCCAATGGAAAGTGTTCCTAAAGTTTCTGTCTTTGTTACGGCCTTTTCGCCTTTGGATTCATCTTCGGGTTTTATTTTTATTTCTGTGGTGGAACTCGAAATCTCCTTCGATTCATTGTTGTGAATGACAAGCAAACGTTCGTAAAACTTTCGACTCCAACGATTGCTCGAACAGGCTTGCTGACCTCCATCATGCTCGTTGCACAGCTTTCGAAGTGGTGCTGAAAAATTCATGCAGATGTCCGCTTCAGCGTCGCCTTCGTCTGCGCAGATTTGGGCAGACTGGCCGCTCTTGTCGACTTGTCCACCTTTTTCAGTCTGATTTTCAGTCTTTTGTTTTTCCGCAATTGAAGTTTTTTGTTCCTTTTTAGACGCCGGTTTCTGTTGTTCGAATTCAGAACCGCAAGACATTAAACCAGTAAGAAAAAAGACAAGCAAAAAGTTTAAAAATATGTGCCCCATTGAATCACCTTGATGTGTTCTCATGAAAACCTTTATTTTATTTTTCTTTATTGAAGATAATGCTCACGAATCGCAGAATTCAGAGCTTCAAAAAGATCTGGGTAAACATCATTTTTCCTGCTTCGTTCTGCCCCACTCCCAGGCCCGTCTGACTAAAATCGCCTTCGATATTTCCACGATGCCCCGCACTGGAGAGCCAGCTCTTCAATGCGTTTGCCGCTGCGTTGCTTCCACCCGACGGAGTCACATTTTCTCCAGCAACGAAACTGGGCCTGCCTATAGATTTCGCAATGAATTTCAGACGATCGTTGAAGCCGTCATGTCCAAAAGGGGTGATGCCTTTAGCCATATTTTCGCTGTGTACTCTGGCCTGCATAAAGGCATAGGCGTTGATGGCAAAGGGAGGGAGGCTCTTCGTTTTGCGGTGTTCGTTCACAAGATTGAATATTTCCATCTCGATGGGGCGGATCCCATAGGCTGTTTCCATTTGTTCAGATGTCGGTGGAGTTGAACCTCCAGGCTTCTCCACAGTCCCCTCTTTCACAGCTGGAGAGGTAGGTGAAGTCAACTTTTCATTCTGAGATGCGGGGGTTTTTGAATCAGGCAATGGCATCCCTTTATCGGCAGGAACTCCGGTGCTCGAAACCGTTGCTTTTGTAGAAGACGCCTCGATGGTTGTTTGCGCAGTGTCTGTTTTGCTCGTTCCCCCTTGCGTGGCGTCGAGTTGCTCGGGTTTAGAGCTAGGTTTGTTCAATGATTTATTTTGCTTATCGCCTTCCAGCGCTTTTGTACGACTTTGTACTCTCATTTGAGCAGAGCAGCACTGCAAAAGTAAGGCCGCAACGAAATAGAATGAACTGCGCATCGTGTTTCCCTCTGTCCAAGTTCCGGATCTTATCGGAAGTTCGATTCAATTTCTTTAAAAAAACAAACAACAGATTGAAATTATGAAAGTAAAAAACAAGAAAAAGAATTTACTCCCGAGTAGCACCGATTAGCACGGTGAAGTCTGTTACCCGAGCATTTTTGAAATTTTATGAACGCAAGGAAGTGTTTGAGAAAATTCAAACGACCCTGGGAATCCATAGAAAGTCGGCTTTGAGGCTAATGAATTCTGCAAAAGCTCCTGAGCATAAACAAAATAGCGGGAGCAAGCGTTGCAGCTATTGCGAAGAGACCAAAAATTGCTTGTTCGCCTGTGCAATAAAATGGGACAGATGTGCTCTCGAAAAATGAAAGCAGCGCTTCCTGAATGGTTACTTTTTACTTGGAAAGTGAAAATCCAAAGCACGTGCGCGTTGAACTGGTTCGAATGGGTATAACGACGATGGACACAGTCATGCAGTGATGGGCAAAGAAGCAGGAACAATGAAAGAACCTTTAGGAGCATTAGAGAAAAGAATGCCGTTTATTCATAAAGCGATTTGTTTTGACAATGGAGCCGAATTTCTCAAACGCTTTCATTCAAAACCTATCCAAGAAATCGTGGCCTGGGCGGTTTAGCCATGAGTGATAAACCGACGAGATGACCAACGCCGGCAACGTCGAAGGCAGCTCAATGGTAACACTTACGAACCGTGCGAAAAGGGCTCGCAACTAATCGGTCAAGTTAACAATACTTTGTACAATTTAATGACATGAGTTTGCATGCGGAATTAAGTCATTTTTTTTCTATCCGATGAGATTAATAATTGTAATTAGAAACAAACAATATGTGAGTACTGTATATAAATAAACAATAAGTCATAAAAATTATTGAGATAAATTATTGACTTGTAAATTGCAAGTATGTCAATAATTTTTCTGATTATGAGATTTAAAAATGTATATAGATAATGTGTAATAAATGTTTTTATACATTAAAACATTTTATTATTTATATTTAATTACTCGCGTTCATTTACTGAAAGTCTATGTTTTTGGAATTGCTGAAGGAGTACGGCATGGAAGATTTTGAACAAGAAATTAGAACCCTCTTTCTTCAAGAGACTGAAAAATCTCTTCAGGATGGCGTCGTTCATCACTCCGCCAGCTCTTACGTTTTCACCAACATCTTCATGAAGCTTTCGCAAGTGAGCGGCGCCCAGCAGCTTTTGGAAAGGATTTGATGCGGCAGCAGAGCCATTCGATGAGTT
>JBIIEI010000089.1:0-22399 GCA_044237915.1 Silvanigrellaceae bacterium | reverse complement strand
TGAATCGTACGCTTCTTGCCGCTTTGAGAAATTATCTTTGGCTTCATTTTGAACCTCGCAAAATTTATGCTAGGTAAGTAACATGGATCTTTGGTTTTGTCTACATCAAATGGTAGCCACACCCTTTTTCTGAATATTGTGCTCGTTTGTGCGATAGTAACACAGCAGTGGTCGTTACTTTTTTTAGTGCCCCTTGCGCCTTTGTCGGGCCTCGTTTCTCATGCACTTTTCGAAAGAAATCATATCGACTTTGAAGATGCGCTCTTTTCTCCGCGTGCTTTTATTTGTCTGCAGCGCATGACCTTTGGCGTGCTCACGGGGCGTTACTGGCGGCAAGTAAAAGAAGCACAAAAAAGGCTGTCTGAATGGCAACTGCAACAACAGCAAAATTGAAAGATGTTCCTTAAATCCAGCCTGCAAATAAGTATCCAAGCATTCCAAAATATTCATTCATGACTTTGCGTGTTTCCTGACCGTTTCCGAAATTTAAAATGCCGGAGGTCACAATTCCAGAATTCGCCACAGGGACTCCACACACTTGAAACCCTGCTTTTTGAAAAGTCAAAACAGAGCGCGGAAGGTGGAATTGGCTTGTAATGAGGGTGATATTGGGGCTCACATTCTTTGCTGCCATGATTTTCTTCACAAAAAGAGCATTCTGATAGGTGTTTTTGCTTTCGTTTTCTTCTTCGACGACGAGGGGTGGTAAAACTTCTTTTTCTTGAAGCAGTATTTTAAAGTAACGAGACATCACCTTTGCTTCAGAGATCTTTGCGGTACCCGTCATGCCACCGGAAAAATAGACGTTGCGCAAGGTCCTTGCGGAGTGGAATTTTTTGATAAAATCCACTGAGCCTGCCAAGCGAAGCAGGGTTTGATCACTGGGTAAACCCGCCTCAGAAATGCCGCCACCCAAAACAACGATGTTTTCGGAATGGGGCGCACAGCTCTCACTTTCTGTATCTTTCGCAATCCATTCTGAATAAACCGAGAGTGGTAGGGAATAAAGTGATGCCATACCGCGCAGACAAAACAGGAGGAGTAAAAAAAGGCTTGCACGGGCTAATCGGCGAGAAAATGCATGATGTGCTTGTTTGAAAAAAAACAGAGCCATTCCCAATAAGAGAAAAATAAGGCCCGCATCCATCAGAAAGTCTTTTGCATAACCTGCGAATATAGGCGACCAACGCTCATCCGCATATCCACTTTCAGGCCACAGGGAACAGAAAATGGCCCAAGCAAGTGTGTTTTTTTTCAATCCACTCTCCAATCAATGACAGTTCCGAAGATCGATCCGAATATTTGTTTCTTTATATTCAGAGATATGAATGCTTCGCGTCATGGTACATGAAGTTGAAGAGGCTTCCAATTTCCATTCGCCGGCAGGTAACACCGTATCGCGCAGTGGTGCTTGCTGTTTGATAATATTAAAAGCACGAATTGTCAGCTCTGCAGCAGGCACAGCAACAACATTGAGCCTTCCCATTCCTCGCGGAAGGGAGCCCCCGTTTTCGTCAGCAGAAATAAATTGCTGCGACTCTTCGAAGGTGGGTTTGTTTCGTTTTTGGAGGTAATTGGATGCTTCTCCCAAATCCATTGAAAAGTCGTTTTGCAAAAAATAAGCCCCCAGACCTAGACAGGCCAACGCGCTGAGCGCCAGAGCCTTGAATGGAATTTTCCAACGAGAAACCTGAAGACCCGGTGCTCTAGATGAGAAGATTTGCGTGAGTTCGCGCTCTTGGCTCGGAATCTGTGAAAATCCATGATCGTCGAGGTCAAATGAAAGCCCAGGCACGGGGGTCGGAACTGACTGAAGGGCAGTTCTGGGAGGACTCGTCGGAGGAAGGCTTCCAAAATCATCAGATTCTTCAGGCACAGAGGGATTGACCGGCAAGGTTGTGGGCGGGTCACGAAAAGTTTCCATGTGCACATCTTCTGCAGCATCCGTGGAATATTGTCTGTGCAGGTTGAGCACATCGCGCGCCAGTCCGGGAACATCAATGTGACCGTGAAATTTACTGATGTAGCGCTTGAGTGCGAGGGCCATGGTACCGGCGTCTTCAAAGCGCTCATACCAGATGGGCTTGAGTGCTTTAAGGAGGATTCCAGCCAATTCAGGGCGCAAGCGATCAAACCTTGCTCTCTGAACGGTTTGCCCTTCAGCTGCAAGGACAAAGAGCTCCTCACCGTCGACTCTCTCAATGAGAGATTCCCGCGTTCCGAGCAGAAGTTCGCTGACGATGAGAGCGAGCGCATAGAGGTCGCTTTGCGGTGTTGTTTTTTCACTGACAAGCTGTTCAGGTGCAAGATAAAGCAGGTCAAAAGGCTGAAAATGGGAGGTTGTTTCTTGGGCTTTTTTCCAATGGACATTGCTGAGACAAGGATCAACGAGGACAGGCCTTCCCGTGCCTGCTTCTACGACAAATGCATTGCTCGAGAGATTTCCCAGTGCGATAGGTTGACCATCGGAACCTTTGAAGAAATGTCCATGGATAAACTGCAAGGTCTCCAACATGTCGACAGCCCATCCCAGTGCAAGGCCTTCCGTTAGAACCAGTCCAGGGTTGAAGAGAATCTCGCGCAGCGTTGCGCCTGCAGCATACTCTCGCACGGCATAAGGAAAACTTTCGTGCTTTCCGGTATCTAGCATCCCAAGAATGCCACGATGAGCGTCGGCAAGAGCGCGTAAGGGTTCTTCATTTTGAGCCAAATGTCGGCGTGGAGGTGGACTCGTGAGAAACTTCAAGGTCACCAAGCGCCCTTGGCCATTGCTGTCTTCTTGCCTCGCTTTAAAGGCAATTCCACCGAGTTCGTGACCCAAGGTCTTTAAAATTCTGTATTTATCAGAAACCAGAGTTCCTGATTTAAGAGTCAAGTCAGAGACACTTTGTACATCCATTTCCATTTCCACTTTGATCAGCTACAGCAACAACATATTTGCATCGAAGGTTCGACTTGCTTGTCTGGTAGACGGGAATGAATGACAGTTCAAGGAAAATCTACGCTGTGTCGTTAAAAATTCTCGATTTTTAATGCAGGAACAGAGTCGGCTGGGGTGAAAGAAAAAATTCTCGCATAAAAAAGAAATTCCGATTCAATAGTTAACTTAATATTCTCGGCTTTGAGAAAACCATGGCCTTCGTCGGGGAAGGTCAGATGTGCCACAGGAATTTTTCTTTCCCGCAGCGCTTGGACCATGGCTTCTGCCTGCTCTGGCGGGACAACTTTATCAAGCAAGCCTTGAAAGAAGATAACAGGACAAGAAATGCGTTCGACATGGTGTAAAGGCGATCGCTCGACATAAATTTCGACGTTATTTTCGTAAGGTGCCACCAATGAATCAAGGTAACGGGATTCAAACTTGTGGGTTTCAATGGCAAGTGCGGTAAGATCTCCGACGCCAAAGTGGCTTGCCCCCGCACGAAAGACTTTTCCGAAGGTGAGTGCACAAAGAGTTGTGTAGCCACCCGCACTCCCTCCTGTAATCGCTAATCTTTGTGGATCGGCTTTGCCAATACGAGTCAGATGCAGTGCGGCATTTGTGCAGTCTTCGACATCATAAAGTCCCCATTTTCCCTTGAGTTTTTCGCGATATGTGCGGCCATATCCGGTACTGCCTCGGTAATTCACATCTAAAACCCCAAAGCCTCTGCTTGTCCAATACTGGGTGGAAAGTCGAAGCGCAGTGTCGGTTGCAGCCGTGGGACCACCATGAGATTTCACAAGTAAGGGTGGGAGTTCTCCTTGTGGAGCCTCGAAATCTCCATTGGTAGGCGGATAGTAAAATGCGAATGCATTGTCACCCTCGCCCGTGGGAAATTCGATAATTTCTGGCAAAGAAAGGTAACGAGGATCAAGGCTTACTTGACTTGATTTCTGTACGATGCGCATGGCTCGCGTTTTTAAATCCCATTCAACCACTGCTGCCGGTGTTTTAGGGCCACCTGCAATAAAGCTTGCCTTGCCAAATCCAGCATCCACAGACTGAAAAAGTGTCCACTCAGTGCGCTCGGCAGTAAATTCTCCACTCATTAAGTTCACAGAGCCAAGATTCCAAATTCCTTTGTCGGAATAAGTACACACGAGGGTATTTGTTTCGTTATCAATGGCGTAGTTCGACATTCCAAAAACCCACAGGGGTTCTGCAAATTCTGCTTTCATTTTTAAGAGTGGAATTGTCTCTCCTTTTTGAAAGCGATAGATATTCCAATATTCTTCTTTATCGGACACAAAATACAGAGTTCCATTCTTGTCCCAGGCAGGCTGTGAAACGGCCTCATTTCGGCCTCCTGCAATTTTACGCTGCGAGATGAGTTCGCCTGAATTACCGATTTCAGCAAGCCACAGTTCCGTACCATCCCAAGGCATGTCTGGATGATTCCACGTCAACCATGCGAGTTGAGTGCCGTCCGGACTCAAACGAGGGGAAGAATAAAACGTGTTTCCTTGTATAAGTTCAACCGATGTTTTACTGCCGGCTAGATCCAGAGAGACGATGGCATCTTGTGATTCAAGCTGACCTTTTCGATGCCGTTCACGCACGCAGATCACACGATTTCTTTTAATGTCAATCTGAAAATCAGCGTAACAATCCACTCCGCCGGTGTGAGACGCGGCAGTCAGTGTCAGTGGGGAAATTTTCGAATCTATATTTTGCAAACAGACAGAGTTGTCGAGGCTGTTTGAAAATACGAGGAGGTTTTCTGTCAGGCGAAATGCTCCTCCCCCATATTCATGGGCTCTGCTGCGAACATTTACATTTTGAGGAACAAGTTCCTGTTGCCGACCATCTGCCTGTTCTTTGACAAGAACGTAACGTCCGCCTTCGGAGGGGCGACTTTCAAGCCACACCAGTCCGTCACGGGTGAGTGCCGTTGTCGTGAGTTTCAGAGCTTTAGTGAGGATCACATCCATGGAAAGTGGAGACTTCCAGCTTCCATAAGGTGTCACGTTCTTTACCGTCATGCGTTCGTCCCTCGTTAAAAATTCGACTGTTACATCATCCGCGTGCCGATTCCGGCCTGTCACCAAACCATGAGGAGATAACAAAATTTCCTAACATGGCCAATCGTGAGTGTTAGAAGATTGAATGGGCAAAGAAAGAGTCACCTGTTGCGCATTGTGGTGGGCGCTCATTCTGAAGTAAAGGGGCTTTGAACTTGGAAAATCACGATCTTTACACTCAGTTTGGCATTCCTAAACCACCCGCGTTTTCAACGACTCTCGAAGTTTATGTGTGTGAGCAGAACAATGAACTTCGTCTTATCATTGCGCACCACCTCGAGAAGCTTGGATTTCGATCTGTGCGCACTGCGCGCGATGGTCGAGTCGCGTTAAAAGAACTCAAGCTCAAACCTGCGCATATTGTTCTTGTTGGAGATGAAACTCCAACGATCACTGGACTTGACATGACAAAAGAATTTAGGGAACAGCCCTCTCTCTCAAGAGGGGCTTTGGTTCTCATTACAAAGCCTGTTGGTAAAAACGAAGTCATGCTTGCCTTAGAAACAGGTGTCGATGACCTTTTGTTACGTCCTATTGCAGCCGCTGATATTATGCCCCGGATGCGCTCTGCTTATGGCACTTTTACCAATCCAAAAAATCCAGAGCGCGTGTATGAGTATGCAAAAGCAAAACTGCGTGCAGGCGATCTCGAAGGCGCCAAAGTCGTCTATGAAGCCCTTTCATTGGCTACTGAAAAGGCGGCTCGCCCGTTTATAGGGTTGGCGCGCGTTGCCCAAGCGCAAAAGAATTTGCCCGAAGCCTTGCGATTTGCCAGCGAAGGCGTTGCGCGTAACGAGAATTATGTACACGCCTTTGCGCTCCGTGCCGAAATACTTCTCGCCATGGGCGATGTGCCCGGAGCAACCAAAGACTTTGAAACTGCTGTCGGACTCAGTCCACTCAATGTGATCCGCTATGAAGGCTGCTGCGACATCTTAGTTTCGGTGCAAAAATTCGAAGAGTGCATCGAAATCCTTGAAAAGGGCATCAAGGCTGGGCTGAGGCATCCCTACATTATAGAGCGCCTGGGTTTCTGTCACTTTCAAAAGAAAGAATTTTCTGCTGCATTAAAGCATTTAAAAGAAGCTGTGCGCATGGATCCGCAAAATATTACCTATTTGAACTCTTTAGCGATCTGCCTGCGGGATTCCAAGGAATATGATGAAGCGATTTCCATTTACAACAAAATTTTGAAGATGGAGCCCGAGGCCTATCAGATTCTTTTTAATAAATCGTTGGTTTTTTACTACAAGGGCGATCAGGCAGAAACCAAGCGCCTTTTACACAAGGTGTTAAAAATTCGTCCCGATTTTCAAAAGGCGCGAGATAAGCTGGTTGAGCTGGGTGAGCATCCGGACGAACTCTCAAAATCAGCGGATGTGCCGCCTACAAAGGCAAGCGCTTAATTGAGTGTCAGAAAGCTTGGAATCTTTGAATACTTCACAATCTGCGCCTGTTTGTCGGCAGAAGATGAACTTTTTTGTCCCAGATTGTGAGGGAAAAAGATTGCAAGATCTCCCTTCTGTGTATTTGTTACCTTAACACTTGTCGATTGGCCGGCTTCCACGGTGATGGCTTCAGGGAGGCCGCTGTAAGGAACTTGGTCAGGATTGATCAGGAACCAGTTGTTGTCGCCCTTGCCCAAAAAGTCATCTGTTTCTGCGTTGGCTTCAACATTTGCCAGAGCGCCCATGCGGAATCTTACAAAACCATTGGGAGTTTTTGCGATTTTGCTCCAGTCTGCCGAAATGATTGCAACCGAAGAGTTGTCGAATGCAAGGGTGTCTTGGCCGTCGAGGATGGCGCTCGAATAATCGCTCTTTAAACCATCTGCTGGTGTGAAAGCTCCTTCGTATTCTTTACGTAAATCTCTCATCTTCGCTGCATCGGTTAGAAAACTTCCAAAAGCCTGCACTCCGGCAGCATTGCCTGAAAGGGTTTGCAAGTAAGTTCCCAAGAGTTCTTGCTCTGCCACACCGTCATTGTTCGCATCAATGAGAACTGAAAGGTCGCACAGGTGCCATGAGGTCACGGGCTTGTTCAGTTTCACTGCAAACTGGAGCAGGTTGACATCCACATCCTCAATTTTCTTGGTCAGAAAACGATAACCGACGGTTTCTAAGTCGCAGGAATTGTCTGCAAATGGATTTTTCTTTCCTGGTTTCTGTTTGGTCTTTTCATCAACCGCAAGCAAATTGAACAGGTAGGCATCGCCCTTTGTTTGACTTTTATTTGCAAAGGTCAACGCAGTTTGGTTTCCTTGTTCCTTTGTTGCTGTGGCCGAAATTTCGGTGATTTTGCTTGAAAGGGCAAGAACAGGTACTTGGGCTACGATTTTTTCATCGCTTCCCTGGCCCGAAATCAACCTGACCATGCCATCGAGTTCGTTAAAGGTGCCTTCAAGTTTACTTGTGTCAACTTCAAAAGTAAGGGGAAGAGTCTTTTGACCTTTTCCAGAAATTTGAAGGGTGTCTTTCCCTTGAATGGTTAAACCAGTGCTCGATACAAATTCTACCCGCAGGGTACGCGAACTAAAATCCAAATTGTCGATCGTCAGAGTATGGTGAAGCACTTTAACTGTGCCTGTCTGAAGAACTCCGAGCGAAAGAGTTTGGGGCGTTACGATAAGTTTTGCCGTTGCAGCCTCGTAAGCCTGCACGCGACCTGCACCCATTTGTGAAACGGGATAAGTCTTTTTATCTTTATCCGTAATGCTCTTTGCAGTGTTCACAACCAAAGACTTTATTGTTGAACTGGGGGCATTTTTATAGAGCTGTTTCAAGAGGGCCACAACTCCCGCAACGTGCGGAGCGGCCATCGATGTTCCGCTCATTTTGGTGCCGAGCTTTCCGCCGCCGACTTTTGCCGAAATGATGTCTGAGCCAGGCGCAGAAACTTCAGGCTTAATCAGGGCATCATTCGAGCGGGGGCCGCGCGAGGAAAATCCCGTTAAGTTATCGATCAGTTCTGGCTTGTCGATGATTTTATCGGTTTGAAAGTCAATCGTAACATCACCTTTGGTGAGCTCGACTTGAAAAGTAGCGCCGAGGCTTTTCGTGATCATGATTGCGGGAATGTTAAATTCACCGTCGCCCCCCATGCCAAAAGGATCGCCATCAACGTTGTTTGCAACCACAACTCCAATGGCACCGGCTTCCGCTGCACGACGAATTTTATCTGCAAATGCGACTTTTCCCCGATCAATAAAGGCCACGTGACCTTTGACTGCGGCTTTTTGTTCTTCCGTGAAGTCGGCATCTGCAAATCCTAAATAGACGAGCTTGCCAATCACATCCCCTGCATCTGCAATGGGTTTGCTGATGGCCGCTTCTACAGCCTCAGTCACGATTTCGGGCTGTGAAGGTGTGGCAAACGAAACAGCACGGAACTTCCAGTTGTGGGGCATGTTGTCGATGGAAGCCGCAACAGAAATAGCTTCGGGACTTGTGGAAGGTGCACCAACGATAAACTGATTATGACCCGAGTTTCCAGCAGAACAAACGGCAACTGTGCCACCTTCGACTAGGTTTTTCAGGGCTTCGCTATACAGCAAATGCGGGGTTCCAAATTCAGAACCCAAGGAAAGGTTTACAAGGTCGAGTTGGTCGGCGGGATCGAGGTCATTGTTGGGGTCTGCAGCAAACTCAAGACCCGCAATAATAACAGCATCACCTGTGGATCCCTCTTTACCAAAAACCTTGATTGCATAGATTTGTGCATCGGGTGCAACGCCATCATAGGTTTCAACTCCATCGCCTGTGCCTGCGATGGTTCCTGCGACGTGGCTTCCATGGCCTGCTTCATCGATAGGATTGTTGTCTGGCTTCGGAATATGATCTGCAAAGTTGGGAGATGCTGAATTGTAGGTTGTTCCAACGAGGTCGATACCGCCTACGACTTTTTTATTGGGATAGGATTGGGGTTCAACGATATCTGGATTGTTCGCTTTATAAGCTTCTTCTGTTCCGACTCCGCCCAGCATTGCATGCGTATAGTCGACTCCCGTGTCAAGAACGCCGACTCGAACGCCCTTTCCAGTAGCGCCTAATTCCGAATGAACTTTGTGCGCGCCAATGTAGCTTGCCGAGTTTGTTTCTTTAATATTTCCAAGATTGGCGAGGCCCAGTGCTTCGAGAGGAGAAGCGGCAATGGTGCGCGGCCGTTCAAAAGTGGATTCACTTTCAACGCTCGAAACGCCCGAAAAGGCTTTAATTTTATCTTTGTATTCGATAGGTGCTGAAACGGCAATTCCATTTAAAACGAGCTTATAAGAATAAAGAACTTCGACTCCGGGAATGCTTGCTTTAAGTTTTGCGATAAACTTTTCTTGCTCTGACTTTATCCGATCACGGAGGGCTGCATTCACTTCCGTTTTGCCATTGACTTTTTTAGCAGTCGTGAGAAGTGCAGGATTTGAAAGCTTAATAATGGCGATAAATCGATTGTAACTTTGTGGACGGTTCGAATAGGCACTTTCATCAGAGTCTCGCTCTTCATTCGAAGAAGGCGTACAGCTTTGAAGGGAAGCTCCCAATACAGCAAGCGGGAGTGCTGCTCTCATCATAAAACGGACTGAAAATGAGTTTACTTTTGACATAACTTGAGATCCTTCCAAAAAAGGCCCGTAAGGTGTGATTATTTGACACGTCTGTTTCTCAGATTCGCGAAATTAAAAATCACATTTTGTCTGAGTAGCCAACTCTGCAAATGAAGTCAAGAGAAGTCAGCGAAGGCGAGAAAAATTGTCGTCCAAATTTGTTGAAAGCTTTGTTTTGGTAAGTTTTCAGTCGTTTAGCCTAAAAGCTTCCTTCCTCGGCTCACGTTGTCAAAATCGTTTGACTACTTTATTTATGGGAAGAATTCCCTAAAAATGTCCCTGAAAAACTTCTTGACGCCATAGCAGATCAGAGATACCGGTCAACCGCCAACTACGGCAACTTGTAAACTGGAGATCTCTATGAAGTCCATCGTGATGTTGACTCTTGGCTCGGCTGTATTAACTGCTTGCGGCAACGCAAATTCAGCAGAAAGTCAAATGTTTCATCAAGTTGAAAGTGCGGATAATGTAAATCAAACCCTCTCAGGAACTACTGCATACAGCTCGCTGACAACTGAACTGGAAGCATTAGGGGCGCTGAAACAAGCAGTGAATGTGCCTAATAATCAGAGTCGTGTGTCTTGCATACCGGGAAAAAGATGACCAATCGATATTTTAGACTTGACTTTAATAAGCGAATAAAAAGTTTTGTAGTATTACTCATATTTATCGGAGCTGCATTGCTTGGTGCCAATATCTTGAGGGAGAGAATTCCTATGGAACAGCCATCTCGGCTTTCGCTTTATTTTGGCTCCATCGGAAATCCAGAAGACTATGATCCTGCTCACATTGAGTTTCAGGCTCAATATGCATTCATGATGGCCGTGTACAGCACGCTGACCGAGACCAATGAACATGGCCAAGTTGTTTCAGGTTGGGCTAAATCCTTTGGCTGGGAAGGAAACACAGCAGTCTTTGAAATGCGTGAGGATGCGGTTGCCTCCGATGGTTTGCCGTTGACTGCTCAAGATGCTGCTTTTTCTTTAAAGCGCCTCCTTGTTCTTGCGAGCAATACTCATGGTGATTTAAAATCAGTACTTTGTTCATCGGAAGAGCTACGTTCTATAAATCAACCTTGTGATGACATTGAGGTCAAAGGCAATGTTTTGAGGTTACGACTTAAAAAACGCTATTATTTTCTTTTTTCAATGTTAAGCTCCGTAGATTATGCAATTATTCCTGAACGAGCTGTTGACCCTTCAACTTTGAAGATAAAAAATTTCAATATAAGTAGTGGGCCATATTCTGTCAGAGAATTTAAGCCAGAGACAGTATTCCTTCAAGTAAATAAGAGCCACTGGCACTATAGTATAAACATGCCGCAGCAAATTGATCTTCTTTCCTTTCAGGGGTCGGGCGGCCTTGAACTTTCAAACATAGAAATTGTCGAATTTTTTAAAAAAGGAAAATTTGATGCCATTTCAACGCATGTCATTGCAGATCAAAGCTCTTTGATTAATCTTGCCTCGAAATCAAAAGAAATAGATCTCCACGTCAGCCAGGCAATTTGTTTGTTAGTTCTTCAATTTTTACCAAATTCAGAACGATTGACTCAAGATCTTAAGCATCAAATTGGAGCACTGGTGAGGCGTGCATTTGCAAAGAAATATGAAGGAAATAATTATGGTCGAGTTTCTACCGAAGAATTTTTTGTCCCGCTAGGAGAGGGTGGTTTGTCGCCTTCGCAAAAAGCTGAACTTGCTGATATAGCTGCAAAATATGAATCTCTTGATTCTATGGATGCTTCTGATTTGGTCATACAAGTTACAAAAGGCAGTGGAAAAAGAGCAACTGATATATTGAGTCCATTCTTGAAAGGTGTAAAAATTGTTGAAGGCCGTAACGGATTTTCGCCAAAAAATGATACGGGTCTAGTACCTGATATGGTGCTTTTTGGTACTGACTCTTCAGGAATTGAAGATATTACCCTTCTAAGTTACTCATTGGCTTCTGGCTTGCTCCCCTATCCCATGGCCGAAAATAAGGCATGGCTTCAAAGATACACCTTTATTGAAGATAAAGACCAACGGCTGCAACTCTTGCGACAATTGCATTTTGATATGCTGACAAAGCCGACAGTGGTGCCCATTTCGGCCATGCCTTATTTTGCTGCTGCCCGTAAACCTTGGAAGCTCAATTTCTCTGAACTGTTTGCCGGAGGTGAATTGTGGCGAATCGAGAGACAGAATTAATTCGCTGGGTGATTGAAAATCGCCGCAACTTAAACTTGGAAGTCACAAGGTTTTCATGGATCGATAACACACTGCCAGGATATTTCGATTTTGCAGTCCACATCTGCATAGAAGGCATCAAGGCAGTTGGGCGCGGAGTCGCTGTTACTGAAGAAGTGGCATTTGGTAAGGCCGTCTCGGAGGCAATTGAGCGTTGGGCTATGCTTACTGCAAGTCATGTGAAATCAAGCAACGGATTTGCGGCTCACTGGGACTCTAACGTGGCTGCAATGAGTGCGGCAGACGAAATCATCGAACGTGATGCCTTTTTATGTCATTTCTTAACAAAAACTCCTTTTCAACTGCTAAACCATGAAAATGAGCGGGAAGTCAGAATAGAATCTTGCTTTCGACAAGCGATGAAAAACTTTGGCGATAAAGGAATGGAGTTCAAGATTGGCAAAATGCGCACGGCTAATGGAAAAATGGGTATTGTGGTTTCGGTAAAAGGCCAACATGCCATCAAACCATTTGGATTGTTTGTTTCTTGCTCTCTTTCCGATGAATTAGAAAATGCAATCCAAAAAAGCCTGATTTCCTGTTTTACTCACGTTTCAATGAGTCTCAGTGGAACTGAGGTCCGTCCCATGTCAAAAGTTGAATTTCTCGCTGACCCTGTTCAGGGAGTCGATGAGCATTTGGCATTTGCGGCACATCTTGATCAAGCTGGAATGCTCGATGATCTGTGGACAACGGAAAATGAGCAAGAATTTTCGGATGATACTTCCATTGAAGTCTGTATTGAGCCCTATGTGTTTTCTGGATTTTTAAGCACAGCGCCTCTTCACGTCTATCGGGCTTCTTCATCTCAGCTGCAGGATTTGTATTTTGGAGTGCCGAGCCCAGCGGACTTAAATTTGAAGCGGCTGGCTCACTTTTGCGGTCGAGATTTTAAGGTTCCAAATCTCGTAAATTGCATTCACCCCTTTGCTTGAGAGGCAGTCTATGAGCTTGCGGCATGCTCAAAAGTCCTCTCAAAAACGACTTTTGGCCTTATTTCTTGGGCTTCAAGGTTGTTTTCTTGTTGTTCTTATTCTTTTAAGCATTTTCGTAAACCATGTGCACAAACGTTCGCTTGCAAATGCAGTTTCAATCTCGTTGCGCCGTCCGTTGATTGCTGGAGATTTGCGAACGGTCATAAATGATCTGCATGCACAAGTTGGCGTGGATTTTCAGGGGGTGCAATTCAAGTCTTCCGCAAATGGCAGAGTAGATTTTTCTGTTCCCGCAAGACATCGTTTAGAGAAAAATTCCTCTTCTTTTGCGGTGGGAGTTATAGAAGTGCCCATTGCTTTTTCCGACCGTTCTTCGTCTCTTTTGGGGAGTTTTTTGTTCTCATATGAGCGCTTCCAATATGTTTCTTTTGCACTTTTTCCTTGGGGATTAACTGTGGGGCTTTTTCTGTGGTTTGCGCGCCGTGAGCAGCGAAAAATTGCTGAAAGTGTCGACAGAGAATCCAGGCTTCAAAAATTCTCCGCGATTGCAATGACAACTCAGGCGCTTGCACATGATGTTCGTAAGCCTTTTTCCATGTTTAAGATGATCATCGATGTTGTGAGCGGCGTGGATGATCCCAATGAAGCTAAACAGCTGATTCAAGAAAGCCTACCGGAAGTTCAGCAAGCCATGGCTTCTGTCAACGGGATGATTGCCGATGTTCTTGAAATCGGTGCGGAGTCGAAACTCAACTGTGAACCGACCAATCCAGAGTCCCTGATTGAGGCGACCCTCCACGAAATATTCCGCATTACTCCTGATGCCCAAATTAACATCAGTTCTGAGTTTCTTCATTTACATAAGGTTGGTGTGGATACTCTAAAAATTGGTCGGGTTTTAAGTAACATCGTGGGCAACGCGGTACAGGCAATAAATCAAAAAGGTTCGCTTTGGTTTAAAACGATTGATATTCAAGAAAATGGAAAGAATTTTGTGCAGTTTTGCATAGGAAACTCGGGCAGTCACATTCCAGAAAGCCACCTTCCTAAACTTTTTGAGGCTTTTTTCACTGCTGGAAAAAAAGGTGGCACGGGGTTGGGGCTTGCTATCGCACATAAAATTGTAGCGGCGCACGGGGGCAGGATTTGGTGTGAGTCGAGCTCTACTGGAGAAGGAAAGGTTGAATTCTTTTTTACGCTTCCTTCAAGCAAAGAATCGAGCGATAGGCGTTTGAGTTTGTTTCCAAATTCCAGTACTGAAGTTTTCGAAAATGTTGCATACTTGAAGCAAGCTTCGACCAAAATTTCTAAAGTTAGTGCACATGAACTTCAACTTGAGCAAGAGCTTTGCAGAAATTTTACCAAAAATGGGCAGACTTTGAGTGTGCTCTTTGTCGATGATGAAGCTGTGTATCGCAATTCTTTAAGGGCTCTTGTGGGTCAACATTCAGAATTGCATCAGCATATGCTTGTATTTACTGCGCAAAATTCAATTGAAGCTTACGAAAAGATCACGCACAATCCCGCACTTGTGGTGTTAGATGTCGATCTCAATGAACCTAAAACAAATGGCTACGATTTGCTTGTTGCATTGCGCGCAAACGGTTTTTTGGGTGTTGTGTGTATTCATTCTAATCGAGCTTCTACAGAGGATTTCAAAAAGGCACTTGCCTTGGGGGCTGATACCGTTTTGCCTAAACCCATGAGCCGCGCCCATCTGATGCAACTGCTTCAAAGCGCTGCAGAGCGGGCAAAACCTCTTCTACCTCAATTGACAAAAATTCTTCCCGCTTTTTGTGTTGTCGATGATTCTGCTGTCATCAGAAAAACTTGGCAAAGAAAGTCTCTTGACTCAGCAGTCGTGCATACTTTTGAATCACCTGAAGTGTTCTGGGAAAAAGTAGGTTCAAATCAGAATTTTCTCGACAACATAAGATGCATCATAACCGACCATTATTTTGGAGTTGTCAGCTCGCAAACAGGACTTGACTTCGGTGCTAATCTAAAAGAGTTAACACGAATTCCAGTTTTTTTGAGTTCGAACAGTGATTTTTCTCCGAATGAGCTTTTGGGGCGGGTAGATGGCTTCATTCCAAAAGAGCCGATTTCTTGGGATAAGTTGGAGCTAAAAATGAAAGAACTGAGTAATTGCTAAATTCAGGGCTCGCTTCATTGAAAAACTTGTTTCGGTAATTTATTGGCCATCTCATTGAAAATTCTGTTTCCTTGGCTCACGAATTTAAAATCCCGACACCAAAGCAGTTCAACGCCATTGCGCAATGCTTCCTTCTGAACTTCCAAAGCCATTTCTGTTAGAATAAAATAATTGGCAATATCAGCATGGTTTGGGCTATTTTTGAAAAGTTCGGGAATAAAAACCGAAGCGACGACCTTCACTCCATTTTTTCGAAAGAGGCGACCCACGGTAAATAAGCGGGCAAAGTCGAGTGTACCAGCCGAACCCAGAACAAAGCGCACCACTTGATAGGACCTTATTTTTTGGCCTAATTCTTCAAGAATACAAAATTCGTCTTCCTCTTCTGTGCCGGGTGTCAGTTGGCATAGATTTCTTGCAACTTGTAAAAGAGGTTTCTGTGGAGAGCACGAAGTTTGAAGCAAACGGACCATGTCAAACACGACAATATCCGACGTTACTTTTGCGTTTCTGTGCTCGGCAAGAATTTGTCCCACCGCAGAAAGGCACAGTTCTGCGGTGCCCGAATTTTTCACTCTCCTGCCAAATCCCAGGGCCACAAGCGCTTTTGCTTCCATGGGAGCCGAAAACTTGCGAGAAACTGGTTTAGCCAAACGCAAGCTTGCGGGGAAGTGGATGAGCGAGAGTTTTTCTCCGCGCTGATAAGGGCCCAAATGTAGAAAGTGATCGGAGGCAAAAAGTGTTTCTTTCGAAACGGAATTCAATGGTGCGCTTGGGTTCTCTGTGTTTGCATAGGGCTTTTGTGATCTACAAAAACCTTCACTCAAGACATCTTCGTCTGGAAATTTCAGTTCTATAGGAATTTCCCAGGGGCATATCAGTCCTCTTAAACCCTTCGCTTTTATCCTACAAAAAAGTGTTGACCCACACTCGATTCCTCGCATGACAAATCGAACTCTAAATTCCGACTTTGGATTGCCTTTGCTGCAAAAGGGGGGGATAAAAATGCGGTGATTGGACTGTTCAAGGCGGTGATGTGAGCTATTTGAAGAAAGGATTTCAAAAGTCATCCACTTGTTTAAGGCCAGTCGCAAGGGCTTTAAATATCTTGATCCTTGAATTTCATCATCAGAGAGACACACTGCATATTGAGTTTTTGAATTCACGAAAGCGAATCCAAGGGCTGTCTTTTTGATTCTGTGATGTTGCATTCCTGTGTATTTGTATAAAGCAACAAAAACGAGACCTGAAAAAATGAGGGCGCCTATTGTGATGCAGATCAAAGGTAACCAATAATTTAAAGGAATTAAAACGAATCCCATCAAGATGAAGAGTAAAAACGAATTCAGTCGGAATGGCGTTAATCTGGCTCCCGCTTTTCTGAGCATGAAAACGAGGGCGCACATAGCAATTACTATCAACAGCATTGCGATAATCGATGTTTTTTCACTCCACAGGGCTGAAAAAAGGGCCTGGAAACTTTCGTACGTCATCGCTTTACCTTAACGGGGGATGGGAACGGAATGAAGGAGGGACAGTATCATTTGGTGTGATTCATTGTTTCCAAGATCGAAGGAATCTGAGAGTTTAACGCGGTGTGCAAGAACAGGAACTGCGACATTTTTAATGTCGTCAAACTCGACGATATCTCTGCCTTCAAGAATTGTCATGGCTCCAGCTAAACCAAGCAAATGGAAAAGTGCCCTCGGACTTGCGCCAAAACGGAACATCTGATGAGTGCGAGTGGCACGTACAATATGGGTTGCATAAGTGAGCAAGGCATCAGAATAAACAAGGCGTTCACGGCATTTGTGGTACGTGTTAATGAGCTCTCCCAAACGGAAAAATGGCTTAATTCCTCCGATATTCACCGGGAATTTTCCGGCAAGTGCCATGCGGGCCAAATTGATTTCGGCGGATTCATTTAAATATTCGACATGGAGAATAAGCCCAAACCTGTCGAGCTGTGCCTCAGGTAGAGGATAAGTCCCCTCCATTTCCCGAGGATTTTGAGTGGCAAGCACCCAAAAATCAGGGCTCAGCTGCCTATGTTTTCCTTCTACTGTAATCGCTCGTTCTTCCATGGCTTCAAGAAGTGCGCTCTGAGTCCGCGCGGGGGCGCGGTTGATTTCATCTGCAATAAAGATATCTGTAAAAACCGGGCCTGGCATGAAGTGGAATTCGGGCACTGCCGCAATTCCCAAATTGCCAGATGTAGGAAGGGCGTAACCCGTGATATCCGAAGGCATGAGGTCTGGAGTAAACTGGACGCGCTTTACTTCTTTTCCCAGAAGGGCAGAGATGACCTTGACGGCGCTCGTTTTTGCAACTCCCGGAGGTCCCTCCAGTAACACATGCACTTTCGATAGAAAAGCAGCCAAAAGCAATCGAGAGAGTTGACCCGAATCGAAAATATGTTGGTTGAATTCGGAAAGAAATTCGCCAAATACATTGTTACTGTATTCCGTCGCCATTCAGATGTTTCCTTGGTTTATGGTCGCCTTGCGAAAGTAACAAAGCGATTCCTAACAACAAGAAGCATAGCGCAAGAAAAATGGCTTGTAAGGCACCTGACGGGATGATTGCCAGTGTTCCGGCGATGCTCGACTCCGTGGTGAGGGTGCGCGAAAAATAGATGCCCTGCTGTGCGAATCGATTGAGAAGGGCCGTAACAAACTTAAGGCCTGTTTGAGCCTGAGTTTCACCCTGTTCTGGAATAAGAAAATCAAGGCTGGAAGGGGGGCTTGGAGGTACATCGATGCCCCATTTCTGAAGGTTTTGTGCGACGAGTGCAGAGGTTCTGGATTTTTCAAAAACCAGCTCTTTTCGTTCTGCATTAAATCCGGGCAGGACGGTTAAAAGCCAGAGCAGTGTGCCCTTGTGAGTTGGATTCTGATTTTCGAGTTTAAAAAAAAGGGTCTGGCCGCCCTCAGTTTTGAGAAGGGGGATGGCCCTTTGTGGCAAGGTCAATTGAGTGATAAATTCGGGGTCAATGCGTAACTTTAATGCATCAGAGAAACGAAGTCCCCATTCTAACCCTTCAGGGGTCGGTAGAGCAAGAGAAAGAGGTGATTTCCAGGGAAGCCATTTATCAGTTACATTCTTTTGTTTTTGAGAGAAATTTTTAGGGCGGGTAAGACTTTCAAACTGATTTAAAAGAGCCCCTGTATTCTGAAAGCTTTGCCATGTGGGTGTGATAATCAGTGCGTTTCCGCCTCTTTGCACAAATGCCAGCAGATCTTTGGCTTCGGCGGGAGTCCATATCCGAAGGGGGTTATTGGCAATGACGAGAAGTTCTTGGGGCAGGAGCTTAACTTCCTCTTTTTCGTCAGGGTAATTCTTATGTGACCAGCTTTCCACATGTGTCACTTTTTTAAGAGAATCGAAAAGTAAAGCATACCCCAGCCGAGCATAGGAACGCTCACCTGTTTCGGGAAGTAAGTAAGTTTTGCGATTGATAGACAACTTTTTATCTGTTGGTGTTGAGACTTTAGCACTTGGGAAGTGAACAAAGAAAAGACTTGCGAAAAATGCGATTCCTAAAAGAACTGCAACAATCTTGTGTGAGTCATTTTTTTCATTTTTCATTAAGAAATATTCTTCATAACTGTGGTGCCTGTCTTTTGGAATTCTTGATGCCATTTTGGAAAGTGTCTCGAAAGCATTGAATCAAATGCCTTCCATTCCTCATGGGAAACAAACTGCTGAGTATGAATCACCTTGCTGTACAAAATAAGTGATCCTTTATCCACCTCATTTTGAATGAATTTCTCGTTCTGAGTTAAAATAATTTCTCTCAAGGTTTTTGAATTTAGTTGGGTGCTTTCCGACAATGCTTGCACGCATTTTCGGACCATCAGCCCGAAGTCTTCTCGTTTCATCGCATCCAAGTAAGTGGCTTCGAGATCTTTAGATATTGTTACTTTATGTTCTTGAACAAAACTTTGTTTCTTTTTATGCACGATCCACAAAAATATTGCGATCGTCATGATCGCTCCTGTTACAGCGACGACGCTCAGCACCATCATTGAGGTGACATCGCTTGAATGATTTTGAGTTGAAAAAGTAGAAAAAAATTTGTCGATTTGTTCGAGTATTGCAATCATTTTTTTGATGAATACAGCAATGACATCGTTCGATGACAACTCTTGAGCTTGCCCCTGGTATTGAGTGAGGGCAGCCGCATAGTGAGTTTCAAGCTCGGCTTCTGAAATTGTCATTGCTGATATTCTTTGATTTTGTCGCGCAAAGGAAATCCAGAAAAAAGCAGTGCTTCGGCAAGAAATCGGGCGAGACCAAATGTTAAGGTCATGTTACTGATCAGTGCCACTGTCGTTTTCAGAAAAAGACTCAAAAAAATTGCAATTTTTCCTTCAAAAGTTTTGTTACTTTGTGCATAGGCGGTTGCTGTTCTAAATAAGAATTCCGTCGGACTTAATATTAAGGTACTGATCACCATAAAAATAACGATGTATCCAAGCAAAAATGTCCAGGTTGGTCCAAATAATCCACCTCGTTGGGTGCCTATTGATGAAGTTGCGATGCGATACGATAAAATCAGGCCCTGACGCGGTGAAATGCCTTCAAAAAATAGGAAATGAGTGGCCAATGAAAAACAGACATAGGCATAGAAAAAAGGAATGACAAAGAGGCCTAATGAAAGGAGATAAACAACAGTTGTGAGCAGGATGCCTTCAAGTCCGTACAAAAGAAATGTGGAACTTTTTCTAAGTTTAAAATCTGCAAAAACTTCCCAATGCCTAACGCTCTGTAAGATGCAATAAGTGGAAAAGAGCGAGAAAATGATTTGATGAATGTAGGATTGAACAAGTAAAGTAACCGCAGAAGACGCTTTAAAATTTTCACTTGGAGGTTGCAATTTGAGAAGTTGCAGAATTGGATTGTCTTCGGGGTTAGCGCTGTATATTTCTGCAAAAAGCGAGGGAGCCGAAAGAAGTGCGCTGACGAGAAGAATGACAAGAATGTATCTGCGAATGACTTTGAGTCCACCCCGCAAGGCATAGGAAAGCAGAGTGGTGAGCGAACTGACTTCCACGGGAAAAGTGGAATTGTCGTTCGAACTCGGGGATTCATCGCTGAGACGTGGGCGTTCAAAGTTCATGGGTGAGTGACCTCGGGCGCAGGAAGAAGTGGTGAGTAAAAAAGTAGGCTAAAAAAAGCGACAACCCGACAAGGAGGGAAGCGGAGAAAGAATTTTCAGATGACATTTCCATTTGAGTGGAGATGTTTGATTCTAAAATTCCACAAATCATGAGCCAACATCCAAAGAAAAAAAGGCTCAACAATCCTTTCGATAAATTGCCGACAAATGTTTGTTGTCCGCCGTCATCTGACCGAACTCTGGAGAGCAACGCGCAGCCCATTTTGAGGCCCAAGCCTCCCGAGGAAACGATGATAAAAATTTCGAGAATGCCATGTGGAAGTACGAATTTTCCAAGTTGAGTGAGTAAATCGTATTGGTGAGCGCTGGCAAGAATGGTCCCTAAATGCCAGCCATTATAGGCAAGTAAGACAATGCTTGGAATTCCAAATGCGATCCCACTTATAAAACAAAGGGCGGCTACTTTTATATTATTGATGATCAGAAGAGAGCCATCTTGAACAGGGTTTTCAGCTAAAAGGCTCGTCCAGAGTTCTCCCCGTTGCAGGTATTCCATAATAAAGGTGGGAACAAAGCTTGCAATGTTTTCAGGAGAATGTGCAATAATTTTCCACCCAAAAAGCGCAGATGTTGCAAATATGAGTGCTGCAAGGGCAAGAAAGGGCTTAGCTTCCAACATAAACTCGTGGTGTTGTCTTCGTTTTCCTTTTTTCGTGAATTCGATTCTTTGATTTCGAATATTTTCGTTGGAAGAAAGTCTTAAAAGTGCCTTATTGAGTGGTTTATTTTTTTGTGTTTTGGCATGCAGAGCTTGATACCAACTGAGGTAAAGAATGCGCACTGCGTAGAGTGCTTTGTGCGAAGGAAATCGACTCTGTATAAAAGCGTTGTCGGCGCTCAATTTGTCGAGCACGAGAAAAGCCTTTTTGGCATTTTCGTTGTCTAAATTCTCTTTTTTCAGATTACGCAGTGAGGTCAGGGCTTCTTGCCAATGGGCAGCACGTCTTTGCACATAATGCTGCAGGCTTTCTCCCATTGCTGTTGTTCCTTTAATGCTTTTGCTTTCCACAAAGAATCTCACGATCGATGGCCTGGTTCAAATGCGCAAGGAGTGCAAGCTTTTCCTGTACATCCGCAGAATTCACGGCTTGAGCAACACTGGAATCTTGAAGCTCGGGAAAGAGCAGCAGCAGCTTCTTGAGAAGCCTGTCGGCTAGGTGACCGACAACGCGGGGTTGATGGGGAGCAGAGTGGAGAAGCGAAAGCATTTCTCGCTGCCAAAGTAACACTTGAAAACGAGCCTGCCCGGGAAGGCGGATGGCTGGGAGGCCAAGAGAGTCTTCTAAAGACTGAATTTCATACTTTTGAAGCACGGAAGGCAGGCATTCAAAGGTGGTGGGAAGCTCAGAGGTCCACGTGGGATCTTGAACGACGACAGTTCCCAGTGCGATGTCTGTAAAAGACTGGCGATTTTTTGAGCACAAGATAAAGAGGATCCCCGTGCTTGATTCGAGATCTTTAAAGAAATTTCGAGTGAATATTTGTGAAAATGAAGGGTAAATTCCATGGGTATTGAGCACACGCAAGTGAAATAATTTCTTTCCGGGGCTCACTCCATTTTGAAAATATTCCCATATTGCCATGGGAAGGACGAAGAAGAAGTAAATCCCAAGGATCACGGCAGTGAGGGTAAATGTTGCAACGATGGTGGCTGCCGCTCGAAGAAAAGGATTCTCTCCGCTCAGAAATGTCTTCGTCAAGTCGAATAAGAATTTCAATTGGTCAAAGAAAAAAGAGGCTGTGAAGGGCGTGCTCAGGATTATCGTAACAAACCAAACAACGATTAAAGTAAACACAGTCATTAAAAAGCGATCGGTAAGGTAGGCAATGATGCGCGGGATGAGTGGAGCATCCTGCAAAGGAAGTAAGTTTCCAGAGCTGTCCATAAGCATTGCAGAACTCCATTCTATTCTCGCCCATGCTTTGAGCATATCTGAATTGAATGTGAGGACAGTTGCAAATTTTTCAAAAAAAAAGGAGCTGCCATTTCGGCAACACCTTTTTTGATAAAAGCGGAAACTGGAGTTCAGCCGAGGCCAAAATCCAGAAGGCTTTACATGTCGTAATCGTCCATTCCGCCGCCCATGCCGCCTGCTCCACGGCCCATGCCTGCGCCCGAAGAATCCTCCCGTCTTTGGCACTTTTCCAAACCCACCAAAAAATAGTTATTAGTTCAATGGCACTAGGTTAACGTCAAGCTTTTGACAATGCAGGAGAAATAGGACACCTTGGTTGAACAAAATAAACACCAAGCAAGGGCCTATTTCATGCAAAAGCATACACGAGCCGAAGTGG
>JBIIEI010000153.1:0-6559 GCA_044237915.1 Silvanigrellaceae bacterium | reverse complement strand
CTTCCGGCAATATCTTCCTACCTATAAAATTTGGACAGCGAACTCTGGTTCACGTTCTAAGCAGCGCTTCGAACCGGCGCGTTTGTTTGTATTTTGTCGGATTTCCAAGAGCGATGACAGGAACTGAAGGTCGAGTTGCTGCAGCATTTAGTTATGCTTTATTTAAGGGCAATAAACACATTGATAAAGGTCTGAAAATTTTGGGCGACTGTCGTAATGAAACTTGCCAACACACCACCTCTCTTGCTCCCTTTAAAGAAGAGGGCTTGCTTCTCGCACTTGCAGAAATTCAAGGGAAAGCTGGAAAACTCTCGCTGATGGAAGAAACACTTCAACGTGCAGAAGTTATGGGTAAGAAAAGTAAGTGGCCCTTTCTTCATTTGGTAACAAAAGTGCGAAAGGAATTTCCAGGAAAGAAAAAATTGTGGGATGCCGGATTCCTTTCTGTCGGCAATTTGGGCCTCCCTTTTCCAACATTTTCCCTTGGAAGAGAGCAGTGTGCCGTCTGTCATTTTGGCGCAAAAGTACCAAAAAACTGATTTTTTCCGCAACTACCTGCTCAAAAATGGGTCTCTGATATATTCCCGAAAGGGCACGAGCACATATTCGTTCCGATAGGCTTCGCGAACGGATTTTTTCGCGCGCGCAGAGCCCGGTGGTGAGTCTTTGTCTTCTATGGTTGCATAAGAAACCCACATCAATAAGTCACTGTTTGCATACACTGCATTTTGCAAATTGCCTTCTCGGCTTGCGGTTTTTCGAGATATAAATTCAGCTTCTTCTTTTCCAATCTTGACGCCATTTTCTTCATACATTTGTATCAAATCGGCCTGCCCTTTGTAACGTTTGCGGTAGGCGGAACTTTCTCTGGGATCTCCGTTAGGGCCCCGTGAAGAAGTCTGCGAGCGACGCAGCCTGCGACTGACTGAAAAATCTGCGCGAAAGACGGCATCTTCCATGGGCAGCGCGTATACTTCGCCCTCTTTTGTGACCCCTTCTGTGCTTTCCCTCGGATCGTTTGCCCGAAAAAAATCGATTTGCCGAGCATCCGATTCCAGAACCACCGCATCACCCTGGGCATCTGCAAAGATAAAGTTATTTCCATATGTCCGTTTGCCCCAGCTTGAAAAGATCCGACCTGCTTCTGTAGCTGAAGTGGCACTCCGCATGACTTCACGCATGACCAAAGACCATGGCGTTCCAAAATTCTTTTCATTCGAAAAAGCCCAAACCTGCCCCAGCCCCACACCAAAGGCATTCATGCCGGTAAAGACACCCACTTGACCCACAAAGCCTGCCCCCACAAACGGAATTTGCCTTGTCCCGTTGTGCTCGACGCCCTTGTAGACGACGACGAGTGGAAAATTTTCTAAGCCCATGCCTGTATCCACATCAGTGTTTCGCGTTTGAAAGGTCTTTCCACCCTGGGTTCGGCGTCCAAATGCCGCAAAGGTATCGCAATTTTGTTTAATCCACCCGAGCCCCACTTCATTGGCTGCAAGGGAAACCAGCGCACCCGCTGCATCAAAGCCTGCAAAATCAAAGGAAAGATCTGTTGCACCAATGCCTACGATATCAATAAAGCTGTTGATAAAAGCTAAGTCCATCAAATGTAAGGTAACTGGGTCTGCTCTTTTACGTGCGCCGTCTGCAATTCCATAGATGATCTCCTTAGACTCCTCGGGAAAGTGTTTCCAAAAAACGCTCCCGAGCCAACGACGAATTTCGTGAATGCGCTCCTTTGAAATCGCCTGACTCCCCTGTTCATGGGCAACTTTGTCCAGGTAATCGAGAAACTCTTGAATCCGGTGCCCCTGCAAAGCACCATACTGAACCCCCATTTCTAGGGAAGTGCCTTCTAAAATAAGAGTTGGAAAGGTGCTTCCGGTGCGCAGCTCACCCTTTAAATAGGATTCAACAATCGGAGGGCGTGAAAACCGCTCACGCGCGGCGTCGGGCTCAACAGGTGAGCTTGGCCAAACCCTTGAAAGGAGTTTCTGGTCGTGACCGCCAATCAATGCCGTCAATGGAGCAATTTCAACGCGCTCTGACTCATAAGTGAGTCTTTTAATCACTTCCTCGTTGTCGAGCATCAGCGCTTCTGCGCTTGCCCTGCCTTTCAACTGAAGAAAAGAGCCCAACCCCAGACACAGAATGAGGATCATGAGCCCACTTGCCAGTACGACAAAGAGCATCCTTAAAAAGATTCTCCATTTTTTGATAAAAAATTGTCGTAACAACATCTTTTTCAGACCTTTCCGTCTGCTTTTTCTCCTTATCGGCATTTGTGTAAAAAAAGAGATACATTCTAGAACTTGAGAGCCACTTTTAAATTCCGATTCAACGAAACGTGAATATTTTGTACGTGGAATAAGGGGCTGAGAGTTGAAGGAAATTTCGATCAAAAAAATTCTCTTTTTTGTAGTGATTTTATGCATATGCGCTGCATTCGGAATATTTTCCACTCGAAATGCACTGACATTTTTTTCTAAAAGTAACAATCAAGCCGGTTACTTAAGCGCAGTCCACTTGGGAGAAGTCGAACGGCAAAGTCGCAGTTTAGGAAGATTTGTCCAACCTGCAGAAATGAAAATCAAGGATGCACGATTTTCACTGCCGGCCACACGTTGTCAGAAGGAAACAGGCACCACAAATTCCAAGTGGCATGCTGGATTTTCAAGACGCCTTTTGGATGTTAAAACTCCCCTGCGGATGGGTGGATACGGATTCTTTGGTGGTTTTCCCCAGGCCGGGCGCTTTTCAAGTGGAATTGCCGATGAACTTTCTGTTTCTACCGTTGCTATTGTTGGAGAAAACGGTGTGAGTGTGGTGTTTGCATCGCTCGATGTGGTTGGACTTTCATTGGCTTCAACCGAACGTATCCGCGAACAATTTGAAGACCTTTTGAGAACAAATCATCAGCTGCCTGCATGCTTTTATTTGGTTGTTACTTCTACCCATACACACAGCTCTCCCGATACCTTAGGACTCTGGGGGGCGTTTCCTTATTCTTCTGGCCGTGATGATGATTTTTTACAAACGTTAGAAACACAAACTGCAGAGGCATCATTTGAAGCCTATATGAATCGACAGCCCGCCGAAATTTTAATCACACAAGGTCATTTTAAGAACAACTCCACAGCCAAAGAATTTTCTGACGATGAATTTTACTCACTTCGATTTGTGTCTGAAAAAAAAGAACTCGGAACTCTCATCCGGTGGTCTGGCCACCCCAGTGTGATCGGTATGGAAAATACGCTCCTTTCAAGTGATTTTGTAGGATCTTTTCGTAAAGAATCCGAAAAAAACACGGGAGGAATTTCTGTTTTTTTAAATGGATCCCTTGGAAAGGTTTATCCTTCGGAGCGAACGAAAAGCCCATTGCTTTCTCAGTCTGAATTTGAACACGAAGAGGCCCAGTATATCGGAACATCACTTGCTCAAGCGGTGCATGCTGCGCAGGGCGGTGCAACGCAGATCCCTCCAAAATCAGTCTCGTGGGTCAAGGTGCGTGCGCCCTTTCCGATCTCAAATCGGATATTTCAACTCGCTACAAAATTCGACATCATCGAAAGACCCCTCCCTTTTCGAAGGAATGCCATTGCACTGGATTGCAATTTTAATATTGGACCTTTGGATGAAAGGCCCTATTGTTTGACAACATCTGAAGTGGGTGTTGTTACCATCGGTGATTTTTCAGTTTTTTTACTGCCTGGAGAGATCTTTCCAAGCGTTTCAAAATCAGTACTCTCAGAGTTTCCCACATCAAAATGGAAAACCACGGTCAGCATGGCAAACGACTGGCTAGGTTACATTCCATCTTCCGAAGAATTTTGTTCATCTTTTTTTGCTGTGGATATGCCTGCAGAATGTAGAGACACTCTTGTTACCTTAGGGAAGGGAATTCCATATCACACCGCTCTTGCACCATCTGCACAGCTCGCAAACGAGCTGCAATCACTCACCAGACGCGCCTATGATCTTTTAGACCTTCAAGCAGATTAAAAAAGCCCTCGCCGGGGCGAGAGCTTTTCATTTTCAGGCTCGGTGCGCTGAATTACATCCTGCGGGAAAATCTGTCATTGTCCGAGAATCCAGCCCTGCTGCAAAGAGCAGTGGCATTTTTGGATGCATCAGCACAAAACATCGTTCCTTTAGGTGTAATTGCAGAACCTTTTTTCGCAGTAAGAGCTGAGGTTGCAAGTCCATAGCCTTTCATAGCCGGTTTTGCAGCTAGAGCCGTACCCGAGCTCATGAGCCCTACGGTAAGCGCAACAATGGAAACCAATGCTTGGAATTTCATGACGTACTCCTTGTCAATGATAGCCCCCAACGGGCAAAAGTGATTTGAAACAAGTGAAAGAATTCGCTGTTACCTTTCACTTTTCGTTAAATCGGAACTCATTTGACTTACTCAAGCACTTTTTGAAAATGATCTGATTTTTCAGCTCTCTGAGGCAAGCATGGAATGAGGCGTAATGCGCTGGTGGCCAAAAAAACCAGCTTTTTGCAAAAGTAATGCGCGCTGAATGGGTTTGGTCATGTAGTCGTCAAATCCAGCTGCAAGACAGCGATCTCGCTCGCCAACCATCGCATGGGCGGTTAAGGCAATGATAGGCTTAAAAAACCCACAGGAACGCAGATATTCGGTTGCCTGATATCCATCCATTTCAGGCATTTGTATGTCCATGAACACCAGCGCAAGCTCATCTTGCTGCTCGAGCGCTCGCAGCACTCCCTTGCGTCCATCACTGGCGATGACAACTTCTGCCCCAGCCTGTTTTAAAAGTCGGCTGATGAGAAACTGATTGTCTTGGGCATCGTCGACGACCAAAACTTTGAGTCCTTTGAGAGCGATTTTGGAGGTGGGAATTCCGCCGCTGCGGAGGGTTTCTGGATTTGAGACGAAAGGAGTGTTTCCAGGAACGATGAGACCACGTGTTTCACCCGGATCGACATGGAGTTCAAAGGTACTTCCAACACCTGGTGAACTTTTTGCCAACGTTAAATTTCCCCCCAGTGCAACTGCAAGCCTTTGAGACAGTGCGAGTCCGAGCCCCGTTCCACCATAGCGACGCGTGGTGGAACTATCGGCCTGGCTAAATGGGAGGAAAAGCTTTTTGCGTTGCTCGTCGGAGATGCCTATGCCGGTGTCTGTTACGGAAAAATACAGGCCACGCATCCGGCCCGTCATGGTCACAGACTGATACTCTATGAGGACCTGCACCTTGCCTTTTTCTGTAAATTTGAGCGCATTGCTCAAGAGATTCGTCAATATTTGTCTGAGGCTTCGAGGATCAGAGGTCACGGTCGCAGGGATTTCCGTCTTCCAAATCACCTCAATTAAAACTCTCCGCTCAGCAGCTTTGAGGCGTAGAGCAGCGACGATTTCATCAACGATAGCCACTGGAGAAAATTCAAGTTTTTCCATCTCAAGCTTTCCGGCCTCAATCTTCGCAAGATCAAGGAGATCATCAACCAACGACATGAGTTGGCTTCCATTCCGTAAAACCGTCGAGAGGTAATCCACCTTTTCTTCTTGGGGAAAAGTGGGATCGAGAAGAATTTCAGTAAATCCAATAATAGCACCCAAAGGGGTTCGAATTTCATGACTGACATTTGCTAAAAATTGGGTTTTAAGGCGGTTTGCATCATCGGCTTCCCGCTTAGAACGGATGAGCTCTTCTTCCACGGCTTTGCGGGCTGAAATGTCGATTGTTGCACCCACCACGCCCACAAGATTACCAAGGGTATCGTAGACAGGAGAATCGGTGACAATACCCGGAAATCTGCCGCCGTCCTTGCGCATGAGTTCAATTTCTCCTATCCAGCTCTCGCCGGTGAGGATGACTTTCATAGCCTCCGAAGCAATTTCAAGGGACTCCGGTGGAATAAAGAGGGATGCAATATTCTGACCTATGGCCTCTTCGGATTTCCAGCCATACAGAGACTCGGCAAAGCGATTCCAAAAGATCACTTTGCCTTCGGTGTCTGAGGCAATGATGGCCTGATTGACCATCCCTAACAGGCTGGCCTGAAAATGATTCTGCTGCTCTTTTTCGCGCAAGGCCTGTGAATTTTTTTGTGCCTCATACGACTGAACGCGTGCCAAGTTTTGCGAGGTATCGGTTAAAATGCGAATGACGCTGAGGCCGCCCACGAGTAATAAGTAAAGAGCAATCACTTCATAATTGGTATAAATTCCGCTCCACCCAGCGCGAGACAACAAAATGCCGATGAGCAGAACAGCAGAACCCATGACCCAGAGTGGACCTGCGAGCAAGAGAGCAAGCATGGGAGGCAATACGATGACAAAGGGAGCGACCTCAGACACAAAAGGCTCGGGAAGATAAAATCCCATGACAACGGTGAGGAGGACAACCGCAACATGCCGCGCCCATTCCACGCCATTTCGATAGGCGAAATAAAGACCATCGAGTCAGAGGGGGCTTTCGCCCCCGACTGCTCACAGAACCGTGCTTGCGGGTCCGCACACGGCTCTTCATTTCAACTTAATCCACTTCTTTTGAGGAAACCACGTCGGTAATTCTTTATTGGA
>JBIIEI010000088.1:0-22791 GCA_044237915.1 Silvanigrellaceae bacterium | reverse complement strand
TGTTTATTTTGTTCAACCAAGGTGTCCTATTTCTCCTGCATTGTCAAAAGCTTGACGTTAACCTAGTGCCATTGAAACGTGATTTGCTTTCGCACAAGTTGATTGAAGTCTGTTTCGAGAGTGAAGTGCCCCGTGGTTTTTCTTTTCCCGATTCGAAGATTGTGCACACAACCGAACGCTCTGTTCAACTCGAAATCGACATGCAAAAGTATTCCGTTGAAACTATAGTAACTTCCCTTGCCGGACTTCCCGGACTGGTTGACCTCAATATTTCTCACCCACCCCTTGAAGAAATCATCAAAAACATCTTCGAGAGGAAACTCTCATGAGCGTGGGAATTTATTTCGCGATTTTTCGCGTACAAATAAAGCACAATTTGAAGTACGGAAATGATTTCATATCACGGATGTTTTTAATGGCCTTATTCATCTGGGTCCTCGGGTTGCTTTGGACAACTGCACTTCCGATGGATGCAACACTTAAAGGCACATTAACGCAGCACGAAACCCTGTGGTATTTGGTGTTTACCGAAGCTTTTTTTCTGAGTCGGGGGAATACCGCTTTACTGATGACGGATTCCATTCGCGAGGGCAGCATCGCAACGCAATTGTGCAAGCCTTACAACTATATTCTGTATCTTGCGAGCCGCTCCTTGGCCGATACCCTCCCTTTTTACGCGGCAAACGTGGCCGTTGGAGGATGCATTGTTGCATTGGCATTTGGCGCACGCTTTGACCCACAATGGCTTGTTGCAGCGGGAATCATCACGCTGTTTTTGGGCTGGGTCATTGATTTTGTCATCTCTGCACTCATTGGATGCCTTGCCTTTGTCATGGAAGACACTTCACCCGTAACGTGGATTTATTCTAAACTGCTGCTTATTTTGGGTGGCGCTATGATTCCTCTGGATTTCTTTCCAGAGCGACTTGCAAAGCTTGCCGCACAAACTCCCTTTGCTCTCACTTTGTTTAGCCCTGCTCGACTGATGGTCAGGCCCGATGCACAATTATTTTTAAATCTGGTCGCAATGCAGGCACTTTGGTGCGTCGTTCTCTCGCTCATTCTTGCAATGGGGTTTCGCCGAATGTCCTCTCAACTCAGCATCAATGGAGGATAACCTCATGCCCGATGTGCTTAAATTTGTTTTTTATATCTGGCAGCGAAATTTCGTTTCCGCACTTCAATACAGAGTTTCGTTTCTCCTGCAAATATTAGGGATGATGCTCAACAACGGAATATTTGTGGTTTTTTGGATTCTGTTTTTTGAGCGCTTTGGAGTGGTCAAGGGTTGGGGAATGCCCGATATTTTACTGCTCACCGGCATCGCCACTTTTATTTTCGGCGTGTCTGTTCTGCTTTTCGGAAACGTAACAAAATTGGCCGGCATTATTGCCAATGGGGGGCTCGACTACTACTTGAGTTTCCCAAAACCTGCACTTTTGTATTTGCTCATTAGCCGCAGCGTGCAAAGTGGTTTTGGGGATGTGATTTATGGCGTGATCTGTTTTGCGCTCTCGGGTTACTTAACGCTGCAATCGGCTCCCCGATTTTTACTGGCAGCTTTGCTTGGCGTTGTCATTCTCGTGTCTTTTCTCGTGATCGTCGGCAGCCTGTCGTTTTGGTTTGGCAATTCCGAACTCTTGGCGAGTCAGGCCACAATGTCAATTGTTACTTTGTCGACTTATCCATCGGAACTGTTCACAGGTTTCACACGAAGTCTTTTGCTGGTTGGAATGCCGGCGCTCGCCGTAGGCGCTCTTCCCGCAAACTTCGTCAAACATTTTAGTTGGGAACAACTTGGGATTTTGTGCTTGCTGGCGGGTGGATTTTTGAGTGCTGCGCTTCTTGTGTTTCGAAGCGGACTTAAACGCTACGAGAGCGGAAGCAGCTTTTCTGCTTCAATGTAAACCCAATGACGTAACACAACGTCGCTTATTTAACGTTACTTCCCGTACTTTTTGCACGTTGTTTCGATATTTGTAATAACTTCATCAATTTTAGGTTGCAATTCCTTTGTAGAATTTTCCAACTTCAAGAGCGCAAAGGCTTGAACTTTAATTTTTATCGCTAATGACACTTTTCTCCCTGTCTCACAGGTGGAACTTAATTTTTTATCGAATTCGGGTTTGCCGACCAGATCAGTGAGGATTTTGAATTCATCACCATTGCTCACAATTTGTTTTTTAATGGTCTCTAGAATGCCACCCTCCGATTCTGGCTTTGTACTGGCTTCCCCCGTTGTCGCAGGGAGAGTGCTTGCAATCGATTTAAGCTGCTCAGCAATCTTTCCAAACTCTTGGGCCGCAACGACTTGTTCGGGATTCTTTTCTTCAGCCATGCTCGTAGACTCAGGCGAGGTGGATGGTTTTTCAATCTGACCTTCCAGGTTCTCAGTCTTGGCATTTTGGGGATCGGTAGTTTGCGTAGGGGGCCTTTCTTCAATCTTTGCGGGGAGAGCCTTTGAACCTAAAGATTTAGAACCCTTGACGTCTTGGTTTTTACAAGCAACGCATAAAGCAAGTACAGAAATCGTGAATAATTTTTTAAAACCACTTAGACCCATGGGAGACTCTCCTCTATTTAACTGATAAATATGCTCTTCATGAGCCACTTTTACCTTCCATTGTAAACCAGATCAGAACGGGGCCGCAGAAATGATTCTGCAGCTCGTCAAAATACAGACCTTGAGATCATCAGTTGTGAAAAAATTAAATTCCCTGATTTGCTGAAATAAAAAAATGTCTTTCCCAAAATATTGCGATGCCGAATTGACCTTGTTAACAAAGCTCCAGCCGCAAGGCTTATCAACATTTAGAACTTGGAATTTGCAATCATGACAAAAACACTTCTTATTTCCGCACTGGCACTCTCATTGATTTCTTGCAGCAAACTTAAAAAGAATAGTCCAACACCAACAACAAATTCCGACACTCAAAAAACGGAGCAGACAAAAACAGATACTTCGCCCGAAGCAGAAAAGAATTTGTCTGAAAATGCTTTACCAGAGCCTTCAGCCTCAACGGGTGGTGAAAATATTTCCCAACATCAACCCCCCGACGCTTCAACTGCAGCAACCAAGATTACGGAACAACAAAACGCTTTAGTCAATTCAAAAGAAATGACAATCAAAGAAGATCTCTCGATTCCATTGAGTCAAGTAACTTATCACTACCGCTCCAAAGTGAGCATACATTTTGTAGACGGCGTCGCTCATCAGAGCCCAACATTCGAACTCGATAAAACTGTTTGCACACTCTCTGTCAATCTCGCTTCGCCTCTTCTCAATGGAGACGATGATTTTGCTGAGTCCCAGAAGACGCAAAAGTACAGTGACTATATGTTTTCCGGGTCTAAAGTAACACTCTCTCATCCTATGCATTCTTATTCTTGGAGTTCAGCCCATGACAGCGCAAACCTCAAAATGCGCCTCACCTTCGTTGGGTTTTCCATGGAAGTCGACGATGCAAATGATACCCAAGGAAAAGCACTCGTCAGAGCTGACGGAAGTTCTTCAACTGCCACAATGACTTCTATAGATTGTTCTGGCCCCGAACTTACGCAGGAATCTATTGCAAAAGCATTGGGTGTTTCTGTTGAATTTAAAGAAAATTCTCAGCAATAAGTTTCGAATTTTGAATGCGCAATAAATGCTGAAGAAAGATGCAAAACCTGCATGTGAAGAGCCTCTATTTAAAGTTACTGATGACGGGCGCCATTCTTGGCGTGAGTCTCGCCATTTTGCGAATCTCTTCCACAGGTGTATCCCAATGTTTATCCCATTTGATGGATGCCAAATTTTTAGCATTTTTTCCACGCTTAAAAGCTTCATTGACCATTTCAAGGTGCTCACCTACTAGATGGGGATAATGCATTGAGATGTGCAAAAGCCCCACAGAAACAACTGTCATTCCAAGGTGAGAACCAATATTGCCAGTGTAAAATGCTTGCCAACCCACTTCTTCACTCAGTTGTGCACTGTATCCAGCTGTCATGTGCATCAAATCATGAATTTTGCGCGTCCAATTGATGAACCACACCAGGTCACTGTCACCTTTCATGATGGGAAAGAAATTGGGATCGAGTTTATTTTTCTGCATAAACTGCCCATACATTCCACCAACGGTGTGATGTGGTTTTTTCGCAAGTTCGGCCACATCCAATTTGATCATATAGCGGTTCTTCATCATCTCTGCGATTTCGGGATCCTGACGCACTTTTGCAAGCATGGCTTGCCCAAATTTGCTCGCTTCTCCAAAGGAAGCATTTTCAGATAAATCCCAAAAGAGTTCTGCCTCGTTGGGATTCTGAAGAAATGCCATAAACATTGAACCAAAAGCAAGTTCATCAAATTTTCCTGGTCCCTTGCCAAAATTCTTGACCACTTCACTGGCATGCGGACGAAGGTTTTGCAAATTCCTCTGTTCGTCAGCAGTTTCACTTGATTTTGCACTCGCATTGGGCCCTGCTGCGGGTTTGCAACTTACAAGGCCACACAAAATAACTCCCATCATTAAAAATGCACGCCCTCGAAATGTCTCTTGCATTCGACGTCCTTCCTTCGAAATGTTTTTGGTAGAGGACATCTCGGAAAATTCAGATTGTCTCTTGATGATTAAATTTTTGCAGTGCCAAAAATCGTGCCACAAACAATGAGACACATTTGCAGCCTCCCAAAAACATGCGCACAAGAAATGTCCTTACCAAATAATTGCAGCGCAAAAATTGCTTTGCTAATAGTCGACATGCCATCTGGCTTTTAAAATTTACTCATTGGATAAATCAAACATGAAAAAATTACTTTTTATCTCTTCACTTGTTCTTGCCGTTTCTACATGTGGCCCTATAGTTAAAAAGAACTCGTCTTCGGAGAAAAATCAAGAAAGCAAACAAGAAAAAAAGGATGCGCCTCCAGAAGAAACAGAGGCTCTTGCACCAGAAGGCGAAATAAAAGAGAAAGAAACTAAACTTAAAAAGAAAACTGAAGCTGAAAAAAACGAAACTCCTCCCTCTGAAAAAGAAGTTGGAGACGAAGAAGCCAATGCACTCTACACGGCGAATTCGATCACTTTTAAAAGTGAACTTCAGTTACCTTTGAAAGGAAAAATAAATGATGGAGAATCAGCTCCCTATCTGTATTTTGTCGAAGGAAGCATCGCACCAAATCCTCTTTATGAAGAAAAAAGAAGCTCATGTAAAATTCACATAGATTTGTTATCACCTCGGGGTGAAGATTACGAAATTTACGATAGAACAAAACAATATCTGGACTATGAGGTGCCCGCATTTAAAGGAAGCATGAGATATTATAGCTTTGACGCTGATTGGACTTATGAAGAGGCTTGGAAACCCGTCAAAAGGCAAGTCACGAGGGTAAACATAATAATCGATTCCTCGAAAGAAACACAGGGCGTTCCGCTTCGCAGGCGCGATGGAAAACCGACCACTGCCAAGATTTATGGTTTTGAATGCACGGGCGACTCCCTCACCAAAGAATCTTTTGCAAAAATCTTTGGCATTCCCATCGAACTCGAGACTCTGCCCCTGGTGGAGTGAGAGCGATCGGAGCCTCATGTGCACACCGCCAGGCTGAGATCTCAGCTCATTCTGCGAGATCTTGCCGTAGATATTTTATGACCTAAGCTATACTTTTTGCGCAAACACATGAAATTACTGTAATAAAAAAGGTCGCCCTGAGTTTGGACAGCTGAGCATCCTTCCTCTATATATTTACTGTCACATTTTGATGAGTAGAGAAGGATTCCATGGCAGATCTCCCTATGAAAAGTCTAACGAGCAGCGAATTACAAGACGCCTGGCATATCCTTGCAGGAGACGAGCGCCTCGAAGGCTTCCACCAACTTCCCCGCACCGAAGCCGATGATTTTTTTCTAGGGCTGACCTCCAGCGACCAAGCTGAAATATTGATCTCTTTACCCGAAAAAGAAAAACGCTCCCTGATGCGCCTGCTGGCTCCCGATGATGCCGCCGACGTTATTCAAGAAGTGAGCGGCAAAGAACGCTATGTTCTGCTCGATCTTATTGATTCCTCAGCACGCCAAGAAGTGATGGCCATCCTGCAATACGAGGAAGACTCCGCAGGTGGAATCATGACCACCCAGTACTTGCGGGTTCGGCCAGACATGACCGTTGAGTCTGCGATGCACTACATTCGCAGGCAGAGCCTCATTCACGTTGAACATATCCGTTACCTTTATGTGCTCGATGATACTTCGCATCTTTTGGGTGTTGTTTCGTTACGCGAGTTGCTTTCTGCCCCCTCTGAAAAGAGCGTACAGGAATTCATGCACCCTCAAGTCATCACCATTCTCGACAGCTTGCATCAAGTTGAAGTCGGTGCGCTTTTTTCAAAACACAAATTTGTCGCGATCCCCGTTGTGAATGCCCAAAATGAAATGAAGGGTATCGTCACACTTGATGACGTCATGGAAGTCATGCAAGAGGAAGCGACTAAGGACATTCAAAAACTCGGGGGAAGTGAAACCCTCGACGCGCCGTACTTGCAAAATAGCTTGTTTGCGATGGTAAAAAAACGCGCCGTTTGGCTTGCCATTCTCTTTGTCGGCGAAATGTTTACGGCCACAGCGATGAGTCATTTTGAAGACGAAATCGAAAAAGCGGTGGTCTTGGCTCTGTTTATTCCTCTTATCATCAGCAGCGGTGGAAACTCAGGCTCACAGGCCTCAACACTCATCGTGCGTGCTCTTGCCCTTGGTGAAGTGCGTATGCGCGATTGGTGGAGGGTGTTTATGCGTGAAATTGCCTCAGGGCTTGCCATGGGAACCATCCTTGGTGGAATTGGATTTTTACGCATCGCACTCTGGCCCGGACGCGATAAAATTTACGGACCCCATTATTTGCTCATTGGTTTAACCGTAGGGTTAAGCGTGATTGGCGTGGTGATGTGGGGAACCATTTCTGGAGCCATGATTCCCTTTGTATTGCGCAAGCTACGCCTCGACCCTGCGACTGCCTCTGCCCCTTTTGTCGCCACCCTGGTGGACGTTACAGGCCTCATTATTTACTTTTCCATTGCAAGTCTTTTACTGCGTGGCGTGATGCTTTAAAAGCAATCTCAAACTTGTTACTGAATACAATTTTTCTGCTAGTCAAAAATTCGAATTGCACATTTTTAAATGGGCAATAAGTACAGTACTATCGATAGTTGATGGGTGTACTACCAAAATGAATGGGTGCAGATACACCAAATCAACTAATTCTCGCCAGAAGAAAAGAATAACTCCAATTTCTTTATATCCGTTATCTCATATGATTCGCTGAAGGCTATCGCGCACGAGTCCCCATTATCGCGAATAATTGTGAACGTTGCTTCAAACAATTCCTGGAGCTTAAACTTGCCCCTGGACTCAGGATCAAAGTCCACTATCGGCGGAAGCCCCGAAAGGGGGTCCGAGGGTGGGAAAGTCATGCTCCTCGCGGGAAAATATTAAAAGAATTGTGGTTTTTTGGAGATTTCAACGAGCTTGCCGCATTCTTCACGTCCGATGACCTGACCTCTCACTTTGTATGTGACAAACTCTTTGCCGTCGGGAGAATCGTATTCGAATTCACTTTCAAAATAGGCCTTCTTCAATTCAACGTGACATACGGAAACTGATGCGCACTTGAGCTTCATATTAGAATACGTTTTCTGTCAAAGCCTATGCCTATCTCGACGCCAATAATGACGGAACTATCGACACGACCATCTGGACTACTCCCACCGAGATTAAAATGGTCGGTTCCAAAGTGACTCCCGCTAACCTTACGGGATATGATTACTACAAATACCCTTGGGCGGTTGCAGCCCTTGCTAAAAATGCAACATATAATTCGGAATTAAGCTACAACGTCTCATCCGTATTTCGCACTCCAGTCGTTGTAAAAGTTGGAAAAATTACGACCACATCCGATGGTGTTACTTCCACTGAATCCGATGCACTTGCACTCGACATTCTTATTGACACGTACAATTATGTGAAAGTTTGGGATGGGCGCTTTGGAAGTGGGCGTGTTGAAGATTTCATCCAGGGAGTTCCAACAATAAATACCACGACAGGAGAGCATCAACTTCCGCCCTCCGTGTTTCCTTTCCCACAAGGCCCCAATGATTCCCGCACGGGAGGTGGAGGCGTTTCCGTGAACACTCTCTATACAGAAAGCAAACCCGCATTCGCCTTAAGTAACTATTTGTCTGCGTTTGCTCTCGTAAATTCCTCTGGAATAAAGGCACAAATTTATCTGCTCGGTAAAAATGCCGTATTTACACCCTTTAATAATCAATCATTTACACTGGTTCTCGATGGCAATGGAGAGACTCAGTTTGCAAAAGTGGGATTTACATCCCGTAGGGAAACTTTTTAAACTCGGATTGCAATTCGCTGCGTACAATTTTAAGGGCCTTTGCATAGCTCACAAGAAGACGATTGGCAAAAGTAATACGTTCGCGGATCGCGAGATCTTCGGAGCCCGGAGCTGGAGTTGCGTCGTTTAAAACCTTGGTCACATCACGCACAATAATGTGTTCGGGCAGGTAACAGATTTGAGTATTTTTGTAGCTGCTCATGCGCAATTCAGCCACAGGATAGCTTCCAGAACGCCCTGCGCTCACTCCGACAATCAGTCCAGGCTTGTGGGAAAGCTCACTTTTTGAGCAGAGAAGGAAAAAGTTTTTCAACGCTGGCGGAACCATTCCAGCCCATTCAGGCGAGATGATGACAAAGGCGTCGGCCTCTGAAAGTTTTGCAGAGATGGGTCCAAAAATTCCCTTCCAACGATCAGTTCCTGCCCACACTTCTTCATCCCAGAGCGGGATCTCAAGATCTCCTAAAATAAAAGTTTCCGTCGTGATTCCCTGATTCAAAGCCACAAGATCATTCTCGATGAATTTTCCAACTTTTTGAGATTGGGAATTCTTTCTGTGGCTGCCCGAAATTATAGCAATTTTCATATTATCTCCTTCATTTAGGTCTATTTTGCGAAGCACATCTACGAAATTTTTTAACACAACTGATGCGATATTTGGAAATGGCATTTTGAGAGGCGAGGCCTACCCCGAAAAAGACCTCTTGGTCTCGAACGGGGTAGGCCGAATTTTGTGGCCTTTGAACTCTGTTACTACAATCGGTTATGGTAACAAACATAATACGCGGCGTTATCTTGATTTTATGCTATTACGCTTACAGATAATCCAAATGAGGTTATCCAGAATTCTGCTTTCCAAGAATCTCAACCGCAATCTTCCCCCTCAAGCCCTCAGTTGCCTTGCGCGATAAGTTGACTTGAACCATCCTTTTGGGAAATGCGGGTGGCAATGGTCCAATCACCAAAACCTTGCGCATGCGAAGGCTATCGTTGCCACCATAAGCTCTCTAACATTCTCACAAGAGAAGAGAGCCCCCGCTCATTTAAAATCATGTAACCGGAATACCCACTTTCCCGTTACAAATGTGCAATCTCACTTTTGCTCTGTAACCCTTTTCAGAGAAGGAGTTCTCCCATGACAATGCCTCTTGGTGATCTACTGAATCAGTCTTGGTCTTTTCCCTTTCATGCGCAGTCTTCAATTGGAAATTCCGCAACCGGAATTCTAAATGGCGAATCCACTTTTGCCCTCACAAGTCCGCAGTTCTTTATCGTCCTTATTGCAGGACTTATTCTCGCACTGGCCTTTCAGCTTGTGCTCAGCAGTTTGTCACTTGCAACGGGAATTTCGATGATGGGAGGTCGCACCCAGCGCACAGATGACGACATTTCACATAAAGAAACTTTTGGTCACACCATCAGAAAAATGGGCTCTGCGGCTGGAGCCTGGACGGTCATTACCGTCAGCATTGCACTGTTTGCAGCTTGTTACCTTTCAGTGCGCTTAAGCCAAACCGCGAGTCCTTTTGTGGGAACGGTTTTGGCGCTTGTCATCTGGGCCGCCTATTTCTCGTTCCTTTTATGGGTCGGCTCTACACGCTTAGGCTCCTTTTTAAGCACCGTCATCAGCACTGCCATGACAGGGCTTCAGTACATCTTTGGTGCTGCGGGCTCACTTTTTGCAGGGCGTGCTGCGAGCAAAGAAATCGTTTCAACCGCCGAGGCTGCTGCAGCAGCAGTGCGTAAGGAATTGATCGGTTCTGCCGATCCCGAAGCTCTGCGCGACTCCTTTATGCGTTACCTTGACAAGTTGAACAAACCCGAAACAAACCTTGCTCCTTTGCGCAACGAATTGAAAAGCCTGCTTGCGGATCCCAATTTCAAGAACTTGGTGGGTCATTCACGTTTCGAAGGAGAAACTCGAAAAACATTCATTGAAATGGCGAAATCAAAGGCACATCTCTCTAAAAAAGATGCCAATCGTCTTGCAGACGAACTTGAAAATGTTTGGAATGAAGCTTCCCAAACCAATAAGGATCCCTTTACCGAACTGCTTGAATTCTTAAAAACATCCCACGCTCATGAGTTGGCCGGGATGAGCACAAACCGCAAACTCGATGAACTTATTCATGCGGTTAAAGAAAATGCACCCAAAACGAGTTCAGGATTTACTCCATTGGTGGGTGCCATTGCTGCAGCAACACTTAAAGATGTTCTTTTGTCGCGTAAAGATCTTTCTCATTCGGTGCTCGACAATACTTTGAGTAAGTTTACAGCTCTGCAAAAGTTTTTATCGGGTGGTCCTGATGTTGCATCCCCCGATGCACCCGCACCTGCTCCGAAAAACGAACACACAAGTTTGCATATCATTCGTCAAGACGTTGAAAATTGGCTTGTTCTTACTCCTCGGTGGATCCTCAAAGGCCCTAATCTTTCCAATGAATTTCGCGAACTGATTTACGATAAATCTGCAAACCCCCTCGAAGTCAGACGCCAACTCTCGGAGCTGGACCGCAAATTCTTTCAGTCTCAATTGCAGATCCGTCCAGACCTGTACGCTTTCGACGTCGATGAAATTGCAGTACAACTTGAAGACATACGCATGTCTGTCATGAAAGACTTGCTTGCAAACTCTCCCGATGCCATTGAAAGTTTGACCCGCGTTCCCGAAGAACAAGGTCAGCCCATTGCTGAACAAGTTGCAGTGGTCAAAGAAAAAGCAACAACAGCCGTTCAAACGGGCGCCGAAGATATCAAAGCGAGGCTTGGACAAGTTAAAATTGACGTGGAACAGTTTTTACGCAGCTTGAATATTGAAGAGTTAAATCCTGAGAGCCTTAAAAGAGATCTATCGAAGATAGCTTCAAATCCTTCTGAAGGTGTCGTTGCCCTGCGTGAACGTCTTTCGCACCTCGATCGTAACACCATTGCAAAGATCCTGATTCAACGCAGCGACTTGAAGGAAGAAGACATTCAACGGCATGTCGATAAGTTTTTTGGCATCTTGGATGAAGTCACCAATGCTCCACGCCGTATTGCACTGCGCACACAACGCTCTGCAAAAGATATGCAAACCCACGTTGAAGATTATCTGCGCAACACCAATAAAGAAGAGCTGAATCCAGACGGAATTAAACGCGACTTGCAACTTATTTTTCAAAGTCCACAGCTGGGATTCTCGCATCTGGGCGAGCGCTTTTCGAAGTTCGATCGCTCCACCTGGGTTGCACTTTTGTTGCAGCGCAAAGACATGACTGAAGAGGAAGCAAACCGCATTGTCGATCGCGTTGTTGCTGTGCGCGAACAACTCACCATGCCTTTTGCTTGGGTTCAAACAAAGATGTCTGAGCTGTTTGAAAGAATCTTTAATGGCATGCGCACCTATTTAAACTCCACGAACCGTCCTGAACTCAGCTATGAAGGCATCCGCGATGACCTTTTTAGCCTCCTTCACGACCCTTCTTTGGGGTTCGATGCCTTGCGCGAAAGGCTCTCCCATTTCGATCGCAACACGGTCAAATCCCTGATTGCAGCCCGTGAAGACTTCACCGAGGAGGAAGCTGAACGCTTGGTGCATAAAGTGGAATCCGCCAAAGAAAGCATGATGCGCCGTGCCGAATGGCTGCAAAAAGAAACGGAACGTCGCCTGAGTGAACTCAAACAAAAATCCATGCTCCAACTTGAAGAAGGACGCAAAGCGGCTGCAACCGCAGCGTGGTGGGTTTTTGCAACAGCACTTGTTTCGGCACTCGTTTCGGGTCTCGCAGGCGCATTGGCCGCCCAAGGGATGTGAGATTCTCCTCGGCCTTCACGTTTCTGAACAGAAAAGGCGGATCCGAGGATCCGCCTTTTGTCGATCGGTATGCTTGAAATTCAATTCCTATCAGTGTTTCTTTAACTTTAAATTCTGTCTTCTGCAGTTCGGAATCCAAAATAAGCTCCAACAAGAGCAAGTGTTGCGTGCATCCAAACGTTGTGCCCAAAGAGGGGCATGAGTCCAAAAGTTGTAGACAACACAGGAACAAGTCCCATCAAAGCTAAGACTCCAAACACAATAGCCATGGTCTGAGAAAAATTACGGGCACTTCGTATGCCTCGGTATGCAAGCACCCCCCAGAGCCCAAAGACCAGATGAACAAGATTGCTGAAGACGTTGACGGCAAAAAGCCCGAGCAAGTAACCGTAGCCATTTTCAACGCGAAGGCTAGGAGCATTGAGGGGCGAAGAAAGAAATGCTGGAATAAAACTCAGCAGCCCAACCAACAGTAAAATGGAGCCTCCCACCAGAGAAAAATACTGTGTGGGTGTCGCGGTTGCCCTTTCATGCCGAGTTTCTGACTTAGTGGTGTGCACGATAGCCATGACGTTTCCCCCTTTTTGAAGACCTGAACATTAAAAGCACAGTGCCTCGGATCTTAACTTCGTTTTCATCTTACGATCGCTTGGATTAAGGGCAATCTTATTCAGGCAAACCACCTATGTTACGTTAAAAAGACAGGAAAAGGTGGTTCAAGAAACTGTGAATTGTATAACAAGTCTGCTCTTGAAATCTGAGCGCTGTTACCTCTCTATTTTCACAAATGTGGCATTGACTTGCACAGCTAGACTGCTAGGCTCGCAGTTAACTCAAATAGACACTGTGCGAGGTAAAATTGAGGATGGAGGTTGGCTTATTTTTGTTCTCATCACAAAAAGCAGAGTCCTCCAGAAAAATCTTTTTTTGTAAAGGTTTACCTGATTCCGCCACATGCTTTCTTGACGTCCTCTCCAGACGGTGATAACCAAGGTTCTCCTGAAAAAATATCCTTGCCTTGTTCCCTTAGGGTTATCCACACTAAAAGTGGCAGTTATCCACATCGCGAAACAGTTGCACTATTAGTAAATTTATGTATCTGGTTATCCTTATGCTCAGGCATTTTCTCGCATTCATTATTAAAAATCCATAGAGAAGCTGAGTGTTCTTACACTCACTTGTCCACAAAGTTATCCACAGAGTTATCCACATTCCAAAGAGTCTGTTCTTGGAGCGAAAACTCCGCCAAAAGAATGTCCTTCAACTTGACATCAAACTTTGTTTCTAAGCTTAAAAACTCTTCCGTCAGAGTTTCCGCACGGCAGAAGTCCATATTTTGAGTCCTTTTCCACCGTGTCATGCTCCTCTTGCGTTATTTGCAACCAGGAGACTCCCCTATGAAAACTCTACATTTTGCAGGCACCACTGCTTTTCTCGCACTCCTGTCGGGGTGGGGCTGCAAAGTTCGAAAATACAATCAAACCCGCGTGTCTTCGCAACGCGAAAATCTTGAAATCTACAGGCCCGTGGCTGATTTAAACAAAGGTGAATGGTCTGGTCGGCTTATTCTTCCCGTCAATGCCGTAGACCCCGAAACAGGAAAAAATTTATTGCCTCCAGTATCCCGCAGACCCGATGGCGGTGTGTTTATTCACATCACGGAGGCACCTGCAAACGTCTCCCTCAAAGGCGCATCCGTTTCATTAAAGGGAAAAACGGTGTGGCTAAAGTTGAGTCAAAATACCATGGATTTTTGGGCGAAAGCTGCCACAAAAAATGTTCGCTTTTCTGAGGCTGCAATAAAAAGCCAAGCACAAAACAACGTTCATCCCGTACGCCTCGATCAACTTAACAATGTTTCTCCATTAGAATCATTGGCGGGTGCGCGTGCTCAAGACAATCTTCAAGTCATCATCCGCAATCCAAAAGTGATGGAAGATCCCCTCCGGGGTTTTGCCCTTGAAATCGATGCAGAGCCTGTTCAAATTTCGGGACGTACCAAGGCACTGGTTAAAATCACAAAGAACACCGCCCTTTCTGCAAAAGAAGGCGAGTATGAAGTCTTGCACTTCAATCGTGAAAGAAAAAATTTCGATGAAAGTCGCAAAGAAATTGTCATTATCCCCAATGCGCAGCTCGGTAAGGACAGGATCATTCCAAAATCAACGATGAAAGGAATCACACTTCCTGGCTTGGTGAATGATGCAGGCTGGTACCTTTACGGCGAACATCGAGCCGATGGGAAATTTGTCGTCAGCGCCCTTGAACCAAGGCGTTTAATGCAACTGAAAGTCACAGAACCGTATATTTGGGATAAAGAAACTGCACTGAAATTTATCGACCAAGGCGCTTGGGCTGATATCAACCCCAATGATCCTCGCGCAAGTCGAGGGACCATCCGCAGCACCTTAATGGCACCTGGAAAAGCCCCAACTGGCGGCCCCTCAGATCGAAATCAAGTGCCCCTTGCAGGGCTTGATGCAAACCTCACTTCTGACTGGCGAATTGGCGAACAAGCCATCCTGATGCACCTGTTTGGAGGCATTGGCGGACAAGGAGGCGATGCCACCAACATCTTGAAGCTTGTCACAGGTCATTCCGCCTACGGGATCGCCACCGTTGTTGAAGATCCGTTTACGGGCGAACCCAAGTTTGACATCGAATACAAGCAAATTTACGCTAATAATCCCGATGATATTGTGGCGGGCTCAAGCAAGTGGCACAACTATATGGGAAATTTGCAACGTGGTTGGATGTGGCATCGCCCCGTTGCCGATGCACTCATTAAATTCGCGCCCATCACGCGTCGCTACAATTACAAAGGAACTTCGGTTCTTCCCCTCGACGTTTTTAGCACCGAACTCGAACGCATGATGGCGCTCTACCGCATCGGAAACGGTACAGGAGCAGCAATCGTCACTCCTGCCGCCTCGTGCGTTCAAGATTCAAACCAAGCTCTGATGCGGGCATTAAATAAGTTTTATACCAATGCTGAGTTTGCTGAAACTATCAAGGCACAAGGCAATTCCGATGAAAAAGCCCGCATTGCACAATTGCAAAATTTGACGAAAAATCTGGATAGCATTCTAAAACCTTGGGGATTTGTGCGGTCCGACTGGGCAGAAGATAACAACCGCCTCGCAGTGGTAGAAAGCTTGCCAGGACCCTTGCAAATTCTTATTAACACCACAGAAAGCTGGGTCACCGCCATTCCGCGCCGCGCCTATGACGATGTGCTTAAGGCGATCCTTCAACATGATTCCCAGACCAGTGTGTGGATGCTCCGCTCCAATCAAATTGGCGGCCTTGTGGATGGCATATACCCCGTGGAACCCACTTCGATTTTAAAGGGTAAAAAAGCGCCTTGAGCTTCGCTTTTGGCACATTAAGCCAACTTCCCGCTTGCCAATTCTGCATCGAGTCTTGCAATGGCTGCGGCAATGGTTTCAAACGATTTGATGCGCAGCCTTTCGACTTCTTCAAGGGAGCTTTGCTCAGGATAGATGGGCGGCAACACTTCAACGATGACAGTTCCGGAGTTCCAATAGCCAAAGTTAACATTGCCTTTATAGGTCGAGACAACGATGGGCTGCAAGGGAATATTATTTGATACCGCGCAATGAAACGCCCCTTTTTTGAAGGGAGCGAGACCCGAGCCATGAGTGCGGGTTCCCTCGGGAAATATCCAAATCGAAGAACCATGTTTTTGAATGGCAAGCGAAGCTTCATCCATCGTTCCCAAGGCCGCTTTTTTATCACTTCTGTTGATGAGCAGATTTCCAGCGAGCCAAGTCGTCCAACCAAAAAGGGGAACATAAATCAGTGAACGCTTTGCCAAAATTGAAGTCTTAACCGGAAAAAAACTGCCATAAGTCACAAGATCGAGTGCGGCCTGGTGGTTGCCGATGTACACGCAAGGCTGACTCGCCAAGATGTTTTCAGAATTGCGCAAAACCACGTTAATTCCTAAAATCCAGCGCGCAATGGGTGACATAATACGACAATAAATGGCGCTGTTACTGTGATGGCGAAACCTCAACAAAAACAGAAAATTGATGAAGAAGCTTAGGACGAGAAAAAGAACGCCCACTAAAAAAACCCTGACTAATCGTAACATGCTCCTCAGCACGAGTGATTTCTCCTCTTCAGTATAACACCGTGAGCTTCGGTTTTAAGAACCTTAAGCAAACTTCCCGCTTGCCACTTCAGCATCAAGTCTTGCAATGGCTGCCGCAATGGTTTCAAAAGCTTTTGTGCGCAGCCTTTCCACTTCTTCAAGTGAGCTTTGCTCAGGATAAATTGGCGGCAATACTTCAACGATGACAGTTCCAGAATTCCAATAGCCAAAGCGAACATTGCCTTTATATGTCGAGACAACGATGGGCTGCAAGGGGATATTGTTCGAAACTGCGCAATGAAACGCACCTTTTTTAAAAGGACCAAGCCCTGCCCCGTGAGTACGGGTTCCTTCGGGAAAAATCCAAATGGAAGTGCCCTTCTTTTGAATGGCGAGGGAAGCCACATCCATGGTGCCCAAGGCAGCTTTGGTATCTTTTCGGTTGATTAAAAGATTTCCAGCGAGCCAAAACGACCAGCCAAAGATGGGAATATGAACGATGGAACGCTTTGCCAAAATTGAAGTCTTGACGGGAAAAAGGCTGCCATAAGTCACGAGATCGAGCGCCGCCTGGTGGTTACCGATAAACACGCACGGTTGACTCGCCAGGGTGTTTTCGGAATTGCGCAAAATCACTTTAAGTCCCAAAATCCAGCGCGCCAGAGGGGCCATCATTCGACAATAAATGGCGTTGTTACTGTGATGGCGAAACCGCAGCAAAGACAGAAAAATGCTCACAAGGCTCACGCCTATAAAATGAATGCCAATTAAAAAAACCCGGGCGAGTCTTAGTAAACTCCTCAACACGCGTGAATTCTCCTCATCAGTAAAGCAAGCCCTTGAGCAATAGCTTTTCTCGTTGTTGTTCGAGATCATACAATGCTCGTTCCCAATAGTCTGGTTCTTTAAAAAACGAAAACACATCCTTGAAGAGAGGATCGCCCCAGCGCCCTGCGATCCATCCATAGTAGTAAATCATGCGAAGGGTGCGTAAAGGCTCCACAAGGAGATCGGAATCTTGGGGTAAAAATCGGAATTTTTCGTAGCCTTGCACGAGAAGTGACAATGCTTTGTCGGCGGAATCTTGACCCTCTTCTACTGCAAGATCAACCCCAGAAGCCAGGAGCCAAAGGTCGTGAATATCGGGGGCCCACATGCAGTCGTCAAAGTCGACCAGCCAAAAGTTACCGGCATCTTCGACCTGCATGAGGTTCAAGCGGTGCAAATCACCATGCACGGGCACAAAATCGATGGCCGTGTTGATCCATTCGAGTCCCTGGACGAGATCGGTGGCCAACTGAAAAACCGGAGTCTGCAAAAAGCGCGGCACCCCGCCCCACTTTTCAAGGCGTTCGAGTGCGGTTTCTCCAAATATTTTGGTGGTGAGTGAATGCCTCGAAAACGTTGTAGGATCGATATAACTTTCAAATAAATTATGCATACGCCCGACGATTGAACCAATATCAACCAGATTGATTTCCGAAAGCTCAAGCGGCGCACGCCCCGAAACCTTGTGCCAAACACAGTAAAAAAAGGGACCGATTTTACCGAGTGTATCCACTAAGGTAACGCGCGAAAGCAGTTCTTCTTTAACTCGCTTCGCCAAAGGAACCGTTCCTTGCACACGATGGCTCGCACTTTTGATGGGATGAAACCTTGGCGTTGGAATGTTCTCGTCTGCGAGCACCATCTGCATGGTGTGTTCGCTTAAAATCTGATCAGGTGTCCAACGTCCAGGACGGTAAAATTTAACAATAACCTGGATGGGTTTAATTTTGGGATCTTCGTTTTCGATCTCAACCGCAAAAACTCTATTTTCCATACTGTTGAGTTGCACAAGGCGCCCCGTGCAACGCATGCCGCACGTCTCAACGGCTTCGAGAATCATTTCCGTTTTGAGTTCCTGAAACGCATCTGCTTTGCATTCACCGGCTTCCATTTTTAAGCATCCATTTTTTCAAAGAGTTCTTCCCAGCGCACATAGGAAACATTCATTTCATTTTGCCTTGCTGCCAGCTCTCCTTGCAGGCGCGCGATTTCTGCAAACGGCTTGCTTTCGGCATAGGCCGCTTCAAGTTCCTGCGTGAGCGAAGGAATCATTTTTTCGAGGGCGGCAATGCGCTTTTCAAGGGTTTCGAATTCGCGGACCTCTTGGAAAGAAGCTTTTTTCTTACGGGCACCTTCATTGCGCGCAGGAGCAGCAGTCCCATTTTCGGGAGCTGACTGTGCGGGAGTGACCTTCTGAGGCATGTGTTTATCTGATTTAAATTTGTCGATATTTTCGAGGGCCTGATTGAGGTCTGGAAACATCATCCACTGCCCCACCAAGATATTCCCTTCTCTTTTGTCACCCAGATACGCGAGAATGTGCGTCGCCACCCGTTGTAAAAAGTAACGGTCATGGCTTGTAAAGATAATTCCACCTTGAAAGTCGGCAAGATTGCGTTCAAGGGTTTGCAGGGTATTGATGTCCAGATCGTTGGTGGGCTCATCAAGAATCAACAAATTTCCATGCTCGAGCATCAATTTTGCAAGCAAAATTCTCGCCTGTTCTCCCCCCGAAAGCTCCGACACGGTGCGCATGGCATCCTCGCGCCAAAAAAGAAAGCGCTCCAAATAACTCATGACGTGCAGGTGTCTTCCACCAAAAAAGACAAACTCTCCGTCGGGGGAAACCGTTTGCCTGACCGTAAGCGTTTTATCGAGTTCTTCACGCTGTTGGTCGAAGTAAGAGATTTTAGTCAGCTCGTGAAAGATCACTTCCCCAGACGTGGGTTTGGTATGACCCGCCAGGATATTCAAGAGCGTTGATTTTCCACAACCGTTGGGCCCCAAGAGCGCGAGGCGCATGCGCGGCTTAATAGCGAGGTCCATGTCTCGAAACAATAACTTTGATTTGGTGTCTTGATTGGGATGAACCACCGTGCACTTTTTAAGCACCACCAACTGCTGCTCTCCCAAAGAACGTAACACGGGCACAAAATTGTCGTCGCTGTTGCGTTCTTCATCTTGCAGTTGTGCTTCAAACTCCATATCGGTTTTCTTGGGAGTCTGGATCTTTTGTTCCTTGGTTTTGAGATCTTTTCCAAGGGCTTCGGCCCGATGAATGCGTGCGGTTTGTTTCGTTGAACGCGCTTGCGCACCCCTTCGAAGCCAAGCAAGTTCGCGCCGATAAAGGTTGGCCATGCGATCTTTTGACTTTTGTTCCGAAATTTCTATCTCTAACTTTTGCTGAGCATACGCTTCGTAGTTCCCCACAAAAGGTCTTGCTTGCCCGCCTTCAATTTCGAGAATATTTGTCACTAATGTATCGAGAAGTGCGCGGTCATGGGAGATAATCACAAAGGAAAAAGGCTCTGGAGTGGAATCTTTTGCGCGGATTCCAAGTAAGCCAATGCCCTGTTCAACGATTCCCAATAAAAACTCTTCTAACCAATCGACAGTTTGCACATCCAGATGGTTCGTGGGCTCGTCGAGCAAAATAAGCTGTGGATTTTGAAGCAGCGCAGAAATGATTTGCAAGCGCTTTTGCTGACCGCCTGAAAGGGAACTCACCGGCCGATTTGCCATGTCGGTCATGTTGGCAACGCGCAAGGCGCTGTCGAGAATATTTTGAGTGCCCGCTCCCGAAAGGTTCGACAAGCTGTCTTGCAAGGAGGTGAGTTTGCGTTCCCACATCACATCGTGCACAAGGTCGTGATTATTTTCTGTGAGGGCCGCATGGGCATCCATCTCTTTTTCAAGAAAGTCCCGCTGTGAATCCAAATCATACTCGGGAGGCAGGGCCTTTTTGAGAGCTTCTTCAACAGTCGAGTTTTCATCCACATCGAACTTCTGGGTAACAACAACACACCGGATGCCATTGCGCATGGCGACTGTCCCGGAGTCGGGCTCGGTCACGCCAGTAAGGAGCCGAAATAAAGTGGATTTTCCAGCCCCATTGGGGCCCACGATTCCCCAACGCTCACCGGGATGGACCGCAAAGCACAGGTTTTCAAACAGTTGGGTGACTCCATACCGGATGGCAAGGTTGTGGCAGGTGAGGTAGGGGGCAAAAGACATCGTGTTCACTCCTGGGCTGCATCAAAAAGTGGCGAAAGTGTCACTGAGTACCACAGATGAGCCGTCTTGGCGAAAAATTGCTGGGGGTCTTTTTCCAGACTTTGCCTCCAAGCCGCAGGAACCTTCCGAGAAGCATTCCCAAACTCTTAAATCCTTCATTAGAAGCAAACTCTTAATAATAAAGTCCTCAATACAATCCATCCGTTTAGCCATTACGGCATTCCACCCTCTCAAGACTCTGCGCAACTCGCCGAAGTAATGCACATGCAAAGATGGTGAGTCCCACTTTTTAGAGGTGAATCGGGAACACGGCACAAAAGTTCTAACTTCCCTATGGAGTGGACAGGGCAATGCACCTTTACGGAATTAATAGAGCTTTCAAATTGAACGAGGCTGTGGCGTTTGCAGCCGCAGTTTCCATCGTATTTTTGGCATGTGGCAAAGTTGACACACGTGCCACGAAAGCCGAACAGGAAAAAGAGGCCGCAAAAGTTTCCAATGCTGCAACTTCAGCCTTGCATGGCGAATTGCTTGACTTTCAAGTGGGAATTCAGCCCCTTGAGGCCAGCCTGAATTTGGCGAGCGCAATTCAATCGTATGTCGCCGATGTCAACGGATGTAAATCCGGATTTCGCATCGTTGGACACAACAGTGCACAAGCAGGTGCAGTATTTCGGTTGTACCGAGGCGACCAAAGCTGCACCTTTGCGCTCAAGTCCTTTCAATACAACAGCAAAAACTGGGTCAAAATAGATGGTGGGGGCCTCACTGCGCCGGCATCGGCAGAATTTGTAAATTCTTTAAATTCGCTCGAAAAGCTAACTGTTAAAGGTGTCACAGGGCTGCCTGTGACCATAGCCGACAACGCACCGCCCGTGCTTTACACCATCACCGAGGTGGCTGCAGGGCAAAAGATGCAAATGATCAGTATGGGAGCACCTAACTTATTGCCCCATCCTTCGCGTGATGCACCTAATTTTCGTGCGATTCGCGTGATTCCTCTGCAACCGAGCAAATCTAGTCAGACCGAAACTCCAGAACTGGAGATGACATTTGAATGCAACGAACCCCTCATTACAAACAATACGGTTTGCAGGGGTGCCATCTTAAGGGAGCCTCACCTAATGACCAATATTGACGCGAGGCTTGTCAATGCAACTTCCTTCAATCCCGCAACTTATAATACTGCTGTAACCATTATGTCGACTGCAACAACCGACATTACTACAACAACGCTGTTACCTCCCTCTCCTGGATTTAATGGGGGGTTTAAAATTAAGATTCGTGCCCCCATCAACATCACGGGCGGAACAGCACGCATGATCTTGTTTCTTGACCAAGAAGGAAGAACTGCACCTTGCAATTGTACTTACCATACCTTTACCTACTTCTATGTTGACACCAAAGGAATTGTAGCCAGCAATCCGTAACAACCCAGGGAGAGTTTTGCGAATATTTCGCGACATTCAAATCACGGCGGCAATAATTTCAATTGCAAAAGCTGTTACTTCAGTCCTGTGCATTGTGCCTTTTCACGCCTCTGCCGCCACCTTTCTTTCACTTAACACCGGCTTTACCACCTACTATTCCGAATCCGTCGATTTTATGAATAAGCGCTTAAGTAACAGCTTGCGCATCAACCAACCCTATGAATTTGGTGGAGCCCAAACTTTCGGTGTGGATGCACTTTATATGACGAAGAAGCGTCCTTTGCTACTGGGAATCAGTGCCAAGTATTTTGCAGAAAAGCACTCTGGATTGGGCAGGTTTGGACAGCCGGTTTCGGTGAATTCGAGTACGACTTACACTGATATTTTAGGAACGGTGGGTTATAAATTGTTACCCCGCAAATCGGGAGCAGCCCCAGGTAATTCGGTTAAATTTGCCCAACGTTTTACCCTCGAGGTTCTTTTCGATTTCGGCCTCATGTTACTTTCTCACAAGTATGACTACAGCGATCCTGCCGACCAAACAACCGTTCAATATGATGCTAATGCCACACATCTTAAAACAGGCCCACGCGCAAGGGTGCGGATATTTATCATAAAAAGGTTTGAATTCGTCATCGAATCTGCCTACCAATATTCGTTGAGTTTAAATGCTGACAAAAAGGTAAGAAATTATATTGTCGGCGGCCAAGATCTCACCTTTAAAAGCGACGATCTTAAAATCGACCAAATCACCTCAACTCCCTTTCATTTTATTCACACAACCGTTGGATTTCAGGTTTTTTTCTAAAATATTTGGAAGAATTCCCTCAAGGAAGCAACACGTCGTCCGATATCCAAGATATCAGGAAAAGAAACATAGAAGGCCCGCTTTAAATATTGCGCCATGGCTTCGTTGCGCATCGGACTCGGTCTCCTCATGGACCAATGCGTCCATTGCGTCGACTCTCGCCTCGCGCGCCTCGCCCTGACGCAATATTTAAGAGCGG
>JBIIEI010000152.1:0-6703 GCA_044237915.1 Silvanigrellaceae bacterium | reverse complement strand
GGCAATATCTTCCTACCTATAAAATTTGGACAGCGAACTCTGGTTCACGTTCTAAGCAGCGCTTCGAACCGGCGCGTTTGTTTGTATTTTGTCGGATTTCCAAGAGCGATGACAATCAAAGTTCCTTACAATCATTCCCTTGAGGAAATTTGGAGAAAAAGTAACAGAGTTTGGTCATATAGAAATCGATTTGGTTGCTCACTGTGGAGGAAGTCTGAGTGGAAAGCATGCTTGGACTGTCACAATGACCGATGTTTTTTCTGGATGGACTTGCGCAAGAGCAGTTTTAGGAAAAGATGCAGAAACTGTTGTTGGAGCAATGCAACAAATGGTGGAAGATTTTCCATTAGAATTGAAGGCTTTTTATTTTGATAACGGAACAGAGTTTATTAACTGCACGATGGTGGAAGCCTTTCAGAAAAAATGTGACCTATTCAGAAGTAGGCCCTATAAGAAAAATGACCAAGCGCATGTAGAGCAGAAGAACCATGTGTTTGTGAGAGAACTTTTCGGTTACACACGGGTTGAAAAAGAAAACGTAGTGCAATGCATGAACGACATTTACAAAAATGCTTGGCAATACCTTCAAAATTTCTTTGTTCCGAGCGCCAGAACGGCCTCAAGAATTCGAAATGGATCAAAAATTATTCGAAAAATGGAAAAGCCTAAAACTCCGTTTGATAGAGTCCTTGATGACGAAAATATACCTGAGGATGTCAAAGGAAGAGTTCAAGAGTGCAAACTTGGCATGAGTCCCTGGGTCATCCGCGCCGATCTTAGGAAAAAGTTGTCAAGACTCTGGAAACATTTCGTATTAACTACTAATTGGACTGGGGGTGAATTTCATGTTGCGTAAACGACGGAAATTTCATGCCTCACTCGGTAACACTTATAGACGGTGCAAAACGGGCTCAGACCAGATGTTGAAATCTCTGAGCTGGATTTAGGAAGTGCAATGAGTGCAAATTCTAGATCGAAAGAAAATTTCCCAGTGAGGCAATTTGTATAGGTGCTTAAGATGATAGTATTTATGCGGAAAATCTAAAGAGTATCATTCAAAGCGAATGACCATGTGCATGGACAAATGTAAAATTTGCCATAATTTATTTGAATTAATTTGCATTTCAATTTATAGGGCCCAGGAACGCGGTGGTGTGTTCTCTCGTAGCTGAAAGGAGGGTTCCATGGGCGGAAATGTAGACTGAACGATGCAGCCCAGTTGAATAATTCAACTGGGCATCCTTTTCAATTTTACAAGGCTTACTCATGCAATTAAACATTCAAAGTTCAGATGGTGCCATACTTGCCGGCGAAATGGATTTTCCCTTAGAAGAGAATTTTGATGCTATTGTGATACCGGTTCATGGCAGTTTCCTGCAGGACAGAAATGGTGACTATGATGATTCGAAAAAATGGATGTTTACCAGCGAATTACCTAAGAGAAAGCTATTTTTAGATATCTCAAAAACGCTTCGTTCAACTCGTTGCGCTGTTTATCGATATGATAAGAGAGGTTCAGGCAAGAGTGAAGGCATTTATTCCAAAATAAATGTGAGTACCTCATTCATTACTGCTGGGATATTTATGGAAAAGTTTTCTGTGCTACTTTTCCTAAGCCAGATTACCTGTTCTATATTTTCCATCAGCCCTCTTGTGAAATTTTCTACAGAATTTCGACTTACAAAAGGAAAAAAAGTCGCTGAAATTCTTGAGCTTGTCAGAAAAATAGTTGACAAAAACGTTGTTACTTCCCAAGCTGTTATTGTATTGGCAGCGAATGTTTATTTTCACGGGCTCTACGCATTTTATCAGGAAATAATTCCAACAGTTGCAAAATATTCGTCTACAACTTTTGCTCTTTCTGGGGTATTCCTAGGGGCGTGTGTTCTAATAAGTTCTTTTACCGCACGCGCATCAGTAAAGCACTCGATTGATTCTATCAAAATTTCGCTTTTTATCGGGGTAGCTATGAGCTTCTCCGCAATGCCTACAACTCAAGTTGTATTTCTGCTCTTTCTGTTGGTATCTGCGGGATTAAAGGGCATTGCTCAGGTTCAAATATATTCCGACCTTGTAAAAGTTTACCCGCAAATGAGCACTCTAAACTGGTTTCATTCTTTTGTGTCAAGTTTAAGCTATATTATAGCAGGTGGTATGATGGCTATTACTAGAATACTACTGAATTATTTACCAATATCTGCTTCGATATGCATGTCTTTCTTTATGTTTCTTCTTATTTTTTCGATTCTCCCGTACACCATAAGGAAACGATATGCGTAGTCTCGGGTTTTCTGGATTGTTTTTGGCAATCATATGTGCTTTATTATGGTATTATCACAGCGAGACCAGCAGAACAGATCATATTCCAATACGCGACAGCGTTCGAATTATCAACGATAGATCTGATATAAAAGTAGAAAACCTTGAATCAGCTATCGCTTTTCTCAAGGTAAATAAGTCAAGGCAAGTCTTCCTTGAAGTCACTTTTAATGTTGATAGGCACTTTTGCGAAGAAGTTGAGGATCCTGCGATTTTTCTCGGGAGAATTTATGACTTTGATCAGGTTTTCCTCAATGGCAGTTATATTGGTTCGACAGGTTCGCGAACGAGTAAAATGACGCGGAGCTTTATACAAGAAAGAATGTATAGAGTGAACAAAGAAATAATCAACTGTGATGGAGCGAATTCTTTAAGAATCGAAGTACAAAAGCACATCCCCGGCCGAATCGGACCCACTGAAACCGAATTTCGGCTTGGAGACTTTGAAAAGCTGAAAAGATACGCGGAATGGCTTTACTGGATTCGAGCTACTGGTCCTACTCATGTTGGTCTTACTCTGATTTTCTTAAGTCCACTGTTCTTTTTCATGTTTTTTGGGGATCGCAGGTGGAAATATTATCTCCGATTTTCATTCTTTTTAATAATTTCAGGTTTTCTTTCATTACTGCTCTGTAGCGCAATTAATGATTTGGCCTTAACACCTTTGATGTTATTTAAAATAAATAACATCGTAGTTACATGGTACATTATTGCGTTTTCCGATTTTATGTTTTTTTATGCCAGCCGGAACAGTTCGCCATTTCTTAAGCCTACTTTGATTGCTGGTGCCGGGGCAACTTTATTTTTTATTGTAGCACAAGACGCTGTTTTTATCCACAAAGTATATGCTGTTTTACTTGGTATTTATCTGGTTTTGATTGTATCAGTTTTCATTCTCTCTGTTTATTTAGCTGAGAAACGAAAGAATGATAATCTGATTCAGCTCATTTGTATTTTTCTTATTCTCTCTGGTAATGTTCTGGATATTTCCAGGTATTGGGAATTACATTCCTTTCCAAATATTAGCCCTTGGGTACTTTTTGTAGGTTTGCTAGTATTCGGTGTTGACTTTGTGAAAGAATTGAGAAGTATCGTACACAATGCACAACAAGAAGAACGCTATCGTGCAATTGCGATGACCACGCAAGCTCTAGCCCATGACGTAAGGAGACCATTTTCGCTGCTAAAGATCGTCATGGATACCATTGACATGATTGATAACGAATTAGAGCTTCGCGATTTCATGAAAGGCGCGAGTCTTAATATAAATGAAGCAGTTGCCAAAGTGGATGGCATGATTCAGGATGTAATGCAGATAGGAATGACCGCTGTGCCAATCTTGTCAGATTGCGAACCCCGGTTACTTATTCATACAGCTATAGATGAACTAATGCGCATTCGACGTGACTCATTAGTTGAATTTACCTATGAGTTTGCGCATGTTCACAAGGTAAGGGCAGATCAAACCAGAGTGGGCAGAGTTTTCTCCAATATCATCGAAAATGGAATCCAAGCGACCGATCCAGATGGAAAAATTTGGATTAAAACTTCAAACGCTGGAGATTTTGTCCAGTTCGTTGTTGGTAATTCAGGGTCTTTTATATCAGATAAAAATGTTGGGCATATTTTTGATGCTTTTTATACATCAGGTAAGCCTGGAGGGACAGGTCTTGGTCTGGCGGTTTCTAAAAAAATCATTGAGGATCATGGTGGTGTAATTTTTTGCAGATCGGTAAAAAATGAAGAATTTCCTGCAGGTTATACTGAGTTTGTGTTAACGCTCCCAACGTCGATCGTTCCCTCGGTCTAATTGCGATTTTTCGTTTGTTTCAAGGAAAGAGAAGTAAGCGCCTCTGCAACCTTTCAATTACCCACAACTTCCGTAAGCGCCTCTGCAACCTTTCAATTACCCACAACTTCCGTAAGCGCCTCAGCAACCTTTCAATTACCCACAACTTGACAGCCGTTTAGTTATTCGCTTTCATGCGCAGAATGAAAACATGGGTAGATGGGTAACAACACCTCCCAATCCTACAATTCCCACGGAACCTCCTGGACCAAAGCCCGTCGAACCGAAGCCGAATCCCGTGTTAGGTCCGCTGCCTTTTTCTGGGAATTTCAAATCCATGCAACAGGCCAAATGCAGTTCGCTTATAGAGGATTTTGGGCAACCGGCTTCCGATCCGCAGCTTAAATTGTCGCCCTGCCATTTTCACCTCAGTATTCAAGGTAACAGTGTGACTGCGGAGGTCGTTTCCGTAACAGGAGCTCGATACAAAATCAGCGGCTTTTCGACAGACGCAAAAGACGAAGCTCTGTTCCTTCGTCTTGCCGGCAAGGAAATCTCATTTAGAAAAGAAGTCACTGGAAATCTTGGAGTGCAGGGCTCAGGTTTGGTTTATCTTATGAAACCAGGTCTTTAATTGCAAAAGACATGAGCCCACAACAACTCTATTGAGTCACGATTTCAATTTTGCTCAAATCCACGGTTTCATCGCTCGGGCGAATAGTTGAGTTCAAATATGGATCTAAAAAGGCAAAGCGAAAGATTATACTCGCTCATTGTAACAAGATGAGCAGGTTCCAAGGGCAAATCAAAATCGTTAAATACTCTCAAACCTGTTTCCATCGTTGCCTCTTCTAGAACGAGAATATCTGTAAATTGAGGAGTGTATTTGAAAAGGGCCTCACGCTCTTCCAAGCGATCTGAAATAAATCCAAAGTAAGGTGGTTTCCATGCGGGAATGAGAAATTCTTGTCTCTCGCGCCTTGCTATAGGAATGTAGTCAGCGAGGAGTTGAGTAGGAATATCCTTTTCAAAATCATCGGTGAATAAAATTTCCCATGTGTTTACTTTTGTTTCTTTATTCGAGTTGCTGCCACTGTTTCTACCTTTGCGAAAAACAAGGTGCCACTTTCCCGATTCTTTTATGATCCGATAATCTCCAGTGCCGACAATGGGCTCTTCTAAAGTATTGTTGAATTCCCATCCAAAAGGAACAATTCCAAGGTGGGAGCGGCTCAAGACCTTGAAGACTGAAACTTGAGGTTGTCGAAGCGTGAAAACGACGCTCTCAGTGCTCAGCGCAACGATCTGGGAAATATTCTTCAGGTATTCTCTGGACTGCGACACCGTTGAAGTTCTATGGCGGTCGATGGAATATTTGACGTCTTCAGCGGTAACGTTCTTGCCGTTCGGAAATTGCTTTTCCGCATTCAGGTTGAAAGTAATTTCTTTGCCATCGTTTGATATTTTCCAACTCTGTGCCACGCCTGGGATGACGTTTCCATCTGCGTCGTGATTGACAAGAGACTCAATAATTTGCGCCACAAGCGTATGTTCTAGGACGGTATTGATGTTCACGGGATCGCGCGGAAAGCATCGTGGAAAATAGCCGACCCTGAATATTTCGTCTTGTTGGGCGTTCACTGATCATTTCCTGAGTGAGAGGACACAATGTTAACTATGAGCTTAAAGGTGCTTTGTGCAACTTTTGGAAAAATGAATCTCGGAGCCATTCTGCAGCAGACTCTGATTTATAGGCAACTCCTGAGTGCAGCAACGGAACAATATCTTCGCGAAATGCAAGGTCGGCGAGTTTTAATTCAAGATTTTTCTCAAAATCACTTCGGCTGATAGTGACACCTTGCAGGGATATGTAATGCTGAAATGCAGATATCACCTTGCCTATGTCGATTTTGTGCTCCTGCGCCACGGCCCAAAGATCGTAGAGGTCTCGACCTTTTTTTCTTTGATAGAGGGCGCGAAGTTTCGTGCCTAAAAGTTCTTCCAGCACGTATGTATGGATTGTGGATTGACCCTGAAACCAGGGGCTATTTACCGTAAAAATGTGCTGCTCTAACGGAAAGAGTGCTTCGTGCTCGCGAGTGTTTGTTTCAACTTTAAGCTTAAGTAGTATGTTATCGTTGGAGGTAAATCGATAAGTAAGGGTGGTAAGCCCTTCGCCGATTTTACGCTTGGGAGGCGCTCCAAAAACGGGATCAAGCGTGCTTCGGATTGCATCAATAAGAGGACCATTTTCAGCTGACTTTGTTTACGCCAAGTCTATGTCTTCTGAGAATCTGGCATGCTTCTTAAAAAACAGCTTATTGAGAGCGGTTCCGCCACGCAAGGCAACGAGTGATGCCACTGTGGGGTTAGCAAATAACGCAACGAGGCAGCGCGATAGAACAAGATCTTGCTCCACATGTGTCTGTGAGGGCCACGGAGCATGAGTGGCGCGCCAGTGGGAAATATGGTAACTGCACAATCTGAGACGTGGGACAGTTCATTTTTAGTTTGAGATTCTTCGATAGGTAAAAATCAATCGGAGGAATTTTATGGCGAGCCCATCATCAGTCGAAGATACCCTTGTAGCCCTTA
>JBIIEI010000151.1:0-6855 GCA_044237915.1 Silvanigrellaceae bacterium | reverse complement strand
TTTGCTCTGCTCTCCACTTCATTCAGAAGTTTCTTCGGACACCCTTGCTTTGTTGCCTACACATTCCCTCCTTCCGGGGCCGTGATGGGATTCCCCATTAGTTCATGATCATGCTGGTCGCACTTCTTTGAGAAAAAGAACCAGTGAATCAAGTTCACGAGACTCAAGATCTATATAGCGAAATGCACTGATAATCTCCTCTTTGATCTTTCTGGCTCCATTGCCCTTCAAATTGTCAAAGAGAGTCTGCTTGGCCGTTGGAGTCTTCACAAATCTGAGTGCACCGAGGGCTTCTGCCCTCACTGCCTCATCAGATTCCGTAGCTAAGACTTTGGAGACAATGGGCTCAACACTTGCGTTTCCTGCATTTCCTAGAGCAGCTAAGAGGAGCGCCTTGCGCTCATTGGTTTCTGGCTTCGCATTTTCAACCGTAGGCTCGAGGAGGCCTACCAACTCATTTGTCAGCCTCTGTGTTACCTTCAAACTCTTGCTTTGGGAAACTTTGTCTATTTCACCAGCAAGAGAGCCGAGCGCAAGCAAGCTTGTCGACGCAATTCCGTTGTCTGAGTGCGCTGACAGCCCTGTGAGCCAGTCTATTGTTGCGTCAGTTGGATACTTTAAAGACCCGATCGAGATAACGAGGCTCAGTGCCAAACCTGGGCTCCCTAACGCCATCTTTCGTTCGGCTGCTCTTACAAGGCTAATTTGTGCGCTTTCATTCCCAGCCCCGACTAATTCCGGAGCTACAATTGAGAACACAAGACTATCTGGAGCAGAGTTCACCAGCATATCTTCAAGAAATGCGATTTTTGAAGGATTCAATCGCGTAAAGGACTGCACCAAGAGCATAAGCTGGGCAGATGGCACTTCCCATGGATTTTCGTGTGCCACAAGTGCTTCGAGCTTTAGCCTCACAGTGGCCTCCGTCTCGCCTTTCATGCGCTGCTCGTCTATAGCAGTTAAAGCAGCAGCAGCTTCTTCCTCTGGTGTTAATTCCAAGGGCTTGTTTGAAGATTCCATTTTGTTACGAAGTAAATCCTGAGCAATAAGAACGCTTTGCTGAGAGAGGACAAGTCCCATAAATACGAACGCCCTGTTCATGATACGGATATTTTTTTGCATAAATTTTCGATGCATTTTTAATTCCACTTTAAAGGGTTCCACTTTCGAATTTAGCCCACGTGTCTTCAAGGAGCTCGAGTTCCTCGACGCTCATCTCTTGAATTCTTTCTGCACTCACCTTTGGAAGCCAATCGAATTTCTTACAAAGTGGACCTGGGTCCTTAAAGCACTTCATGTGGTACATGCGCTGCCTTATTTTCTGTGCAGATGCGACAATCTGACCCGTGCTGTAGCTGCCGCCTATGTTTTTGAATCGCTGTTCTGCCTGATGGCAAAGGTTTTGAACGGTCCTTACAGTTTTTTCTCGTTCGGTACCTAGACCAGATAAACTCTCAACAGCAGTGATTGTTTCTTGGCAACTCAATCGAAACGAACTCATTTCTTTTGCTGCGCGGAAAATCCAAAGACCCTGTGCCAGTTTGCTTAGCGTTGAAATCTTTGCCTCAATAGCGGAATTTTTCAGGATAGATGTCCGGTGAACTTATGCGTTCACTTGACCAACAGAATCTGACTTCCGAGAATTCAAAACAACCTCGGATTCCCATTTCCACGCTCTAGTCATTCCACTCCATCGCCCTGGATTTTTGGACTTTGCTACTTCGTAAACAGACTTTCTTTTTGCAAGGATTTTTTCATCCTCACCGTTGTGTCGGCTTGCTGGAGTCACAAAGTTAATCCCGCTGTGCAGATGTTCTTCGTTGTACCAATGTACAAATTTTGAAACCCATTCTTGAGCGGCTTGAATGCTCTCAAAAGGATTTTCTGGGTACCCTGGTCGATACTTCATTGTCTTAAATAAAGACTCTGAATAGGGATTATCATCACTGACGCTCGGTCTTGAGAATGACGGCACTACTCCAAGATACTGAAGTGTTGCAAGCATTGTAGCGCCTTTCATCGGTGCACCATTATCGGAATGAAGCTTTAAAGAATGTGGAATGACCCTTTCTTTCTTGCATAGCTCTGAGAACAAATCTGCGGCCAACTCAGCACTCTCTATCTCATTCACTTGCCAACCTACAATTTTTCTACTGAAAATGTCAATGTGCAGATATAGATAAAAATATGCGCCCCGCACTTGGGTTTTGAGATAGGTAATATCCCAACTCCAGACTTGATTTGGCGCTTTGGCAACAAGTGCATTTGGCTTTTTATGCTTGCGCGGTCTCGACTTCTCTCTATGTGCTAACTGCTTTTCAGTTTTCAATAATCTGTAGAGGGTTGCTTCTGAAGCGAGAAAAACTCCCATATCTGCAAGCAGTGGAACGATTTTTGAAGGTGGCAAATTCCGGAATTGAGGGCCATTCACTACCGCTAGAATTTTTTCCTTTTCTTTCTCATTCAAGGCATGAGGAATATGCTTATCTGCATGCTTTCTGCCATCGATTTTGTGCGGATTTGCACTCCATCGTTTGAGTGTTTTTTCGGAAATATTTAAACATTCAGCGATTCGTTCTATTCGAGCACCGCTCTCTTGCGCTACTCTCACTTGTGTAAGCAATTCAAGCCTCTCTTCATTGCAAACTATTCGTCCTCCGAACCGTAGATCTCGGCTATTTTTTTTTGAAGGACTAGAAGTGCAGCTGTTTCTGCAAGGGCTTTATCTTTGCGGCGAAGCTCCTTCTCAAGCTTTTTGATTTCGCGTTTATCTTCTGCTGACTCACGCGTATCTGGCTTCTTTCCAAGGCCAGCTTTGGCCATCTCTCTCCAAGCATCTATTTTTTCTTCGGTCAAACCATTTTTACGCAGCCATTCCCCTTTATTAACCTCTGAAATTCCAGAATATTCAAGAATTGCACTGAGCTTTTCGCTGGGGCTTAAGTCTTCCGGACTTCGAGGTGATTTATTCATGATAGGATCGCCTTTTTGGTATGACTTTACCCACTGGTAGATGGAAAATGGAGTCGTACCCATCTCTTGAGCAACTGCTGCCACACTGCGGTTACCACGATTCAAATACTTTTGAACAGCTGTTTTCTTAAACTGCTCCGAATAGGCATGTTGCATTTTTTCAGACTTTTCTCGCCCATTGTGAAATTACATTTAAAGGACATCTATCCTGCCACAGGGGGATAGATTCAATCATAGGCCCTGCAACTTTTTCGACGATGATGAACTGAGCGAATGCATCCAGCGCCTCGTTTAGCTCACGACTTGCTGCGCTGAGCGAATCTCGTTTTGCCAAAGCTTCACTCACGTCCAACACTTTTCCCTGCATGTGCCCAAGCTCTTCAGCTTTGTCCTTAACGACCTGATCAGTCTTGACGAAGGCCTCATTAAGCGAAGTAAATTCTAATTCAAGTGACTTCGCTTCTTGGGCAAATTCAGTGGAGTTATAAGGCATCGCGGTGCGGCCGGACAAACGCGTCCGACCTACAGAAGCAACATCAGAAACTTTACTTTGCAGAGACCTCATCTCCTCAAAGGCCTGATTTAGAGCGGAAATCTCCACAAGAAAGGCCGCCTTCTGGTTTTCCGAGTAGGATTCGTTCAGAGCCTTGAGCTGCAGTCTCAATATCGCCCACTTATCTTCCCAGTTTAGTGCTTTGTCAGCGAATATTTCCGAGAGTTTTGAGATTCCGCCTTCCCCATTAAAGAGTTCATCCCGAACACTTTTCAAAAGTGCGTGGTTTGCTTGAATGGCAATGACGTTTTGCTCCCGTTCAGAAAGATCCTGAACTACTCGGTGGGTGTCGCGTGCTTCAACAACTCGCCCTTGAAAACTCGACGAAACAATTCCAGCAAGTGCCAGTGCAAAAAATTTAGACATAATAGACTCCAAAAAAATTCATTTTCTGATCTCGTCTCATGATTTCCCTGTTTATTATTTGAGCGTACGCGCGTGTTTATTGCACCCACAAGAATGTGAATACTCACAACAAGAAGTAAGTGGTTTCATCAGGGCATTCAAGCGGAATCGAACGACGAACAGAAAATGTCCATGGAATGGGGAGACTCTTTCTCCTATGGAACGTCAGTACCTTGTGACACGCAAACAAGCATCAAAAAAACTAAGGACAGTCCGTATGAGAAATGCTCTAAGAAAAAGAATTTCAAAAGGAATGATGGCTATAGCGGCTCTTTTGCTCATTGGGCAAATTGAAGGGAGTGTTGCTCAGGCACAAGAGCCCACTTGGACGCTAAAAGATGTCGAAAAAGTGTGCGCAGAGTTCAAATCCAAGTTTGGAACATTGCGACTTATCGACTACACATACACCGGAACGACCGACGGACAAATCACATATACCGCTCCCTTTGCCCCTCTTTACCAGGGTTGCGTGACGGATACGAATCGCATCACTTTTTTTGTTCAAAGAGTTGAGAGACAAAAACCCGTTTACCGCCCCAGTTTCGATTGGGTTTTTCAGCTCGAAAAGGTCGAGGCAACAGAATATCGGATGAGACGTGTACAAACCAACTGTGTGCACAAAGCACAAATGAACGCGGATAAGTTATATGAAGAATTGGGATACAAACTCACTCCCGAGATTAAGGCAGACGTAGTAAAAAGCGCTGCTGAACAGCAGTGCCCCGCGCTTCAGAAGGCTGTCTGGGACGCAATTCTTAGAGTAACACAACCTTAAAATCCAGAGATCCAAAAATTATTATTTACAATAACATTTTATTATATTTCGTTTAAAGGACTTGAAAGTATGTCTCATAAATCAGTACTCATAGGACTCATTTTCTTCGTGGCATTACAAAGCTGCCGTTCTGACAAGAAGAAAAAAGAAACTTCAATTCAACCAACACCCTTAGTCCAACCATCACCAGATAAAAACGTGGTTATTAATGTCCCGGTTGTTTCTTTAAACAGCGCTCAAGAGGTACAACTTAAAACACTCGGCAAAAGTAATGCCGTCGATAGGTGCAAGGCTCTTGCGCGATTGGATTCACCAATGACTCCTCATGATTTCGAAGCCGAATACACAAACGAAAAGAGTGAAAAACAAAAGTTCCAGCTCCAAATCAAATCAGATGGTGAAGGCAACTGCCAGACTGGCGAAAGTCTTTTGGTATTTCATTTCAAACACGAGGCAAAAATGGAAGAAATGCCTCAATTAGAAGTATATCTGAGTACACTTTTTAACCTTGCACCGATCGATACAGGCGCAGCACCAACAGTCAAATTTATAACGGACTGTGAAACAGTTGTTTATAATCAGTTGCGCACCGTTCGTCAGAAAATCGGCGAATCGCTTAACGATGTGAAGAAAGACAAGCTCTTGAAAACTGCAGTTGAAGAGATTTGCCCGCAGATAAAGCAGCAAACGGCGAACTACGCCGTCGAACTTCTTTCAAAGTAACAACTTTCCACCCACCAGTTGAATTGATGAGCGGATAGGGTCACAATAAACTCCAAGCTGATTTTGGTGCTCCATTGTCGTAAGAGCACCTCGAATTTATAAGGTGGAGTGAGCTGAATGGCGAATTTGAAGATCATTTTTCTAGCGACAACAGTGAGTTTATTGAATTCAATGGGTTTTGCAGAGCCCCTCAATGTTAAGCTCTTAAACTATCACGACTTCGCACCCTTCATTGTGGAACAAGAAAAAGGCCTCTCATCTGATCTCGCGCTGCTCCTCACACAATTAGCAGACAAAAAATACATATTTTCGGTTGAAACTCTGCCCCGCAAACGCCTCGACTCCCTTGTCGAAAAGCAAGCCTTCGATGCTGTTCTGTGGGCCTCGCCTGGATTTTTTTCCGACCCTGAAAAGACAAAATATCACTGGAGTCCTTCCCTATTTTCAGATGGAAATGCACTTATTTTTAACAAAAAATCAAACTGGAAGTATCTGACGAAAGGCACCAGGGCCGATTCACTGGCAAGTTCCCTTAAAGGATTTACAGTGTCTACTCAACGCGGCTTTCGCTACAGCTTTGATGACCTGTTCAATCAGAAAATCGCATTCCGAGACGACGTCGATTATCCAAAACAAGTGTTCGAAAAAGTCCGGGCCGGGCGCACCATCGTTGGAGTACTGCCACAGTCCGCCGCAAAAAGTTATTTAAAGGATTCTAACGGCGAAGTGGGAATTGTGGATGAACTAGCAAGTCAGTTTGAACGACATTTTTTTACCAATAAAAACAAGCCCGAATTGGCGGCATTTTTAACAGAACAGCTCAACTCTCCGAGCTTTAAAAGTAAGTTCGAGAAAATGCTTCAAGACTACTACACTGTATTGAAGTGATATCAAACTCGAACAGTTATTGTTGAAGATATTTTGCAACCGCCACTTTCCCAAGAAGACAATATTGCTTACCATACCAATCCTGCCCTTGGGTATCCCAAAATACTTTTAAACATTTGCGCGACGTTTCGGAAGGTGGGATGACCAATGCAAAAACACCCAACATGCATTTCTGGGCGTCTGCGTTTGCAATTCCCGCACTTCTCACATCTGTTTTAATTATCTCTGAAAATTCTTTGAAAAATCAGGGCTTGAATACACTTCTTTAATGAGCTGACGCACCCATTTACGGGGAGGATCTTGACTCGTCAGGCCATGCCACACCATTTGCACTTCGATGGGCTTCATTTCAAGAGGGCCGGGCCGTACGCAGATTGGGAAAAACTCCTTGTACTTTTTAATTAGAGGCATTCAAAAATAATCAATAAATTTAAATCTATAGCTTAATGGCACTAGGTTAAGCAGTTACTCTGTTGTGCCAATCACTTCTCTTGCCATGCAAACGTGGGAAAGGCTTAGGCCGCCTTTTTACGGCACG
>JBIIEI010000087.1:0-23465 GCA_044237915.1 Silvanigrellaceae bacterium | reverse complement strand
GAGTAACAGCAGCTCTCTGCGTAAGCAGAGGTAACAAATCACGTCGCAAGAATTGCGACTCCCAATAAACCGCTTTGAGCGGTTCACGAATTCAAACCACCAGCTCTGCTGGTGGTGTCATGACTTTAAAAAGCGCTCGGTGGCAGTGCCTGAGGCATTCCAATCCAAAAGAATGGGACACTCGGTTGCTGTGTATCGCTCTCCTGTTCGAGCGACCCGGTATAGGATCTCATAGAGTTCAGGGTTGGTTGCCTGAAGATCGGGAAAGGCCTCGGCGAGAGACTTTCCCGAAAGATTTTTAAGAGAAACGAGCTGTTCAAAATGTTGATTCGCAAACTCAAAAAACAGTTTGTCATCGATCAAATTCAAAAGTGCAATGGCGGCGGGGGCTCTCATAAAAAGTGAATGAATTTTTTCCTTTTCCTGCTTCGAAGCCACGGAAACTTGGCCACTCTGTGGTCGTCTTTTCTGAGCAGCCAACGCAGGGGTTTTGAAATGATTCACATGTTCATTCATCGTCGAATGGATTCTCGCTTTTCAGTGTGCGCAGGGACAAGAGAAGTCGTTTGTGTAGGCTGCGTTCCTCAGCATTTTCTAGTTCTGCCCTGGAAAAACATTTTTGTCGCGTTAAAACAGGGTTTCAATCCGAAAAGAAATTTGTGAGTGCGCTCGCGAGAGGGCGAGCCATTTACACAAGTGCCGCACATTGTCCTGCTTATATGGTAAGGGATGGCAGGGTTGGTCATCTTCAAATTGCTGGAAACGCTCTTGGATTTCGGGAAACTATCGAAAATCGACTCCAAGAATTTCCAATCGAGCAAGGAGATGTTTTCTTTCTTTACACCGATGGGCTCTTTGATAACATCAATGCAAACGGGCGACCGTTACGACAAAAAGATCTGTACTCAATGCTGAATCAGCAAGAAGATGTTGAGGGCATCAAACCAAGGTTCGTCAAGAGGCTTGAAGCCTCTAAAATTGAGGGCGCGCCCTTGGATGATGTCGCATTTATGGTAGTCAAGTTACAGGAAAAAGAATGTGAACCCGAAAATTGAGGAAGATTTCATGTCGAGGGATATCAGTTCTGAAGAGTTTTTGAAGAACCTGCAGTCTCATTCGGTGGTGCCGATGTATCGAAAGATCATTTTCGACACCGCAACTCCCATTTCTCTCGCTTGGCATTTTCGAAACGACGAATCAGCGTGCCTTTTGGAAGGAATTTTGGGTTCAGCTCGCTATGATCGCTATTCCTATCTGGCTTTGAATCCCTATCTCACTGTCACCGTGCAAGACGACCACATTGAAACTGTCACATCCGATGGTAAGAAAGAGAGAGTTGCAGAAAATCTCTTTGCCTTTCTGCAGCGCATGTCCGACGAGTTTTGTGCTCCAAAACATGAGGGCGAGAAATTCTTTTCTGGAATCATCGGTTACCTTTCTTATGAATGTGTCAAGTTTGAAGAAAAAATAACTTTTCCAAAAAATCGTTCTCTTGGGATGCCGCTTGCAAAATTTATCCTGCCACGCGATATGATTGTCATAGACAACCTCGACCGCTCATTGCTCCTTGTTCATAATATTTTTAAAAAAGAACACGCAGCCAAGTCAGATTTAGAGATTTTTGAAGCCGCTCAGAAGGGACTCAAGGTACTTTCCGAAAGAATTTTTAAGCTCACATCCCATACCATTCCATTGGTTTCCATGGAGACACCTGCAGTACCCAAAGACTTTGCATGGAATATTGCAAAATCCGATTTTCAGAAATCGGTTAAAATTTGTAAAGACTATATCACAGCGGGAGATATCTTTCAGATCCAAATTTCCAGGCGCGCCAAGGTTGCCGCTCCTGGTGAACCTTTCGATATTTATCGTAAGTTACGTTACCTCAACCCTTCACCTTTTATGTTTTATTTAAAGTTAAAAGAATTTTGCTTATTGGGTGCATCGCCCGAACTCCTTGTCCAAGTTGAAAAAGAAGACATGACTCTGTGCCCAATTGCGGGCACTCGGAAACGGCGCTCTAAAGAGCGTTCCGAAGAAGAAATTATCGAAGAGCTGCGCAATGATGAAAAAGAAAAAGCAGAGCACATCATGCTCGTCGACCTCGCACGCAATGATGTCGGCAGAGTCTGCGAATACGGGAGTGTTAAAGTCACACAGCTCATGGGAGTCGAAAAATATTCCCATGTCATCCATATGGTTTCAAACGTCGTCGGAAAGCTTAAGAAGGGAAAGGGTGCAATAGACGCTTTGCGATCGAGTTTTCCAGCTGGAACTGTAACCGGGACGCCAAAAATTCGGGCCATGGAAATTATTTCGGAACTTGAAAGTGAACAGCGTGAATTTTACGCAGGTGGACTGATGTTTCTTGATTTTCAAGGAAATCTAAAAGCGGCGCTCACAATTCGAAGCATTCTTGTGAAAGATGGCTTTGCATATACACAGGCTGCCGCTGGAATTGTTTCGGATTCCATCGATGAAATGGAGTATAAGGAAACCGAGAATAAACTCAGAGCAAGCCTAGAAGTTCTTTCCACTTCGGATGTTTCGGGAGAAAATGCGCGATGATACTCATGATTGATAACTATGATTCGTTCACATACAATCTCGTTGATTATTTTGGCTGTATGGCGAAATGTAAAATTAATGTTGTGCGAAACGATGAAGTCACTGTCGCAGATGTGGGTAAAATGCGCCCCTCGTGCATTATTATTTCACCCGGTCCAAAAACTCCGAAAGAAGCTGGAATTTCCGAAGATCTCATTCGAACCTATGGACCGCAAGTTCCCATCTTTGGAGTCTGTCTCGGCCATCAAGCAATTGGTGAAGTATACGGATCAGAAATCATCCGCGCAAGGCATCTGATGCATGGAAAAACCTCGATGGTTGTCCATCGCAACAACGACGAACTCTTTAAGGGAATCCCAAATCCCTTTCAAGCAACAAGGTACCATTCCCTCGTGATCAATGCGCAACGTCTTGGAGAAGATCTCGAACCCCTTGCTTTTTCCATAGACGATGGAGAAATTATGGCGATAAGACATAAAAAGTATCCGGTTTTTGGAGTGCAATTTCACCCCGAATCCGTTTGTACGCCGGACGGCATGAAACTCATGGAAAACTTTTTAAGAAAATACGTGCCTTTTACGCTCAAATCATAGGCTCAAAAATTTTGCCATTTCCTTCAACCTTGATTAAAGAGATCAAAGGCCACTGGGTCTCTCAAGACAAAGGAAATGGAAAATGTCTCTCATTATAAACACAACTCCCTCGTTTCAAGTTGACGTGCTTTCCGGTGCTGGTGCGCAGTTAGGCGAGCCCGGAACTTCCGCAGGAATCGTGCTCTTTCTAAAAGGTCCCATTGCGGATATTCAATCTTTCAATCATGAAATTAAGTCTGCTCTTGCTGCAATATTCACTGAAGAATCTCACCGAGAAACACTGCTTCAGTGCTTGCATGTACGCACTCTCGCAGCCTGGCGGAGTCGCGAATCAGAGGAACCCCTCAAAGACACCCTTTTTGTCGATTCTATTGTGGGACAAGTCCTTGTCTCTTGTGCGCTCGTCCCTGTTACCAGTGCTTTGGAGCCTTACGAGAGGCTGATGGAGGCTCGAACGGTTGCAAGTAAATTTAAGGAAGCACGCGTTCAAAGGGTTTTTGTAACCTTTGGTCAGCTTTCAACAGAGGCCAGCGAAATTTGGCTTGATGCTTTTGTGTCTGCAACGATTTTACAAGAGGTCGTTTTTTATCCGCTAAGCTCCAAGAAAAAGGCACGCCGCAATTTGGAAGTCTTTGAGGTTAGGGTTGATTCTGCAATCAAAGAAAGACTTCAGTCGACGGCAAAGCAAGCTTTCGTAACATCCACACTCACATCCCTCGCAAAGCAACTGGCGATTCTTCCTTCTAATGTCCTGACTGCAGAAGCCTATCGTGATTTTGTGAAACAAGAAGTGACGAAAAAAGGCCTTGGCTATGAATTCTACGATGTCGACAAACTCAAGACCCTGGGTGCCGGGGCATTTTTGGCCGTAGTTGCAGCAGATGAAGGCCATCAATGCGGCATTTTAAAGGCATCCTATAAACCTAGCAACGCAAAAGGTAAACTTTCGCTCGTCGGCAAAGGTGTCATTTTTGATACTGGGGGCGTCAACCTCAAGTCGGCAAAATCAATGTATGGCATGCATGGAGATATGCAGGGCAGCGCCATTGCGCTTGCAACTTTTCTTTCGCTTGTGGATGAAAAATTCCCGTATGAAGTTGAACTCTTTCTTGCCATTGGTGAAAATAAAATTGGCCCCCAAGGCTACAAGCCCGGCGATGTTGTTACCGCGATGAACGGAACAACCATCGAAGTCATGCATACTGACGCAGAAGGTCGAATGCTTTTGGCCGATACCTTAACCCTTGCAGCGCGTGGAACTCCTGAATTAATTATCGACTTCGCAACCCTGACAGGTGCATGCGTTGTGGCCATCGGAACGCGTTACCATGGCGTGTACACCTCTAACATTGAATGGCTGGGCGACATTCATGCGGCAGGAAAGGAATCCGGTGAACGCGTCTGGGTGTTTCCAAACGACGAAGATTTTGGAGATGCTCTTAAAAGCAAAGTTGCAGACATTAAACAATGCACCATTGAATCAAGTCCGGACCATATTTTAGCAGGACACTTTTTGCGTAAATTCACCGAAAAAGTACCCTGGGTTCATGTCGATCTTTCTGCATCGGAAGATTCAGAAGGTGTTGCTCACTCCGCAGGACCGTTTACAGGAATTGGAGTGAGATTTGTTATGGAATTTTTGCGACGCTGGGATTCGACTTTGCGTGGCAAATAAAATGAGGGAATGCTCACTTTGATTGAGATCATTGCAAGTAGTGATAAAAAGAAGTTTGTTTGGATTGATGTCGTTAATCCTAACCTAGATGACCTTTGTGAACTGGCGCAAAAGCATAATTTACCCGAAGATTTGGTAACGAGTTGTTTAGAGCCAACACACATTGTAAAGGCAGAGTTTTTAGAAAATTGCGTCTATCTTGTTTTGCGAGCCTATGATGAAAGCGTCACCGAAGGCGACACTGTTTATTCTATGACACGCAAACTGGTGATTTTTGCAAATCAAAATACTTTGCTGACTGTTCATCGTCACCCACAATCCTATTTGACAGCATTGATGCAAAAATATCAGTCGAGTAAATTAAATAATGTCTCGTGGGAGTCTGTTCTTAAGGTACTTTTGGCCTCTGTTGTGCAAACGTACGATAAGCCTTTGCAAAAGCTGGAAGAGTCTATGTCAAATTCTGAAAAGAATATTTTTCTTGCAGAAAATTCGACATCTTGCATGAGATACTTCTTTCATGCAAAGCGGCAGGCGGGCGTTGTTAAAAGCGTGCTTTGGCGCACACAGGGCGTGGTGCATGAGCTGATTCAACACGTTGATAAGAATTCGCGCACACTGCGCACTTCTTTAGAAAACACCGATCGCTTACACCTTTACGCAGACGAAATTTCAGAAATGGCAGCAGGATTGTTAAATCTTGAAATTTCGATTTCTACACAACGAGTCAACGAAGTCTCGCAAAAAACCAACGAAGTGATGCGAGTTCTCACCATTTTTTCGGCGTTCTTCTTGCCCCTAAGCTTTATTGCAGGTATTTATGGAATGAATTTTGAGCAAATGCCTGAACTTCGTTTGCGTTACGGTTATCCGGGCTCCATTGCTCTGATGGCCATTGTGGCACTTTCAATTTACCTCTGGTTTCGAAAAAAAGGTTGGATTCACTCTAAGCTGCGTTAAAAGTTTTCTTCTTCTGGCAAAGGGTGGTCAAATTTGGCCCAATATGGACCCTTTTGGGTCGTTTTGGACCACTTCATAAATAGTTCATCAGGTAAATGACTCTGATTTCATTCGATTTTTCTATTTTGTTTGGCGTGGCACCAATTTTGCTAAGGCGACGTGGAACGCAGTCTGCATTTCGCCGAACGAAACAAGGAATGAACCCAATGTTAGATTATGAATTCAGAAATAATTTTCATGCAAGCCGTCGGATGAAACCTGTTCAAATTCCGGTCTTTTTTATGATGATGTGTCTAATTTCTTCTGGTCTATCGCTCTTCCTCTTCGCAGTTTCTACCGTTCCATTTCAAGATTCAAAATCCGCCCAAAATCGCACAAATTTAGAACGCCGAGAATCCAATCGTCAGAAAAATGGTTGGAGCGTCGTTCGCCTGCTTAAAGAAGTTGATAGCTTAGACGAAATGAATTCGAAAGGTCAGTGATGCGGGTGACTTTAAAACGCATTTCTCGTTTGAATCTGAGTCATTTCTTTCGTTGTGAGCTGCGTGGGAATTGGGCAAGGCATCCGATCAAGGCTGTGATGGAGTGGAGTTCGCTTGATCCCTTTTGCAAGCGTGTTCATTGACCGCCAATCGATACCGTCGATCGCAGAGTTTAAAAGTCGTTCTTGATCCACAAGCAGAGTTTTTGCATCGACAGTACCGCCATCAAGGGGGCGCTGGTCGAGCGCTCCCCACATGCCTGCAAGTCCACACAGTCCAACGGAAACTCCAATTGAAGTGCCTCCCGTAAAAGGTCCTATGGCAACACCCAAGGCAGAGAGCGCAAGGCTATTGCAGGTTGCAGCAGCGACGGATGTTCTTACGCCGACATTGAGACTGTTACCTAAGGTGTTCCAGAATTCTAAATCATCAAGGGAATGCTTAATTCCGTAGGCACTTGTGTAGTGTGTGCGCAGCGGTTGTGTGTGGGGATGCTTTAAAAGGTCTTCAAGTCCTTTTATTTTTTGAGCGCCTTCGGGTGTCGTTTGTGTCTGGTACCAGCACTGATAGAGCATTCCTGAATGAATGTCTTGAAACTGGTGCGCGAAAAGAAAGGACTGCTTTGAATTTCGGATCAGTCGATTCCAAAGGCTGTCATTTGAACTGGCGTAAGAATTGAGTTGCGTGTCTGCTTTGCGCTGCGAATTTTCGGACCGGCCACAGCCCAAAAATGAGAGTGGAACAGCAAGCATCGAGATTAAAGTAAAACTTAAACGCGTCATGAGGAACTCCTAAAATTGAAGAATTAAAATCAAGTGTCTAAAAAAACTCTTGATTTACCAACTAAGCAATTTAAATGCCAACAAAATACGTCCGAATATTTAACGAGTTACCCTTGAGGCGTAGCGGAGATATATTTCAAACTGAAAGGTGGGCTTCCATTTTGAAGGAGATGTTAAACGAGTCCGTATTCTTTTCGCTTGCGCCACAGGGTTGAAGTCGAAATTCCGAGAATTTCAGATGCCTTTTCGAGATTAGGTTCTACCTCAAGGAGGCGTTGAATATGTTCACGTTCCTGCTCTTCTAAGCTGCAATAAATCGCATCCCCTTTGATCTTTTGCATGGGACGCTCTCTCACGGCCTTTGGCAAATCTTCGTAACGAAAATCTTGATCACCCGCCAGGAGTGCGATCCTTTCAACAGTATTTCGCAGTTCTCGAACATTTCCAGGCCAAGAATAACTTTGAAAAGCGTCATGGATATTAGCGGGCAAGTGGGACGTCGCATGGGAACCTTTAAATTCGGCGAGAAATCTTTTTATTAAAACAGGAATATCTTCTTTTCGATGGCGCAGAGGTGGAATGATATATTCAAATGTATTCATTCTAAAATAGAGGTCTTCCCTGAATTTTCGAGCGGCCACATCCTCAGAAAGATTTCTGTTTGTTGCTGCAATGATGCGCGTGTTGACATCAATGGTGTGATTTCCTCCCACTTTTTCGAGTCTTCGACTTTCAAGGAAGCGCAAGAATTTCGACTGACTTCCAAGGGAAAGGTCACCAATTTCATCCAGAAAAAGAGTGCCTCCATTGGCTAGTTCAAGCTTTCCAATGTGATCGGAAATGGCTCCCGTAAAAGCGCCTTTTACATGTCCAAAGAGTTCAGACTCTAAAAGTGACTCGGTTAATGAAGTGCACGAGACTTCAACAAAGGGCATTTGGCTGCGTGAGGAGCGCGCATGAATATAGCGTGCGAGTTCCGTTTTTCCAGTTCCACTTTCTCCCGCAATCAAAATCGTGGCTTCTGTGGTTGCGACACGGTTTATAAAATCTTCAAGATTGACCATGGCAGGAGAGGTGATTCCTGTAAAATAATCTCGACTATCCTTGCTTCGTTTAAGGCTTTTATTTTCGCGCTCGAGATTCACAATCTTACTTATTTTTGAAATAAGATGTTCAAGTTGATCCATAGAAAAAGGTTTGGGTAAATAGTCGTATGCTCCTTGCCTGATCGCTTCGACTGCATTTTCAAAGGAAGCAAATGCAGTCATGACAACCACCAGTGGAGCCCCGTGAGTCTTTCGAACTTCCTTCAACAAATCGATTCCAGATTTGCCCTGCATTTTGAAATCCGTGAGGATGAAGTCTGGCTTTAACTTCTTCCATTGCGACAAAACTTCCTCTGCAGAACTAAAAACTGTCGGCTCGCAACCCAGGCTTTTTAATCCTACGTTTAGGGTCTGCCGAATGTTTTTATCATCATCTGCAATCATGATTTTTAAGGGAATCATGTTTTTGTTTCCTTAAGTCATTGTGTATGGAATTTGCACGATAAACACAGTGCCTCGTGGAATGTTTGGTTCATGCCATATCTTGCCTTTATGAGCTTCTACAACATTTCTGGCAATCGAAAGCCCAATTCCAAAAAGCCCCGATTTTACAGAAACCTCTTCGAGTTTGCCTTGATAGTAGGGTTCAAACATGCGTTCTTTGAGGTCGTTGGATATTCCGGGTCCTTCATCTACCACGCGCAAATCAACGTGGGAGTCAGAGGCGTTGAGGCGAATTTGAATCGAGGATTTATCAGGAGAAATACGTATGGCATTCGAAAGGAGATTAGAAACAACCCACGAGAATTTATTTTTGTCGAGGAGTATCACGAGGCCAGATGTAAAATCTTCGTAACAGATTTCAATGCCTTTATCCTTTGCAAGCACAACAAAGGGTTTGATCCAGGTGGGAATAAGGAGGCCAAGAGATGTAGGTTCAAGGTTGAGTTCGAGCATTTTGTGTTGGCTCTGTGTAAACTTCGTAAATTCTTCTGCCACACCCCGGATGCGCGCGACATCTTCGACAATGGTTTCCACAAGGAGGCGTTGAACTTCTCCAAATTCAGCTTTTTTTGTGCACAAAAGATCCGAAGCCATGACAAGAGACTGCAAGGGAGTTTTGAGTTCATGGGAAAGCCAATCGATGAGTTCCCGTCGGAGTGTTTCACGCTGTCTGCGCTCAGTGATGTTGCTAAACAGAAAAACGCGCCCCTGTTTTTCACTTTGTGCATCAATCACGTTCCTCATGCGAGCATGATAGATGTGTTTAAATTCGTTTGACTCAATCTGAATTTCCGATTCAAAAATCTCAGATTGAATCAGGTGAAGCATAGTTTCGCGCACCGTCAAGTAATTCGTAGAGGCTGTTGGGAGATCGTTCCAGAGCGTACCCATGGCTTCTTCATGCGAAGTCAGATTGATCATTTCTAAGAAGCATTGATTCGTATGAGAAACCTTGTCTGAATTGTCGAGAACGACGATGCCATCTTCCACGGATGCCAAAATAACTTCAAGCTCGCTTTTTTGTTTGATGAGCTGATTGACGTTTACTTTGTCAAGTTCGCTCAGTCGATTCCAAAGTTCGCTCAATTCACTGGAAAGAAACTTTATCTCGAGACTTGTTGGCGGGGGAAGCTTTAGCTTATGTCCAAGCTGGGGTTTGTTTTGCAACACTTCAGAGATGCGACGCAGTGGCTGTGCAATGCGTCCAGAAATAGAATCGGCTGCAAAAATAGAAGCGACAATTCCTCCGAGAAAAAGAAAGAGCGATCCGAAAACAACGTTATTTGCCAAACGCATGTTTTTTTCTGCGAGCTGAAACATTCCAACTTCATTGAGAGTCACAAGGTGTTCTAATATCTTGAGAGTTGCACGAAATTCTTCCGAACTTGGAGGGCTGTTACCTTTCTTAAGGAAGTGTTCCCAATTGCGTCGAAGCAGTTCCGAAGCTTCCTTTTCACCGGTTTCTGTGACGTTCTGTTCTTCAAACTGCAATGCTTGCTCAAAATAATCCTTCCATTCTGCGACACTTTTTTCGCCATAGTCATCAGCATGCTTTAAGGCATTCCAGGCGACTTTCATGCGTGCTGCTGCTGAAATGGAGTCGTAATTTCGGCGGATCAGTTGAGGAGGGGTACGTCCAGTTGTCGAGACCACTGCCATTAAGAGGATTCCAAGCAACCCAAAAATGCACACAAGCTTCATAATATCGCGCAAAATTTTTCGGCGAATGGGTGGAAGCGCGCTCATAGGCTTCTTCCTGTTTCTGTGGTCAGGATGTGGACATCAATACCGACAGCATCATGAATAAATTCGAGAAGAATGGAACCTCGAAATCTTTCGTTGAGTGGCGTCATGCGCGATTTTCCAAAAATGGCGTGGCGAATCTTGTTGTCTTGTGCAAAATTGACGAGCACATCCGAAATATTTTCACCGTGAAGTGTTACGACTTCTGCACCCAAGCTTTTTGCGAGCACTAAATTTTGCTGTAAACGGCGTTGAAGGCCCGCTTCAATGCGGGTGGGAGCCTCTGCTTTTTTACGGACATAAACGACGAAAAGTCGGCTTGAAAATTGAGCTGCCAAGCGCGCTCCTTTGCGGATAAGATTCGCTGCATCCGTAGGATCGGAACTCATGGCAACCATCACGGGCTCCTCTGCATTGGTAGGACTTGCGTCGGTGAGAAATCCCATGGCTTCTGTTTTGCGATTTTGTGCGCCTGCGCCTTCGCGCAAGCAGAGCTCTCGCAAAAAGGCGAGATTTCGATAACTGAAAAAATGTTGTAGCGCGGTTTCGGCCCGTTCGGGAGAATAAATTTTGCCAAGGCGCAGTCTTTCGCGCAATTCTTCCATTGCCACATCGACAATAACCACTTGGTCGGCTTTTTGCAGCACAGCGTCGGGAAGACGTTCTTGAACGGCCACTTGGGTCGCCGTTGAAACCCTGTCTGCCACGGACTCTAGATGTTGCACATTAAGGGTCGTAATGACATTGATGTCGTGCTTCAATATTTCAAGCACATCTTCAAACCGTTTCGAGTTTTTGCTACCTGTGACATTGCTATGCGCGAGTTCGTCAACAAGAACAATTTGCGGTTTTCGTGCAAGAATGGCATCAAGATCCATTTCCGGAATTTTTTTTTCGCCCCATTCGAACTGCTGAGGTGCAATCATTTCAAGCCCATTGATAAGTGCTGATGTATCGGGGCGCGCGTGGGGCTCGACATAGCCAATGACCACATCAAAACCTCGTGTGCGCAAAGTGTGCCCTTCACGCAGCATCGCATAGGTTTTTCCAACGCCAGCCGCATATCCAAGATAGACTTTGAGCGAGCCTGTATTTTTCTTTTTGAGAAGTTCCTCGAAACTCTTCATGGCTTACTCTGCCTATTTATTGACGACATGATGCCCATCCAGGGCCAAATTCAGGAGCAAGACATTGACGACGGGGTCGCCCAAAAAACCTAATTTGGGCTCTTCAATATGACTATTTACAACAGCAAGCAGGGTATCTTCTGAAACTCCTCTCGCAATTGCAACTCTTTTGACCTGTGCCTTCGCCGTTTCAGGTGAAATGTGTGGATCAAGTCCACTTGCAGAGGTTGTGACAAGCTCAGTGGGGACACGGCCCTCCCATTCAGGAGATTCTTTTGTGAGAGATTTGACGCTTCCCTGTATTCTTTCGATGAGTTTTTTATTGGTAGGACCAAGGTTCGATCCCGACGAAGCACTGGCGTCATATCCGTTGGCACCGGCAGCCGAAGGACGACCATGAAAATATTTTGCATCTTGAAACGATTGAGCGATAAGGCGAGCACCCACTGTTTTTTCCTGAATATTGACAAAGCCGCCGTTTACTTTTTGAGGAAACACCATTTTACCCATTAAGGTTACAGCCAGTGGATAAACTCCACAGAGCAGAATCGAAAGGAACAGAGTCATGAGGAGTGAGCGAATAATGCGCTTTTTCACGGTTATTTTCCTTTTTTAGGCAAGGCCTAGAGCAGCAATGCAGATGTCGATGAGTTTAATTCCAACAAAGGGAACAACAAGTCCTCCCAACCCGTAGACCAAAAGATTAAATCTCAAGAGTCCTGATGCAGACTGTGGACGGTATTTGACGCCTCTTAATGCCAGCGGAATAAGAGCAACGATGACCAATGCATTAAAGATAACTGCTGATAGAATTGCACTTTGAGCATTTGCAAGTTTCATAATATTAAGACTTGAAAGTTCAGGCAATGCCGTGAGAAAGATGGCCGGAATAATGGCAAAATATTTTGCCACGTCGTTGGCAATGCTAAAGGTTGTTAGGGCTCCACGGGTGATGAGAAGCTGCTTTCCGATTTCTACAATTTCGATGATTTTAGTGGGGTCGGAATCAAGGTCGACCATATTTCCAGCCTCTCTTGCCGCCTGTGTTCCGGTATTCATAACAAGGCCCACATCGGATTTTGCAAGGGCAGGAGCATCGTTCGTGCCATCTCCAGTCATTGCAACCATATGCCCACGTTGCTTCAGATCTGCAATGAGATTCATCTTGTCTTCAGGTTTTGCTTCTGCAAGAAAATCATCAACTCCTGCTTCTTTTGCAATGGCTTCAGCGGTAAGTTTGTTGTCGCCCGTGATCATCACGGTACGTATGCCCATGGCGCGAATACGCACAAAACGATCGCTGATTCCAGGTTTTACAACGTCTTTTAGGCGAATAACGCCTAAAACGCGTCCACTTGAAGCCACTGCGAGGGGGGTTCCTCCTTCGCGTGCGATGAGTTCGACGTTTGCCTTCACTTCGCTCGGAAAGCTCCCACCTCGGTCTCTAATCCAATGGGCGATGGCATCCATGGCCCCCTTACGAATGGATTCTGATTCCGACTCCAGGCCGCTCATCCGTGTTTCAGCTGTGAAGGGGACAGGTTTTGATGTTGATGAAGGGGCTGTGAGAATTCCCATGTCGCGCGCCAATTTGACTATGGATCGACCTTCGGGCGTTTGGTCGAATTCTGAGGCAAGAAGAGCATATTTTGCAAGCACTTCGATAGAAACTCCTGGGGCAGGAAGAAACTCAGAGGCCATTCTGTTACCGAGGGTGATGGTGCCCGTTTTGTCGAGCAACAGCACATCCACATCTCCAGCAGCTTCGACGGCGCGGCCCGACATCGCAAGAACATTGCGTTGCAGAAGCCTATCCATGCCTGCAATCCCAATGGCAGAAAGCAATCCGCCAATTGTCGTAGGAATGAGGCAAACCAAAAGAGCAACCAGAATTACAATGGTCACAGGAGCATTGTGATAGAGCGCCATGGGCTTTAATGTAACTACGCCCATCAAGAAAATAATCGTAAGTGCCGAAAGCAAAATATTCAGAGCAACTTCATTTGGTGTTTTTTTTCTTTCTGCCCCTTCAACAAGTGCAATCATTTTATCTAAAAAAGACTTTCCAGGCTCTGCTGTAACTTGAACTGTGATTTGATCGGAAAGAACCACAGTACCTCCTGTTACGGCACTGCGGTCGCCTCCGGACTCTCGAATCACAGGTGCGGATTCACCTGTGATTGCAGATTCATCAACCGATGCCACGCCTTCAACAACGGTGCCATCGGCAGGAATCACTTCCCCCGCAAGAACCGAAACCTCATCTCCCTTTTGAAGAAGTGCTGCCGAGACCTGCTTCCACTGTCCGTTACTTTGCTTGACCCTTGCTAAAGTATCGCGGCGGGTTTTTTTGAGAGTTTCTGCTTGGGCTTTACCTCGCCCCTCGGCAACGGCTTCTGCAAAATTTGCAAAAAGCAGCGTGAACCAAAGCCAAAGGCTGATTTGTCCGCTAAAAAGTGAACCGTTTCCCTGGTGTTGAAAAATATCCGCCAAGAAAACGAGAGTGGTGATGACACTTCCCATTTCTACAACGAACATCACCGGATTTTTGATGACGTGTTTGGGATGGAGCTTACGAAAGCTTTCTGGAATGGCAGCCTTGATGATTTCGGGATCAAGGAGCGGTTTTTGAATCTGACCGTCTTGTTTCATTTGTTTTGCCTTCCTTCAATACGACTGATTGCGGAGCATCTGAAATTGCTCAACGACGGGACCCAATGAAAGTGCGGGAATGTAAGTTAACGCACCTACGATGACGATGATTCCAATCAGGAGTGTGACGAACAATGCGCCATGGACTGGAAAGGATGCGTCAGAAATGGGGCGCGTCTTTTTAGCTGCCAGGGATCCTGCAATGGCAAGCATGGGGATTATCATAAAAAATCGTCCCACAAACATTGCAATGGCAAGAGTCGAATTCCAAAAAGGAGTATTCGCATTCAGCCCTCCAAAGGCACTTCCGTTATTTTGTGTTGCCGATGTATAGGCATAAAATATTTCAGAAAAGCCATGGGCTCCTGGATTACTCAGACTAGAAATTCCCTGTGGAAGCACGGCTCCCAATGCAGTGAAGAGCAAAATTGTGAACGATGTTAAAATAATTGCCAACGACGAAAGTTTGACTTCCAAGCTTTCAATGCGTTTTCCAAGGTACTCGGGAGTGCGTCCCACCATAAGGCCTGCAAGGAAAACTGTGAGAATAATATAGAGGATCATTCCATAAAGTCCGGCACCCACTCCCCCAAAGACGACCTCTCCAAGTAGCATGTTGACAAAGGTTACAAGCCCTCCCATGGGAGTCAGGCTGTCGTGCATCGCATTCACCGCTCCGCAAGAGGCATCTGTAGTAACCGTTGCAAACAAACAACTTGCAAAGGTTCCAAACCTTGTTTCTTTGCCTTCCATGTTTGAAACAGAATTCAGTCCGAGATTGGAAAAAAGTGGATTGCCCACCGCTTCAAAATGGCTACAGACAAGAACGCCCGCTGCAAAAAGGACAAACATGCCCGCCCAAATCGACCAAGCGTGTTTTTTGTGATTTGTCATGCGCCCCAATAAAAAGACAAATGCGCTGGGGATGAGAAAGATGGAAAGCATTTGGACAAAATTTGAAAGTCCTGTTGGATTCTCATAGGGGTGAGCAGCGTTTGCATTAAAAAAACCTCCGCCATTGGTTCCCAACATTTTAATGGCCACCTGTGACGCAACGGGGCCTTGGGCAATCAACTGTTTGCCGCCTTCGAGGGTTGTGACTTCAACTGTGGGTAAAAAATTTTGAATCACACCTTGCGACATCAAGAAAATGGCAAACACAAAAGAGAGAGGTAACAAAATATAAAGATTTCCGCGCACAAGGTCGACCCAAAAATTTCCAATATTCTTTGTTTCTTTTCGAGAAATTCCGCGAAGAACTGCAAGACAAGCAGACATTCCAACGGCAGCGGAGACAAAATTTTGAAAAGTTAAGCCGACCATCTGTGAAAAGTAACTGAGCGTTGATTCTCCACCATAGGATTGCCAATTCGTATTCGTGAGAAAGCTCGTAGCCGTATTAAATGCAAGGTGCCAAGACAATTCACCCATGTTTTGCGGGTTCAGTGGAAGCCAATGTTGGAAACGCAGGACTAAAAATGTAAGTCCAAAAGAGGCGGCACTAAAGGCTAGTAAGTCGAATGCATATTTGTTCCAACTTGTTTCTTCGGTTTCGTGAATACCGAGAAGTTTATAAATAAGGCGTTCAAGGGGGCCAAAAATTTTCTTTAAGAAGAAGTTCTGCCCCGAAAAAACGTTGTCCAAATATCCAGCAAGAGGATATGAAAAAGCGACGAGAAGCAGAGAAAAAAGTAAAAGTTGCAGCCAATCTGAACCCGTCATTTAAAACTCCTCCGCTTTAACCAGAGCCACTAGTAAGTAAGCCATTGTTCCAGCAGATATGATGAGAAGAGTAAGGTCGGTGAAGCTCATATTATTCCTTTTTATAATATCCTCTGGCAGAATTTTACGAATGCCAAACTGCAGCCTAAAAGTGTTAAGAAAATGAGGATGACAATGAGATCGCCCACGTTTGATGGCCTCCATTCAATGGTGAATAAAGTCTCATGCATAAATCATGCCAACTGACAATGCCCACGCAATTGGGGAATAGAGAGTGCATTTTGAAATTGTGTGGTTAGTTTTTTGCAAAGCTTGAGTTTCAATTTGCAATGCAACATTTCAAAATGAAATCTGCTGAACAATTTAAAAAAGAGGAAGAAATTTTAATGGAAAACGTTGCGGCACTTAATTTAACGTAACATAGAGTCCAAACTCAATTTCCGAAGCTGCGAAGGTTGAATTTCGGAGTCGATGTCAGTGATTCCCATCACAAGAGCGCCCGGAACATACTGTGTGCGCTCCCAGGGCGTTTTTCCGGCCGCATGAAAGGCGGCAATGCCTTCGAGTTTTCCAAAGCGAGTGACTGCACCTGGTACGTCTTCTCGGGGTGCTTGAAAAATGGTGCAAACGCCTCCATCAGGGGCGTCAAGTCCACTCCAACGTGCCATTCCTGTAAAGATCACTGCGCCATCCACATGATTGCCCTGTGCATCGTAATATTCTGCTTCAGCAGTCACGGGAAGAAATGCGAGGGGGCCGTTTTGATCTGAACCCAGTAACAAATCAGTTACGGTAAAAGGGACGGACTTTTGTTTGGGATCAGCAGTGGCCGCCAGGTTCCCCAGTGGAAGAGAAATGATTCTGCGCGCCTTGAGATTTTGTAAGCCCTGTAACCTTTTTTGCGCTGGTGCTTTAGATTGAGCTTCAGTGGATGCAATTAAAGGATAGTCACGAAGCATGCGCATCCAGCTGTCCAACGGAAATTCCACAATGGCATTGTGTCCATTGCCGTTCATATTTCCACGGTGTGCAAATGAAATAACGTAACCCGCAGGTGTAGAGCGGACTCCCACGCCCTCGATATTCAGTTCAGAAATTCCTTCAGCAGTCTCGGCTCCGACAACGTCTTTTTCGTTTTGCAGGGCGAGGTAAAATGCAGAGACGTCAAAGGCTTCCATGCGGCGCGTCGTAGGGTCGACGAGAATGGCCCTATTTCGGTAGGAGGTTTTTCCTTTTGCCAGCTTTGAAATGTCGGAACCCGACGAAAGAAGTAACAGCCTTCCGTCGGGTAAGGTTGTCATGGCCTCAAAGTCGCGTTTCGTCTTTTTGCGGACGCTCGAATAATCTTCGTTGTCATTCTCTAAAGTGCGAAGCTCTTCTTCAGAGACCATCGAAAGAAATTCCAGTGAATCGGCGGCAAAAGGCACGCCACGCAACAGGTCTTTGACGGGAGCTGAAAGGCTAGAAATCGCCATCTTGCGCCTGGAATCTTGTGCGATAAAAAGGCGAACTTTGTCTCCAGTTGCAGTTGCCGTGCCGAATTGAAGGGCAGAGCCCGCTCTGGCAAAGATCTCTGCATCTTCGGGATGGGGGTTAAGATTTGTCTTGCCTGCTTTGTTCGCATCAGGGATTGAAACAGTGCGTGGAGTTTTTCCAAGTGCGAAATTTTCACCAGCGATAAAAGTGCGCAGTTGTCCATTCTTTTCCTTTGCAACTTCACATCGCACAGAGATTTTTTGAGCAGTTTCAATCATCGCGGCTTTTTCCCCCTCTTGAGAAATCCTTAGGAGGCTGTGATTTCCCAAGTTTCTTCTTGCGCAGGCGTTTGATTCTAAGGCGAGTGAGCAAAGAGCGAAAAGGAATGGCATGGAATGAAATTTATTCGACATATGCATGTGGCCTCAGGATTGCATTTATAAAAAAGACTCAACTTCAATTTTAAGAACAATTAAGCATTCATGGGGGAGCACAGCTCAACCAAAGTTCCGTCGGGGCATCGAACATAGGAAACCGTCTGACCCCAGGGCTTGACCTTGGGATCACCCAGTGAAATTGCACCAGCGGCAAGAGCTCGTTCGTGAGCGTCAATCACATATTCAGTGACGAGGGCGATTTCGATGCCCAATGGCTTCGGTGATGAATCACTTGCAACATAGCCTTCCAAAAGATTGCTTGCACCAAGTTCATGGCTTGCAAAGGCAAGTGTGGTTTCTCCAGTATCAAGTTCTCCATAGCCGGATTCATGCAAAAACCGTGTTTTGAGGCCAAAGGCTTGTTCGAAAAATTGAAGGGAAGCAGGGACATCTGCGACATATATGATGGTGTATCCGAACTTCATCAATGGCTCCTCTTTGAAAAATTCAGGGGATGCTATGACAGTAAAGCTATCTCTGCAAGAATAATTCAAAAAACGATCAGGAATTTGAATTAAAAATTATTTAAATAGGGACTTTGGAAGTTTCGCATGTGGAAGATGAATGCATATTTTGATTCAATATTCCTCAAGGGACACAAACCTATACTGTAGCACAGGGTCCGACGTGTGCGTCGAGATGCCATATACCTTGGGAAATTGGGACCTATCGTCAGAATATTTTATGCAAATCCTTTAAAGCAAAGTAACGGAACAAAACGGGCTGTTCCGTCACTTTGTGAGTGATGGCTTATTGCCATCTCCACCCAGTGAAAGCACCTGTCCAGGGCCTACATGTTAACCCAAATGCAACCCGGTACGCTGCATCTCCGCTTGCATTGCACTGCACGCCCCTATTGCTCGCAGGGTTTAGACGCTGCCAAGCAAATCCCGTCGCTGAACTTGCGGCTTCCATGCAGACGATTTGCTCTCCACCCACGGTTACCAACCGACCCGCAGCATTTTGATTCTGATTGCACTGAACTCCAAGGTATGTATTGACATTATTTGGATCGGGTACTGTTACTTGTGGTTGCGTAGGAGCCACGACTTGTTGCTGCGTAGGAACAACAACGGGTTGTTGCTGGACAGGAACCACAGCCGCTGGTTGTTCTTGCATTGGGACCACAACTTGCGAAGAAGGTTGCCAATTCCATCCGGTGGGGCTTTGCACTTCGGGTGCGCAGGTGAGTGCGCCATTCACACCATAGGGAGCCAGACCAGATTTGTTACATTGCACACCAATGGGATTTGCCGCATTCAAAAATTGCCATGCATAGCCTGTTGGGGAATTATTTCCTTGTAAACAGACGATGGATTTATCGCCAATGACTTCAAGCTTTCCAAGGGCATTGCCGTTAAGATTGCATTGATATCCAATGTAAGAATTAGCGTCGTTTGGATTCGGAACAGCCATGGTTTGCTGTTGTTCCATCGTTGCTTGTTGAGTGTTACTTTGTGCCGACAAATTCTTCCAGATCCACTTTGTGGGGCTCTGTGGTTCAGGCGAGCACGTGAGTGCACCATTGACTTTGTTCGCTGCTTCTCCGCTCGCATTGCATTGAACTCCCTCGACATTTCGAATGTCTAAAGGTTGCCAACTAAATCCCGTCGCACTCAATGTGCTTTGCAAACAAACAATGGATCTCGCTCCTGCATCGACAAATCTTCCAGTCGCTGTTCTGTTTGCATTGCACGGAATTCCTAAAAGATCGAGACTTCCAGCTGGAAACAGTGCGCCTGGAGTGTGTGCATGTGCCATCTTCTGCTTGATTTCTTTTACGACGTCGGGTTGAGAATCATACATATCTCTTGTTTCGCTAGGGTCTGAAACGAGATTGTACAGCTCAAAATGGTTGTCATCGTTCTTCACGAGTTTCCATTCACCCTTGCGTGCTGCCTGCCATAGACCTTTATCTGTGTGCTTTTCCCAATATAAAATATCATGCTTTTTGGTCTGATTTTGACCCAATAATGAAGGAACAATGGAAATTCCATCCGTCGCGGGAGCAGCGGTTCCTGCGAGCTCGGCCGCAGTTGCCAAAAAGTCCCAACTCGCAGTAAGTTCATTCGACATCGAGCCTGAAGGGATGACGCCGGGCCACCGTGCAATAAAGGGTGAACGAATTCCGCCCTCATACAAGGATGCCTTATGGTCGCGGTAGGGACCCATGCTGTTAAAAAAGACTCTATCGATACCACCTGCAATGGAGGAACCATTGTCACTGCCAAAAAAGACGATGGTTTTTTCATCTAGTCCGCTGTCTTTGAGACTTTGCATCAAGCGGCCAATGTCACGGTCCATGCGCGTAATCATTGCTGCGTAGGTCGCACGTGGATGCGATTGCGCAGGGTAATTGTTCCCAGCAAAGGGAGTTTCTGCTCCCCACATATTGATATAAGGGGCTCTGGAATCTTCAGGAACTTCAAGGCCTGCATGTGGAAGGGTATACCAAAGTTGAAGATGAAAAGGCTTAGTTTTGTTATTTTGTACAAAATTAAGTGCATCTTCAGTAAACAAGTCGTTGGCATATTTTCCGAATTTTTTGCCCGGAGCCGCAGCTTGGGTCAGCGAATTGCCCGCATTTTCAGGAATGGCCTCAACATTTCCATTTCTAATGAGGCTCGGTGGATAATGGTTGTGAGCATGCACTTGGTCCAAAACTCCATAGGAGTAGTCAAAACCTTTTTGATTTGGTGTTCCAGTGGTACCAATGTTTCCGACTCCCCATTTTCCAATAATGCCCGAAGTATAACCCGCGTTTTTAAGAACTTGAGCCACGGTAATGTCTTCGGCTTGAAGAGCCATCGAACCTTCCGGTTGATTGGGAGCCGTTGGAGAGTTGCCGCGAACGCGGGTATGCCCCGTGTGTTGCCCAGTGAGTAAACTGTTGCGTGTGGGAGCACACACAGCAGCTCCTGCATATTGATTCGTAAAAGCCATTCCCTCTGCACACAGGGCATCGAGGTTGGGCGTTTCGATTTTCACATTTTGATTGGCAACTTTAAGATGGTGGTAGCAGCCGATGTCGGCAATCCCCAAGTCATCTGCAAGGATGTAAATAATATTGGGCTTCATACCCGCCTGGCCCAGCTTATGTTCACTGCCACTTGAAATTTTGGTTTTATTCTTTGAAGAAATGGGTGACTTTGGGCTACAAGAGCTCAACGACATTCCCAGCACGCTTAAGAGTGAGAAAGACGTTGCAACGATCCCAAAACGGTGGATTCTTTGTTTCATATGACTTTGCCTCCGATTGCTTTCAGCACTATCGGCAAATGGCAGGTGTTACTTGAAACAAATCGGCCTATTCCCTGTTTTTTGTCTTCCAGTCCGCTGCCAGACTTGATAACCGTGCGTGGGAATGGGCGAAAAACATTTCATACGACTTGCACAAAAAGCTAAGACCTTGTGTTTCAGGAAAGCGTTCACGATCTTTAGGGCAGCCGCCGCGACACCAGTTCTCCCATTCGCAGGTGGTGCACTTGGCATGTCTGTTACTTTTTTTCTTCCCAAAAGCGTTTTGGGCCGAACTATTGAGCATATCGGTCAGTTTGTGGGTCAGGACGTTTCCGAGGTGGTTGTCATTATTGACAAAGAAGTCACAGGAATAGCTGTCGCCCGTATGTTCGATGATCAAATATGCGCCGCATTCTTCGCGCAAGGTGCAGTCGGCAGGCTCCAAACCAACGTAACGATAAAAGAGTTCGTCAAAAAATCTCACAAAAGTTGTTGGTTTTCCGTCATCGAAATCAGCCCACCAGCGATCAAAGATACGGCATAAAAAATCACCATAGCCTTCAGGTGTTACGGAAAAAGAGGCAGCCTCTCCCGTTTTTTCATTGCGTTCGACACAAGGAATAAACTGCATCCACTGAAACCCTTGAGCCTTAATAAAATCGTAAATTTCATCAGCCATTGCTGCAGAATCACGGGAAACAACGGCAAGGATATTGACCTCAACGCCTTCTTGAATCAACATTTTTGCGTTCTTAAGGACCTTATCGTGAACATGTCCGCCCACTGCCGTGTAACGTAACGCATTGTGAAGATCCTGCGGCCCATCTAAGGAGAGGCCAATCAAAAACTTATTCTCGCGAAAAAATCGAGCCCACTCCGGTGTGAGCAGGGTTCCGTTTGTTTGCAGTCCATTGGCAATGATGTGGCCTTTGCCATACTGCTTTTGCAAGGCAACCGCACGTTCGAAGAATTCAACTCCACAAAGGGTGGGTTCACCCCCCTGCCATTGAAAAATCACCTGCTCCGAACCCTGCTCCATCATTTGGCGAATGGTGGTTTCGAGAACTTCCTCGCTCATTCGATAGCCAGTTTTTTTCTGAAAAAATTCTTTCTTTTCGATATAGAAACAATATTTGCAACGCAGATTGCACTCAGGCCCTGAGGGCTTTAAAAGTAGAGATGAGAGCGGCTTCATGGGGCAACCTACCTTGCTTTAATTATTTATAAACCTTGAAGTCAAATCGCTTTACGGGTGTGCTCCAAAGAGGGGCGTAGGCTCGCAGGGTCCTGGGCTCCCGGCTTGGCCTTCTTTCATTGTGGAAGTCAGGTTTGCCAATGCTGTTTCGAGTGCTCTGCTGGCCAAGGGAGTTGTGCGCCGTAAATTTTGAAGTTGAGTAATAGAAAGCACTTCACCTTTTACGCTATTGTCCCGCATTTTATTAATATCTTGCGCAATTTTAGTGTACACATTGTACAAATCGACGTGTTCATTTGCTTCTCGAATTCCGGCATTGTAAATAGCGCGAATGTTGGATTGTGAACCCAGTGAAGCGCTTGCTTTGCCATCCCTGATCGCTTTTGCAAGTTTACTCAAGACTTCTTTAATTCGATTGATGGCAACATTGCGAGCATTGAGTTCGCTTGCGGCTTCACCCTGGATGGGAGCTCGGATTTTTTCGAGTTCGGCAACAATAAGATCAGCGTGGAAATAGAGAAGGCGCGGGGCACCAAGGGGCAAGGGCTTAAAATTTGCTTTCTGAGCTTCAGCTTCTGCAGCAAGTTGCTCATTTGTAAGCCCGCTTGGACTTCCTTGGGTACGCTTCATGGCAAGGACATACCAGCACTGATACTGAGCGCCGTCTGAACCTACTTTTACGTTTGCTACAAAATGGGAATCGATCAGTTTTTTCTCGTCAAATGAGTAAACACTTTTCACGCTGTTGTCGGGGTTTTTATTGTTAAAAGCTCTTTGTTTACAAGATGAAATTCCGTAAAATAAAATCGAAGTGAATATTAATTTTGAAAAAGGTTGAATCTTTTGGCGCATCATCATTTCAAACCCCATTTCGAAAGCGTTACGTTATTTAGCGTCCGAGGAAGTTTACCTTGCACGTGGGCAGAGGTCCAAAATGGGGTAAGGCGCGGAACTTTGACATCAGTTTAGGGAGCGACACGGTTCACAAAGGTTTCAACAGAGTTCCATGCTTCCTGTGCTTGGTTGGCATCCACTTCAGAAAGAAAAAGGGGACTTTCAATGGCCGGGGCTGAATTCGATATGCCCATCAGATATGCAAGCTGTGAAACCAGAAATGGGTAGATTCCAATCTCTGCATTGGGGTGTGGCCACCATTTGATGTTAAGTAAAGTAACAGGTTTTCCGCTTAAATGTAATTCCTACGCAGCAAGCCAAAAACCTCTAACGTCAATTTTTTGCCAGAACTGATCCCACCGTCCTTCG
>JBIIEI010000150.1:0-6894 GCA_044237915.1 Silvanigrellaceae bacterium | reverse complement strand
CAAGGCATCGTTTTTCTCCGAAGATAGGAAGAGTTCGTGGTTCCGGTGACTCTAAATTTTCCAAACCCTTAGGAGGTCATTTCCGCATGACAAAAAGTTCTCTCAAACGCATTTCTTGTTCCAGCACTTATGCCAACAGAACCATTGCGAACGCTCTCATGCTCATTCTATTCGCCGGTTGCGATGCGTTCACGCACTCTGGGAGTCATAAGACCAAGAATTCTGTATCGGAACCTGCTCCTGCCGCGAGTCCAAGCCAGGAACCTTCGAAGGCTTCTAAGGATTCAAGCATGGTTGGGAGCACAATTTCCAGAGATCAATTCTTTAATGTCTTCGAGGGTAAGACTTTAGAACTCACCCGCAAAAACTCAGAAGGGGACTTGAAAGGGTGCCTACTGGTGTCGCGGGAGCCCGGTAAATGTCGATGGCAGCTGAAAGGAACGCTGGGAGCAAAACCCGTCCAATTAGACTTCACCGGCCACTGCCTCATCGATCCTGCAGGGCCACAAGGTCATTATCAGTTGGACATCATGGTTTCAAAGATTGGCATTTATGACTTCCCTGGAGAGACCAAGATTACAGATACGGCTCTGACTCCTTCTCATGCCTCTTATGACCGCTTCTCTCAGACGAACGTTTACTCCGGAGAGCTCGTTTCTCCTCTGCCTTCGGCTCCAGAATCGGTCGTCAGTGAAAATGCTGCTCCAGCATTATTGAAGTGGGTTAATACCTGCAGTCTGTAGGATAAGTTGGTTCATTGTGAAGGACATTTCCAGTAGTAAAACTTTTCTTCCGAGACCTTTTCGAGCCCGATCGCTTTGGCTATTTTGAGAGAAGGAATGTTATTCGACATGCAAGTCCAATAAAGAGTGAGACCTTTTAAGTCACAAAACTTTGCAAATTCTTCTGCCAAGTAAAGTCCAATCCCATGACCTCGGAATTTTTCATCCACGAACAGCGAGGTTTCGACTTGATTTTCACTACGCGCAGAACTGTAGATGTAGCCTGTTAATTCATTATCCACGAAGGATGCGAGACCAAATCCATTTTTTGTGAAGTTAGATTCGTTACCCCAGTTTAGGGCAATTGATTCGCGTGACGTTGATGAAAGCGCGGCCCAAGCTTGGAATAACTCCACAAGGGTGTGCTTCGGAAAACGCTCTAAAGTATTCTTCTGTGATTCTACATTTAGTGGCTTTGAAATAAATGTCGTAACCAATTCAACAGCTACTTTGCCCCGAAGTGCTGTAGGAAAAATATTGAGCGGGATCTGAAAGTTTGCAAAAAGGCCCTGCTGCGAGACTCTGGGATCAGTTTCTTTTAAAAGTTGAGACAACGCCAAATAAACAAGCTCTTCTGGAGGTTCGGCATCGGTACACAGGAGCCGTGAGAAGCCTCCAATCCAATGAGAGAGCTTCAGTATTGATTTTTCAGCTGCAAAAGTCTTTATAAAACCTGGACAACTTCCACTCATCACAGCATTGATGGGACAAGCAAATGTTGGATTGCTTTCAAATTTCAATTTGTGTTGTTGGGTTTGGTTCATGGAGTGGTTACTGGGCTCTCTAAATATAATGCATTCACACATCGCAAGCACCGCACTCCATTCGTTCGAATATGCTTATGCTTGTACTTGCATGCTCATTCGCTCGGCAGCTTGCAAGATAAGTTTGAGAAAATGAGTACGACTCATGGGTTTGGGCAACACCTCATCCGCACCCGACTCCAACGCTAACTTATAATCCTTAAGCAAGGCACGGTTTGAATGAATGCAAACCACTCCGCGATAATCCTGAGAGCGATATGCTGCCACGAGCTCGTATCCATTCAAGGAATGAGGCCCTAAATCGACATCTTGAATAATAAGCGCAGGTGATTTCATTGCAGCATTTAAAGCCTGGGATGAGTTTACCGAAAATGACAATTCAACGTGCCCTTTTAGGTCTTCGAAACGATTGAGAAGTGCAGCCAAAGAATTGCGATAGACCCCTTCATCATCAACAATATGAATGCCGAGAAAGAGTTTATTCGCTCTCACAAGTTTGAGGATTTCCTTTTCCAAGGTCGCGTCAAGAGGGTCAGCTTCAATGGAAATTCCATTTTGGGCACTCTTTCGCAAACGATCAAATGTAGCCAAAATTTCAGCACTGGAAGCCGGCAAGGGCTGTGACCGTTGATCTTTGCCTTCATTGACAACTGGAAGAGTAAAAAAGAACTCGACTCCCACGCTCTCACTCGACTCACACCAAATTCTTCCTCCATGCGCAATCACTATTTTTTGCGCAATCGCAAGCCCAAGGCCTGTTCCGCCTCGCTTGCCTGCAGTGTAAAAAGCGTCAAAGAGCTTAACCAAAGACTCTGAAGGAATAAAACTTCCTGCGTTTCCCAAACAAAAACGAACAAAGGGCCTGCCATTTTCTAAAAGCTCATCTGTTTTAAACCAAAGGTTTCCTTTTTGATTCATGGCCTGAACAGCATTACCCACAATATTGGAAAACACGCGTCCAATCTTTACTGTATCTACGTTCACCTTGTGCTGGTGGTTCATTTCATAGCTTAAATGAACCACTGACTCTGGATAATAACGAAAAATTTCATTCAACGTCGATTCGATAAGTGATTCTGGATTCGCTGGCTCGGTGCTGAGTTTGGATTCGGATCCAATTTCAAGAATGTCTGAAATCATCCCATTCACCGATGTCATTGCTTTCTGAATCTCCGGCAATGACTCTTTCATTAATTGCTTTACTTCCAAAGGATCATCTTCATCATCAACGGCATCAATAATCATCTTAAACATCGAAAATGGTCTGCGGACATCATGTGCAAGCATTTGAGTTGTGCTTGCTATAGCGTCATTCTTTTGACTCTTCACGAGCTTGTTCTGCACTTCTATCCAAGAATAAACAAGAGTGTGAAACCACCTCCGAATATCTTCAATTTCGCTTTCTTCGCGCATTTCAAACTGAGCGTGTACCTTAGAACCTTCGGCCTTTATTTCCAAAGCAAGTGCAGTAAGCGGGCTCATCGTCTTCTGCGACACCCGAAAGACGATTAAAATAAGAGTCACCCAAAATAAGAGCGACACCAACACGACATTTCTAGCCTCTGTCATGAACGCAGAGATAGGTTTTGTTGCTGATTTCTCAAATTGTAAAGTTCCCAATGGGGCAGACTCAGTTATCTCAATAGTCCGCTTCATTCCAAGTGTATTTTTTTCAGGATTAATCTCAAGACTGCTCAGAAATCCAAAAGCCTCTAGCAAAAACTCTACCCCGTTTTCCATCGGAAAATCAAAGCTGCTGGTAGTCGAATCAGAAATCTTCCAGATGATTTCTCCTTCTGAATTCTTAAAGCTCCCGCCACTCCACGCATTCACCTTGGCAAGAATCTGAAGATTGAGGCGAAGTTGAACAAGATTGCCCATCCCGTACGATTCAACAATTAATGCCGCAGCATTCGTGGCTTCCGTAGAATATTGAACAAATTCTTCTTGCGCTGAAGAATGAAGTAGAAAACCCGTTCCTGCTGAAACTTCTACCCCAAGAACAGCCGCTGACAAAAGCGCAATTCTTCGTGTAAATAAGTTTACAATTTTCATGCTGACTCTCACTCTCTCGCTAATCAACGCCTCGCCTAGCTCGCACAACAAAATAGTTGACTTCTATATTGAAAGAAGGTGAAAGGTAGGCAAATTCCTCCCGAATAGAAATCTCTTCAAATCCAATTTCTTCCAGTAATTTACATAAAATCTCTGGCGTCTGGTAATGATATTTAACAACCCCATTCTCTGGATGTGGGACTCCGCTCTCAGGCCAACCAGGTACTGACTTTTCGAAAGTCAGCCACGTTTCTCCACCACGCCTCAGTAACCTATGAATGCACTTTAATAAATTTGAATGCTCTGGAAGAAACTCCATAACGCCAAATGCAGTCACTAAATCAAACTCAAAACTTTCAATGAAAGGCAAACCCATTGATAAATCTGCTTGAGCTACCGAAAAGTAAGATCCGGATTCTCGAGCTTCTGCGCACATTTTTTCTGAGAGATCTATCCCAAATACTTTGCCGCTTGCACCTTTGGATTTTAAAACTTTCCCCACAAGGCCATTACCACATCCTAAATCCAAGACCTTGGGAGAGCAATCTGCAAATCGAAGTGCAAAATTTTCAAGCAACGATGGTCCAGCATATCTAGCAGTCTGAGTGATTTCGTTATAGTTATCTGCAAATTTATTGTAAAAATCTTTCATTTTTTCAGCATATTCATCTTTGGCTTCAGCATTTTTATTGTTTCTAAAGACCATTGCTGCCACTTCAGAATGTTCGGGTAAAAACTCAGAACCATTTCCATCCAATAATCGATCAAGCTTAAACCCAGCGCGTTCAATAAACTTTATCCACTCTGTGATCTCAAGATGATATTGCTTAATGTTAAAAGTTAATTCGGTAAGGTCTTCTTGAATTCTAAATTCCACTTGATATCCATATGGAATTACATTTTTATCCCTAAATAATTGTAGTGAACATCCTATTTTATTTCCAGAGTAATTAACTGAACGAATGCCACGATTATTTGCACCAACAAAATTTAGATTAAGCACGAAACACACTAAGTATGCTCCTTTTTCTAGCACTCTAGAAAGCTCACTCATTGCAAAATAAATTGGAGAAAATTCAGATATTGAGCTGCACAGAATAAAAGCTCCAGAAATGGTACTATCCAAAAGTGGCAATGAACACACATCGCTCTCAAGAATCATTGCTTTCTTTGTCGATTTAGCAATACTTTTTTCCAAGATCATAAGCATTTCAGGATCGGATTCTACAAGAATTAAATCATCATTAAGACTCGCCGATAGAACTCTCCCAGTGCCTGCGCCCAGTTCAATCAATGGCTTTTCGCGCCTGCCATCAAATATTTGCTTAAGTACTGCAAAATCTGCTACAAATCCACCCAGAATTTCATTATAAATAGATGCATACGACTTACTCTTTATCATGGTTTTGCTCCATCGAGAAATGAAAACTGGCTAAAGCGAACGTGATATAGCCCGAGTAAAGAAAGCTTTGGAGCTCTCCAATGTTTTGATAAAATAAACTTTGATGGCCTTTTTCCTAGATATTTCACCGGACACTGAATTGAAATTTCCTCAAATAATTGTTGAAATACCAACATTCTAGACTGAGTGTCACTAATCGACCTTTCGAGTCGTAACAATGAATCGACTACTGGACTCGAGAAGTTTGAAAAATTGTACTGCTGCCCCGTCCCAAGGAGTGGATAGAGAAGCGAATCAGGATCAAGAATGTCTGGAATCCAACCTACTAATGCTGCATCAAATTTTCCAGCCTTTAAAATTGCGCCCAAATCTTTTGTATTTGTTTCTTTGAACTCCAAATAAATTCCCTGATCATGAAGAATTGACTTAATCTTAGCATTATTGTGCTTACTAAAATAAGTAATGCCTGAATTTATCCACAGCACAGAAATTTTATCTTTTCGGCTAAAGTACTTAGAAAAACTCCGCCCACTTGACTCTTTTGCAACTTGCTGCAGACTCCATGAAAACGGAAATGCAGAAAAAACGTCAGTTACTTCATAACCAACGCTTCGAAAACTTGCTTCAAATTTTTCTAAAAATTCACATCTTTTTTCACGGTGTCGAAACTTAGGATTTGTTGTATTCAAAAACAGAAATACTGAACTCAAAACATCATATTTTTCTAATCTAAAACCCTCTGGAATAGTTACTTTTTTATCACTTATATCAACAAAATTTACAACTTCCGAAGCAACCATATGCTCAAGAGTATTCGTCTTTGTTTCCAAATAAAAATGAACTTCTTCTGGGCTTTTCGAATCTGTTACAGGTGACCGATGCCGCAATATAACCCGAAGATCATCAAATTCTTTCAATACATAAGCCCCGGTACCAATCAGCTTTGAGTTTACCTCTTTTGTAATTGCAAAATATGGCATTGAAAGCATTTGCAAGAACAGCGGACTAGGACGCTTTAGTATAAATTCAATCTCACGCTCAGAAATTGCTCGGATAGCAATTTTGTCATAATTTAATCTTGGGTTTGTGATAAATTCCTCAAATCCTTCCAAATCTCCCACCGCCCACGAAATCGACTTTCCTAGCGTGATAATCGCTCTTTTAAGAGATAATTCTACAGTTTTTGCAGTTAATTCCTGCCCATCGCTAAATTTTTTGGAACTCTGAATTTCAATTTTTAATCGCTTACCATCTGGAGATATAATGTGCTTACTCACTAAAATAGGCTGCAGACTATTATTGCCATCATAATCATAAAGTGATTCAAAAATCTGCCCCGAAACTATAGCCTCTTCTATAAATAGCAGTTTTGCAGGATCAAAATTTCGAGGCAAATTTCCAACGGGCATGCGTATAATCTTTTCAACATTTAAAGCATGTGCAGAAAAAGTTACGAAAAGAAATGACAAAATACTTGCTAATATTTTTTTATTTGGACGAATTGAAACTATAAATGCTAAAAACATACAGATAGAGATAAATATCTTGTAGGCCACAAATCGATTCATATTTTCACCTATCATGAGCAAAAACAGAGCACCACCCAACATTCCAATTTTTGATATAACTTGAACGAAAATAAGTGCAGATGCACGCTCTTTTTCTTCAGGAATGTGCTGCAAGATATTTAACGTTGTTAACGTGAAAACTCCATGCATTGCCCCATAAACAATTACCAACACGTAAATCCAGACGATAGACTCTATGTGGTCTGCCGAAAAACGTCTAAATCCGAAATATTTTTCAGTAACAGATTTGGTACCTAAAATGCGGCCACATTATCGAATTGCCTAAATGAGCATAATTTTTGACAAATAAATAAAAAAGCCAG
>JBIIEI010000086.1:0-23717 GCA_044237915.1 Silvanigrellaceae bacterium | reverse complement strand
TCTCAAACATGTGGAAACCGTTTCCCCAAGTTTGAGAAAATTGTTGAACGGCTCTGATGTCAATTTCCCAAAAATAGTCAGAGAAGCGAGTGAGTTCGAGAATCTGCAAACCTCGCAGTAAATCCCAAACCTGGGGAAACAGTTTCCACGAATTCGGCATCGACTAAATCACCTTCAATTGACATGACGCCGGGAGTCACGGTGGCACGAACTTTCAGAACTGAACGACGGCTGACAAATGAGAAGGCGTGCATAAGTTTCTAAACATGTGGAAACCGTTTCCCCAGGTATTGGCCGTAAAGTTGAGTTCAAAAACGAGAAAAAAAGAAATGAATTTCAAACCAACCAGATTCAGTCAAGACTAAATTTCAATTAAAAAACTTGAATTAAGAACCTGGGGAAACGGTTTCCACAGATCTGGATTTAGTTTTTTTATCTTTCTCAGAGTTGATTAAATAACGTGTAATTTCACAACTCGCGTTGATTTTCTGAAAACTCAAATAATATAGACTCGACTTATTCAACAGAGTCAAATGTATGTTTATCAAAATTCATGATTGACACTTGTTGGCTATTTGTACTTAAATACCCTTGTAGTAGCTGGCTTACTCTTCGGTAATTAATCGTTATTGCGAGATGGTAATTCGATTAATCAAAGTTGTCGGAATTGAGTTGAATGGCGCATTGATCAAATGGACCTGGAGGAATAGTGCTTCCCATAACTGACGACAGTCATGACATGAAAAGAAACTCTACATTCCGTATGAAGTCAGGATGTTACCAATACTGGCGCGAAAATAATGTTTATAATTTAGTATCAAAAGTAAACAGGAAGCATTTAGCGGGAGCTGTGCCGCCTCAGTTCATTTCGACTTACTATGTCTCCACAATGCAAAGTACAGTTCGTTCGGGCAGAAAAATCGAGTTCTCATTTGAAAAGAAATCGGATGAGCTGCGGCATCAACCCAGAAAAGGGACCCTTCATACCTGTTGGGGAATTCCAGTCCGCATCGAGATGTCCTTGAGCCACTACAAGTTCAGGAATTTAAACAGCAAGGATTTTTGGAACGAAATTCAACGCTCCCTCTTTGAAACTTGTCCTGAGCTTTCAAAATCAGTCAGTACAGTTGTTTGTAAGGGAACCCAACTTTATATCGTGATGGCCATAAAGCCTCTCCCTATCTTAGAGTCTACTGCAACGAATCAACAGGTTGCCTTAAGGCTTCAGCAACGCGTCATTTCCTATTTACAAGATCTTGGGTTTGCCGCTGATTCTAATTGGATCGGACTTGAAAAAGAAATTCCTAACTATAAAGACCAGACTGTACTCATCTTCCAAAATGAAAAAGTTAAACGGCGCGCAGAATTGCATCCAGTTTCAACTTCCTATCTTGGAATTTTGCATGGCGCACTCAATGCACATGATAAACGCAAACGAAAAGTTGCACGACTTTGTTCCGATGCTCGGGTTGAAGCAGGACTTGCAAGGCTCTTTTTATATTTACTTGGGGAGTATCAACCGGCAAGTCTCGACCTTGAGTATGCGATGGAGCACGGAATTTTACGGCAAAAGGAGTGGTTGCCGCGAGACAGAATGTCGCCTCTTTCATGGATGAGTTTTGAGAGCATTCATATGACAATCGCTGAAATGGCATATGTCACAGGTGCACAATGTTCAGAAAGTTTCCTGCGAAGGTTTATCTCGGACTGTGATTGGCTCGTCGCAATTCGAATGGATAAAAAATTGGGTTGGAGTCTGGCAATTAACCAAAAAATCCCAAATTTTGCTGCACTTTACGAAAGAGCACTCCTCCTCAATAAAGCGTCTTCACACTGTGATGACAAAGTGCTTCCTAAGAGCAAGAAAGATTTCATACGAAACTGGAAAATAGACCACCCTAAAGATGTGCTTGATGGCAAAAGGAATGACTGGCTCTGGAGACTCGCCGCTAAATATAAGTGTGGAGGATATTCGGAAGCCGCTGCGTTGAGAAAGATCGCCTTAAGAATTCCATTCATTCAAGGTGTCTCTCAATCACGTAACTTAAGTCGAAACTTAAAACAGGTGGTTCGTTCGGTCTTTCGGAATTTTTCGATTCCAGAAAGTAAATTCTGCGTAAATTGGTTGCCCGACTGGGCGATATCAGACGAAGAATTCCAAGGCAAGGTCGAGCAACCTAAAGCAAAAGATTTCAGTAACTCGCCATGCATGCATAAAGATTCTACAAGATTCAACGTTGGAACTTCTGCTCCACACTTAGGCTCCTATCTGCCTAGAAGGATGGAATCCAATGGGGATCTTTCTTCCGTCAGTGAATCAAGGAGTGAATTTCAAGGTGTAACTCAAAGTAAAGAGATGCCAGGAATCTTCAAAAGCGCTCATCTTGATTTTGATCAAAAATCGGAAAAGGAACGACTCAGACTGGCTGTGGTACATCATCATGGGAGAGTTGGAATTTTTGATGGCAAAGATCTTGTGAGCTGTTTTAAAGAAAGGAAATTCAAACTTAAAGAATGGAAGAAAAGAGCTCAAGAACTGTTGAACGCTGAAATTACAATTTTCTATCCGTCGCAAAAAAATCTTTGGAAATTTACTCCTTCCCTTGGGCTTTCAGATGAATTTGAGTTGAGGCCTCGAGTCCAAGAGTCGGAAAATTTATTATATCTTGCTCAAAGCTTTGCAAATCTTGGTTATTCCGTCATTCCCATTGAGTCAGCGGGAAAACAACCCGCCATCGATTCCTGGAAACAAGCCATGGTTGCTCCGGCAGACGAAGAAACTGTGGAGACTTATTTTGGAACAGGGTTTCGCAATCTGGGTATCGTAACAGGGGCGGTTTCAGGCATTGTTGTCGTAGATTGCGACAGCGACGAAGCTGTGGAATGGGTTCAAACTCACTTGCCTCCAACTCCATTTGCAGTGCGTACAGCGAAAGGAATGCATTTTTATTATCGACATCCAGGGCTGCGAGTTCGATCGTCAGTACGTTTTCAAGTTTCCGGCAAAACCCTTGCGATTGATATCAAAGGGGACGGCGGCTATGTTGTAGGGCCCAAGTCAAAACATGCTTCAGGAGTAACGTACCAAGTGGTTGGAAAAATTTGCCATCCCCTAGATTTGCCTATTTTTTCAACGGAATGGTTTGTGTAACAAGCCAAAAATCCTCACTGCTCAGACGGATGTCTGCTGTACACATTGCAATAGAATCTTATGAACTTCATACTCAAAGTAATGAATGACGCAGTGAACATGTGTTTGAAAGGATTCTCATGCTCGAGCATACGATTGTAGGGGGAAGTGGCATCAACTTGCATGTCCTCGAAAATGGTAACAGACATGGGAAACCCATTATTTTTTTACACGGATTTTCGTTGGGTGCTCTCATCTGGCGCAGGCAACTTCGATCGACATTGGCGCGGGATCTGAGATTAGTGGCTTTCGACTTGCGGGGACATGGGCATTCAGAAAAGCCCATCGGTCAATATTCTGATCCTTTTCTTTGGGCTGAAGATGTTCAGTCCGTCGTCGAAAATATGTCCTTAGAATCGGCAGTTTTTTGCGTTTCAGGATTTGGAGCTCGTGTTTTTACAGATTACGTCCATATTTACGGAGAAAAGCATGTTGCCGGGGTTAATTTCGTTAATTCGGTGTTTACGTCGGGTTTTACTGGGAAAAACTGGGAAGATATCAACCACCATTTTCTTCAAGAAAGTGCCGACCAGTCATTTGAAGGAGTGGAAAAGTTTATTGAATGCCTCACTTCAACGAAACAGGATTCAGAGCATGACTTGATGCTTCGAGGACTCATCACTGCAGTGCCTCCTCATGTGCGCAAATCTATTATTGATCGAGAGCCTCTTTCCAACGAGCCATTGAAGCTCAATTGTCCCATCCTCTTTTCACACGGTCTCAAAGATAAACTGACACTGACTTCCACGGTCAAAAAAGGAATGGCACTTTTTCCGAACGCGAAAACTTCTTTTTATACGGAAAGTGCACATCTTCCGTTTTGGGAAGATTCTGAACGATTCAATGAGGAACTGAGAGAATTTGTCCGCACAGCAAGACGACACTAGGTAAGATTCTGCGCATAATGGCGGAAAAAATGCCTTTTCATTGTAGAGTATTTGTCTTAGGGAACGTCAGTGCACAATAGAAACGGTCCCTGGAGAAAAGAGTACGACAATGATTTACGATCTGCTCATTAAGAATGGCTTTGTTTTTGATGGTTTAGGAGGCGAAGGGAGAAATCTCGACCTTGCAATCCACCAAGGCAGAGTTGCACACATGCAGGCAGAATTAAACGTAGAAGCGCAAGAAGTGATCGATGCGCGTGGACTTTGGATCACGCCTGGCTTTATCGACATTCACACGCACTACGACCTAGAAATCGAAATTGCTCCAGCCCTCTTAGAGTCTGTTCGGCATGGGATTACTTCTATTGTCATGGGAAACTGCAGTCTTTCAGTGGCGGTAGGCAAGCCTCATGATCTCGCCGATATTTTTCAGCGCGTTGAAACTCTGCCAAAGCAACTTGTGGAAAAATGGCTGAAGGGATCTGTCAATTGGAAGAGTCCACGTGAGTACCTTGAACACTTAAGATCGTTGCCGTTAGGTCCCAATGTCTCCCCACTCTTTGGTCACAGTGCTTTAAGGTCACATGTGATGGGGCTCGAAAGAAGTTTAAATTCCCATGCAAGTCCTGAAGAAATAGAGCAGATGCGCAAAATTGCACAGGCTGCCCTTCAAGATGGCTTCTCGGGAATTTCGGTTGATATGGTTCCATGGCACATGATGAGTGGATCCTTTCGCGGCAGAACGATCCCCTCCCAGCATGCGTCCTTTAAAGAGTACGCCATGTTGGCCAATGTGTGCCGCGAGCACGATGCTGTTTTTCAAGTCACTCCGAACCCTCAAAATCTATTTTCGTTGCTACATATTTTTTGGATGGCATTGGGCGTGTTGAGACGGCCCCTGCGGATGACCATTTTAACCGCCCTCGATTCCGTGCACGACCGAAATTTGTGGAAGGCATTTCCAAGATTGCTTTTTGTGATGAACATTCTGCTTCGTTCTAACATTCGATTTCAAACATTGCCGGAACCCTTTACCATTTTTTCAGACGGTCCCATCACTCCCCTCTTTGAAGAATTTCCAGCAGGAGTCGAGTTAAATAATCTTGAGAGCGCAGAGGAAAGAAAATTGCTGTGGGCTCGATCAGATTTTCGTGCGCAGTTTCGCAAGCAATGGACTCAAGGTTGGAGAAAAACTTTTCATCGACGACTCGACCTCATTACGATCTTAAAATGCCCCGATAAAAGTTTAGAAGGTCTTTCTTTTGAGCAAGCTGCGCAGAAAAGACAAAGAGATCCCGTTGAATTTTTCATGGAATTGCTCGAAGAGTATGATACGGAAATTCGCTGGATTTCAACGGGTGCGAACGATAGGGAAAAGCAGCGGCTTGCGTTGCTAAAGCATCCCGACATTCTCCCAGGTTTCACAGATGCGGGCGCACATTGCCAGAATATGGGATATTATGATGGACCTTTGTCTGTCTTGAAGCAGGCATATCAAACCGGGTTTGTGTCCATGGGACACGCCATCCAAAGAATTACATCCGAGCCATCCCATTGGTTTCGGCTCGATACGGGAGTATTGAGCGTTGGAAAGCAGGCTGATTTTGTCATCATCAATTCTAAGGCACTGAATGCCCCTATCAGTGAACAAATTGAAATTGAAGATGCTGTGCTCGATGGCGCAAAGCGAATGGTGAAGCGAGGATCGGACGATATTATTCGCAACGTTTATGTGAAGGGCCAACAAGTTTTTGCAAATGGCGAGTCAACTTCGAAGCTAGGCAGTACCATGCTCGGAAGAGTGATGTTACCTCATTCAATTGCGACTTTGGGCATGCCTAGCATACGCAACAGAATCAGCTCCGAAATTACAGATCATCCCTTTTCGGATTACTGGGATATCTTTGTCTTAAAGCATCAACATCCCTTTAATATTGCTCTGCATGGTTTGGGTGTTGTTTTGTTCTATGGATTGCTGATTGCGGCATGGGTGACCGAAAATCCATGGCTGCTTTTATTTTTACCTTTATCGCAGATTGTGGGCCTCATTGGACATTTCTTCTTTGAGAAAAGCCACGTCGACATCCGAGATGCCATTTTTTCTGTGAGAGCCTCTCGCTGTCTCAATATTCTGTTCGTTCGTCTCATTCAGGGCAAATACCAAGAAGACATTGCAATTCGAAAGCAGAAACTTGAAGTTTATCTTGCAGGAAAAACAGCTCACAGTGATCATCTTTCGATTTGAATCAAGATTTCAGTTAATAATTCAAGATGGTTGAGGTGAATTTTACTTTTTTCCCTCAGCTCGGACTTCAAATTTGTCGATGGGGATGCGCTCATTGAGTTTGGAGGTCGAGATGTTCTTTGCGCGAACCTTGCGTATTTTGGGAATTGTAAGCTTTTGCTTTGCAAGTATGTCTTGTGCAAATAAAAAAGTTTTGCTCAAACCTTTGCAATCACAAGAAAATACGCCCGAAAATCAGAATGATTCTAGAAAACCTCCAGAAGACCCTAAACCGAGTGTCGTTGTCGAGAATCCAATAAATCCCAAGGAATCAGTGGATCAGAAAGCAGGTCAACCAGCAGCTAAATCGGAAGGCATCATTTTTCGATTCCCTTCCATTATTGTCAGACCCGGTGAATCCATCTCGCTCTTAGAAATGTTGAATCGGCCCAGTTCTGCTGTATCGAATGTAGAATTTGGACTCATTCCCATTGTCGAGCTTCCCAATGCGGATTTGGGTACTTTAGATAAAACAGGCATATACAAGGCACCCAGCGCACTTTCCCAAGAACTGCGGATTAAAGTCTTTGTCATGGGCAAGGACAATCCCGAGCAAAAATCACAGATGACTCTCATCCTTGCGCCATTGGATAAGTTTTTCTTCAAAGATGATGCCTCTGTATCTGGAATACATGGAGAAATTTTCTTAACGCCTGATCTCAAAATGCTTCCAGATTTTTCAAAACTCGTCGTTCATGAAAAAATTGTGGTGCCCGATTTAAATTTTTTGATTGGGAACGCTAAAGACTTAAAGGTTACTAATATTATCAAGAACATAACGGATGCTTTTCAGGTCCAAGATAGATTTTATAAGAATAATCCAAAATTAGTCGATGGGTTTTCATTGAGATTCTCGGGTCGAATTTTAATCGAGAAAGCAGGCATGTACTCGTTTTCACTCGTGAGTGACGATGGCGCAAGGCTTTACATCAACGATAAACTTGTGACTGAAGATAATCGTAACAAGAATATGTCGCCGTCTAAGTCTGGAGAAATCGCGTTGACTCCAGGGGAATGCACTTTTCGTGTCGAATATTTTAATGGAAATTCAAAACTAATTCCTGCGCTGGGGCTTATTCTTCAATGGAAAACTCCGACTTCAGATAAGGAAGTCGTTGTGCCTCGAGATCGATTTCGCTAGTGCGGACCATTCTTTGCAAACTTTTTTGAGTTTTTGAATTGCTCTTTTGTACAGAGGTGTGTGGATGGATTTTTACCGAAAAGTCACTTGTATTGTGGCACTTCTCACGACAATAAATATGAGTTGTGCAAGTCTGCCTTTCTCTTCCAAAGATGTCCTTGTCGAAAGAAGCGCATCGGAAAAACCAGTTTGGTTGAATGACCCCGCATCATTAGAGAACCCCGTGGAATTTTACGCTGCTTATCACAAGCCTAAAGTATATCTTTTGGAACTTGGTATGAAGCAGGCGCAGGCGAACGCAATCAGCAGCTCTAAAGCGCTTTTTTTCAGTACGCTGAGAAAGAAGATGGAAAATCTTCTCAATGAACCGTCTGTAAAAGAGAAGAAATTAGAAAATGCCAAGGCGGCATTGGATGAAGCGATTGCTCAAGTTGAAAAAAGCTACTCTCCAACGGATGGGACACAAAAAGGAGTCTATTGGGAAAACTGGCGTCGCGAGACGCCCGAGGGAACTCGAAACGAATATGAGGTTTGGATTCAGTTACGGTTTCGCAAAGGCGAATACAATGATGCCGTCGCTCAGATCATAGACAGGCTCAAAAATTCACAAAATCAGCAGGCTAAAGTGCTTGGCAATGCGCTTTTTCAAACCCTTGACGGTGGAGTGTCTGAGGAAGAGGGATAACACAAAGTACTGGCTCCACGCTCATTTTTAGCGTTTATTTGCAGTTTCGACCCACAACAAAGTTCGTATTTCGATTGTCCCAAGTCTTGAAAATTCGCCTTTCGACAAAAGCACTTTCCAAGCTCACGCCATTTGAATTGACTCGTTTCTCTAGCCTGAATGCATCTTTTCCTCCCAATTTAGGAAATACTTTTGCCTTTCCGGTCAACTCTTCTTCCCAGCGGCGATAAGCGACATCGACTCCTACGAATTTAGAAAACAGATCGTTTTTGTTCCCCGTAAATTGACCTTCAGGAAGTGCTTTGCCAAGCTCGGGTTTTGTTACGAAATCGACTTCTTCCATCACGATAACGGGTTCATCATCAAGAATGCCAGGCTTGGGATCGGGACAAAGCTTTTGAGTGGGGTTTGCACCGCAACCAATGAGGACTGCAAGCTCAGTAACGTGCTCGCCTTGCATGCGATTGCATCCATGTGAAACCTCTCCTCGTCGCAGGTGCCATAGATTGGTTTCCGGTGTGATAGGGCCATGCATGGCATGCCCTGTGGATCCCGAATATGCGAGAAATGGAAACTGACTAAAGCGCCCATCAGGAGTGTCACTTTTTTCACGCGTACGGACTTCAAGAGTCCAATTACCTGCCAAAGTGTTGAATCCTTGCTGTGTATTTGCCATCGATGCTGGATACACAATCATCACCGAATGAGCGGGAAGATTCACAATGCTTGTTTTTCGAATTTCTCCCTTTTTTACTCTTTCGGAGGGGCCAACATTACGATCTTCAGGAACGACATTGTGTAGCGTTGTTTGACTGACGGGGGTTAAATATGGAAACGCCGCGACAACTTTTTTCATGTCGTTGCCAAAGCGCGACATGAATTCCTCAGAAAGTGTACCAATCACTCGGATTGTAAGTCCACGCCTTGAAATATGAACCGTCGGGTTAAAACGCGCATTGAATCCTGGATTTCGGGCAGCGCTTTTTAGAGAAGACAAAGCACTGGGAGAATAGGTCCAATTGCATTGCTGAATGGGTCCAATATCAGTCGATTTGGTTTCTTCTGAAACGTCGGAACAAGAATTTACGCCCAGTGCGAGGAGTGATAATGCAAAATAAAACTGAGGAGAAAATGAATTTTTTGACGTGGAAAATTTAGTGATCACGGGTTGCTCCAATTTTATAAGTGATTCAATTAAGGTTGCGATGCCCAAAGTGTCGTCCTGTTCATATCCGAAGGCGCCATCGGATCTCCTTCTCGACATTCGAATGCGCTTTGAAACTCTTTCATCTGTTTAAACATTTCGTTCACTCTATACTCTTCTGGTGCAAACTTAGAAAAATACAATCGGTTTCTTTGATATTCATCAGAAAAAGCACCACACAACTGGTGGGCGATTGTAAAAAAGAACTGTCTTTTGTCATCAGAACTTCCCGCGTTGCGTGGAAATGCTGTTCGATATGTTACTTCTACGGCAAAGAGATCCGCAAGGGACTCGTCAAGATATTGTTTTGAATGAAATCCTGCTTTATTCAGTGAATCCGAAATTCTCTCCAACTTACTCCTCAAGACAGTTAAATCTGTTCCCGTAAGCCAGGGTGCATAAGAGCCCCATTCATTGAAATCAATGCCAATAGAACCATATGCTTTTCCAAGCTGTCTCGCGATTCGCCAACCAGAGGATGCCGTATTCTTCCAAGCGGACTGATCTGCTGCATAGAACGGTGTAACAAGCTGTCCCATGGTGACATAGAGGAGATTATCTTGAAAGATATACTGACCCTGTGTGCTGTGAGGATCGATTTCCCAAACGTCTGGATCGCGATTGGCTTCCATTTTCAACTTAAAGAATGCATTCTGTCTCTTTACTTTTTTGATTGCGACAAGGTTCTCGATGTCATGACGATCAGACTCACGAAATGAAGGAACAAACTCCCATTCCTTCGGTTTTTCAGGAGCAACGACTTTAAGCTTCAAGTTTTCGAGCTTTTTTAATGCAACGATCTTTGCATTTGAAGTCAGCCACAAATTTCGAGAAATTTGTTCTTTGAGAGTCTGAACGAGCTTCTTGGCTTCCAATTCGAGCAGAGCTTTTTTCACTTCGGGAAATAGATACTGATGGGTAAGATATGCAAGTTCCATCGGAAAGGACTCTTGAATCTGTGCCACACATCTGTCTTCGAGCAATATCGGAGGTGCTGATGCGCCCAAAAACGTTTGTCGAAAGGTGTCCAATGCAGCAATATAATTTGGTGGACTGAATTTGAGAAGTGGAGAAATCTTTTTAAAGAGATAAAGACTTTTCAACGTTTCTAAATTTGAATTTGCAAGAAAGTCGTCTAGTGTTTTTAAAGAATTTTCTACAGGATTTAAAATAACTACTGGCTTTGCAGCGCTCTCGAGTTCCTTGAGGAGCACTTCGAGGCGCAGCATGGGGTATTTTTGAGTCGCTTCAAAACGCGCGAGCTGAGTCGGCTTAAGCAAGAGCGACTGCATTTCGCCTTCGTCAGGGAGACTCTCTGCAAGAGTGCGCTCATAATTCAGGACGTGCTCTGCCCTTTGGGCCGGACTGTCGGCCTTGATTTCGGCAAAGAAAATCTCGAGCAATGCACGATATTCCGTGAGCACCTCATTATTCTGGTAGAGGCGGGCACTTCCCAGTGTGAGTTCCGGCAAGACAGACAGTGAATAACGAAGGCTGTCATTGACGTCTGGAACAACTTCGAGCTTCGAGAGCAGAGCAGGGCCGCCTGTCAGAATATTCTCGGCAAAAGTCTGTAAGAGCGCTGAAGGATCTGTAAATGCTGCGGCTTGAGCGAGGGTAACAGAAATCACTCTTTTCTCATCGCGTTTGCGTTGATCTTCGGAAAGGCATGCTTTGTAGACGTTTCTCAGCCGTCGTTCCAGAGTCGTAATGCCCGACTTTTTTGTCAATAGTGAGCGAATGTACTTTCCGCGAGCCTGCAAAAACGCAGCTTCTGTATCAGCTTCCTGAAAAATGTAACTGCCAAAGGACTCAAAGTTTTTGTTACGTTTGAGTACTCCGGTACAGGCATGCTTATAAAAATTCTGGCAAGGTCCGACTTCTCGGTGAATGTCAAATTCACGCGTTGTGCTTGAGAAAGGCTCGATGGGAGCAATTTGAGGTGGAGTTTCGCGTGTATCTAATAAACGCGAGAGTTTATCTTCCGAGGCCGGATGTCCGCAAGAAACCAAGACGAAAAGACCGCCAAAAACAATTTTTCGTAGTGAGATCACTTGTCAACATCCTCAAATACATTAAAAAACTGGTTGCATGGCCTGAAAATATGGCCATGTCCAAGCAGGCGGACGCTACTTTTTATTCTTTTCCAGATCAATAGTTTTCATTGAACACCTGTTCAACATTCCTCCTTTTTTTATTGAGCTAGGAAGCTCTGACAAATAAGTTCTCGATAAGACTTATATTTAGGAAAAAATCCTGTTCTAAACCGGGTTTTTGACGAAAGATAAAGGAGTTGCAGAAAACAAAAAAAATGACGAAACAGTGCCAAACAACAGGATGGCTACCATGAGACTGAATCGAACTAATATTTTAAGAGAAACCCGTCCACGCATTGTAAAGTATGGCAGCTACAGCACAGTTGTCGGAAATCCAGAGCAACCAAAAGGACAGGCAGCTGATTCCGGTAAGCCCCGGTAGTCTTGAAGTACGTGTAAAGGTCTGAATTGAGGCACGGTGCCTTAGAGTCCTTGGGTCGAGTAAAGATGACAATTGAACTCACACTTGACATAGGGTTTGGGGGCATTTTCGTAAGTTATAGAAGTTGCAATAATTTCTAATTTTGCCTTTGTGGAGGCGCCACCCAAAACGATTGAAGCCTCAGGGGGTTCGGCGAAAACTCCCCGATTCAAGATGACTTTGGACGTTCCTCGAATGGCGAGAGCGGTAATCGTATTTTCAGAAGCAATGTCGATGGGGTTCTTTAGAAAATCCCAGGTATTGGTGAAGCTCGAGCATGATCCTTGAAAAAAGCGAAAATCTTGAAATTGAACATCACTGTCGACAATGGCTGTTCCTGCAAAGCGAACATCAACGTATTGCATGGAAACATGGGCACGTTCGAGTATTTTATAAATGCGAATTCCACCCCAATCGAGATTGGACGGCAGCGTTGAACTTCCATCCTGATTGGAATCACCGCCCACATCGTCTTTAATGCTCGTGAACATGACTTTATTTTCGGAAGTTCCATGAGCTTCTATTCTTGCACCTGCAATAAGAAGAGTTGAATGAGGCGAAAATTTTAGAATTGCGCCTGGGGCAATTCGAAGAATGGATTGAGGAAGAAGTTGTGAAGTTTGAGTGATGACATAGGGAATTCCTTTTTCAAATACACCTTCGATACCATAATATTCCGACATCTTAACGACGTTGTGTGAAAACTGCGGAGACTGCAGTTGATTTTCAAACTGGAAACCCTGAAGCGATATAGGAAACCCAAGACTCAACGGAACAAGAACTTTGTTAAAGGAGACATTAAAAAATTGAAAAGGTTTTGTACTTTCGTACTTTTTAGTCAATTCTGCGGAATTGAATTGAGGAAGATCGATGCCCATTCCTACGTTTCGAAGTTCAACATTTTTCAGGTCCAGTGCTGGAATTTCTTTTTTTGCAGAAAGGAGGACTTGAATGCCTCGAGTTGAGCCATCAATGACGGCGTTTTCAATGCGCGTCAATCCTGAAGTGCGAATGACATAATTGGAGTAAAGCTGGGCATTTTCTCCCCCATGAGGTTGGATAAGAGTGGGCGATGTATTTTTTGATTCAATGATGAGCGATCCAAAATTTCGGAATTGATAAGGAAGAAAAACCTTTCGTACGTTCACAAGATGTAGAGATTGATTCTCAAGAATGACTTCATCTTCTTGAAATAAAATGTGGACTTCTCCGCATTCGATTCCGTTCAGCGTTTTGCTTGGACCTGCTTCGAAAAGTTGTGCATGGCTAAAACGGCAAGGTGGAGCTGTGGAGTCCAGACTTTGAACAGGCTTAAGCGCCATAGGATTGGTTTGGCTGGGCAAGGTGGGGTTGACAGGTAACGGCGGAGCTATTTCATCAGGGAGATCGAATTTGCCTTCAAATTGAGGGGCCTTGATTGCAGGCAAGGGGAGGGAAGACTCACTTGTCGCCGTTTCACGGGGCTTGGTGTCTGTCTTTTTGAAGTCACTTTTACAGGCGGACATCAAAATAAGTAACGCGGATAATCTATGCAGGCAGCGTGCAGATCGAGAAAGAGTCATTGAAATGTGTCCTTTGTAGCTATGAAACAAAAGATGTTCGATTCAGCTCAGCTGATTGTTTGAGAATTACTTAAAGAAAAGAATTTCAGCCAGAGACAAAAATGAGGATGAGAGGCGCCAACCATGAGCCGAATTTTACCGACTTACGATTGCAAAGAGAAAGTTGTCTGCTATCCAAACAAGAACGGTACTTGAACAACGGAAGGAGCATTAAATGAAGTTATGTCAAATAAAGACTGTTTTGATTTGCGGCAGTGGACTCTTTTTTGTTTCGTGCGGAGGTCCCGATTCTAGTCAGGGCTCAGGAGCTCCGAAGCAGGAGCGGCTTGTTAAAGCAGAGAGCCAAAAGAAGGCTGAAACAGAGCGCAAAGTAAACAATAAACCGCAGTCTCCCGTTTCGCCAAAGCCACAGGTTTCCCCTTCGCCCTCACCCAGCGCATCGGCAAGTGAGGTGCTCGTCCTTCGAGAGCGCACTCCTCGCGATCTCACACGCAGTGCAGATTATATCTTAGATGTTCAAAGCGGTGGTTACACGGGGATAGGATTTAGAATTAAGTACACACTGGGAGAGCATAAGGGAACAGTGGGCGAGGCATCTGGCGAAGTCAGTTTGACATCTGAAGGACCATTAAAGCTTAAATCAGCCAAATTTTCCGTGCCCATTTCATCCATTCGTACGGGAGATGAAACAAGAGATTGTCACCTTGTGGAGGCGCTCGGGCTCAACTACGAAAAGTCTTTTTATCCAGAGCGTCATGTGTGCGACCGCCAGAACGTTTTGCCCACTTCTGGAGAAAACAGCGTTGCGTTTAAAAATATCACTCTTGAAATCAGTGGAATTCGAATCGCAGAGGGTGAAAATGACAAACTTGTTGCTGGAAAAGACGTTCAAGTGCAGGCGACAGGGCTGTGGACCGTGCATGGCGTGACAAAGGAAGTCACGTTTCCACTTGTTTTGAGAGCAAATGAGGAACGAACGCACGTGCAGGTCAAAGGCTCATTGCAGCTTTCATTGAAGGATTTTGGAGTAAAAATTATTCCATTTCTACTTATTACGGTGGATGATGCTGCAATTGTTGAGCTTGATATGCGTTTTTCGCGCAAGAGCATTTAATCAGCTTGAGCCTTTTTTTCTCCCAGGCAAATGGCACGTTTTTTTCGAAACGCGACCCATGCGTTCAGTCCAAATTTATCCCAGACTTTTTTTGCACATTGAGCGTTTAAATCGAGCTCAAACAAGGCCGTGCGCTCTTTAAGCCCACAAAAAGGGAGATGGATATCATTGATTTGCAAAAGTCCTGTGTCATGGGAATCATTCTGATTCTTATTTTGAGCACGGGGCCGCCATCCCGACTCATAGAAAGCGATGCATGAAAAAATGGGGATCATGGGTGTGGGAAAGCCTGCACTTGCAAGCACTGTTGCAACGCCCGCTTCTGTTAATTTATCAGCCTGCCCTTTGATCTTCAATTTCAAATAATCAAAGGGATCCACAGGTTCTAAGTCCTGTAAGCGCACTTCAAAATTCAAACCCCGAGGCGATAGTCGTCCAATTTTTTGCAAAGTATCAACCCAGTCACCTTGCTTCACTGAGACTTCGAGGATTCCATCATAAACGGTATAAAAAAGCCCATGGTCTATCACGAGGACTTCGGCGGATTTGCCAATCTGATGAGCATCGATCACTCTACCTTTTGCAGCTGCTGAGACCTCACTTCCCATGGGAGCAGAAAGGGAAATGCCTTCATTTATTTTTCCGCCCAACCGTCCAAATGAATGTTTGAGGCGGGCATGCGTTACAGGGAGTTCAAGTGGATGAATGAGTGTTTTTTTTGCTGATCTGCAATACGCGGTGTCAGAAAAAACAATTGAAAAAAATAAGGACAGAAAAGCGATTCCTGGGAGAGCTAAAGTCATAAATATACCACCGAGTTTGCACACTCATTTGGAGTTCCCTTAAAAATAGAGAGTTTGACCAATCTCTTTACTCTCCTAAAAGGATTCTAGGTAGTGAAACCTATTTTAAGGAGGTTAAAATTCAAGATATACTAGACATCTTAATATAATTATGGCAATGCTCGATGGATTTCAAGAAAAAATAATTTCGCTCAGCAGAAAAAGGGGGATTTAATGTTCGGAAAAATTTCGATATCGCTTCTGATCCTTGGGATGTCAGTTTCTGCATCTGCTCAAAGTACTTATACCGAGAATATTCCACTTGAAATTTACGGAGGAACTTGTCCTTCATCAATCCGGATGGGTATACTCGGAGAGTCGGTTGCCAGTGGAATCCGATACACAGCCGATATCAAGTCCATCACGATACCTGGCACATTGAAAGCTGTAAAGGGTCCATCGAATGCGGACGACTTCTACACAGATACTGTCGAGTATGTCATCTTTACTGCAAAACTTGCTTATCCTTATAAATCGTGCAACGCCGACAAGTATTTCTCAGGGCCTATGGGGACCACTGTTCGAAGGATCACTCTCAAAAATGGTGAACTCAGGTACGTTTTTAAAGATCCTATTAATCTCATCAATGGAATTTCAACCTGGAATGGGCAAGCAATCTTGCACTTCCAAGAGCGACTTTAAGATTTTCTAAAGTAGGAATCACTCGACGAAAATACACAAGGGATATTGGTTCTGCCAAAGAACTAGAAATTCCTCAAATGTGGGTGATTCCGAAATGATGTCATCCAAACTGATTACATCATCATCATTTCCAAGACGTCGTCGTAGAATTTGCATGACGTCTTTTTCTCTGACAGCGATAATACTTTTGCGGCCCACATCTAAGCAGATCCAAATATAATGATCGAGATGCGTATCTCCATGGCTAATGCGAAATTTGGTTCCCAGTTTAAAATCTTTTTTTTCCATTGTTCCACGAACCTTTGATATTTCTCAAATTTCAAAAAAAGGCGTAATGCCGTTTACAATTCCTGTTCTTGAAAACGGCAACTTCCTTTAAAAAGAGCTCAAATCAGTTCGTCCTTCATTTTTGAGTCCAAAAACCGATAGAAAGAGGGCTCAATTGATGCAAGGAAAAATACATGACAATCCAACGATTGACTATCACCAGTAGTCTTGTTTTCGTTTTGGCTTTGTTCAGCTCGTGTAGTGACAAAAAAGAGGATGCTCAACAGAAGGTTGGCGAGAATCCTCAGCCTGGTGGTTCTCGGGCGGGTTCGGGATCAGCGCAGGATGTTTGCGCGCAAAGCGAGCTTCCAGAAAATGTACGCCATCTGGCTCCCTTAACGGTTCAACCGACTGTGTGGGTGGGAAGTGGGACCTCTGCATCCTGTACGGAAAGTGCGTTGCGTACAGCATTTTGAAGCAGGTGGGATTATTGGATTTCGATGCGGAAATGAGATGGCAACCATCAAGTTGAGCGAAGTGATGCAGGTCAAAAATAGTGTCACACTTGACGGTGGCAACAAGGTTACAATTGACGGTCAGGATAAAACTCGACTTTTCATAGGCGCGAATGAGAAAAATCTTATTTTAATGAATATGACGCTTACGAATGGGCTTTCGGGTGATGACAAAGGGGCAGGGGCTATTCATACAGGTTGGCGAGGTAACGTGGGACTCGTGAATGTCATCCTCGAGAAAAACAAGAACCGTTCCGGAAAAGAGCGAGCGGGTGGAGCGCTTTCTACTCATGAGGGTGTGGGAGTCGTATTTAAATCGACGTTTCGCCAAAACGAAGGGTCAGGAAACGGAGGGGGAATTAATAACCTCCTTGCCTCTCTTTATGTCTATAATACGACGTTTGAAGCAAACACCACAGGGGGTTCGGGTGGAGCAATATATAGTGACGGAGCAGGATTTTATGGTGATCCTGTAAGTGCGAAACGTACAAAAACGATGCCAAGAATGTTGTCCGTTTGCGGTACGAAGTTCCTCAATAATGTGTCCAATAATGGTGGAGCAGTTTACTTTTTTCTATACCAAGATGGCGCTGATGCTACGAATTTTGATTCTATTCAAATTGATAGAACTTTGGTAAAAGGGAATAAGTCAAACAAAACACATGCGGGTGGTCTTTACTTGCAGGGCGCTAAAAGCGCCAATAAGAGTGTTGTGATTGTCAAAGACACTACGCTCGAAGGAAATTCGACGGGCTCTTATGGTGGAGGAATGATCATGAGTGGTCCCTTCGAGAGCAAGCTTGAGAATGTCACATTTTATGGAAATGAGGCTTTGGGAGACAATGGTCAGGGAGCAGCGCTTTTTCTAGAAGATGCAAAAATTACGGCAAACAATATTACGGTTGTAAAGAACAAAGCCTTGAAAGCAGGCGGAACACTTGCGGGTCCGGGTACTGTCAATGCAAAAAATAGCATTTTTATTGATAATGAAGTCACGCAGCCCTGGGATAAGAATAAAAACAATTGTCATACTCCCCTTGCTTCAAAGGGAAGTGGAAATTTCCAGTACCTTGGAATTTCTCCTGCCAGTACGGCATGCCACGCCGAAATTGTTAATAACGTAAATCCATTTCCGGCAGGAATTCCAAGTCTTGCGGATAATGGAGGGCCTGTGCCCACATTGGCTTTGCCAAAAGACAGCCCCATATTGGGAAAAGGAAGTGACTGCTTGCAGACAGATGCCCGCGCTAAAACTCGTCCCGCTGCGTGTGATCCCGGAGCATTTCAAAGCCCTTGAGGGCGCTAACGTTCTCATATACATTACAATATTTCCTAACGATTGATGTGATATGAGGACTTACGATGCCCCAAGAACTATTGAAGCCAAAAAAACTGCACCCAGGCGATCGTGTTGCGGCAGTATGTCTTTCTTGGGGTGGGGCGGGAACGTTCCCCAAAATCTATGAGTATGGATGCCAACAACTCAAAAATAATTTTGATCTCGAAGTGATTTCAATGCGGAATACCTTGAGAAATGAAGAGGAACTTTCGGAAAATCCGCTGTTACGAATCGAAGATTTAAATGAAGCGCTAGAACGAGAAGATATTCAAGGCATCTTTACGGTCATCGGAGGCGACGATAGTATTCGACTGATTCCTCACTTTGATTTTCAACGGATTCGCAGACATTGCAAGCCATTTTTGGGTCTCAGCGACACCACAATTACTCACCTTGCATTTCATAAGGCCGGAGTTTCTTCTTTTTACGGGCCATCATTGATGTTTGGGGTGGCTGATTTTGGCGGAATGTTTCCTTATTCAGCTGCATCAATGAAACAAGTTCTCATGAATTCTGAAGTCATCGGTGAACTCAGTCCTCATCGCGGCGATTCCTATTTTGGTGGTTCGGACTGGTCACAGCCAGAACGCATTCATAGCCTTCCTGTCATGCGATCGAATCCGCCTTGGAGGTGGCTACAAGGAAAAGGTCTTTGGCAGGGCCGCCTTTTTGGTGGCTGCATTGAAGTTTTGAATATGGCGAATGGGACTTCACTATGGCCCGATACGGGTGATTTTTGGAATGATCGCATCCTTTTTCTTGAGTACAGCGGTGAGCTCGCTGTTCCAGAATTTACACTTTGGTTTCTGAGAAATCTTGCGGCCCAAGGCGCTTTGTCAAAAATTTCAGGATTACTCTTTGGTCGCAATAGACACACCGTGTCTCCTGAATTTTTAAAGGTTTTCGAAAAAGAAATTTTGAGAATTATTGCGCTTGAAGTCCGTCGTCCCGAGCTTCCGGTCATTGTTGATATGGACTTCGGGCATGTGTTACCAATGATGACTTTGCCATTGGGGCGACTTGCAGAGATCGATTGTTACCAAGAGAAAATTCACATCCTTGAAAGTGCTGTCACAGACTAAGACTTGAGAATCCCATTGTTCGGCGATACCCTCTCCTTTGTGGGGACGAAAGTTGACAGGGCAACAAAATTGTTGGAAATTTACTTTGGTGTATTGATATACACTGCGACCGCCATTTTGAAGATTTTTTGATTTTTGAATGGATAAAAAAGTAACTGAGCGCACATTTATTTACGCATTTAATTCATGTTTGGAGAAAATCATGACATTTGAACTTCCCGCACTTCCATTTCCAAAAGACTCTCTTGTTCCCCATATGTCTGCTGAAACTCTGGATTTTCATCATGGAAAACACCACAAAACTTATGTTGATAATCTCAATAAATTAGTTCCTGGAACAGAGTTCGAAGGTAAATCTCTCGAAGAAATCATTAAGAAATCCTCAGGTCCAATATTTAACAATGCAGCACAAGTTTGGAATCACACCTTCTTTTGGAACTGCCTTTCTCCACAAGGGGGAGGCGAGCCTCAAGGCAGCCTTGCAGAAGCCATCAAGCGTGATTTTGGATCTGTAGAAAAATTCAAAGAGCAATTTACTGAAGCTTCAGTGAAGCATTTTGCGTCGGGCTGGGGATGGCTCATTAAAACAAAAGAAGGAAAGCTTTCAATTGTAAGTACTTCCAATGCTCAAACGCCTCTGACAGAAGGCCATACTCCACTTCTGACCTGTGATGTTTGGGAACATGCTTATTACATCGACCATCGCAATCGTCGCCCCGATTTTCTGGCTGCATTCTGGAAATTAGTAAATTGGAAATTTGTCCAAGATAATTTTTCGAAGTAACGAGCTGACGATTCCGATTGAGGAGAATTTTATGGAACCCTTGAGTTCTGCAGAGGCGAAGCGTTTCGTCGTATTTCTAGAACAGCGCGGACTCAATCGTTCGCAGCTTGCTAAGGCCGTGTTTCCAAAAATGAGAAGCCATTCAGCGGTTTCTGTGACGTCGGGGGCTATCAATAATTGGATAGCCGGACGTTTTAGTCTTTCGGATGGACTCCGTGAAATCATTGAACTTCATCTGAAAGCAAGCTTGAGCAACATTATTGGCCGGAAGTCAAAGGCTTCTTTACCAGTGAAAGAAGCAAAAAAAGCTCCCCCTAAATCAGCTTCTCCGAAAAAACAAGATAAAAAGAAGCAAATTCTTTCAGAGATTGTGCGTCTAAAGGAGCAACTTTCTGCGCTCGAGCGGCTCGTGAAAGAAATTGAAGGTTAATTCAGTTTCTTCAGTTATTGGAATTGTTTACTTTTATCCTCTTCTTGATTTTAAAATCTTCTCTGAATGATGAAAATAAATTCTGATTACGGGAATTTTCATACAGATTCCCATCTGCCTACATCAATTGACGTACCTATTTTCTAAGCATTTCTCTTAGCACTTCGGAATAAATTTTTCCTTGACTTTAGCTACAGTGATGGCTAGCAATCGACCCTGCTGCTCATATGCACAGAGGTTTTAATCAATGTATAAAAAATTGTCAGTTTTCTTAACGGCTCTCGTGGGAGTTTTTTTTCTCAACTCTTGCGGGGAGAAATCGAAATCAGGAGATGGTGCAGACGAGCACGCAGCCTGGAATAGAATCAATGATCCAGCCTTCTTGAACAAAAATTACATCCGCACCTTTGCGAGCCTTCCGACTTTTGGAAAGCTTCCTGTCGAGCCTTGGTCTGATACATACTGGCCAACGAAGGAAGGTGGAATCTTTGCACGCTGGTACGGAAGTCAGCCTGCGAAACCGTTTACTTACTTGCCCCCAACGCGTGAGCAAGTCATGGCCATGTCTAGAGCAGAAATCGAAAGACTTTCTCCTGCAGAAAAATATGACTTATATGTTGGAAACTATAACTATCCCCTCGTGTCGCGTGAAAGAAAAAGGACAAAGCCCTCGGCTCCGCGATGGTGGGGAATATGCCATGGCTGGGCACCAGCAGCGCTCCATTTTACGGAGCCAAAGCCGGTGACTGTCGTGGGTGCAAATGGAGTTGAAATTCCTTTTTGGTCTTCAGATATCAAGGCACTGCTGAGCTATTATCAGGGTGAAATTGCGCGACCACGAAGTGTTCAGTTAGGGGGGCGATGTGACATCGATCTTCTCAGAAATCCCAGGAGTGTTTTTGCTCCCGAATGCCGCGATACCAATGCCGGAGCTTTCCATTTGGTTGTGACGAATCAACTGGGATTGCTTAAACAGGGATTTATCATGGATGCAACCCGCGATTTACAAGTCTGGAACCAGCCTGTTTTTGCATTTCGTTCGAATGTCAAAGGAACCCATGCTCCTTCACGAGGATCCTCAAGAGGGACAGTAAAAGAAGTAGAAATCGAGACCAGGCTCTACTTTACGGTAGAAGGAGCGCCTCAGGCACTTCCTCGCGTAGCAAACAGGAATAATTTGCTTTCCTTTAAAGATTATTTCTACAGGGTTGAACTTGATCGTGATGGACGCATTATTGGTGGCGCTTGGAAGAGTATTCTTGCCGATCGTCCAGACTTTCTTTGGCTCGAAGCTAAAGCAGAATTTGCAGGATACTTTTCACGCCTCGGAGAGATTTACAAAGCTTCAACTCTATAAATTAAATGGAGTGTGGAGTGATATTATCTCATCTTTTTTCAAAGTGATTTCATCTTGATGTCATTGTAAGAAGTGGATTTGCATTTGCGCACGACCTTTGTTTACTTTTTTTATGTTTTCGATTTTCAGCATGAGAATCGAAAATCTATTCAAGTTTGTCTTGAAATAAAAAGGAGTGACCCATGGGTATTTTTGATTTTTTTAAGAGTGCGGGCAAAAAGATTCCTAAAGATGCCGATACAGGAGCGTCTTTGCAGAGATCTGTTGAAAGCCTGGGGCTTTCGATCAAGAACCTTCATGTTACCTTCGAGAGTGGAGTGGCATACTTACGGGGACTTGCAGCAACTCAAAAAGATCTCGAATTGGCGCGGCTCATCGTCGGAAACCATGAAGGCGTTCAAAAGGTAAATGATGATGGCCTAAAGGTGGACGGCTCTGTTAAAGAAGAAGTCCCCATTCAAATGCCGCTGGCTCAGCCAACCACCGCTCAACAATCAAATAACCGGCCTTCTTCGACGCTCACGCATGGGATGTATACAGTTCGAGCAGGAGATTCGCTTTCTAAAATTGCAAAAGAGCAGCTGGGAAGTGCGGCTCGATACACCGACATATTTGAAGCCAATCAGCCTATGATTAAAGATCCTGACGAAATCTATCCAGGCCAGGTCATCCGCATCCCTTCATAGTTGTGAAGATTCTCTTTTTTTGTGAGACAAATGACTTTTCGTTCAAGAAAACGAAAAATGACACTTCCCATGCTCAAAAATTTGAGTAGATTTTAAGTTTTGCAAGGGAGTTGTCATCCCTTCTCACAAATTGAAAAGGATTCATTCATCGATGAAGAACGAAAACGCCTCCCGGAAGAAGTCACTTGGAAATGAAATATTCCAACTGGGTATCATGCTCTTGATTGTGTTCTTTCTCCGTTCGTCGGTGTTTGGGATTTACCAAGTTCCCACAGGGTCGATGTTGCCAACGATTAAGCTTGGCGATCGGGTTTTTGCGAATCTCCTTGCTTACGGGCTCATGCTTCCTTTGACTGAAAGTCAAATTGTTTCTTGGTCTGCTCCCGTGCGCGGAGACATCGTGATGTTCAAAAGCCCCAACGATAATGTAACTTTAGTAAAGCGCGTGGTCGGCATCGCAGGCGACCGCGTTTCATTTACCAATGGAAAAATTACGATTAATGGAGAAGTTGCTGAGGAAACCCGCGTTTCTGATACATCGATTCTCAATGATATGGGCCGCACATATCCTTCAATTGAACTCTACATCGAAAAAGCAAAAGACACTCCTCCTCACCATGTGCTGCGTGACATGTCTCCACTCGGGAGAACAAACGCAGATGTTAGAACTTACGAAGTGCCTGCGGGTCAGCTTTTTTGCATTGGCGACAACCGTGACGATTCTATGGATGGCAGAAGTTGGGGATTCATCAACACGAAGGATGTTTATGGTCGAGGCGAATTTGTTTTCTATTCGGTCAAACCTTCAGAGGATTTTCTTCCTGATTTGAGAACCGATAGATTTTTTTCTAAATTAGATCGTCTCTAAGGAAAATAGTATTTTCGCATTTTTTTCACGAACGACACATCAGATACAAGATGCATAAAATCCCTCCAGTAGAGGGAGCAGATGAGTATGATGATCATCCAGAAGGCGAAAGCCACCACACCTCGGAATCTATTTCTTAAGACAACGTAGCCCGAATGAATCACATGGTTCCAAAAAATGATGATAAAAACCGAGTCCACGACGAGGTGAGCTCCCGAGAAATCATTTGTACTTCAAAGGTACTGCCGAGAGATGATGCCCTCAGCTTTTGAGGAGGCGTATTGATGAAAAAAGAGATTTTAGAATTCTCCAAGAGTTTAC
>JBIIEI010000149.1:0-6977 GCA_044237915.1 Silvanigrellaceae bacterium | reverse complement strand
AACTCATCGAATGGCTCTGCTGCCGCATCAAATCCTTTCCAAAAGCTGCTGGGCGCCGCTCACTTGCGAAAGCTTCATGAAGATGTTGGTGAAAACGTAAGAGCTGGCGGAGTGATGAACGACGCCAGATGAATCATGAAAATTCAGTCCAACGAATACTCTTCCAATAATGCAAAAGAGTTCCGTGAAAAATATGGTATCGATGTGCAAATTAACAATGATCTTGTTACTGCTTATGGCGCATCTCCATCAGATTTTGTTGAGCTTGCTAGGGGAAAAAGTTACGAGGAATTTGTAAAATCGTTGCCCTACTCTGAAACAATAGAAGACAACCAGGAGGCACTTAATGAAGCATGGCAGGATATCAACGCAGCCGAGTCGGATTTGAACGAGTGGTTCCAGTTCATTGTTCGGACCCGCTGAGATTGCGCCTCCAACGCGAAGCTTTGTTCATAGCTAGCGTAGATTCTCAGAGCATTTACCAAGATCGCTCCTCCGGGCGCAACGACTCAAGGAGATTTTTACGAGAATTTGATTCGTGCACCTTGCAGTCGGCACTTTCATCTTGTATTAATGGATTAATGCTGGATCAAATTGAAGGTATTTGGTTTAATGTTGGCCCTAACGGGCAAGCATCATCCAGCAGAATCTACTTTTTCTTTCTATTTAGTTTATTGTTGCCCTGTATAAAAATTTGAACACTTTCAATTACCACTTTGCCCAATTAAAAGATGTCAATTTATATCATGGCTTGCCTGCATGACTGGGCTCTATCAGGTTGTAGGTAGTCTAGCGCGGCAAACAGATACCTCTGCACCATCCTCGTCAAGATAAACAACCTCTTTGCAATTCTCTCGTAAAGCAAAAATCGCTTTCTCCTGGATCTGTTCACCTCGCTTAAAGACTTGCCACCCTTTCGCAATTTCGGGAAGACAGATGAACCCACAGTCGAAGAACTCTATCCGTGCATTTGGGCTGCGCTTCAAAACTTCATGAATGGCTTGGTTAAAGGTAAGTAACAAAGACCCTCCGCTCTTGAATGCTGTAAAGGAACTTACCTTAAATGCAAATCTTCTAATTTGCAAAAGACCTTTTAACCTAGACTTGCAATTGCCTACTGGAGCATTTTTTTAAAATATTCTACAATAATTTTCTCAATCATAATGAATTTAAAAATAGATTTTCCACACTTCAAATTATTTCAGTAAATCAAGATTTACCTAGCAATACCTGAAATATCTTCTCCATTTCCTCTGCTCGTTTTTCAGTCCATTGTAGATCTTTTCTCTCAAGAATGCAGTTCACATACGACGCAAACCAGACCAGAATTTCGTTCGGTGTTTCCATCCTTGCGTTGGGGAAAGGGTTGAAGTGAGCTTTGATTGAAATATCAGATAAAAATCCGAACATTTCTGTTTCCCCTGGTGAGTCCAAACCTGATTTATCTTGATAATATTCTGCAATTTTTAAAATAAATTCAGTAACATTTTGACGCCCCATCAGCAGATCTTGGTAGTGCGTCTTATCCAAAATTGCCAAAATCGCAGACAGAATGCGAGGAAAAATCTTACGTAGCCTAGTACGAGCAGCCATGATTTCTGAATAATATTTTTTCCGTTTTTTATCATTCAGCATATACATTAACAACAATCCATAATGTTTCTTTATTCATAAAAGAAACAAATATACCTTTTTCTTTCGAAAAATTCTACAAAAATTAGGCACAAAAATGGATCCAATTTCTTTTGCTTATATAAAACAACTACGCAGCTTTGTTTCTCTTCGGCGAGTCTACCCACTTTTTCATCACAGCAATGCTTCCCATTTTTGCAAGCGCTTCATCTCCATCTGGCCGCTTTTTTCTCTCGAATTCCCTTTCCACATCCTCGCTAAAGATCTTTTCCCAGAAGTATTTCTTGAGCACTTCGCTCTCAAGGCCAGGGACCTTGCCTCTTTTCATCCACTTCGTTGGCGTCGACGGATCAGCCTTGACCCGCTTGGCGACCTCCGCGTTCGACGTCCGCGAAAGACGGCAAAGAAATTCGAACTCGTCGCTACTCAAAGGCTCATCCGTTGAACAGATTGCATTGATAACAGAGCGGTTGATTCGTTGCGTTTCCTCGACTGCCATAAAAAGCCGTTCATTCGCATCGCAGTAGAAACGAACTTCGTCGAACTCCCAAATATGACCTGCCAATGGAATTTTGTAGTTTTTTTCAATCAAAACTTTCATATTATACCTCGATGTATTCAGGATGATTCTGTCTCATCCATGCTTTTGCTTCACTGATCGATTTCCAGCCTTGGCGGTTTTGCCTGCCATCGTAAAATGCGAACAGCACCGCTTCATAAGGCCCGTACTCATCGGAACAAATCTTAAACACTCCATAGGTTCCACATTCGCCAGGGTTGAGAGGAGAGAGCCAAACCACGACGTGATTCACAGGGCGTTCATCAATTCCGTTTTTCTCGTGAACTTCGCCCCGGCCGATTTCCTCAGCGTAGGTAATGAGATTATGCAACTCCTCCTCCGCACGCACGTAAGCCTCCGTTCGGGGTTCGTGCTCAACAAAAACCGCCCCTTCGGATTGGGAGAGTTTTCGGATGATTGCAAGAGTCGTCATTTGCACTCTCCTTCCTTTGCTCATCGGAGTATAGTTTCAAAACTTGAATTTGTCCATAAAATGAATTTAGGAACTTATGGATTAAAGCGATAATGATGATTGGCATTTCCACTTATGATAATCGACGTTATCATAAGTGACTCTCTAAACGTACATTACTGGGGTTAAAATTGTTGATTATGTACATTTTTTAAAGTATCTTATGTTCTCAACCGATGTGGATTTATAACCATTGGAAGGAGAGACGCATGGACAAGAATGAATGGAGCATTGCAGAGGCCAGACTTCACCTCTCAGAAGTCATCAAACGGGCCAAAGTCAGCCCTCAAATTCTTGAGAACCGAAACAAGCCTGTCGGTGCCATTGTCGATTTTCAAACTCTGGAGCGTCTCCAAGGCAAAGTGGTCCAGACTCACGGTGCGCGCCTTGTCCAAAGGCTTGCTGCCCTCATTGCGCAAGACGGCGAAGACATCAGTCTATCTCCCCCTCTCAAATCCGGGCCACGGGATCCTTTTGAACAAGGGGATCTGTAAATATGTTTCTCATCGACACCTGTGTGCTTTCAGAGCTGTCTCGGCCTTTGCCCCACCCCCCTGTGGTGGAATGGCTCAACGCGCAAGAAGAAGTGGTCGTGTCCACAATGAGTCTTCAAGAACTCTCCTTTGGTGTGAAAAGAAAAGGCTCTGCCAAGCTTGCGCTTTGGTTTGCAGAGCTATTACCTGCGCTCACAGTGCTACCCGTGACTCGGGAAATTTCCTTGATGGCGGGTGAATTTCAAGCGGCCTCTGAAAAAGCGGGACTTCAGCTGGCTGACGCAGACGCGATGATTGCCGCCACGGCCGCAGTGACAGGGCGGATTCTAGTGACACGCAATGTGAAAGACTTTGCTCACTGCCCGTTGACCCTTAAAAATCCATTTATCTAAGGATCCCAGGGTGCATTTCCGCAGCCCCTCGTTTTATAAATCAATGCTCCAAAATAGCGAAGAGCAAAAAATAGAGGAGAAAGGGCGATCGGCACAGAATACAAGAAGAATGTTTGCGTATGATCGTATGCATCCCAATTCCTAGAAAACTAAATTTCACTGTCAAAGTTGACTATTTCACATTATCCATTGTGTAAAATGCCTACCGCGAAGTTTACGAAGCCAGGTGTCTACTCACACTCTATAGCACCGCAGAATCCGAATTATAGCCATTTATTTATACTGTATATTACAGTGATTACTATTTATTTATAAGTTTTGTTACAAATTTCAAAAATGTCTCTTGCCATGTCTAATATCACGTGGGAGACACCAACTTAGTCATAAAGTTGAACTGAGCTGGAGAATACATTGAAACCTTTAAGATCCGACCTGAGCCCGCTATTTTTAGCACGGCACGAATCAGTGCGACCGCTCCTCTCCGGTTTAACCTTCGATGACGTCTTGATTTTGCCAGCAAAAACCGACGTGCGCCCCGACGAGACAGAACTCACGTCGGAAGTTGTTAAAGGACTGAGAACTGCGCTCCCAGTCCTATCCGCTCCTATGGAATCTGTCTGGTCGATAGAATTGACCATCGCGCTTGCTAAGGCTGGAGCAACTGCTCCTATCTCACGCGATCTTTCGATTGCGGAACTTGAAAAAACTCTTCGTGCCATTTGCAGTCACCAGTTGGACAGTACAGAGTACCCCAACTCGTCTTTAATGAATGGAAGACCTGTCACAATCGTCACAAGTTCACCGTTCGACCGTGCGAAAATTGACTGGCTCAGTACTCGTAATGACGTGGACTACATCCTTCTGGACTCTGTTCAGCCTTTCAGTTCCTCAGTCCTCAGGACTGTTGAAGATTTAAGTCGGCGACTAGAGAACCGTGTCATCATCGGCAACATTGCCACAGCGGAAGCTGCTGAAGAATTCTGTCGGTATCCAATTGCCGGGCTGAAGGTCGGATTAGGCCCAGGATCAATTTGCACAACGCGTGAAATTTCAGGGGTTGGTGTACCTCAATTGCACGCCATCGAAGAAGTATCCAGCGTGGCAAAGCTTTATGGAGTGCCAGTTATTGCGGATGGCGGAATAAGAAAACTCGGTGACATTGCTAAAGCTATTGCAGCAGGTGCCAATAGCGTTATGCTTGGCCGGCTCTTTGCAGGCACCGATGAGTCTCCCGGGAAAATCATATTGGAAGCCTCTAAACAATTTAAGCATTACGCAGGCTCGACGTACTCTTCGGTTGAGATTGATCATCAATCAGCAGAAATTGAATTCGGAAGCCACATTGATGGCCTGCTCTACCAAAACCACCGGACTGAAGGGATATCTGGATACGTTCCATATGTGGGACCTGCTAAATTTGTCTTACTCCAGATTCAAAAAGGACTTGGAGTGAGCCTCGCATTTGTTGGCGCACGGACAATCGAAGAATTCCAGAAAAAAGCTCGATTCCTCAAAGTAACACCTTCGAGTAATAGAGAAGGATCTGCTCACAGTATCTCGGTTGTAACTCAAAAGAATGCGGTATTCTGTGAATAACTTCAAAAAAACTAAATTCGATCTCGTTTCAGATTGTATAATTATAGACGCAACTCACGATCTCCATTTCACCTTGGATGGGAGCATTACTCCGCTTATCGTCGAACGAGCTGGTTTTGGCCGTGACATTGCGGAGAAGTTCGGCCGCGAGTGCGTCTTATCAAACCCTGTGATTGAACCTAGAGAATTTTTCGACATCTTTGACAGAGTCCACAATCTTTTCACAGATGCCCAAAGCGTTGCTATTTTATTCGCTGAAATGTTCAGACAGGCTGCCACTAACGGCATTACTCACCTTGAGCTGCGATTCGGTTGTGGTGCTTTGTCTAGGCGTTTGGGCATATCAGAACAGGAATGCCTCCAAATTCTTCGGACGGCCGTAAGGCAAGCTGAAGAATATAGACTACACGTTGTTCCGACGCTTTGCTTCTCCAGGCATGAGTCACCGGAACGTGCATTGTTTTTGGCTGGTTTTGCCTGCGAGAATCGCGATTTCATCAGAGCGATTGACCTCGAGGGGCCAGACTTGGAGTCGGGAACGCCTTGCAATGTTTTGGCGAGGCACTTCGAAAACTTGAAGTCAAAAGGAATGAGGGTAACGGTTCACGCAGGCGAGTTTGATGGCCCAGCGCAAGTACGGGATGCGATCGACATGCTCGGCGCTGAGAGAATTGGCCATGGGTTAGCGGCAATTCAGGATGCCAACCTACTTGGCCAACTTCAGCGAAAAAAAATTGCCGTAGAGATCTGTCTTTCAAGCAATTACCTGACGGGAGCCTGGAAAGATGAGCACTTCCATCCGTTGATTAGATTTATGGAAGCTGGTGTCCCTTGTATTATCTGCACCGATGATGCGGGAATTTTTAATACAGACCTCAAACGTGAATATCACCTTGCAGCCGAAATTCTCAAACGTCACGTGGGCATTTCTGAACTTCCTGCCGCGTTGACTGAACTTACTGAGAACGCACGAACATTCGCCTTTGATCCCAAAGTAGAGGTATAATTAATAAATGTCACTCGTTGCAAGTTCAGAAAAATCCTGGCTTTCAGACGTGCTTTCCGTTTTAAAGCTCCTGAAGCAAAAATTGGCAATTCCCTTTTTCATATTTCAAGGGTGTGCAGCAATATTAAGCACAGTCGCAGAAGCAAGTGTAAAATTGCCAAAGATTGGTCTGATTGTATCCTTGACGCGTCAGGACGGCAAGACTCCAAATACTTGGGGAATTGACTTAAAAGACGGATTTATTCTCGGGCTTCAAGAGCGAGGAAAGTCTTCTGCTGAAATCAGTATAAAAGACAATAGTGAGTCAGCTCCTCTCGCAATGTCTGCCGCTCGCCAATTGGTCGGAGAGGGAGTTGATCTTATTTCTGGGCTATCATTCAGCGACCAAGCACTCATGGTAAAGCAAGTTACCGAGCCTGTTCAAATACCGTTTGTCACTGTGCTTGCAAGTGCCAGTACATTGTTTTCCAAAGCGCTTCTAACATTTTCCATGGCGTCGGGGAATGAAGCGCAAGCGTCACGCCTATCAGAATATCTGTATATGCAGCGGCCAATTAAAACACACGGTGTTGGGTTAATTGTTGCACGAAATTGCTCCTATTGCATAGACCTCGAAAAATCGCTCCGAGCTGCGCTTCAGAGACGAGGAATTGCAGTCTCCTCTTTGCCGGATATTCTTCAAAGAAGGCCGGTTTCTACGAAGTCATGACACCACCAGCAGAGCTGGTGGTTTGAATTCGTGAACCGCTCAAAGCGGTTTATTGGGAGTCGCAATTCTTGCGACGTGATTTGTTACCTCTGCTTACGCAGAGAGCTGCTGTTACTC
>JBIIEI010000085.1:0-23769 GCA_044237915.1 Silvanigrellaceae bacterium | reverse complement strand
CTGCTGCCGCATCAAATCCTTTCCAAAAGCTGGTGGGCGCCGCTCACTTGCGAAAGCTTCATGAAGATGTTGGTGAAAACGTAAGAGCTGGCGGAGTGATGAACGACGCCAAAAAAAGCTCAAACAAAGTCTTACATGTGGATGATTTGCTCTCCTGAAAATACACATCCTGCAGTGTGGTTCCAATACGAAAGTGGCCGAGCTGGAGTTTATGCGAAATCTTTGCTCGAAGATTTTTCGGGCCTCGTTCATACTGATGGATACGATGGCTACAATAAGGCCATCTCCAAAAATAAAGCAACCAGACTCGGTTGCTGGGCGCACGTGCGCAGAAAATTTGTGACCGCCAAAAAAGTTGGAATTAAAGGCTCTGGTGCAACTAAATATAAAACTCTGGCAGAAAAATTCTTGGAACTTATTCAAAGTCTTTTCAAAAATGAGGCTGAATTTAAAGCCGGAAATTTCGAAAAATCTGAAGAACATTTGGTGATTTATAGAAAAACACATTCAAAACCCATTATCGATCAAATAAAAACTTTGCTTGACGATGCTCGAATTCGAATTCCAACAAAAAACGATCTCGGTGACGCTTTGACATACTTGCATAACGAATGGACCTATCTCATTCGGTTCTTAGATCACGGCGCAGCCAGTTTGTCGAACAATCGAATTGAAAATCATGTCCGTCCATTCGCGATCGGGCGCAAAAACTGGTTGTTTGCCGACACAACCAAAGGCGCAGACGCAAGTGCCATTCTCTACACCGTCATTGCGACTGCAAAGGCAAACGGGCTGTCCGTCAGGGCCTATCTTAAAAAGATTTTTTCTGAACTTCCTGCTCTTTATGCCAGCCAAAAGTCAAAAATCGATTTTACGCCTTTCCTGCCTTGGAACTGCACAGATTGTCTTAAACCGCAGCAAAAATAACTACAATGTGTCGCTGCTGAGGCGCTTACACCAAATCCAAGCGTTTTGAGGAACTCGATACATGGCCACTCTACGAGTTTGAATTCACCGCGGTGCCCCTTTACCATCCTGCTTTCTCCCTTGTAACGTTAATTTTTCAACTGCTGCTTTTCCTTGCGCAGTTGTGTATCTTTTCTGGTTTTTGCTTTTAGGCTTTTCGGGAATTGTAAGGGCAAGCAGTCCGAGTGAACTGAGATTGGCAAGCGCACGCGTGATGGTCCCAGTTCTGTCTTGGGCTCCAACATGTGCCAAAATTTCAGTATTTGAATGTAGCACGTGCTGACAAAAATCCAATATTTTCAGCTCTATACAAGAGAGATCATGTGCCGCAACATGTGCCAAAATCCCAGCAGTTACACCTGGCATATGTTCATTTTCCAAGGCTGCCGTTTCTAATTGCACGAACACAGGATGAATCAGAAATTCAGTCACAAAGTAGGTGCGTTCGTTGACAGTGTGAAATACAGGAGGTGGAGAGCCATTCTTCTCAAGTAAAATGGGTTGGCCGTTACTTTCGGCTACGCCGATAACAATGTAGCCACCCCCTAAATTTTGAAGGTCGTTTGCAAACGCACATATGGTGCGCATTGTAGTCCAACCGAACTCAGCGTCAACGGCGGCGCTTTCAATGGCAACTTTCTCAAATCCTGAATATGTTTACTAAGTTCAATTACTAAACGCTCTTTGTCGCCATTCCAGAAACGGAATCTACGATAAACTTTAACAGATGGGAGCGCGTCATGGGCTTTGGAAGAAATGCATGAGCACCAAGCTCTACAGCGCATTTATAGTCAACAGGCAAGCTTCGATTGGAGTGAATGCAAATGGCACCGAACGAATCCAAATTTTTTAATTCTGCCAATAACTCGAATCCGCTCAGCGAATGAGTACCCAAATCGATATCCAAAATATAGATATCTGCCTGACCTTTTTCGCGAACAAGATGGAGTTCATCAATTGAATTTCCAGACATTCGTATGATAATGCTACTTGAAAGTTCAGGTACCCTGTCAAACTGCGCTTTCAAAGCGTTTCGGTAAACAGGCTCATCATCAACAATGTCGATCACAAGTGGCCTTCCAATCTTTTTCGCGTGCGCAATGATATCCTTTTCGTAGAAGATCTCTCGTGGATCAGCAATTGAGGACTGTTTCTTTAAAGTCTCTTTTAACAATTTTGTTGCAGCAAGTGATTCTGAACTATGATGAGGCAGCTTCGCCTTTGTTACGCTAAGCGTATTTTCTGAAATAGGTAAAGTAAACCAAAATTCAACCTGCCCATCTGGTACTTCATCGCTTTTCGAAGATGTACACCAAATCCTGCCTCCATGCGCACATACAATTTTTTGCGCAATCGCAAGCCCCAGGCCCGTGCCACCTTTTTTCCCGCTCGTAAAAAAGGCATCAAAAAGTTTGGGAATGCTATCCGCTGGTATGAAGGAACCGCTATTCCCAATACAAAACTCCACAAAAGTTTTGCCGTCTTCAATTACCTCTCGAGTTTTGAACCAGAGGTTCCCTTCAAATTTCATAGCCTGAAGGCCATTGCCAACAATATTAGCAAACACACGTTGGACTTTAAGTGTGTCAATGGAAAGCTTATGAATATGCTGAAAGTCGTAATTCAATTGCACATCAGCGTCTGGATAAATACGAAACGTCTCATTAAGGACTACTTCAATCAGTGATTCTAGATCCGCTGATTCAAGTATTGGTCTTGAACTACCACCAATTTCCATAACATCTTGTATAAGTCCACTCACTGAAGACATCGCTTGTTCGACTTCTGGAATTATTCCTTCCGTTATTTCTTTCACCTCTTCAAATGAATCTGCGTTAGACAACATGTCAAGACCCATTCGCAGCATAGAAAAAGGCTTGCGAACATCATGAGCAAGCATTTGAGTCGTTTGGGCGACAGCGTACAGCTTGTAGGATTCCTCATTCTTTTTTTGCTCAAATATGAACTTATTTTTGTAATCATCTATGCTTTTTCTGAGATCATTTACCGAGTTTCTAATTTTTTCATCAACTAATGAATCTTCAAGTTGCGTCTTAAGTGCCGTTCCAGTTTCAATAAGCAGACATAGTTCTTTTAGATGTATCCTGATTTTTGCATTAACAAACGAAGCAACAACAGCAGAAAATATAGAAAATATCAAAACGTTCATTGAAATAAAAATTATACTATTCAATTTTGTGTACTGAAATGCAGACAGGAAACTTTCTTTACGAAAAACGACACTTAAACTTGCCGCTTCCGGGGTTTCATCTTCCTCACCAAATTTGATAAATCGAGTGACATTACCATCAATAGCAGAGCAGTCATTATTTCCAATAATTTTCTGAAAATCTCCATACTCTCGATACTTCATCGAAGCGCAGTCGACCAAATTTGTATCGAGCTGCTTCGAGACGATGTCGTGCACGATTTTCCTATTATTGCTTAAAATAAAATCTCTTGATGTCAGAGCTGCGGTTGATACAATGCTTTCCTGAAAAAAAGAAATTTTTTTGTAATTTTCTTCGAAAATATTCTTCATGAAAAAGGAAACCATTAGAAACACAATCACAAAAAATATTAACGTTATTATTAACACAACTTTTTTAACTGAGGCTGCTTCAAGGAACCGGATGAGGCGTGATAAGTGTTTCATTCCAGTCATTCCTCGCAGATTTTAAACGATTTGAATTAATCCTTGGAATATCTAAATAATCCAAAGGTTGTACTTCATCAGAAAAACAAACTACTGAACTAAAAAATCTCCCCACGAGCATTGGCAGTGGAAGATATCTAAACGAAAAATCTGCAATATCAGCAACCTGATTCTGTTTTGGTCCATTTTTAAAAAAAACAAATTCAGAAGCTGTTTGTGTGCTCTGATAACTCAAATACCTTTGTACATCTTTATACTTATTTAAGTCAATTTCAATTTCAGAAACTTTAAAACACCGATTGACCAAATAAAAATTATTTACAAATCGATTAGCTTCTTCAAAAGACTTATTAATGCATTTTTCTTCATTGAAGCCAGAAGCAATCCCCATAAACATATTAATTCTATCTTCGAGATAGCTCCTACGCTGAATGAGAGCAAGCACTGTATGAACAGCACTGTCGAGCGAATTTAATCTAAATAGACTTAATTCAAACTCATCGCCTAAAACATCACACACATACTTGAGAATTTTTGCTGGAGCTTTTATGCTTTTTCCACTCGTCTTAGTATACCAGTGTGTAAGAAAGGCGTCTCTTTCAATCATTTCTAAATAGGCGCTTTGAAGTGCAAGCTTCTTATTTTTATGAAAAGCACATCCATTTGAAGACAATAATTCAGGCATATTTTTCTTAGGGTCAGCAGAAGGATGAAACAGGCTCAGTCGCTCAAAAAACTCAGACAATGCTTTAATCTTTGCTGTAACAAAGCATGGATCTTCAGCGCTTCCTACAACAGGGATAGCAATTCCATTGAGTAAAGTACAAGACTCGACTCTCGCAAACCAAATCCCAGACTCACTTGTCGGATGTTTGTACTTCTGAAATGTTAGCTCAGGCTTTGAAATGATTTTTTCTTTTTCAATGCTGGACATACAACCAAGCAAAATACGTAATTCAACGGATTTCGGGAGGCGTGCCTTCAAAAAATCAAAAACGAAACCCCGTAAGCTAGCCATTTTACTTTCTCAACTTCCAAAGTTTGAAATCAAGTTCATACGGGTCCATTGACTCAAACTTTAGCCCTTCACGAACATAATAAGGCCAGCCTGTTTGAAACAGTGGAATAACTAATGCCTGGCCATGAATATATTCAGCTATAGCAGAGGATTCACGATAATAATTTTCTTCTGTTGAAAATATTGACTCTAAGTATTTATGGCCTTTCCCCATTGGATCGGAGATTTTCATACCACCTTTAGCAAAGAGCTGAGTATAAAGCGCTCTAATATCAGCAGACGGCATCTCCATCATGGTAAACAGAAGATCCCAATTTCCATTCTCAAACTCATTCATGAAGTCGCTGATAGGTACTACTTTAAATTTGGCCGATATTTTGGCAGCTTCAAAGTTTTTCTTTAACAGCGACAGGTACTCATTTCCAAAAAATTCTGGATAAAAAATCTGAACGCTTGTAGGTAGCTCGCCTTTAGAAGGGTTCCAAGCACTCTCGATTGACTGAATTCGGCTGGACGTAAGTCGTTCCATCATAGTCTTTGAAAGCAACTGGTTATTCTGTTCAAAAACGTCACTTTTGTAAGGAAGCCATGAATATGACTTCAAGGCCAATGACAACGCTATTCTCTTTTCAAGCGGAAAGTTGCTCATTTTTCTTTCGTTAAACTGAAAATAGCAGCTGGACATCTGGCCTGTATCGAGAGTTTTGAAAGATTTTATTTTCTGAAACTCCCCAAAGTCTTTATTAAAAACGGCACCAAAATTGACTATGTCAACCGCTTTATCCTTTAATGCATTATAGCCTGCTTGCTGCTGCATTGCTACAATTCTAATTCTTTCAACGATCTCTTTTTCTTTAGGATTATAAAAGCTGTTTCGTTTTAGGAGAAGGGTTTTATTGTCTCTTTCCATAGAATATGGGCCGCTTGAAATTGACCATGTTTTTACTTTAAGGGTCTTCTTATCAATCTGCTCATGGTGAAGAATTGAAAACTCAACTCGGGTCAGGAAATAAAGGAGTCCAACAAATTTTGTCGTGAAATTAATTCTAATCTGCGACGTTGACAATTCAACTATCCCGGCTATAGCTTGATCAATTTTTGTTAGACCCTGAGCACCAACAATCGTATTCTTAAGTTGATATCCGAGCGACGAAAGCAAAATTAGCCGCTTCAACGTCATCGAAACATCTTTGGATGTAACTTTGTCGCCATTAGAGAATCTGAGATCATCTCGGAGCGTTATTGTTATTTCACTTTCGTCCTTATTTACCTTCCATGATTTCGCAGCTCTGCCATAATAACCATTTTGATTTCGACCTAAGAGCGTGATTCCAAGATTCTGCAGAACAAACCACTGATCCGTGACCCAAATCAGACTTGGATCATATTCTTCATTAATCCCAGGCAAAGCAACCGTTATTTCTTCGCTGGTGGCCATAGCAACCATAAGTGTAAAACATGTCAAGGTCGCAGCTCCTCCAAAAATTATCATTTTCAAAAAAGCAATTACAAGCATAATTCTCATCAATTACTCATTTAAATAAGTTAAGGGTCCAGCACAAGCCTTTCCAGATACCAAGGGAACATTGGGATTTATTTTCGAAAAAGTAGGCTTAGACTTAAATAAGCAAACAATAATCTTAAACTCTCTTAGAAATATATTCATCTTAACTCTCCAACGTTGTATATTAATCTGTCCCGAAAAACGATCAAAACCATCGATACAGTCAATAAAAATAAAGAAACGAAAGAAAACGCTACCCACAAATCTGTAACATTTGCTTCGGCTTTCAGAAACGAGGTCAAAAGGAGTCCCAAAGCTCCTGTCACCCCCTCTACCATGAGACCATAGAAGCTCAATAGCGTTGCTCTGTTTTTGGTACTACTGATGCTTTTATTCAGTTCATTTTCGATAACGGGTGAAATAAACCCATTAACAAAACGCGCACTGAGACACACAAGCAAAAATGTGAAAAGAGAAGTTTGGCTTAAATCAAAAAACAACGCATAACTGAGTACCAGCACAATTGGAACGATAGTAAGAAACATGACCAAATAGTTTTTCGCGAATGTGCCTACAAAATTGTAACGACTTGAAAGGAGACTTCCCGCAATACTTGCCAAAAATGTAGCAGGCCAGAAGAAATCAAATACCATCGCATTAAAGGAATTTCGCTCAGCGAGTGAAATGGCATGCGCCATCATTCCCTGAGCGAGTACAGAAGGTAACAAATACAAAGAAGTCGACATCAAACAAAATGCCAAGAAAAGTTTCTCTGAATAAACGAGGATCACTAGAGTTTTTATACTAGCTCTTTGTTTTGGAATAAAAGGAGAAATTTCATTTTCTTTTTTCAGAATGTTTGTGCGAAGGATAATAACAACAGGAAGCAGGGTTAGAAAAGATGAGATTACCCAAATGGATCGCATCCACCCAAATTTCGAGAGTTGGGTATAAAGAATCGTGGACAAGAAAATGGAACAGTTGATGCAAATTTTCTTGAGGGAGAAAATTTTTGTTAAATCTAATTCTTTGTTTTTGACCTGGAGTGAATCAACAAACCAAGCATCAAAAGAGCCACTGACAAAACTCCATCCGAGTGAGAAAATGGTGACAAAAACAAAAGGAAAAATGAAGCTTAACGAGGGCAAAATAGGGAAAATACCCAACAAAACAAAAGATAGTGAAGTCAGAAAAAAACCGAATAAAGCACATTTTACTCTGCCATATTTATCAGCAATGATCCCTGTTGGAAGCTGAAAGACAGCAACTAAAAGATGCATGAGGGCAGTTGGGAGAAATACACGGTATTCTTTCCACCCGAGGTTTTTCGTCAGGTAAATAGAAAATATTCCATCAAATGAGGCAATTCCTGCCCAAAATGCGGCATAGGAAAGAAGGTAAGTAAAAGGTATTGAATTCTTCTGTTCCTGGGATGCCCAAATATTCACAACACCTACCCATCACTTTTTGAAGTTGTCAAATCGACGGATATTTCGTCAAGACAAAAAGGTCAAGGAAAATTGACAACGCTTTTTTTTCCCGAACTTTTAAAATGTCTCTTGACTTTTGAGGACTGCACCAGCGTAAAAAGTAACGAAAACAGGAATATGTTGCTTGCTGATTATTCATTCTGAAAATACTGCGTTATCGGCGATAGCACTAAATCGCACACTCAGAGATAAAAGCAACAGAACTGCTTTCATTTCACACCCATAAATAACTAATTTTGCTAAAAAATAATAAACGCCGAAGTTAATTTGCACAGCCTTAGCAAACTCTTCCAATAAAACCCTAATGATTTTCTTGGGGGGCATCTAAATTTTGCTTTGGGAATGTTCTAAACTCGCCAAAGTAATGAGCCTGAGTGAATTAAGGCTCCTGAATGCGCAAATGTAATTTCGTGGCTTTGTTTGGGAGCCAGCATTTGCTAAATCTGCCCGCGAATGTTCAATTTCTCTATCGACCTACCTTTATCCGAAAATCTTAAATAAACCTGAAATTCGCAATCGATAAACCTATCAGCACAACACCTTTTCAAGGAGAAACAAAAAACTCTGAATTTTTTTGCAGACAATTCTTAAGCAGGAAGAAAAGAAGAAAAAATGGTGTCACCGGCGGGACTCTAACCTGCGACCCCTTCTTTAGGAAAGAAGTGCTCTATACAACTGAGCTACGGCGACACTTGTGCATGGTTCTAGCTCGAAGCCCCCCAGAACGTCAAGCATTGAAGCGCCTTTGCGCTGAAATAAGCATTCCTTGGAAATTACGAGAGGCCGGCGAACCGCCGGGGCGAGAACCTGCTGTCGAGGGAAGTCTGGCGACCCGAATGAATGGCGTGGGCAATGATGGTGGCTGCGTATGCCGATGCAGAATACCCGACTCCGAGCCACCCTGCACAGCCCATCACCCTGCCATGGCGGCCAAACTCGCCGAGGAGGGGAAGCTCATCGCAGGGGAGGCAATCGACCCCGAAGGAAGTTTTTGTCACCTGTAAGTTGAAGCGTTCTAGAAATTCTTTTCCGGTGGCCAAGCCAAGTTGTTCGGCAAAGGCGCGAAAGATGCCTTTTTCATGGATTGCCATGGATTTTTGCAGCAACTGTGCGCTTGGCACTTCGGAACTGAGGTCTATTCCGACCCCTGCTTGCGGCAAAATAAACCGGGGGCCCGACACGCGCACCGTGATATTTCGACCCGAAACACAGAGCGTCCCAGCCACATGTCCGTTGGCAGAGCGTACAGCCAGGACAGAAGGTAACGTAACATCCTCTGGCACAAGACCATTCAGTTCACAGCAGAGATCGCTCATGGGCACCAAAATTTCTTGGTATTTGGGCAATAATTTTCCCGTGTGATGTCCAAGTCCTAAAATGGCAACTTCAGAATAAACACGTTCACCGTTTTGAGTGACAAGCACACACCCTTTTGAAGTTTCTTCAAGGGTCACAACGCTGTCTTCAAGGGTTTGCACCTGAAAATTTTTTAAGCCTTCGTGCACGGCATTTTTAAGCTCTGAGCCCGAAACACCCACCAACGCAGATTGTGTGTCGAGAAAAAATTCTTGGCGATTTGTACGTGAGAGGCCTAGTTTTGCATCGACGGCTTTATTGAGTTCGCTTTTTTCAAAACTCTCAAATGCGTATCGAAGAGTGTGCGCAGGCTGCCAAGCAGAAAGGGAAGGGACTTTTGTAGGATTTTTTTCGGCACCGAGGAAAAGGGAAGGTAAAAACTCTTTGGTAAAAGCTTCGATTCCCTTGCCACAAAAATCGTTTAAGGAAACAGCCATGTCATGGCCATGGGCAACATCGGCGCGCGTGGGAGGATCGTTCGGTGAAGGCCAAAAACAATGGAGCCCTTGTTCAAACACGGCTCCTACAGGCGTTGGGGATACCACAACGGTTTGGACTCCCCACTTCCCCAACAGGTAGGCGACAAAGCTTCCAAAAGCCCCGCCCCCACAGATCACCACATCGCATAAGATCATTGCTTGATTACGCACACAAATCCAACCCAATCACCTTGTTGTTCAAACTGTACAACTTCAATACCAATCCCTGAAAGATACTCTTTAAAATCTTCGTATTCTGTAGCAAGAATTCCTGACACGATGATTTTCCCATCCCGCGCGGTGCGCTCTTTAATGTCGGGAAAAATTTTGCGCAGGGGCTTGCTTTGAATATTTGCAAACACCAACGAAAAATCTTTTTCTAGGATTTCATGAACGACGCTGGTTGTGAAGCGAATGTCGGTGCAATGATTTATTTGCGCATTTTCGATGGCAATATCGACACTTTCGGGATCAATATCACTGCCTAAAATATCGGTACAGCCATACATTCTGGCAGCCAAGGCCAAAATTCCTGAGCCTGTTCCCACATCAAAAACGCGTTGAACGAGCGGAAGCCTGTGAAAAAGAGAAAGGCAAAGCTTGGTTGTTTCGTGTTGGCCTGTTCCGAATGCCATCCCAGGATTGATTTCAATCTTGTGAGGATGAGGAAAGTTATCTTTGTTTTCCCAGGGGGGTAAAATCACAAACACGCCGTCGATGTCGACAGGTTGAAACGAGGCTTTCCAGGATTCACGCCAATCTTGATTGGCAATTTCACCAAAGGTAAAGATGATATTCTCAAGTGGAATCCCAAATCGGGACGCATTTAATTCAATTTCTTTTCTGACATTCTCAAGATGTAAAGAATCTTCTGAATAAAGAATAAGGGGCAAGTCTTTTGCAAGCTCACCATAGTAATCTTTGGAAAGATGTTCGGGCCCGTATTCAAAATCAACATCACAATCGATGACACCTTCAACAAAGCTTTCTTCGCCAATCGAAGTGAGCAATTCAACAAGGCTCGCCTTGTTTAAATCAGGAACGACGATGCGCAATTCGTAGCATACACCTTGTGTCATTGTTTTGAGACTCCCGGAAATTCAAGCGGACTTGCGTTGTTCTATCCAGCTCACGAGCTGAACCGCCTTGTCGTATCCGGGTTCCCGGGCAAGTGCAAGCCTTGCATAGCGCAGCGCCTCACGAAATCGGCCCCATTTTGCATAGGCAAGTCCGATGTTTAAAAATAAACAATGGGACTCCGTATTTCCAGGCAGCACATATTGAGCGCGGGTGTAATGGTTGATGGACTCTTCGAATTTGCCATCTTCAACCATCTTGATGCCGAGACGATTGAGAAAAATGGCAAGCTGGCGTTCGTTGCGGCTATCGATAAATAAAAGCTTGGCGCTTTCAAAATCCCCCAACAGGCATCTCACCTTTCCAAGCTCTTCGCGTGCATCTTGGCTGTAGCAATCAATTTTCAGGGCATCTTCAAAGGCTTTATCGGCCTTTTCGAACTCACCTTTTAAAAGGTAACAACGACCGATCTTGACAAAGCGCGCAATATTCTTGGGATTATTGGCGCGCAGCCTTTCCATCACGGCAAGTGCATCGTCGAACCTGCCCGTGTACATGTAAACATCCGACAGCAATTGCAGGGCCTTGAGGTAGTTTGGGTTTTTCGAGATGGCGCGTTGCAACCAGCGTTCTGCGCCTTTAAAATTCTTTTCCGCCAAACATTTGCGTGCCACCAATTCTGCATAGCGGGAGGAGTCTCCCAAAGCTTTTAAGATGTTTTCGCTCGCAGTCATTTTCATTTCATCTGAGACTTTATCCCAGCCATGCAGCAAGCCCAAAAAGTGCCGCACTGCCGTTTCCTCCGCACTTTGGCGTGTCTCACGTTCATCGCGCACATGCCTTTCCATCTTCTCTAGGATCTCAGGCAGTTCAATGTCCCAGTGACTCCTTTTTTGCGGAAGAGGAAACACGTGACGAATTCCTGATTCTGCAAGCATCACCGTATCTTCTCGGGTGATAAATCGCCCCAAAGCCACCGTTCTGCGCAAGATCATCTCACCACCCGAGCGCTCAAGGTCGTGCAAAGCGCCTTCCATCGAGCGGGTGCGGGGGGGATTGGCTTTTTTCATGACATCGAGAATGGAGCCCTGAGACGGTTCCGTTTGTTCCCAGACCAAGATGATGAGGTCGTTTTCTTCCAGTTGATTTTCGGGCGCACAGATGCGCAACGGGTTTGTCATCCGCAACCTGCACGGAAGCTTCAGAGATTTTACACCTTTTTGAAACCAGACCTGGACTTCTTCGTCCGCACCTACAAGAAGAATGCGCAGTGGAAGTCTTGGTTGAGAAGACATAGCAGCGGCTCCCAAGAATATGGTACCTTCATTTTGTTTCATCGGTAAAAGGCGCGAGGAACTGAGGGCATGGCCAAAGAAACAGAGGGGGCACAACCGAGCCAGTACGACAAAACCTTCATTTTGGGTGCAGGAGCTGTCGGTCTCTTTCTCGGATGGGATCTGTTGCAAGGAAAAGCCAGCAAACATCCCCCGGTTTTTTACACGCGCTCGCCCGTTCCACAAGAACGACGGATACATTTTTCCGGGAAATCTTTTGCCTACTCTCCCCAAATTTCAACGCTTTGTGCAGATGATTTAACTGCCGAGGCAGAAGTGAAGTCGTTAAGTAAACGCACTGCACTGCTTGAAGCCCCTTTGTTCACGAAACGATCTGCACTGTTTGTGTGCATCCCGTGTTCCGAACTTCATAATGCCCTGCAGGACATCCGCAGAATTTTGCAGAACCAGAAACAGTGCCACTGGGATCTCTTGATTTGTTCAAATGGAATTGTTGCCAAAGAAATTTTGGCTTCCCTGCGCGAATTATTAAAGGAACATCCCGGCTCTCGTTACATCAGAGCCCTCGTCTATGCTGGATTTCAAAAGAGCACGACATCTCAGAGGGTGGAAGTTCAGCACAATGGCGGACAACTCATCCGATACGGGTTTCCAAACTTAGGAAACACTTTGAAAGACCCCGTAGAAATTTCCCCGTTCGACACCAATCTTGCCTTTTTCAAAAGAACGAAACATTTACAGTGGAAATTTGAATCGAACATTGAAAAGATTGAAGTGGCAAAGTTATTTCTAAACCTCACTCTTGCACTTGGAATAGGGAACAGGATGCTCACCAATGGGACGATTTATAGCCTCATCTCTGCAGAAAGCCTGAGCGCATGGGCCGAAGGTTTTGCCAAAGTGTTTGCTGATCAAAACCTAAAAGCGTCGGAGCTTTTAGAGATCTTGCATGAAACGGTGGATCAAACGGCTCAAAACGTCAATAGCATCAGCCAGGCATGGATTCGTGGCGACAAAGCCCCCTTGATTGCACTTCTGAGCCCGCTTGCTGAAGGCGACTCTCATGCGATATTAACCAGGTGTTGGCCATTCTCTAGCACACTTCTGCAAACCCTTAACGACTCACAATAGCGAAAGTCAACCATGGAACCTGTTTCTGCCAATGCATCTCAGTTTCCGAGGTCTTTCCTGGCGACATATGTTCTGCTGGGAATCAATACTTTTGTTTATTTTTTCCTTTTGAACAAAGGAGGTGCGACTTACGAAAATCTCATTTTATTTGGAGCAAAAGAGAATGGTCTGATCGCCGAAGGCGAAATTTGGCGTTTGTTTTTTCCTATGTTTCTTCATGCTCATGGCCTTCATCTCTTCATTAATATGTGGGGTTTGTATCAAATTGGCCGTTACCTTGAGTTTCTGGTCGGCGCAAAAAACCTCCTGGTTGTTTATTTGATTGCGGGCGTTACGGGAAATCTTTGCAGCTTCGCGTTTCAAAATAATCTCTCCGTAGGTGCTTCAAGTAGCTTATTTGGTATCATGTTGTGCCTTTATGTGCTGCAAAAATATGAAGAAAAACTTGCCGAGGAAGCCGGCGTTCCAGTGATGAAAAGCTCGCTCGGCACGGTGATTATTGTAAATTTACTGTTGCCGTTTGCCATCCCAAACATCGATTGGGCAAGCCACATGGGTGGAGCCATCGCCGGTGCACTTTTCGCGCTAGCCATGGTGGCACGTCACAAGTGGAATGTAAAATTGATGCGTGCGGCGAAATTTTTGGGCTTTCGCTCACAACTTCCCAAGCCAGCTTTGTATCAAAGAGTTGAATTTTTCTATGCGCTGCTTATCTTAGTAAATGTGGGGTTTGCACTTTCGGTCTTTCGCATCGGACTTTCACGCAGGGTTTTTGGTCTCGGAGTACAACAAGCTTCCTATCAAACTCAAGAACGTCGAACGGAAGAATCTTTGCATCAGTTTCAAAGGCTTTTGATGACAAGTAAGGAAACAGCACCTGAAAGACTTTTTGATGGAACCTTAAATTTACACCGCAAAGGTCACTTTTTGGCATCTGCACTTCTTTATGAAGTGATTGCAACCATGCACCGCCGCAAACTCGGCGGAGAGGATTTTCTTTCGAGTTCCACATGGGAAGTGCTGCGTGTTTCGACTTCGGCAGCCCTCAAAGGTCAGCCTCCCCCCCAAGAGTTGAAGGATTTTTCCTTTGGACCCGAAATCGTTTCACATCCCGAAAATATCTCTGAATTTTGCAGCGCACCAGGAACCATGCTGATGGCCCTCGGATTTTACGAACTCTCGGGTAAACTTTTTGAGTGTGCTTATTATCTCGACATTTCCAAACGGCAGTTTGCCGTCGATGCCATGGAAAGTTATTGGCTCTCAGAGCCCGAATCTCCCAAAACATCTGTGCAAAGATTTTTGGAAAATTTAGACAGCATCGAAAAGCTCAAAGGCTTGCCTCCCATTGCGTCTCACCCCCTCGCAGAACCTGAAATCGAACCCAAGCGAAGCTCTCCTGGTGAAGAAAAACCCAGCGGAAATGGAGAGGGGCCTATTTAAAGCGGGCCTCTATGCTTCGTCGTTGACAGCCCTTCCAAGCACATGGCGCAATGCACTTTCAAGATGAGGGTGCCGAAACGCGTACTCGTTTGCCAACAACTTCTCTGGAATGGCCCGACAGCTGCTGAGCAGAACTTCATCGGCCAGTTCGCCCATGGCCATTTTGAGAACTTGTGCTGGTACCGGCATCACGGAGGGCCTGTGCAAAACCTTTGCCAGAGTCTGTGAAAAATCTTTGCTGGTGACGGGTTCGGGGCTCACGAGGTTTACACCGCCTGTGATGTTCTTATCATTCAAACATTGATAGATAGCACCTAAGCAATCATCAATAGAAATCCACGGAATAAATTGCGATCCGGGGCCCATGGTGCCGCCGAGGCCGAGCTTGAAAGGCAGAAGAGACTTTTTAAGCGCACCCCCTTTCGGGCTTAAAATGGCACCAAATCTTAGCGTAGCAACACGACAAATGCTTTGTGCTTCCATTGCAACCGATTCCCAGTCTTTAACAAGGTCGGCCAAAAATCCAACTCCCGGCGCGGAAGCTTCTGTGAGCATTAAATCCGATTGAGATCCATAGATCCCCACTGCAGAAGCATTGAGAAAAACTTGGGGTGGATGTTTGAGGGAGCGGATGGAATCGACCAACAGAGCAGTTGATCGCAATCTGCTTTCTCGCAATCTGAGTTTTCGCTCGGGAGTCCAAGAAGAATCTGCAATATTCTCGCCTGCCAGATTCACAAACACATCGAAGCCTTCGAGTTGCTCGGTGGGAATTTCGCCCTTTTCGGGCTGCCAAGTGAGTGTGGGCACAGAACCCGAATCGGCGCGCCTGACCAGGCGCGTGACATGATGACCCGCAGCCGATAAAAAGGGAACAAGCGCAGACCCAAGCATTCCATTGGCCCCACTCAACAGAATGCGCAAAGGTTTTTCGTTGCCCCAACGATTGGTAAGCGCCAAATCATGCCGCAGAACATCTTGTCGATAACGAAACATCCGCGCGATGCGATTTTTTACGAAATCCTTTGCCAAGGTTCTTCCGAATAGCCCCAGGGGCAGTTCATATTCAATTTCATCAGCAAGGTAACAGCTATTCGGCCCTGCAGGATGAAAGGAATGGGTGTGTTTCCACGAAGAAAAAGGCCCCGACTCCATGGTGTCTGTAAAGGATTTTCCTTCCTTAAAATCACTGTATAGGACCGACCACGGAATCACGATGGGGCCCAGTTCGATGAGTATTTTCGTTCTGACACCCGCAGCAATGGTTCCATGGGACTCAAGAACTTTCATTTCTTCCCAGGGAGGAGTGAGGCGCTCAAATGCGAGGGGACGCATATGCCAAGCGAAAGCCTCTTCGGCCGTCACCGGCAGTGGGGTTTGAAAAGATATTTTTGTCACACATCCTCCAGTCCGTTGCGAAAAATTTTGTAAAATCAATCAAATTCCAAACATCGACATTGATATGAGTTGACCCCCATCCAGTCGCACCTAGAATTCTCACGTAAGCTTTTCATGCCGTCTCTATCAGACAATTCTCTTTACGACACGCTTAATACCTCGGGGGAAAAGACATGACACTGCTTTCTTGGCTTCCTCATAAAGAAACAACGGAACGCATTCGCTTTGCTCTCGACAGAGTGCTCCCACTTCAGCGTGAACTTGCCCGCATCATCGATGGAGTGCTTTTTGGACCCCGTTTCAGCTTGCTCGAAACTTTTACGAATTTTCACCCTCGTGTGAATGTCGTCGAAGGCGAGCATGAGTACCGTATTACCACCGAACTTCCCGGTGTTGAAAGAAGCGATGTTGAACTCTCGTATGGGAATGGAATGTTAATTCTCAAGGGAGAAAAACACATGGAACGCAGTGCGGGGGAAGGCACCTACACGCGGCTGGAGCGCACTTCGGGATTCTTCCAGCGCACCATTCCGCTACGACAAGCCATCGATCTTGAGAATTTAGATGCCTATTTTAAATCGGGCATTCTCACGATCATTGCTCCTAAGTTGAATGACTTTTCTCCTCAAAATGTCCCCATTCCGATTCGCACGTTAGGAACTTATGAAATGCCTCAGCAGGAATTCAGCACCGACGAAAAAACGGCTGCGCAATCAGGTGAGCACGCCTTCAAAAACGGCAGCAGGGCCGAGAACCTGCACTAGGTCATTGATACAACTCTCGAGAATGTGTGTATAAGAATTTATAATTATTAGATTTTTAAAATTCATACCCACTTTAAACTAGACATAAAAGTCAGATATCTGCTACATGAATTCTGGAAACTGAATTAGCATTATTTAAGGATGAATTTGAAGGATGATTTCTACCACAGCTGAATACGCTCTCAGAGCGACTGTATTTCTTGCCGAGCATCCTGGCAGTGCTTACACGCTTCCCCAATTGGCTGAAGTGACAAAAGTTCCTGCGGGCTATCTTTCAAAGGTCATGCAAGGTCTGCGCAAGGCCGGTATTGTTTTATCGCAAAGGGGAATCTACGGCGGCTTTACCCTGGCACGGCACCCTTCGGAATTTACGATGTATGACATCATACAAGCTGTCGATCCTATTAAGCGCATTACAAAATGCCCCATGGGACTCAAGGCACACTGCGCCAAACTGTGCCCCCTGCACCAACGTCTCGACGACACCGCAGCGCTGATGGAAAAGCAATTTCGAGAGTCACCGCTGACACAAGTGCTTATTCATCACTCATTTTCACCACGCGCTCCTGAATCCGAAGTCCAAGAAGAAACCGTCGCTCATCATTTTGAGCAAGTGCCTGTCAACGAGAATTCTGCTTTTCCACACTCATAATTCAAGCAAATCTCACGCGCTCAAAAGGGTTTTGACAGCCAATTTCCACCTTTTTGACGCTCTTCTTTGGTACATTTGTATTCGCACCATCCCGTTTTGCACGGTGTTGTGCCATCACGATTTTGATAGTGGCCTTCAATACAGACATTTTTTGTAATGCCATTATCGGGCCAGTATTTGGGATGAAGGCAAGTAAATCCACCTCCATCAGACACACAACGCGCGCGTGCGCGAAAACTCGGCGATGCATTGTTAGGAATCGTTTGGGGAGTGGTGGGAGCAACAACTTCTTTTTTAGGAAGTTTGCCTGCCAGCGGGCATTCGTCCTTTCCTTTGTCACCGAGTTTCTTAATTTCTGCAAGCACATCTTTCATTTTTATTTTTTTCGAGAAGTCTTCATTTTTTTCAGACTTCGCCGCCAATAAAATCAACTCAGCGCTTGGGGAATATAAACTTTCGGTAGGCTTGTACTTAATTTTGAACTTATTCAACGGTGCTGCATTTTTACTCATTATTTCGACAGTTGGGTCAGCACCCTCCTGAGCACTCATTTTTTTGAATTCTTCATTTGTATATGTCAATGGATACCAGCAGTGCTCGCCATCTGTTGCATTGGCTGCTTCTTCTTCAGATGCTGCCTTCGAAAAAGTAACAAGCTGCAACGTTGTGACCTTGTCACCCTCGACCACATAAGCAGAGGAGGTGTCAGAGCCGCCACTTTCATCCGTGAGCTCTTGCTTTTTACATGCAACGAATGCCAAGGATGCCAGGGGAAACAAGAATAGTGCATGGCGAATGCTTTGGGTTAATTTCATTGCATTGGTCTCTCTTTGATGTGTACCTGCGATTCCCTCTCATTGTAATTTGAACGGAATGCACTTTCCACGCTGTCAATCAGTCAAGGGAATGACTCTTTTTTAAAAATCAAAAGGGTAGAAATAATTCAATCATATTCATTTAATAAAGTAACTGCTCATCTTTTGAAAACGCTGGACGAAGAGGTCTACAGCAAAGAAATTAGGATTTTTGGCCTTTTCATCATGCGGAAACAGATCATGAAAGTCCGAGCGTGTTTCATTCACTGGATTTCCCTGGGACTGATGAATTGCTCGAATGGTCCCGCAATTGAAACAATTGTTGTCAAAAACGAGAATTTTTTAAACGTCGCTCAGCAAAAAGAAGCGGAACAACAAGCTGTTCTTATATTCGTCCAAAGCGTTCAGTATGATGCAGATCGCGCTCAGATGTTGATAGAATTCAATCTCGTGAATAAGAATAATCTTCCCGTTGAAATTTCATGTGACCTTAATTGTCCTGAAAATTTTCAAATATCACAGACAAATTTTAAGGCAAGCTGGCCTGTCCTTGGGAAAAAATCCCTCGAACAAAAATTTACCATAAAAGCCACCAGCGGATCAGAGGTCTCAAAGAGAGAATTCTCATTTAATATCCCGTGGGTTGACAAGCAGGCCATTCCAGCGAGCACCGCAAGTCCTGTGGATTATTCGGCACTGAAACCTGAAAATATCAAGGCAGGACTGACAATTGCTGGTGTGACAGGTATTCTGGAAGCCAAGCCCAAAGAGTGTGATGCAAATGCAGAAGTGGGCTGCGTCGCAACATCCGCATACAAAGCGGCTGATTTTACAAATATAACCGCTGATAAAATTAAAACTGGAAAGGTTGTTGCTGGAGTGACCGGGCTGTTTCCTTCGGCACTTGTTCCATTGGGAGGATCCTCGGGGACAGATCTGCCTAGCCTCAGCGCGAGCGTTTCCGCCGGCACTTATCAATGGTGGAAACAAGATGGCACAAGGGTAACAGGAAGTATTTCTGATGCCAGCACCATCTCTCCCAGCAATGCCATTCAGAATTTTCAAGCCTCCGTTTACCGACAGTTTACGGTTGCGACCGATGCAAATTTAAGCGCTGCCAATTTCAAATCCGGAGCGAGTGTTTTTGGAATCAGTGGCAATGTGGCCGTAAAGCCCAGCGACTGCGCAGCAAATGCGGAAGTCGGATGTGTTACGACAAGTTCGTATAAGGCTGCAGATTTGAGCAATTTGACTGCCGACAAAATTAAAGCAGGTGTTGTCGCTGCAGGAGTGACGGGACAATTTCCTTCAGTCTTATATCCGCTTGACAATGCCTCTGGAACAGATTTACCCAACCTCAACGCAAGCATTGCCGCCGGTGCTTATCAGTGGTGGAAACAAGATGGGACAAGGGTGACGGGCAGTATCAATGATGCAAGCACGATTACTCCATCGGCGTCGGCGCAATCTTTTAGTGCCTCTGTTTACAGACAATTTACGGTTTCGACAGATGCAAATTTAATTGCAACAAACATCAAATCGGGTACGAGTATTTTTGGAGTTACAGGGAGTGTTGCCGTCAAACCTGCAGATTGCGCAGCAAATGCTGAAGTTGGCTGTGTTACGACAAGCTCACTAAAGGCTGCAGATCTTACCAATCTCCTCGCCGAAAATATAAAATCAGGGGTGAGTGTAGCTGGAGTATCGGGACTGTTTCCTTCCGTCCTTTACCCCCTGGCAGGCGCATCTGGCACCGATTTACCCAACCTTAATGCCAACGTTGCCGCAGGAACTTATCAATGGTGGAAACAGGATGGAACTAGGGCAACGGGAAGCATTGCCGATGCAAACACCATCACACCTTCCGCAACGGCCCAGACTTTTAGCACATCCGTTTACAGGCAGTTTACGGTTGCAACAGATGCTAATCTGGCTGCAGGGAACATTAAAGCAGGAACAAATGTTTTTGGAGTAGCAGGAAGCGTGGCCATAAAGCCCGCCGATTGTGCTGCCAATGCCGAGGTCGGCTGTGTTTCAACAAGTTCATTCAAAGCTGCTGATTTTACCAATTTAACCGCAGATAAGATTAAAGATGGCGTGGTCGTTGCTGGAATTTCCGGGCTTTATCCTTCGGGACTGTTCCCCCTCGCGGGCACCTCGGGGACAGACCTTCCCGACCTCAGTGCCACCGTTGCAGCTGGAACCTACCAGTGGTGGAAACAGGATGGCACCAGAGTCACTGGAGCCATTTCTGATGCAGGAACAGCCACTCCCAGTGCAACAACACAGACATTTAATACGTCTGTTTACAGGCAATTCACCGTTGCAACAGATGCAAATCTGGCGGCAGGTAACATCAAATCAGGGGTTAGTATTTTTGGTGTCGCGGGAAGTTTGGCAGTTTCTCCGGGGGTGTGCACCGCCGATAATCAATCCGGCTGCGTCACAACAGGAACTTATCCTTCCGCCAATCCGGCCTCGATTACGGCAACCGACCTTTTGTTAGGCAAGCAGATTGCAGGCATTACAGGATCGATTACCTCATGTGCAGCATCAGGAAGTACGGGATGTTTAGCAAATGCTACATACCCTTCCAAAAGGGCTGCGCAAACACTTTTTGAAGATCTCTTTTCGGGCGCAAGCGTTGATGCAGCAAAATGGAACGAAGTTCCCTCGGGCGGAGCTACGCCTGCAGTTGTTCAAAATGGAAAATTGGAAATTCCATTTGCCGCAGATTGCCTTGGGACGTGCTGGCTTTGGATGCACACGACCAATACTTTTGACTTCACACATTCAGCATTTACTGTGGAAGTCGTTCAGCCCGCCTCTGTCAGCGTATATGAAGGATTGTGGTTGATGCTCCAATCCTATGACGGTGCTGGTGCCAATTTATACAAATATGAATTTGGCTATTATGCAGGGTCCCTCTATTTTTCACAAATGAATGATTTAACGGGTATTTCGAATGATATCAGTTCAGTCGCATATCATGCCGTAAACCATCGCTATTGGAGACTTCGCCACGACAGTTTTTCTGGAAGTATGCTTGCTGAGGTCTCACCTGATAACACAACTTGGGCGCTGCTAGGCGCAATTCCACTTTCAAATGTATTTTCACTGGCAAGAACTAAACCTGAAATTAGCACTGGATTATGGCATCGCACCCCAACTCCAAGCACTCCAATCTTAGATAATTTATCAATTAAATCATTTTTCTGATTCACATTGCGACCGCAAACCCGCATTTCTTTGACAGCTTTTTGCCTTTCGTTGCTCCACAAGAAAATTCTATCTATTATTCCAAAATTCAATTTCTTTGCTGAGGAACCTATGGGCAAACTCCCAAAACGCCGATTGCTGGCTGTTTTCACAGCCGTGTCTTTATTTATGCCAATCGTTGCCTGTCAAAAACGAAACTACAATTCTCAAATCAAAATTCTCAATGGACAGCCCTTCACCGATCTTTCGCAGCCCGGAGCTCGCAGCACCGTTGGAATTGCATCGGAAGCAAATGGCATTCCGTGGTGCACGGGTGTTCTCCTCACAAACGAACTCGTTGTGACCGCCGCACACTGTTTCGAAAATCACACCACAGAAGGTGACATTGCCAAACTTTTTATCATCTTTAATGATATTGATGGCACTGTCACATCAAGGCCTGTCATTGCGGGAAAACTGTTTCGGAAACCCATGGCTTCATTTCCAAATTTTGATATTGCTTGGGTTAAATTTTCGGGCGGACTTCCGTCGGGCTCTTTCCAACCCGCAAAAGTGTTACCTTATGAAATGAGGGCTGCAGCATTTCAGCCGGGTGCTCCACTCTCACTTGCAGGCTATGGCAAAACAAGCTCACGGGCTGCACTCGATGGGATCAGACGTTACGTTGAGACGACTTTTGATCGCTATGAAGAATCTACATTTATACGCTACATTCTTTTTTCTGGCCCCACACCTCAAAAAGGTGCCTGTAAGGGTGATTCGGGCGGCCCTGCGTACTTAAAGGTAGGCAGCGAATGGTTCTTAGCAGGAATTATTAACGGAACAGATTCCCGGCTTAATGGGATAAGAGAACCCACCTGTGAAAATGGCCGTGGGCTTGTTACGTTTGTTCCACGTTACCTTTCTTGGATATCAAAGACGGCAAATGTCAACTTGTCACATCTCAGACCTGCGCCCGAACCCTATGTATTTTCAGCTCGACTATCGAGCACGGGCCATACTCGAGACTGGTGCCAAGCAGAAAACCATACCGAGACTACATTTGACACCCTTTATACGCTTTTAAAAATTTGGCGTTCCACAGATTGTCAAAAAATGATGTCTGAGCTCGCTGCACAACAATACCTCAACTATATGGGAAAAGTATTCAGCTTTGCAGTGGTTGAAGGCTTGCCCCTCACTTCTCTTTCTTTGGAAGGTGTGGAAAAGGTCGAAGACGCCGAAAAACTCCCTCAGCATAAAACTTTGCACACCTTTAATTTAAAGAGAACAGAGCTCAAGACATTTGAATTTTTGAGTCTGCTCCGCAGTGTGCGAACCCTTAAACTTGGTGGCTCATTTGCGGGAATGACAGTCAATCTCAACCCCATCGCAGGACTCTCTAATCTTGAAGTCCTCGACTTGTCCGCCAACGCTCTGACATCCGTGCCAAGTTTGGGCGCTCTCATAAAGCTGAACAAGCTTAATATACAAGGAAACTCTTTGAATCACTTTGGTTTTCTAGAGGGCCTGAAAAACCTGCGTGAGGTTACGATAGACGCACTCCCTGTGGGTGCCGACACTTCAGTGCTGACCCGACTGTCAAATGAAGGCGCTCTAAGAATCGTTTATATGGAGGAAAGAGATCTGTCCCAAGGCCGCTGTCCTGTGCAAACTCCTGCAAAATGTCTGCCGCTCAAATATTTTTAATCACAATCCAAGGATGGGTGAATATGTTGATCCAAAGAACGCTCCGTTACTCTGTTTTGGCTAGTTTTGCATTGACTTCCCTCAGTGCTTTTGCCGCAGATCCCGTTGACGATAAAAAGGCCCCAGCCACAGGTCCTGAGTCGGGAACCTCTTCTCCTGCGGAAAAAAAGCAAGAGAATAAGGATGCAGCAAAGACAAATGATGCGAAAAAAGCAGAGCCCCCTGCAGACTCCAGCGGCGGACTTTTACTCCCTTTTGGAAAAATAGGACCTTCAGTTGCATTAAATATTCCTGGGCTTGTCAACGTGGGACTTGATGCCCGCCTCTTTAAAATCCTTGGAGTGGGATTTGATTATGGCCCCACAATGAGCACAGGAAAACGAAAATCAGGAGATTTGGAAGCTGAACTCAAGCTCTCGCACTGGGATGTCAGAGCTGCATGGTTTCCTTGGGGAGGAAGCCTCTTCGTTGGGGGCGCTTTTGGATCTCAAAAACTTGAACTCGATGCGACAACAAATGCAACGGTGACTGTTTCAGGAACTTCGCGAAAGGTGCCTGTAAAGGTGTCTGGGAACATCACAACAACATTTTTGACACCGCACATAGGATGGCAATGGTTGTGGGACAGCGGCCTTATGGTGGGAATCAGGGCTGATTCACGTTTGAAAAATGCCAATATGAAATTGGCATTTATCGAGTCAGAGGGGGCTTTCGCCCCCGACTGCTCACAGAACCGTGCTTGCGGGTCCGCACACGGCTCTTCATTTCAACTTAATCCACTTCTTTTGAGGAAACCACGTCGGTAATTCTTTATTGG
>JBIIEI010000148.1:0-6982 GCA_044237915.1 Silvanigrellaceae bacterium | reverse complement strand
GAAAGCCATAAGCTTGTTTCCTCCCTTCTGAAGGAAACACTACAGCGGCAAGGCTTTTCAGTTTACGCATGGAGTCAGGAAGGGGTGTAATAATTATATCCCCAGCACTTCACAGTGCCGTCGGAAATGAGGGCGCAGGTATGACTTCCACCGACTGCGAGGGCAACGGCACCCGTGACGCCCGTCACATCGGTCGGAGTTGTGTAGTTAACTTGCGATGTATCAACAATTTGTCTGTTCGTATTGGCACCCCAGCACTTCACAGTCCCGTCTGTAATGAGTACACAGGTGTGCGAACTCCCTGCGCCAATGGCTGCGACACCCGTGAGTCCGGAAACAGCCACGGGCGATGAATTATTGGTAGAAATGGATCCACTTGCAGATTGCCCCGAAGAGTTACTACCCCAACATTTCACAGTGCCATCGGAAATGAGCGCACAGGTGTGTGAAGACCCTGCAGAAATCTGTGTGACGTTTGATAACGAGGACACAACAACCGCAAATTTGCTGTCCGTAGTGGTTCCGTTGCCGAGCTGGCCTGAAGAGTTATATCCCCAGCACGAAGCACCCCCATCGGCGCTGACAGCACAGGAGTGAAAGAAACCCGTTGCAACGCTCGCTCGTGAACCGGGCAAACATCCCGTTTCTGTACAGCCCGCCTGCATACCTGCCGAAATATTTGCAGCAAGCGTGGGGGGATTTACGGGTTCTATTATCGTTAAAGATTTAAACTTAGATATTTCAAGTTTAAGCTTTCGAGTGAGAGTTTTTTCTGCGGCGGGTTCTTTGCCTTTTACTGTCCAACTCGACACCAGGTTCTGCGTTGGGAGCCACTCCGACTCTGACGCATCTTGCGGAGGAGGTAACGTTTTTAAAGAACACGACATTCCCTCTTCCGTAGCAGCAGGTATGCTTTCGCAAATTTCCTTGCTACTTTCCAATGTCAATTTCGCAGTTGCGCTATCGAATTTCGACTTGAGTAAAGATTCCGACTTCTTCTTTGAATTAAAAGGCTTCTCGGTTTTGGTCACTTCTTCGGCGTATTCTACAAAGGTCGCCAATGCAGGAATCGTCAACTTGCACGAAGCATCGATGGTGGGCGTTGCCTTCCATTCAAGAGTCAACGATTCGCTCGCATCTTTGGTGACTCTTTTTTCTTCACTGCCGCAACCTTGAAAAACAAGACCACACAGTGCCAACGTGTATCCTGTAAATTGGAAACCAGACTTGACGGTAGAATGCAAACGTAACATGTCACCCCCGAAGAACGTGAAGAATGCAAGAAAGACTGTGTTTCATTATTCTATTTTGTCTTGAGTATGATTGCACTTTACTCCAATTGGCCTTCCCAGAATAACAGCATCGACAAAAATTGGACATTCCAATTGTTTCACACCCAATCCAGAAAGAGATTTCACACCACGTTGACGGGCAGCTCAAATCTTTGGTAACACACAAATGAGTTGGAAGAGCTTTTGAGATTCTTATCGCGTTTTAAATTATAAATTATTACATTCTTTGGAGTCCACATGCGTCCTTTTAGATTTTATTTGCCCGCAAGCCTTGTTCTTTTCGGCGCATGCGGTAAGGGCAACCCAAATTCACAAAATAAACCTGTTACAGAAAGGATCTCTGCACTACAATCCAACAAGCAAGGTAAAACCGCTGAGCCTCAAAATGAAAATTATCAATTAAAGTACGTCGTGAAGTTTGATACTCCAGAAGAAGCTGAACTTCATGCGCGCCAAGTTCATGCCTCTGGAGCCAAAGTCGAGAACATCGCTGGGGAAAGCACCATTCAAAAAGTTGAAGGCACGCCTGAACAGCTTAAGAACGTGACAATTTCTGATGCCACACGCATTGCACGAAATGGTTTTCTGAATCGCTTCAGTTCAAGGATGTCAAATCGAAAAGTAACGTTAAAGGAAATTCGTGAAGGGCTGCAGGAAGGCTCATTGGCTCAGAGCGTTCTCACCGCGCGCTCAGTCATCGGAGTTGATGAACTGGCGAAGCGCTTTCCCGCAGCCGACGGCAGGCATGCCAAGGTCGCCGTATTTGATACGGGGATTGACTTTGGCGTGCAAGGACTCAGCGAGTCGAATGGTCCAGAAAAAAAGCTCACCGGTTTTTTTGACTATTCGGGATTTGGAGTCACTGCCGTCACACGAGATCAGAGTAACGAGCTCAAAAAGGCAGTTATCGTCAATGGATCTGAACTTCACATCTCGGATGATTTAGGCATTAAAGTCATTTTAGGTACAGGAATATTAAACGAAGCTAAAATGGCATCTGATTATCTTTCCATCCAGAGCGAAGTAGACATCAATGAGAATGGAAAAGTAGACACATTTCCCTTTGTTTTGGGCGAAAATGCGGACGGCAAATTGGCTGTCTACATCGACGCAAATTTAGACGGAAAACTGTCGAATCGCGCACAAGAAGAATTGACCGATTACAATTCAACTCAAAAATATATAGATCTCTCGCACACCACTCCCGCGGGTGCAAACCCTTTGGCAGTTTCGATTCGACAATCGGGTGAAGTGCAGTTTCACTCTGTTCGAAGCGGACATGGCACGGGATGTGCGCTTATTATTGCAGGCGAAAACTACGCTAATGGGAAGCTTGAAGGGATGGCACCCAAGAGCCAACTTGTTTCCTTTGTCCTCGATGCCACCGGACAAGACGTCTATACCATGGATCAATTTATATCCATGTTTCTCATGGCTAAACAACAAAACGTTGATGCCATTAATGTCAGTTGGGGTTTTGCAACTGCCGATTTGGATTCAAGCCGATTCCTTGCTGATTTTTTAGACTCTGATATTGCTTCCCATGGCATTGTGATTGGAATTGCAACTGGAAATGAAGGCCCTACCGTTGGAAGCGCACTTGCCGACGACTACATTCCCCATCACGGCTTTGGTCTCGGAGCGATGGTCACCGAAAATCAGGCGCGAAATCTTCACCGCTGGTCGGGTGATGTGAGAGATTCTGTGGTGTGGTACTCAAGCTTTGGGCCCACTCAGGGCGCAAGACAAATGCCCGATTTCATCAGTCCACTCATGACTCTCGTGCGCGATCGTCGTGCCGACACCGACACAAACTTTTACGTCTTTAGCGGCACAAGCTCTGCAACTCCTGCATTTATTGGTGCAACTGCGGCCCTTGTGTCGGCACTTAAAGAAGCGGGAGAAGTTAAAATATCTCCTCGGATTCTCAAGCTCGCACTTGAAAATAGTGCCACACAGCTTCCCGAGGAACTTGCAATGCGTCAGGGCGCAGGCATTCCCAACGTCAACAAAGCATTCGATCTTTACCTGTCGTTGCATTCCGAATGGAAAGCCGCGCAAGCAGACCCTCAGAAAAAAACGCCTTTTCCTTATGAAATGCGCGCAGAAGTTCCAATGGAAAACGAAACTGCAATGGGGGAAGGCATTGCAATTGTAGGTAAACGAACGAGCGTCCCTGTCAACATCAAGTTAACTCCCGAAACCTTGGAAATGCTTGATGGCTCAACTTTTATCGAGACTTTTCGCATTGAACATCAAGGGACTTTTCTTTCAACTCCACAGATTGCTATTGCTCAAGCGAGAGGCGGAAACTTTAATGTGACGTTCAGTCAAGAAGCTTTGAGTGTGCCTGGAATTTATCAGGACACCCTTCTTCTGCGGCGAGAAAAAGACGGGATTATTCTTCTGCGCATCCCTGTTGTTGTTACCATACCAAGTCAGCCTCAGCATGAAAATCTGATTGCTGAAATCAACTCTTCTCTGGAAGCAGATAAAATTCTCCGCTTTCCGATAAAACTTGAAAAACAAGGCGCATTGCGCTTCGAAGGTGTGGTGCAAAATGCGAAGGGCGCGAGCAATAGCCGAGTGGCATTTGCAATCCGCAGTCAAAAAGGGAACGAAATCTTCTCTCATATCGAAAGAAATCCACGCAATATCCATCCTCTTTCCCTCACAACAGAAACACTTCCCGCAGGTCATTACGAACTCACTGTCACGTCATATTTCGGGCAACCTGCAGTGTTGAAGCCCCTTCAACTCATGGGCGCATTTCGCACGGCACTCGTACAACCCCACGCCACACAGCGTGACGGAATTAATGTGACACTTGCACTCAAGGCAAGCGAGGCTGTGAGTATTGACAAGGCGACACTGACTCTCACGGAGTCTCGCCAAACCATCAGTCTGAATCGAAATTTGCAGGCCCCCCGCCCTGGCTATTATGGAGCATTTGCATTGGCAGGCAGTGCAACAAATCTCAAGATTCGTCTCAAACAAAAGGCATTGAATGCTGCGCTCGACCGTATGCTGCATATGGAACTTGCCTTGGTCGATGAGACTTCAGGCAGCACGCTCTATCGGGGATGGCAAAACATCCCAAAAGACAACGAGCCTTTGCTGTTTATTTCACTCGATAAGCCTGCCGCACAAGTAAAAGTCATCGCATATCCAAATATTGTGAACTGGGAACAGATACAAACGACGCAACTTGAATTGGATATTGATACTCCACTCATTAAAATGATGAAGTCAGATGCCAAGGAAAAACCCGGCGCCCTGAACCCGAGTCAGCTCACACAGGTGATGTTTGCGTTTGAAGAAGATATTGCACCCCAAAGCTCAGGAATTCTTGAATTATTCGATGCAAATGGATTAAAAATGGAATCCATCCCTGTCTTGATCGAGTGAAGCGAACCAAACAGACAAAATTCGCAAGGTTGTGCAAACTTCTTGTGACAATTCCGAAAGTTTCAATTGCATTTTTTGCGAATAGGCCGTAAGGCAAAAAGTGAACGATCGAGGTTAAAAACCAGATTGGGCAGTGGATAGATCGCGTTCTCTTTGAGGCTGAGATGAACAGCATCGTACAAGTTGGAGATGAAAAATATAGAATCCATTCGCTGGTTCTAGAATCAAAACACTTTTCGCTCGTGAGAGCCGTGCTTGAAAAGAATAACAAGCAATATCTTATAAAGATTTATAGTAAATCCCTGGATACTGGAAATTCCTTCGAAAGATTAGAGCATGAATTTGCCCTTCTCCAAAACATAAATTCTGATTCTTTCTTAAAGCCTTTACAGAAGGCAACAGCAAATGGAGATCATGTTTTAATTTTGGAAGATCTGGAAGTCAGCCGCCTCCCACCTCCAACGTCCCATCCTTCTCCTTCCGATGTCTTTGAAATGGGTATGCAGTTCTGCATGGCACTTGCAGATTTGCACAGAGTGGGGCTTCTACTCAATGGCGTCCACTTTGAAAGCTTGCTTTTCTCTCACCGAAACGGCGCCCTCGTTTTCTCTGATTTAACAGATTGCAGACCAGTGATTCAGGCTTCAATTGACCTTAAAAAAAATCGCAATTGGAAATATTCTGCAGTAGAAACGCTCTCTCCTGAACACACGAATCGAGTTGTGACGGCACTTGATTTTCGTTCCGATCTCTACACACTAGGAACAGTGCTTTTTTATATTGCGACAGGAAGATACCCCTTTGAGTCAAACTCATTTGAAGAACTTTCGTTTCATTTGGTCGCAACACCTTCTCCATTGGCTCATCTTATCAATCAACAATTGCCAGAGTCACTGTCGTTTCTCATCAATAAGCTTTTGCAAAAAAATCCTTCTTACCGTTATCAGAGTGCAGAAGGAGTTTTTTTAGACCTTAAATACATGGCTGACTGCTTCAATAGAACACAAACAATTCCTTTCTTTACTTTGGGCCAACACGATTTGGGGCCAAGCCTGTCCCATTCTTTTCAGCTCTATGGTCGCCAAGAACAATACGAGGAACTGAGCACACACATTCGCGCAACACGATCCCATCAGACTCCGATGCTCATCTCGATTTCGGGCGAAGCGGGGATCGGAAAAACAACCTTTGCAACTGATGTCTGCCGAGAGTTTCTATCGGGGCCCGTTTTTTTCGCAGCAAGTAAATGCCAGTTTCGAAATGCTCCTGCGCCCTATGATCTCTTCTATCAACTGATGAAGTCATTGCTTTATCAGTGCTTTAAGGTCTTCGAAAATCAAGATCAAAAAGCATTTTTACAGAACCTCAAGATGAAGTTGGGCGAGAATCTTGACGTTTTAACCTCATTTCTTCCAGAAGCAACATTTCTTTCTAGCCAAGCAAAGACAACTGTTTACTTAAATGCTTCAGAAAAAAAGGAAGCCTTCTTTCGAAGCGTCTGCGATTTTTTGAGTGTATTTGCAACTGGAAAATTTAAACTGACGATTTTTATAGATGACTTGCACTGGATCGACGAAGCGAGCATGGATCTTTTAAGCTATCTCTTTAAAAACGAAAACACCCCCAGTATTTCAATGGTTGTGACTTTTCGTGAAAAAGAAATGAACGACAAACCAAACATCAATAGATGGTTTTTAGATTTTTCCAAAGCTATGCCAAAGTCAAAATACATCCATTTACGCCGCCTTTCCGCTTTTCAATGCGAAGATTTTCTGACAAGTATTTTGGGACAAAATAGAGAGGAAGTTCGTCATTTTTCTCTGTTACTTTACAAAAAGTCCCTTGGAAATCCACTTCATCTGTTACAGTGTCTTTTAACTGCCAAATCCAATGGAGATCTCTCGCTTGAACGCCAATCAGGACAGTGGAAATGCAAGTTAAGCAGCGAGACTTTGCAAAGCTTGCCTAATCAAGTCGGCATCCTTCTTGCGTTGCGCATTGGCGAACTTTCTGCTGAAGCTCAAAATGTTTTAAAATTTTGTGCTTGCATGGGAATTGAATTTTCTCCAGCCTTACTGTCTGAAGCAATGGGAATCAGCATGGCTGAAGTCATGGGCTCACTTCATGAATCGGAGCGCCTTGGGCTTGTTTTTTCTGTGTGAGCTCCCGAGAAATCATTTGTACTTCAAAGGTACTGCCGAGAGATGATGCCCTCAGCTTTTGAGGAGGCGTATTGATGAAAAAAGAGATTTTAGAATTCTCCAAGAGTTTACAGGATTGGA
>JBIIEI010000084.1:0-23792 GCA_044237915.1 Silvanigrellaceae bacterium | reverse complement strand
TGCTGGCCCCCACGATCTCAAAACATCGCCCACAACGCACATTAAGCAGCGCAAATGTTTGTCCACAACGATCTTCACGTGCCGGAAAGTTCAAAAAGTGTCGGATTTAGGAGATCGTTAACATGTTGTTCGACTCGAAAAAGGGATAGTGTATTTTCTGGCGCATTTTTTGCGCAAAAGCTTTTCCCTTTCACCGCGGTGAAAACGCACTCCGGTGACAAAATCGCTGATGATGCCAAAGCGAAATTTGGCAATTTCTAATTTTTCTTCTTCTTTCAAACTCAAAACTCCTCTGGTTTTAGGTGAGTCTTGCGGATTAGCCAACCTGATCTTACTGTGCAGCGACAACGTTAGGTGGAGTTAAAAAAAGCAGAAAAATGAAGGCGTTTTTTTAGATCAAAAAACAAACTCCACTTGCGTGGAGCCTTTCGAGAAGGGAATTTAAGGTTTCTGAGGGGAAATGCCCCACAGAGAGACGCTCAAACCGGCGCATCCAGTGTCGCATTCTCTGCCGGCGGGAAGGTTGGGGCCAGCGCCCCTTTGTCAATATGGCTGCCAAGGCTAAAAAGATGCTCAAAACAGATGTTTGAAAGCGAGGCCAGAATCCACGAGGCCTTAAAGTGAATATCTTGCGGCAACTTGGACAACGAAAACGCTTTAATTCAGTCCTGCAGTCATCGAGAATTCTTGAAATAAAACCGTGCGACCAAATTTTTTTGCAACCGCAGGGGCAAGATGCTCGATTCCAATTGAAAAAACGTCTTTGTTACCGTAACTGTTCGACAGTGGCCTCAATAATAATGATCATTGTGCGTCACTGAGGAGGCCTCGTGACCTCAAATCTACAAGGGCCTCCTTATTCTTTCCTTTGATGAAAAAAAGCACAAATCCCCTACATTCTTTAAATTATTTTTTCACGAGAATTCTGAAGTCCAGATCAGGACAGTGTAAGAAAAAGGGCAGTTTGCGGTACAAGAGATCTCAAGACCCTACACTTGGCGACGGCACAACCACACAGCGCACAACGGCCGTGGATGTAACGGGCCTCACAAGTGGGGTTCAGGCCTTTTCCGCAGGCTATAACCACACCTGCGCGCTGACTACCGGGGGTGGGGTGAAATGCTGGGGATGGAACAACGCAGGCCAGCTTGGCGACGGCACAACGATAGAGCGCACAACGGCCGTGGATGTAACTGGCCTTTCAAGTGGGATCACAGCTATTTCTGGGGGAGGCCGCCACACCTGCGCACTCACCACCAGTGGTGGGGTGAAATGCTGGGGACGCAATGCCGGAGGCCAACTTGGCGACGGCACAACAATAGAGCGCACAATGCCCGTTCCTGTTTTGTACTCTGCGCAGTAGGCCGACGTAGGTGGCAATGGGGCGTTTCGGCGTCAACTAAGCTGAGTACACACAGTCTCAATTTTGGCATCAGCTCCTGTCACAAACCTACCAGGACTGATTTTCAAAATCATTTTTTTGATTAATTCCATGAGTTATCAATATTTAAAATAGATCATTCTAATTAAATTACACATTGATAATGCTAGTTCCAAAATCCTTTCCAAATCTTGTACCTGGATTTGAGTCGGCTTGAGAGACCTTGTTAATGTCTTTGACAGCAATCCAAAACTTTGGGATGTAGGGAGGATTTGTACTGATTTTCTGTAAAACTCTTACATCCCAAAAGTAACTACTAAAAGCGGAAGGCTGTTGAGAAATATTTCCGTATTGGTCTAGTGCCCCTGCAATAATCGTCATTTCGAACATAATGATCGGAAAGTTGAGCCCGCTTGTATCTGACCCATTATTGTGATTTATATCCCACGATTTCCACTTTTGACCCCGAGATACCCCAACTCCTAGGTATAGCTTTTCTCCCTTATTTTTATTGATAATATCCACAGAATTATTCGAATTCCATGGTATACAAACCGGCAATTTATTTTTATTTAAATTCACTAAATCGTGCAACCACATTGGACATTCGTCATATAGCATAGCACCAAGCAGACCCATGATTTCTCCTTAATAATTAAACATCATTGTTAATTTAACTTTACAATATAATGCGGTGTGGAAACAAGGTGAGCCAAAAGATTTTACCGATTCCAAGGGTCGGCCGGGTGGAGGCTGCAATGCTTCTACACACGGGGATCACAGCTCACTTTTCAAAACGGATGACTTTTGAAAAAGGAAAAGAAGATTGCTGGCCATTCATCTGCACAAACCACAAAGCATTACGATTAAGCAGAAGACACTGTTACTATAGGTAAAATCTCCAAGAGTTAGTATTAACGACGGTTAAGCATCTGGTGTCAGTGAACTGGATTTCAGTAAATCAAAATTAAATTTTTTAGTTTACTTTCCGAAAAGAAAGGTATAAGCAGGAGGAAGGAGATACTCATGCCTATTCAGTCACTTGACCTAGATACATCCAAGTTATCAGAATTAATGCGGCATCGGAAAATAAATCAAAAAACGGCTGCCGAGTTGACTGGCGTAAGTGCCGTCGCTTTTGGAAATTGGCTGAATGGGGACTCAAAACCGACATTGAAAAACTTTTTTGCTCTTGCAGATGCTTTGTCTCTAAGCGAGCAGGAAGTTGCGGAAATCCTAAAACAGCCAACCACACGCGTGGATTTTCGCAAAACACGAAATCGGGAGCCATCAAGTGATGTCAAAGTAAGAGCCAAATATCTTGCTGATCTCGTATTTACACTCGATGGGTATATCACAACTTCAATTCCACCTCTTGTACAAATAATGGCCACTTCTCCAACTGAAGCCATTGCCTCAGAAGTAAAAGTATTTCTGAATTTACCTAAAACCAACCCACCAACACTCGTAGAAGTACTTGGTGGACTTCAAAAAGTTGGGATAGAAGTCATACCGCTTTCGTTTAAAAAATTTGGGTTATTGACGGATACAAAAATATCTTCTGCAGAGCGTGCCTTCATTGCTGTTCATAAGGTAAGTGCTGAATCCGTGTTTCGTTCCGCGATTTTTATTGACGCTGATCAAACAAGAGATCAGGCGCTGCATACCCTTTTGCATGAAGTCGCACACCTCTTCATTGTTGAAGAATCCACCGAAGCCGAAAGAAAATGTAACGACGTTGCAGCTTCTCTCATTTACCCATTGGAAACTCTACATTCTCTCGTTGAACAATTTCCCGCACTAACGGCACCGCATCCTTCATTCAGAGACGTCCGATCTTGTTTTTTAAAGACAAGTTCACGTTCAGATTGGACTTCCAAGGGCTTCGCATTAGCGCTAGAAAAACATAAATTGATTTCTAAGGATTCGCCTACTTTTCTCATTTTAATGTTCCTCGATACAAAAAGAACACTCCCTCAATTTTGTTCACATTTATTCAGGGATTTTGAACCTTCAAATTTAAAGCTTCTAGAAACTTTTTTTGAAGAAACCGTGATTGAGAATAAAGACACACTGAATTTTTTTCATGTGATCTTTACGAGGGCACTCTTAGGTGAAGTATCGTATCGATTGTTCTCTGAAACTCTTGGGATGACCTTCGGAGATGCTGATGAATTTTTAAGTAGCAAACGACTTCATCTAGAGTCTGAGGTCGGTTTGGAAATTCAAAATGGGTTCTAAAAAGCTTGTTATAACTGACTCAAACGTGATTGTTTTGATGGTTATAACTGGCCTTCATAAGAAGATCTGCGATGCAGAACATTTTGGAAAAATCGCAGTACCGAATATCATTGAAGAAGAACTTCGCGCATGGCTCCCAGAAAATTCAAAGAAAAGACAAAAATTCGGCCACGTTGTTGAAAATATTTATTCTCTAGCCGTTGATCTTTGCGGAAAAGATTTTTCACAAATCGATCATTCAAAGGTTTCAGCAAAAAAATCGCAGATAAAAATGGTTTTTCGAGCACTGCAAAATTCTGGAAAAAGCAAACTAGGGGCACCGCCATCCGATGCTGACTCTACTATTTTAGCAATTACAATACTTACAGATAGCAGGATTTGTACTCAAGAAAAAACACTTAGAGCTTTGACGTCGGAATTGACCGAGCAAGATCCCCTTGGATTTGTTGACTTACTGGAGGCATTAATTGTTTACAAATCAGCAGCAAAAAAAGATGTACTTGATGCCTTGGAAAACTTGGATTTTTACGGTGAACGACTATCAGCAGAAGACTATGCAAGACTTGAAAAACTTTAGCTCGCTAGAGGATCCTTGTACATGCCATCGAGGGTAAAGAATTTGAAGACTTGTTCTCGTCCAAGTATAAGTTCTTTTCCAGAAAGTAGATTCATCGAATTGAGCCAAAACGTGCGGGGTTCATCGCCCATAGCAATCTTCTTTTTTGCTTGCATGCAACTCGTGCAGCTTACGTAAATGTTTCCCGATTTTCTTGCAAAATCTATTTCTTTGCGAGCATTCAATCCAAGTCTCTCATCGCCTGCAATGAACCAAAGAACAACATGTGAATCGAGAAGAAGGAGATCACTTTGCGACATCCAAAGCGTCTCCATCAGGCAAATGAAACTGGCCGTAGTCTTCTGCTTCAAGGCTCAAATCATCGCTCAAAAATTTGATCCGCCCCTTCATTGCCCCAAAGGCTGATTCTGGTGCCTCTTCAGCGGGAACAACCGTGGCGAGCTTACGCCCACGTTTGGCGAGAAGGATTGTTGTCCCTTTTTCGAGCTCTTCAACAAAACTCCCCAAATTATTCCGTAACTGTGTTGTGCTCATTTCAATAGTGGACATAGCCCCCCCCAAAAAAAAGTCACCTGACTTAAATGTACGCCGTGTTATGTACATAAAAATCGACATTTAGGGATGTTCTCTTGAGAGATAATTTTCCCTCCTTCTTTGAAGAGGTAACAAACCAATGCGACCACTACGTTATAAAAAAGTGCCTTAAGAAGAAGTGCCAAGGTACCTTTGAGTAAATGGGCGCTTGAGACCCGGGAGGGCGTAAATGGACCAGTCTACTCGAAGACTGGCTCGACACACTAACCACAAAGCTTTTTGCAGCGACCACCTGGAAAAAGAAGCTCGCACCGCACGTAAGACTCGGGCGAAAGTTCATACGGCGTTGAAAGCCGAAGATCTCTTTTGAATGGAATTAAGCTTAGATTTATTATGTTTTGTATTTTTATTTAATAAGAAATCATGGTTAACGAAAGTAAAAAGAGAATTAGAAAGAAGCAGTTTTAATCAATAAGTGCGCGAATAAGGCTTGCGGAGTCTGGCTTTAGGGAACCTTTTTGAAGCTCGTTTACAAAAAATTCGTGAATTTTTGAAGCTGGAACTGCGTAAGAAAGCTCTTGCCATACTTCTTCTGTGGGCACTTTCAACAGCTCATCAAGGTAACTTGAATCTTGGACTTTGACGGACTTCGGAATTCTTCCGGTCCAAATGATTCCGACGACTTCGCCTGAGTCCCGATTTACCATGGCGGAACCAGAATCGCCATGTGAAACATCGCATCCATTTGCAAAGGACCAAGCCTTGTACATCCCTGGATTGACTTTATCAGGGTCGGCCATGTACCGAAAATCTTCATTACCTGAAAAGACTTTGCAGTCGGAATCTTCGTTGCCGACGAGGACGCGGGTCGGATTATTTGCCACTCCAAAACCTACGGTTGCGAGCGGCATATCAGGATGGAGTTGAGATTTGAACTCAAAATTTCGGGCAACGCCTTCGAGCTTTTGCAAAGCTTCTTCAGAGCCCACTTCAATTGCAAAAAGAGCGAGATCGATATCGCTCCAACTTCCAAAGAACTTCTTGCACGGAAAGGACAAATTTAAGAGTGGAAATCGAACAGTGTTTCCAAGGCACGAGCCTGCATTGCGGTGCACATGATAGTTCGTCGCCATCACGTGAAATCCATCAAATGTCCCTAAATAAAATCCTGTTGCACCACCCACTCTTGCCGTTGCGAACGCAGCTCTTTGAGCCGCAGGACTCGCAGCACGAAGCCACTCTTGAGTAACAGGCTTTTTGCCCCATTCACTCCCAAGTTGGTATTCTTTAAATCCTGTTGCCTCCCGTTGAAAATAAAGAGGTCGCCCACCCAAACGTGGAGTGCGTATTTCACGTAAAAAATTCATGTCCAACGAGGCAGTGCCTACGGACTGCGCATCTGCCACTGAACTCATCAGACTTCCTGAAAGTAACAAACAAATGAGGGCGAATCGCACGTCCGAAACTCCTTTTTGATAAGCATCATTTACATTTTCACGAAAAGAATGGGGTGAAAACGATCAGTAGCATACACAGAGATTTAGAAGAGTCCAATTCAAAAGTATTATTGGAGGTTTTTAGCCAATTTCTGGGGAGTGTTTGATTATTTTTTGCATTCTAAGGAAATGCAAGGAGTAAAGAAACACAGGTACAAAAGTGAACCGCAATCGATTGCAAACCAAAGTCATACCCAAGGTCGATCTCTCAACTGACACACGGGTACGATTCTGTAACCTTAAAGAGGCATCGCAGCATAAACTTTATCAGCTGGTTCCCACAAAATCCTTTGGAATTCAGCGTCGTTTTTAAGAACTTCAAGAGTTCCTACGGGGTAAGAAGGTGATGAAGGAAGGAAAACCATATAACTAAAGCTTCCATTCGTAAATTCAATACCGTCGCCAGCAATAGCGATATGTTTCGGTGAGTTTAAAACGAGGCTTGGCTTAGAACTTCCAGAACTCTTGTCAAAAGCAACGTAGTAGAAAGTTTCAGCAACGTCGCAGATGTAAACTTTGAATTTTTTAGTTTCCATGTAAACTTTGGGCGAACTGAATTTAACATTCAATTGGCAAGTAAGGTCGCCTTCGATTTTGTTCATGCCACCCGTAGCTGAAACAAAAGGCTTAATATAGTTGGACTCTGCAAGAACATAACAAGGAGTGTGTTCAACATTGCTTTGCGGAACAACTTTAACCCAGAGCTTGCCTTGAGGATCTTTTTTGGTGGTGTGTTGTGAATGCAGGTATGTGCCCACTTTCATAGATTCAAATACGATGGGTGCAGATGTATTTGCATCGGTACGGCAGTTGAGTCCACCATTTGCAGTAACAACCCAGAGGTTAACCTTTTCTGCAATGCCTTTTTGATAAATTGCATTTTCTTCCGAAATCGCGTTGTCTTGACTGTTTTGTCCGCATGCAACCAGCGAGAATACAGCGAAAAGTGAAATAATATTTTTCATAAAAGAAGCTCCAAAAAAATGATACTCGACAAAGTGCCTAGCACTGGGCAGACGTATATGCGACTTTTCTATTGTGTGCAACACATGGCTGGGACTTATTTAAATATTCTTGAGATCAAACAAATACTATCGACCAACTTTTCCCTCAATGAGGAGATTCTGATATGCACGGAAAAAAACCTGCGCATTCTGCATCACCGAAGGCGGGCCTTGCAATGGTTGTGCAAGCTCTTTACGCGAAACGACCCACCCTTGCTCGTGTTGTTCAGGATGCGGAAAAAAAACTTTTCCTCCTAAGTCGCTAAAGAGGGGATGCCTTCTGCCCCAAGCAAAAAGAGAGTCCGAAACTGATTTATAATTGCGAAGCCCCAAAAGGTCTGCAAGGGTCGCAAAAATATCTGCTTGATTGACGAGCCTCTCAATTTTTATTCCCGAGCTTTCGCCCGTTTTTTTGAGTGAATCTTGTACAAGCCCACCTGAGAAATAAAGTCCGACTTTGGTGCGCATCACTGCAGCGCGCACGTCTTCTTCGGCTGAAGTTCCAAATCCAAGCCCATTGGGAAAACGCTGCGAGGGGATCAGGGTCCCATGATCATTGACAAGCACAACGAGGCTTCGCTCCCAAAAAGTTTGCTCTTCACAAGGCACACAAGGGGTTTCTTGAAGAAAAGTCACAAACTCATTGAGGGCATCATCTGCATAGCGCGCCGTCGCTTGGCCAGGATGCGGTGCACTCTTTAAAAGCGTCACCGTTTTATCGGGAGCATCCGAAGGAAGGCTCCACGCGGGATGATTCGAAATCGTGAGAACGGTGTGAAACTGCACGAGCGGCGAAATCCATTCTTGAGTTTGCAAGTCGAGTTGCAAGCGCCGAAATAAGGTGTGGTCGGACACCCCCCAATAGGTAGAGGCCGCATTGTCCGGAAAATTCTCACGACTCACGATGGAATCGACGCCATGCCGATTCCAAAAACTCCCTTGATTGTCGAATCCATAGGAACCCCCGTGCCACCAACCCGAGCGCACCTTTTGGCCGTACTCTTTGCGCAGAAGTTCAGGCAGGCACTGGGGATTGAGTGAAAGCAAATCACGCATTGCAGATGTGTATTCACCAGTAATGAGACCACACAGAACGGCTTCTTGCCCCGTGCGAGTTTCACCTCCAACGGAATATGAATTTGTAAACGCAACGCTGCTCTTTGCAAGCTCATCTAAAAAGGGTGTAAAGCTGCGCGGATTTTCAGGATAATGAAACTTCCCATCTTCGGGTCGCAAAGATTCCAACAGCACAACGAATACGTAAATCGGCTTTTGCGCACGCATCTCAGCATGCACGCGTTCTTTAAGCGACACACCGAGAGGAGTTTCGGCACTCCGTGAAGAATCTTGGAGGTACTGACTCCAGTGACTCTCCCCAAAGCTGGAATTAGAGGCATCTGCTTTTTCGAGCAGTCCAATTTCTTCCATAGATAAATGAGCAATGGAAGGCATATTAAATGCTTGAACAATCGCCTGTTCCAGGTAATTGACTTTGAGATGTTGCGGGGTTTCCCACGAGATCGGCTTGGAATGCAAGCGCACTTTCATAAATTGACAGAAAAAACCAAGGACAACCACACACAGAATGATAAAATGAGGACTTCCTAAAAATCCTGAGCGTTTTTCTGACTGACTTAAGATAAGTTTTCCTGTCGAGTAACCCACAAGAGCCACAATAAAGGTCACTAAAACACGAATATCGAACATGGAGTCAAAATTAGAGCTTAAAAATTCATGATCACCCAAATATCTTAGATGCATGGGGTTGAGTAAATTCCCGTAAAAATCTACATATGTGATATGTGACCCGATCAATAAACCCATCAGTGCAGCAACGAAAAATGAAATTCTGTTTAGGAATTTATTCGATACTTTACCCTGAGACTGCGAAGAAAATAAAGAAACAAAAAACGAGATAAGCAAACCTAAAGGAAGAGATAAAACCGTGGCAATCCAAAAGTCCGAAAGCAAACCGCTTACGATGGATTGAAATTGAACAGCAACATTTGGAAGGAGAAAATAGCCAAGCCTTGGCAGGATAAAATACCGTTGGCTTTGAAATGCCAAGAACAAAGAAACAAAAAGGAGAATTCCCGAACGAGGCATACCCAAAATCGTGCACCGCAAAAGGAACTTCAATGGATTCAAACTGGGCATGGATGTCATTCTTTCGTAAAGCTTTAACGGGATGTCACAGCTTTAGCACAAGAACGACACATGTCGAGAGCCAAAAAAATTACCTAAGTTCCAGCAGATTCGTGGAAAGTGATTTTTAGGGTTCAATAACCGGAGATGCAGGAATATTGCACCCCGGAACTTGCGTAGAAAGATTCGTACAGATGCTTTGAGCCTTGTCTGCAAAAATTGCAAGTTCTCCGCCCGAAAAGCCAACTCTTCCGCGAATGGAATAAAGGGCATCAGATTTTTGTACTATTTTTCTGAGGTAATCTTTATTCTCTCCATAAGCCTTTGTCATCGTGACAATGAGCGTTTTGCCCCCTATTTCAACGGCTTTGTCAAAATCGCCCACTTTTTTCAAAGGCAACGGCAAACCATTGGCCTGGAAGCAAGCGAAGAAATTCTCAGCAAGTGAAAAATCTGTTTGAGTGAGGTCAAAAACAGGATCTTCGGGCTTACAGGCAAAATCAGAGTCAACCTCAATAGGCCTACTTGCAGGCCCAAATTCAGTGGTACTTGGATTGTGCAATATCATTTTATTGCGCTGGGTAAAGGGAGTTTTAGGCACGGCGACAAAGTCAGCGATGATGGGCAGGTGGTCTGAATATCCCACCCCCGAATGCTTCGAAAGGATTGTGACCTTATTCCCATTTACTTTTTTAGTTTCCTTTAAAACCTGCCAACGCATTGGACTTCCATCGGCATTCAGCATCCGCGCAGCGGCGGTGCCATTCCAACCCATGACGCGATATGAATTGTCGACATACTGAAGTCCCGAATTGTCGTAGAGGGAATCGGAAAGCAGAAAATTGTCGAGACAGTTCCGCAAACCATCAAAGGAGTACGTGCAGCGCGCCAATTCAGGAAGTTCAAACCAGAGATTGTAGAGCCTGTTGGATGTTAGATTTGCAACCATCATCCGCTCATCTCCGGTGGCATTCAAACCCTGAACACTCCCCGAGCGCTTGCCCATCAACATCGATTCATTATATTCACTATTAAAATCGCCCATCACAAGGATTTCTGCCTCGGGATTCACACTTAATGCAGCATCAATGTCAGCTTTAATGAGTTTTGCAACTTCCATGCGCATGATTTCGCCTGAAGTTTGAGGCTCAGCGAGGGTTCCATCGGGATTTTTGACGGGCGTGCTTTTTTCGCCCGACTTACTCTTCCAGTGGTTGTTGTAAACACGCAGCGGAGTGCCTTGGACATCAAGGGTTACAACCTGAGGATCCCGCGCTGACGCAACATCTTCACCATCTGTACGAAAAGCGAGGCTCTCGTTTTTCAAAATGGGAAATTTACTCACCACAAGTGTTGTGACTGCGGTCGGATTATTTTCCTCTTGTGCCCCGAGTGCAAATGACGTGTATCCAAGTTTCTGCAATTCAGGTTTCAATATTTCGAGCGTGCGTGTGCTGTTACGAGCACTTTCGATTTCCTGTAAAGAAACAACCTCTGGGGTTCCTGCCATCGCAAGAACCTGCGCAATTTTTCGAGCTTTTATTGCTGAGAAGCCAGAGGCATACCAGTTGCTCCCTTTTTCGGACTGAAAATCATCATAATTATGCTCGGTATTGCCTTCGATGTCGTCCCAAAAATTTTCGACATTGTAGCTCATCACCGAAAAGCGGCCCGCAGGTTTTTCACTGCAGACCAATTCCCCTGCAAATGCGAGCGTGCCATTTTCTGGTGTTGCCTTGCGGCCATCAAGCTCTACCACTGTTCCTTTCAGTTGAACGCGAAACTCATGGGCATTGCCATGGCGAATTCCTTCCGTTCCTTCAACTTCTATGAGGACTTTAGCATCTACAAATTCTTGCTTTATAGACTCCCCTTTAGAAACCTGAGCACGAACCCGCCCTTTTAATAAAAGACCTTTGCTGTCGCCCGCCAGTAAACTTCTGAAGGCTTCATGAGAAACCGAGCGCGCACTGACATTCAAGAGCGTTCCGTTTCCGGAGAGTGGGCTTGCAGTAAAAATAAGATCCCCTCGGGCATGACCTTTTTCATCGCTCACAAAGCCCAATTCAAAGGCAACATTTTCTTCCTGAAAAGTCCCTGTATTTTTCAAAATGAGCGCCACATTTGTCGCTTTTTCCATCAAAATATCAAGGGATTTTGCGGGCATGAGCTTTACTTTGGCAGCTACATTTCCAACTTCGGAAGAGCGCTGTACCGAAAGCCCCCCTAAAACAATGCGCAAGGGTCCTTCTCCACTGAGACGGACGCATTCCATCTCTGCAACGTAACCAGGGCGTGAGAAAACCTCAGGATCAAGAATGGCACTGCGGCATTCATAGGTTTTTTCACCATTCTTCCAGAGAACCGCATGAATGCGCACCTGAGGCAGACGCTTGACCGAACCCACTTCAACAGGAGAGCCAAAAGTGAGTTTTTCGTTCTTTTTGCCAAAACGAACCGTTGGCTCTGAAGAATTTGGATATTCAACATGAAATTCATATGAATCGTGAAAATCGGCGAGCTGAATCACACCTTGATGAAATGAAATGGACAAAGGCAAATTTTCGGAAGCAAGCTCAGGTTTTTGAAGGACCGCTTTTTTACGGGCGGGTGAATTCAGAGTTCCACAGCCTTGCAAGCACCCCAACACTAAGCTGCCGCTCAATACGAAAGAGAGGAACGAAAACGACTTCGAGCTTTTAAACATGACATTTCCTCAGAGGAGCACATGGTTTGGCAGGGACTCAATTTTGATTTATTTTTCGATGACAGCGTTCTTTGAGCTAACCGGTTTCGATTGAGAAGTCAATATGACTTTTGCACATGGGCTCAGCACTACTTGGAAATATTTCATGCATGCAAAAAATTTACATTCTTTTCACTTTTAGGGTCTTGATTTTCTAAATTCGGCACTTCATATAGAATTGGCCAAGTGCGAGTCTGATTTCTTCGGACTGCCTTTTCACCTTTGATTTTCTAAGGAAGTAACGTGTCCGTTCAATATCTTCTTTCCTGGGAGTTTTTCGGCCCTGACGCAAAGGGAACCGCGTCACATTTCGAGGTACATCTGCAAGAGTTTCTGGTGCGCAACAAAATTACAGTTGCAGAAATGCAATTGTTAGAAATGATCGACCAAAGGGGTTGGATCTTAACGTACAAAGCACAAAATCGAGACGAAGCAATAACAATTGGCAAAACCCTACGGGCACAAGATTGCCAAGAAATAGAGTCACGTTAAAAGAACTGAAGCATCCCAAACGAAAGCCCACCACCTTTGCGTGGAGTCAGCAAAAAGGCGTAATCAAGTCTGAGTGCCACAAGGTGTATTTTCGTAGGAATTAATCGCAATCCCAACCCGATACTTTGCGCCGCTTTGTTATCAAAAGTCTTTTGAATATTCTGTCCTGTCGATCCGACATCGTAAAAAAAGGCATGTTGCAAGATAACCGATTTATATTTTAATCCCGCGACTCGGTATTCCGCATTTCCAAACAGACTTGTTTTACCGCGCAGCTCATTATCCAAAAGCCCACGCACTTGCTCAAATCCGCCCAAATAGGCTTGATTTTCAAGTTCTGTCGCATCGGAAATAGAGAGGCCCATCCTTGCAGTGATATTTTGCTCCCATGGCAATACGAGTGAACCCAATGTCTTCAAACACATTTTCTGAAAAGCATCTTTAGCACCTGTTGCGATCACTGCTTTTTCGTAACATAATGTCGCCAACACCCCTTCTTGCATGTAGTTGTGAGAATTTAATTGACCCACATTCAAATTCGATTTTACAAGCAGGTAACGGGAATCTACAGGCCGTGCATGCACTCCTAAAAGAGTCGCCTCGATTTGCTCATTCGAAAGGCCGACTTCACCAAAATTCTGCCCCAATGCCTCAACACCCAGACCAAATTTCAGTTTACTTGCAACCTCTTTTTCGAGGCCTGCGTGGAAATAACTCCGACGCACATAGTATGCACCTTCTAATTTCTGTTCATTCCCATAAAGGCTTTTGTCGCTCCCTAAAGAACCGGCATCCAACTTGAGAAGGAGGCGGCTTCCGAGAAAGTGAGGATCGCGATACCAGAGGCCGACGGAATGATTTTTACTTTTAAATTCATACCATCCGCCCATTTCAAGAAGCCAGCCGAAAGTATTGATATCGAAAAAACCAACTTTCACTGAAAAAGTTCCACCTCCTCCCCCGATTAAGAAAAAGGGAATGGTTGTAAGTTTTTCTTCGACTTCCCAATCAAGTTCAATTCCCTGAGCTGTGCGGCTGATCTGGCCTTTAACCACACTAAAAATGCGTAAATTTTTGATACGCTGCAAAGATTCTTCGTATTCTAATGCACTAAAAGGTTTACCCTCGGTCAGTAAATTTTCACCTTCCACAACTTTGGGGTGCGTGCGTTCAAGCCCCTTTATTCTCACGCGATGAATGAGCAAACCTTCAAATTCTTTCAGATCAGTTTGAAGCGGTTTCGATTCGACTTCTGAGCTGGTTTTTTCAGTGCCCTTTTTTGGGGCCTGGGCAAGAGCATTCAAAGGATAGAAAGCACACAGAAAAGCTAAAAACAGACCAACAGCGCAAGGCATCGCATTTCTCTTTCGAATGAAATGTGTTTTCTCACACAAACAAACAACCACAATCTCCTCCAACCTCAATAAGTTATGCCCAGATGTCAAAGAGTAACGTAACGCTGCACGCAGCGCCACTTCCAGGCGCAATCACTTCACCTATACCCTCTAGGCAAGCAAGGGACATTCTGTGCGCGTGGGGCAAGCGACCTGTCGGCAATGAATTTGCGTTGGATATTGGCAAACTCCGCACGATTGGTTATGCAGGACCCTTGCAACTCCCCACTTTCGAAACGCCAGGGGAGCTAGACAAAGTTTGGCTCACGGCAGGAAGAAAACATGGATATTGAAGATCTCAAAAAAAAATACTTCCTTTCTCCAACCAATGAAAAGGAAATCTTTCAGTGGATGGAAAAAGCTCTTCAGATGTCCATTGCATTCCTTGCGAATCGAGGGGGTTGGGGACTACACAGCGACATCAGTCTGCCCGAACTTGAATCCATGTTTTCTGACGGGGATTTTCCAGAAAAACCTGCAGAGTTGCAGGCCGTTTTGCAAGAGACTTTCGACACTGTTATTCGCCATTCTGTGCATGTTTCTAACCCCAATTTTATTGGACACATGACAGGTGCTAGCCCCTATTTCGGTCTCATTGTTGATCTTTTAACCTCAGCCCTAAATCAAAACCTTGTCAAAATCGAAACTGCACTTTCGGGCAGTTTTGTCGAAGGCCAAACCACGGCGTGGCTTCATAGCTTAGTCTACAAAAAGCCAAGCGCGTTTTATTCTCAAATTTTGCATAATCCAAACATCGCCCTCGGCAATGTTACAAGCGGTGGGACCATTGGTAACCTCACAGCCCTTACCGTCGCTCGAAATTTAAAGTTTCCAAGGGTGGCGCAAGAGGGCCTTGCAAAAGCATTAAATGCCGCGGGATATGAAGATATTTGTATTCTTGCAGGAAAGCGCGTGCACTATTCTATTCAGAAGGTGGCGGGGGTTCTGGGCATTGGGACAAATCAAGTCTTCGAGATTCCCGTCGAAAAATATTCCAACAAAGTCTCTTTGTCTGAACTCAAAAATACCATTTTAAAATTGAAGAATTCAAAGACCTGTATTCTTGCAATTGTGGGAATTGCAGGAAGTACCGAAACAGGAAGCATTGACGACCTCAATTCTCTTGCAGACATTGCGGAAGAAAACGGCATTTGGTTTCACGTCGATGCCGCATGGGGTGGAGCCCTGCTTTTGAGTCCCACTCATCAAAAACTCTTGAACGGAATCCAGCGCGCTGATTCCGTCGTCATCGATGGGCACAAAGCTTTTTATGTCCCCCTCGCACATGGCGCGGTGCTGTTTCGCGACGAATCGGCCCTCGATGCCATCCGCCACTGTGCACGTTACATTATTCGCTCCGGCAGCGTCGACTTGGGAAGAACAAGCCTCGAAGGGAGCCGCAGATTCAACTCATTTAAGATGTGGTTTTTTCTGAAAGTGCTTGGAAGAGAGGGCTATGCGACCCTCGTTGACTCTTCCGTAAAACTCACGGAACGTTTTGCCGAGCTCATCAATTTGCACCCCTGTTTTGAACAGACGAGTGCTCAAGAATCCAATATTTTGACATACCGATTTTTGCCGACGGGATGGAAGCAACGGCTTGACACTCTAAGGCAAAAAATAGAATATGCGAGAAATACTCAAGACACTTTAAAAGGTTCTGAAGAACTTGAAAAGATGTTGTTAGTTTTTTCATTTGTTACTACAATCCTCAATGAGCTCAATATTGAATTGCAAAAAAAACAGCGACAAGCTGGAAAGAGTTTTGTGTCAAGAACAACCCTGGAGTCCGTTGATAGTGGTTTTGACACCGTCGTATTACGGGCAGTGCCATTTAATCCCCTCACAACACCCACCATTCTGACCGAAATACTTTTTGAACAGGAGGTACTTGGAGAAGATATTCTCAAAAAGCTGTTACCCCGATTTAATTCGGCAAATTTGGATGGCTTTGATGTCTTTTTTGGGAGCCCCTGAGTCAAAATGGTTTTTGGCATTTACGTGAGATGGCTTGCCAAAGATAAAGGGTTGCTTAAACTTGGAAAAGTTAAGCGGCAAATTAATCGCATGAACTGAGGAGGTACGCGATGGCTGACAAGAAACTTATGGTTCGAACTTTACCCCTCCTGCCGTTACGAGAGTTGCTGGTTTTCCCGCACACCGTGGTGCCTTTATTTGTGGGGCGCGAAAAAAGCATTCGCGCACTGGATGAAGCGATGTCCCGTAACAGGGAAATCTTCCTGGCTGCTCAAAAGAAGCCGAAGACCAATGATCCCACTCCCGATGAAATCTACGAATTTGGAACAATTGCTCAAATTCTGCAGCTTTTGCGACTTCCGGATGGAACGGTCAAGATCCTCGTTGAAGGTAAAAAGCGGGGCCGCATCCAGAAATATTCAGACTCTTCCGATTTACTCGTCGTTGATGTCGAAGAAATCAATGAACCCGCAGGGAACAGTGTTGAAAACGAAGCCTTGGTGCGCACCGTAAAAACCGCCTTCGACACCTACGTGAAACTCAACAAAAAAGTTCCACCAGAAATGGTCTTTTCTATTTCTGCAATCGATGACGAAAGTAGACTTGCCGATACTCTTGTTGTTCAACTTTCCAATCTCAAGCTTTCCGATAAGCAAAGAATTTTGGAAACCGTTGATCCCGCTAAACGCTTAGAGGAAATTTTCGGAATTATTCAATCCGAGATCGAAATTCTGCGCGTTGAAAAGAAAATTCGCGCACGCGTCAAACGTCAAATGGAAAAAACTCAAAAAGAATACTATTTGAATGAGCAAATGAACGCCATTCAAAAAGAACTCGGAACTTATGACGACATTAGAACCGAGATTGCTGAAATTGAGTCTAAAATAAAGTCAAAGAAGCTTTCCGACGAAGCACGCGATCGTCTGAAAAAAGAAGTCAAAAAATTGCGCAGCATGAGCCCAATGAGCGCAGAAGCAACGGTTGTTCGCAATTACATCGACACCGTACTTTCGTTACCTTGGGGCGAATACAGCAAGGTTTTGCGTGATCCTATTTTTAGTGAAAATGTACTCAATGAAGAGCATTTTGGCCTCGATAAAGTCAAGGAAAGAATTCTTGAGTATCTAGCTGTCACTTCTCTTTCCGACAAACTCCGTGGACCTATTCTTTGCCTCGTGGGCCCTCCTGGAGTTGGAAAAACAAGCCTTGCCAAAAGTATCGCTCGGGCAACTGGACGCGCCTTTACACGCATTGCGCTCGGTGGCGTCAGAGATGAAGCCGAAATTCGTGGACATCGTAGGACTTATATCGGAGCCATGCCCGGTAAAATTGCAAATGCCATCAAAAAAGCCGGCACAAGCAATCCTGTGATTTTACTCGATGAAATCGACAAAATGAGTTCCGACTTCCGGGGCGATCCTGCAAGTGCGATGCTCGAAGTGTTAGATCCTGAACAGAACAGCACCTTTAACGATCATTACCTCGACATGGATTATGATCTTTCAAACACGCTGTTTTTGTGCACGGCAAATACGCTTCACACCGTTCCTAAACCTCTCCTCGACCGCATGGAAATCATTTCCTTGGGTGGTTATACAGAGCAGGAAAAGGTCGAGATCGCCAATCGCCACCTCACCCAAAAGGCCATTAAATCCAATGGGCTTGATGATGTGGATGTGAAGTTTACGAATGGGGCCTTCGAGGAACTCATTCGTTATTACACACGAGAAGCCGGAGTCCGTAACCTTGAACGAGAAATTTCAAGCGTCTGCCGTAAACTTGCACGGGATCTCTTGAAGGAAAAAGCTCAAACGACGGGCCTCGACGTCGCTGCAGAAGCACCTGCAAGTCCTGAAGCAACGCCTACAAAGCAGTCTGTGACGCAGGCACATGGTACGAAAAAAGATGCCAATGTCATCAAGGATCCTGTCGAAACTGTGGGCATGATTTCACTTGAAGGCGTTAAAGCTCCTGTTATCGATGAAGCCGCCATCAATACCTACCTTGGCCCCCGCAAGTACAGTATTGGATCGCTTGGAAATCGCGACGATATTGGTGTGTGCCAAGGACTTGCTTATACAGAAGTCGGCGGAGAAATGCTTCTCACTGAAGTTGCCGTTGTCGTTGGAAAAGGCAATCTTAAAATTACCGGAAAACTAGGCGAAGTGATGCAGGAATCTGCACAAGCTGCATTTACCTACATCCGCTCCAGAGCCAGTTTCCTGGGACTTGATGACGATTTTTATTCAAAGATCGACATCCATGTTCACTTTCCTGAAGGCGCAATTCCAAAAGACGGGCCCAGCGCTGGTATTACGATGGCAACAGCCCTTGCTTCAGCGCTTACAAAGCGTCCTGTGAGCAGAGCGATTGCAATGACAGGTGAAATTACCTTGCGCGGAAGCGTCCTTCCCATCGGTGGTCTGAAAGAAAAAATGCTTGCGGCACACCGAAGTGGCGTCCGAAAGGTCATTATTCCTAAAGAAAACGAGAAAGATTTGCATGAAATTCCCAAGAAAATTCTTGCGGAAATGGAAGTCATTCCTGCCGACCACATGGACACCGTGTTACTTCATGCCATTGCTTGGGGACAAGATGATGTCTTGCAACAGAAACTGCTCAGCGCAAATATCGCAACTGTCGCTGCAGCTCCTGTAACCCCTCCCCCACCAACGGACTCCCTTCGCCACTGAAGGGGGTGCCCTTTTTCTCTTTGACTCAAGAATGAGAAAGATAAGAGCAAGCCATGAGCGTCGAATTCGTTGAGAAATTAAAGAAACAATGGATGGCGATGATCGACGCCATCGCCGATCCTCTTGTGCTGCTTGATTCCAATTACAACATTTTGCGACAAAATAAATCCTACGTCGAGCTCGCTCTCAACGAGCCCGGCGCAGATATTCGAGCCTTCCGAGGGCAAAAATGTTACGAACTTTTTGCGGGAAGGGAGTCCCCTTGTGTCAATTGCAAGCTGAAAGACTCTTTAACGCAAGAGCGGGATCCCCATTGGACAACCACTGATCTTTTTCCAGATAAAACAATTGAAGTCACAGTTCACCGCATGCCACGTGAAGAATTTGAAGATCAGGCCGCCGCCCCTTCTGAGCGCGACCTCTTCGTCGTTCACTACCGCGATGTTTCGGAAAAGCGCTTGCTCCAAGACTCCCTGGCGCGCGCCGATAAACTTGCCGCACTTGGTAAGCTTGCCGGCGGCGTTGCCCACGAGATCAACAGCCCCCTGGCGGGAATTTTGGCATTTTCGCAAATGGTCCTTCGGGAATTGAATGATGAAAATCCTCACAAACAAGACCTTCTTGAAATTGAAGATGCGGCGCGTAAATGCAAAGTCATCGTCGAAGGCTTGCTCGGATTTGCACGTCAAGATCAACCCGCTGAAAGAACAGCTGTTAATATTTTTAATATTATTCGCTCTACTCTCAGGCTTGTTTCTCCCATGCTTTCAAAAAATCACGTCCAGCTTGCTACCAATTTTTCGAACGAAACGGATGCGACTTTTATTGGAAGCTCTGGAAAACTGAGCCAGGTCTTTTTAAATCTCATCACAAATGCGATTTACGCGATGAAAGACGAAGGTGGCTTACTCGAAATTGAGGGCCAGGCGACACACTCCTCTGTTCGTATTACAGTGCGAGACAGTGGCCCTGGAATTGAACCTCATCACATTGGAAAAATATTTGACCCCTTCTTCACGACCAAACCAATCGGCGAAGGCACCGGGCTTGGGCTTTCCATTACCTATTCCATCGTCAAACAACACGGTGGAACGATTTCGGTCCATTCTGCACCCGGAGTTGGAACCGCATTCAGTGTAGAGCTTCCAAAAAACATCGAACCGACAAACGAGGAATTGTCGTGATAGATATTAAAGACCTCGAAGCATTTCTGGCAATTCTCGATGGCGGATCCATTTCAAAAGCGGCAGAAGATCTTGGACTCACCCAACCCGCTCTAAGCCTCAAGCTTAAAAAAATGGAAACCGAACTCGGGATTAAACTTTTTCATCGCACTTCGCGCAATGTCATTCCCCTCGAAACTGCCCGCATTATTGAAGCCAAGGTGCGCGACCTCCTGGCTAAATTCGACGACGTTAAGGAAACTTTAGCTTCAAATATAAACGAACTCAGAGGGAATGTCCGCATTGGATGCCTGATGGGGTGGTTTGATACTCTCATCCTCCCCGCCGTAAGCCTTCTTAAAGACAGCGCTCCTAAAATCAGGCTCCGTTTTTCTGTGGAACAGACGGAAGATCTTTTGCCCATGCTTTCGCACGGACAACTGGATTTTGCGATCATCGCTCAGCCATTTGAAAAGGTGGAGGGCGTCACGACGGCTCACCTCCTGGACGAAGATCTGGTTCTGGTTGGAAATAATTTACCCCGCACAAGCTCTGAAGCTGCAAGAAGAAAAGAATTGCTCTCGAGGCCGTGGGTTACCATGGCTCTTCCCGATTCCTTGGTGGAAAAGTATTGGCGTGAGCAATTTGATGAACATTTTCCTTGGAATGAAGCCTTTGTTCCCGTGACCATCAGTCACATCCTGGCTCTGCCCGCGATTGTTAAAAGAATTCCCAATTCCATCGCTGTTTTGCCAAGACAGATCATCACACCAGCCATTCTTAAAGAGACAGGCTTAGAAATTGCAGATGCCGTGCCTCAACGCAATGGTATTTTTCTGGCTTGGCGCTCTGAGGCCCTTGAACTTCAACGCTATCGCATTATCAAAGACACCATCCAAGAATGCGCAAAACAATTTCAGGCTAAATTGAAACACTGATTAACACTGAACCTCTAAGCTTCCATGCTTAACATTTTGGCAAGTCACAACTGAAAATGGGGCTAAAGGTCTGAAAATTGTAGCAGGGCAAACCGTTTCGAACTGTGCATTGTGGGGTGTTAAAGTCACACGGACATACATATGATGGCGTAGGTCTACGGTTGTCATATGCCTGTTCGCCCTTCGAATGAGAGGCTCCAAAAGTTTTGCAGTGCCAAAACGAAAGATGTCGCCCACACCGTAGCTACTGATAGAGCCCGTGCTCAATTCATAGCCGACATTGCGGCCTCCATATTGCAACCAACCTCCGTAGCTATTGTGAATATCGCCCGTCCAAACCAAAGTGTTCCCTTGGCCCCTCGATGCAAGCATGTCGAGAATTTCAGAACGCTCCGCAGGAAAACCGTCCCAGGAATCGAGACTGACATAGACGTCTGCTTTTTTACGATTTGCGACCCATTTATCTTGCTCAAGCTTTCGAACAGGAAAGTGATGCAAGGTCTCTTCTCGAGCATCCGGCCTTAGAAAATCAGGACGATCAATGACACGCTGAGGCATAAACATCACTTGCGAAAGCAAAATGTTCCAATGCGAATCGCTGCCTAAAATGCCCTCTTTAAACCACGACTTCTGCCTTTTCCCCAACAAAGTACGACCCGGAGCATTTGAAGCGTCACATTGAGGTTTAAGATAATTATTCGCACAGGCTTGACCATCTCGATACTGGCGTTCATCCAAAGCAAACAACGTTGCAAGTTTTCCAAATCGAAAAGTACGATGGACGGCTGGAAAATGGACATCCGCAAGAGGCGTATACTCAAAATAGGCTTGCAAAGCGTCTCGTCGTCTCGCCTCCTGTTTTGGATCACTGCCGTAATAGTCATTCATGACTTCATGATCGTCGGGAAGACAAATCCAAGTAAAGCGCCTGCGCACTTCACGGAACCACGGATCGCTGAGTACAAGCTTGTAACGTTCTCGGTATTCAGCAAGTGTTCGTGCCTCTGTTTCTGAATCAGGCCTCACTTGAAAAAACCGATCACGTTCAGAAACTCGCTCGTAAATGGAATCTCCCAGATGGACACAAAAATCGACATTATCTTGAGCCAGAGCTTGAAAGACGGTATAAAAACCTGTCCCATAATTCTGACACGAGACATATGCAAACTTCATTTCAAGAAGCTCATCCCCTTGTGCGGGCAAGGTTCTTGCAAATCCAGTGTCACTTTTCCATTCCCCTTCAATTTCAAAGCCGTATCGATATGAACATCCGGGAGAGAGGTTTTCTACAGGAATTTTTAGGACAAAATCTCTCTCGGGTGAGGCCTGTACCAAATTTGTTTCCTTACAAATAGGTTCACCTTCACTTCCTTCCGAAATCCACCACCTGACTTCGATGGAAGCAGAATTGCCTAAACCCATGCGTGCACGAATGAAATCCGGAATCCGCGTCCAAATGGTAACACCATTTTCAGAGGGATCTCCCGATGCAACACCATACTGGTCACCGCTTTTTTGATCTGGTAATTCGAGTTCACCTGCACTCACAGCGAACTGCGGGAAACACAACGCGCCTAACCCCGAAAGCCCACATTTTTGCACGAACGATCGTCTCTGCATCTGTTCTCCACCCCACAATGCCAGGCGCCAAACGCAACGAAGCCATGACCCCTGGCGGGATATTTAAAGCAGGCCCCATCATTGAAAGAATTGCATTCAAGCTTTTATGTGCAAGATGGGGGAATTGCAAGTTGCGGATATGACCGTTTAGAGAAAAATCAGTAACAATCCTGTTTCCAATTGCCTGCAGAGTCTTGAAGTTCTAAATTGCGAGGGTTCATGCCCTCATTTCGAGTGTGTTCCATCTCAATGATTTTGGTGGCTTCGAATTGCAAATTCTCAGAGGGAGGCACTATTCCAAGAAGTTTTTGAGCTTGTTTCATGTCTTCACTTTTTGCAGAATCTATTTCGCTCTTCCAAAGTTTATCAAAGATGTCTGCTGATTCTGAAGCCACACCAGCCGCTTGAGGTTCCTTGACAATTAATGAAAATTCTCTGAAGGCACCTTTGAGAGTATTGACATCAAAATTCGCGCTCCCAATGAGTAATTTGTCATCGTCGATTATTATTGACTTCACATGTTGTTGCTGTGCAATATCTATAAACCCTAAATGATTTTGGTGTTTCGGAGGCAGGAGTTTTCGCCACCTTACACTTTCATCTAAATGAACTGCACGCATTCTCTCAATGGAATAATTCGATTTTTCTTCATTCGCATCGTAAAGCATTTCTTTTTGAAGCATCGCGACAAATAAGTTGTTTGGCTTGTATGCCATAGATGAGTCTAACAAAATCCTTACGTTTTTTGCACCTAGTCTCTTAGAGGCATCTGCAATCCCTTTAGCAATTGTTGGGTGATATGAAAATAAGTTGTAAATGCGTATGTTCTTTCCAGCACCCGCAATTAATTTTAAAATGTTGTGCTCTAGATTTCTCACACTGTCATCTGCATTGTTTTGCGCAATACGAACCTGTGCTGTTCCTCGCCCTGCGACGTGCAAAGTAGAAGAACGCGAAGTTGCCTGAGAATCCAAATTGAGCCATGATTCTACTTGTTGTAGTCCACTTGAATCGATTTTCTTTTGTTTAATGGCCCGCTCAACGGCAAGTTCAAGATCCCGGCGATATGCATTCATCGAAATTGAAGCCGCTGGACCGTAAACCAATATTCCTTCATCATAATTCGTATGATTGAAATCCGTGAGATTCTTAGACATCACCACCATTCCTGCAAAATCCGTGTAAGGATCTGCAATGAGAATCTTCGAATGATCGGATGTACCTGTTGGAGCAAAATCCATTTTAATAAATGGATGTAATGCGACTGCGAGGTGCTCTAAACCTGGTCTGCCGAAAAACGTCTAAATCCGAAATATTTTTCAGTAACAGATTTGGTACCTAAAATGCGGCCACATTATCGAATTGCCTAAATGAGCATAATTTTTGACAAA
>JBIIEI010000007.1:0-92151 GCA_044237915.1 Silvanigrellaceae bacterium | reverse complement strand
ATGGCCAACCTGCAAAATACAAATCGTCGCACCAGGAAAGCACTTCTCCAAAAATCAGCTAAAATTCGGGTGCCAAATATGAGATCAGCAAGCGGGCCTTAAACTACTAAATTTCGGCAGGCCAGACTCTATGTACAGAAACACAAGAGCACCACTTGTCAATCCTACCGACGCGCCTATCAGCGGAAAATTTAATTTTTTCGAAAGAATTTTTGTGGGAAACAATGTAACTGCAAGCAGGCTCGAAGCGGCAGTTGCGAGAAATAAACTTGACACTTGAGTTGCAGAAACTTGAAAACGTTCATTTAAGACTGGAATTTCAATAATATTAAATAAACCCGCGGTAAGACATACAAAAAAACTTAAAAGATAAACGGCTGAAAAAGAATTCCACGAATCTAACAGAGTGAGTTTGCTCTTTGGCAATTCTATTGACATATCTACACTTTCGGCTATACGCCAAAATAAAAATGCGAAAAGAAGTAACGCAGGAGACTGGAACATGAAAATTTTAGAAAGCGAAATTTCATTAACGAGGAGCGGACTCACTCCTAATGTAATGACAATCGCAAATGTATTTAACGTTTGAACTTTTTTGTTTGCTGATACAACAGCTTTATTTGCAAAATTCCGAGAAAGAGAAACCATGTAAGGAAGTGCTAAAGAGATGCCAACCTCATAGCAAAAAAGGAAACAAAACCAATACCATTCACTAGAGGAAATTAGCCAGATACCGAGCGAGGAAAAACCCGAGAGAACCAATCCCATTGGAGCAATATTTTTAGATATTTGAATTTTGCGTGAAGCCAAAAGCGCAAGTGTTGAAGCAACGACTTGAATGCTTACGACGATAGCTGTTAACTCCACCGCTTGATGTGCACTCAGTGCAAAAGAAATCATGGATCCCGTAGAGGCGATTTTAGTAAACAGTTGCGCCATGAACAAAAGAAAAAGATATAAATTAAAATTGCTCACTCAACATGCCTCAAGTAAAAATGGATTTTGCCTCACGGGAATAATTCTCAGGATGTTAACTCTTCAAGATAAATCGTAATTCCACCCCTTTGGTCACCTAACGACTTCACTGCAGAACCCTTTTTCGTATGGACAACCGCAGGCATGACAAACAGAGGAACCGTCCTGATCTGCTCAATAAAATACCGGCCTAATTCTTGAGTTCTTTGAACACGGGTATCAAAATCTGATGCGTTTAATGCCTGCTCAAAAAGCTCTGTGTACTTTTCATCTTCAAAAAATTGTTTTTTAAGCAGGCCGTCGTTTTGAAAAAACGCAAAATAAGAGAGTGAATCCAAGAGATCTGCGCCTGCACTGACAAGGCGGAGCGGATAGTTTTCACATTCTTTTTGAAAAGGATCGAAAAGCTCTTCCGAATAAGCAATTTTGAGCCTGATGCCATATTCTTTTAACTGCTGACGCATCGCGTTTACATATTCAAATCCAACGCCATCGCCCCCGGAAGCAACAACCGAGAGAGTTCCATCAAACGCATGAGATTTTTTAAATTCCTCAAGATTTTCTTTGGCTGCAAGCACATTTTGCTCAGTTAAAGCGCCTACCCTTCCCCATTGATGAGGAGGAACAAGTTCTGCGTAGGGTTGTGCAGGAACAAGAGAAGTTTCTGAAAGTGTTTTTCTGTCGAATGCGTTTTGTAAAAACCTGCGAAAGTGAATATTTTTGCAAAATGGATGAGTGGCATTAAACATCAAATGTTTCACACCCCAAGGGCCTGGAAGAAGATGTGCCTCGTATGCAGATTTTTCTTTGACACTTCCTGCGTCAACAATCACATCGTATACGCGTGTCGAAACATCTTTATATCCAAAGCGAATGTTGACTTGAGAATTTTGTTTTCGGCTCTGGGTTGCTACGGGCGTTAAGAGCACTTCGCCCGTCTGCAAATTTTGCTCCATCACTTGATAGGGTCCGGCGCCACAAACAAATTTTTCCAGGTCAGGTGATCTTCTTCTAATTCTTCTTGGGGGAGAAGGGATGCTGTACTTCTTGCCAACATAAAGATGAAGTGAGGATTCGGCGTTTTGAGGGTCACACCAACACTGTAATCGTCTAAAACTCTGACGCCGCTCACCATGCCGGATTGGTATTTCGCGCCAGGCTTCACAGAAGCGACACCCTCAATATTTTGAAGATATTGAGATTCATCGTAGCGCTGGAGCACAAAAAAAGGACGCAAGAGCGAAAATTCAAGATCCTTTGAATTTACCTTACGGCCATTGTGAAAGAACAAGTCGTGTTTGAGCTCGAGGATGTACATCTTTTGGGAAGCATCCCAGCTCCATTTCTGAAGCAATCCCTCGGCAAGGTTTCTTTCGGAATTGAGGTAAACGAGCTGGCCCAAAACAGCGGCCAAAAAGCTCAACCGGGAAGCAGCAGAAGCGTGGGGGAGCGACGGATGGGGCGCCATGGCAGGGATAAAGACACTGATCTCATTTATTTCAGACATGTGCATGATGCCCTGTAAAAATATTAGATAATATTAAATCAGGACAACCGCTATGAGAATTTATAATTGAAGGCAAGAAAGATTCGAAGGCCTCCAAAAAATGTCTTTTGGAAGTTTACCAGTATTGAGCACGCACCGTTAAATCGGAAAAAACCCGGCACAAACAGGCCAATCGCTCGCTAGGATCTTTGCCTTGGCGTTCGAGGGTGTTGATCTCGAACTCTGTTGGAGAGGGCACACAGTGTTCGTCAGCGCCTTCTATCCACACATCGCAAGCACCACACACTCCAACGCCCGAACATGCGGCACCAATGGGCCAGCCTCGTTTGCGTAAAAAGACCCACAAATTTGTGCCTTTGCGCATAGAAAACACGTCTATTTTTTCGCCATTGCGATTGAGAAGCGTGACTTCAACAGTTCCATCAAACATTTCGGGCGTTGGAGAAACATTCATTGAAAGTCCTTACTGTGATTTGCGAAACTGAGGTTGCCTTTTTTCTTGAAATGCGAGCATGCCCTCTTTCGCTTCTTCGGTTCCAAATCTCAATCCAAAGTATCCGGATTCAAGGCTTTGGCCAATGGAAAGTGAGGTTTCCATTCCTTGGCGAAGAACGTTTTTTGCGCTCTGAACAGCGGAGCGTGAGTTTTTGGAGATGCTTTCAACCAACTTGTCTGTGAAAGCATCAAGTTCTTCGGGTGCAACAACATGATTGACGAGACGACTTTGAAGGGCCTCTTGCGCAGTGTATTTGCTTCCTGTCGCTAGCCATTCCAGAGCTTTTGCCACCCCGAGCCTCCTGGCAAGTCGCTGAGTGCCTCCAAAACCTGGAATGAGGCCCAAGGACACTTCAGGGAGGCCAAATCTTGCTTTTTCAGAGGCAACGATAAAATCGCAAGCAAGTGCGAGTTCGAGTCCACCACCCAAAGCCCAGCCCTGAACCTTGGCGATGACGATCTGTGGAAGATTTTCAAGCATCGCAAAAGTTTCTGCACCAAACCTTGAAAATTCTGCGGCTTGCTCGGCAGTAAGGCCCTGCATTTCTTTGATGTCGGCACCAGCTACAAAAGCTTTGTCGCCTGCACCTGAAACAATGACCGTCGAAACATCTGTGAACCGCGAAACCTGTTCAACGGCACTGCGAAGCTCTGAGATCACTTGGGAATTGAGCGCATTGAGTGCCTCGGGCCGTGAAATTTGGATGGTAGCTTTTGTCCCATCTCTTTTGAGAATTACTAAATTTTGTGTCATGGCAGGTCTCCATTTTGTGTGCTTTTTCGTCGCTTAAAAAGTAACAAAACAAAGACTTTGGCTCAAGTACGTAAAAATTCCGCAAGAACAGGAGCCACGCGCGCGGGGTCGTCCATGTGCAGATGGTGTCCGCCGGGAATGGTTTCCACGCGGATGTCGCCAACGCAGGCGAGCAGTTCGGAGTGATCGGAAGGAGGTCGACCAAAGTGCGCATTGCCGAAGTCTACGACAAGCACGGGGCATTCGATGCGTCTGAGAACGCTTTCAATCTGCGGCCGCATGAGGCGCATGGGCGACGTTCGCTTGAGGTTTGCATCTGCGCGTGCCTGAACACCTCCCTCGACGACAAGGTGGCCACGCTGCATCAACAACCGTGCGGAGACCTCCGTCATCTCGCCGTTGCGGGAGCGTTGCGCGACAAGCACATCGAAGGTTTCGAAGGTGCGGTTGCGCGGCGGGTTCGTGGCTTCCGAAAGAAACGAGCGCATGCGGTCGATGAACGCATCGGCGGACGTATAGAGAGGCGCCAGGCCGTCGAGCAATGCGAGACGTGCGATGCGTTGCGGCGAAGTGGCCGCTACGAGAACGGAAAGTGCCGCACCGAGCGAGTGCCCGAGGAGGCATGCATCGCGCACATCGAAGCGTCCGAGCAGCAGTGCCACTTCAAGGGCCCAATCGACGGCATGATACTCGCGCACGCCGACAACTTTGTGCGCGGAGTTTCCGTGGCCCGACAAGTCGATGCACAACCAACGGAACTGCGGCAATTGCCGCGCCAATGGAACGAAGCTTGCGGCGTTGTCGAGCCAACCGTGCAAGGTAACGATGAGCGGACGCGCATCGGCGTTCTCACCCGCAGTGCCACCCCAGTTTCCAGGCGTGCGCAGCCCTGCGAGCTTGAGGCCATCGATGTCCTCGCTCCATTCTTCGAATCCTGCGAAATCCACCACCCCTGTTACTACCGTCTGCGCCATGTGTTTTTTCCCTACATCGGACAGTTGAAGGTCTGGAAACAGTTTGAAGAATATCCTATCAAATGATGGGCTGCCTAGGCTCAATAGAATTCCAAAGGACTAATCCCATCCTGGTAAACTCATCCCCCGACCTTGGGGGCAGCCTCGTTTTCGAACCATTCCACACTGCATTTGGAAATCCTGCTTTGGAGAACGCTGATTTTTCGGACTCTTCTTTGCAATGACATCGATTTGAACTTTGCTCACACTTCCATCGAGGGCAGAGTGAAAGGTGAGAAAACCTCTGCCCACTTTGAGAGCCTTGATTTTGAGATTGCCATTCAAAACAGACTGTTCAACTTTAATAAACTCAGAGCTTTCATTGGTCACACGCGCAAAGCGTTTTTGAGAAACTTTCAGAGTTTTACCCACGGGAACTTCAATTTTTTCTTTGACCGCAAAATCAATTGAACTTTTTCCGAAGGCCACTGCATTATTTAAAATAAAGAAAATGCACATCATCAACGAAAATCTAATTTTTATTTTCCACATGAATCCACTCTTTACAATGATAAATTTTATTTACTTTCAATTCTGAAATAAAGGAAATTTCATACTGAATAAGCTGATTGTGTAACTTTGCAAAATGGGCGAGTTTGGATTCTCCAGAGGGCTTCTTGCCTTTGAAAAGGAGCGCATCGTTTTCGAGGCGAAGAAAGTTTAAGAAGCCAAAAACACAGCGTTGTCCATCTTCAGTGTGCTGCAAAAGGGCATACAGTTGCCCCTTCTCTAATGAAGGGATTCCCTGATGAACTCTCCAAAACGTGTCCGGAATCTGAAAGATGTCTTTGCGCCACCTTGGCGAATACTCAAAATCGACAAAAGCGCCTTTGCCATTTGCGGAGTTTAGGTTGCTGCTTTTTCGCTGCCAATCTTGAAAAACTTGAATGCCTATAAAAATCACAAGTCCAAGTAAAGCACAGGGAATAAAGAAATCGATGTATTTTAAAGAATTTTTTGCCCGCACTCGCCACCCTTGTTCTTCAGTAGCTTTTTGCTCACCAAAAAAAAGGGTCTGCTCTCTTACACGACAAGTTTATCAATAATTGAACAGGGCCTTGATGAGGCTGATTCTATGATGCCTTGGGACCTTTGCGGTCGACAAGGAGTGTTTCAAAATCATGAACCAAGGAATCAGTGGGTGCAAAGGTACGGAACTTTCGCATATTGAAAATTTCAATCTTTATCGAATTTATCGCGCGCCTGACCCTTGCAACACCTTCTCCAAATTCCTCTAAAAGCCTTGGATTGGAGATTGCTTCACCCACGATGTCTTCGATATCTTCCAGCGTCAATTCAACGATGTTAAGTGGTGATCCCATGCGATCACCAATGCGCACCGCAACGCGTCCAAGTTCTGCCAGACGTGCATCGTGCACTGCTTTTTGAGTCTTTGAAATGGTCTCGAGATGAGCAAGATTTTGTAGCGACATTGCCAATGATTGAGAGAACATTTCTATAAAGTGCTCATCAGAAAGTGTATAATTTTTATACTCAGGAAATGGAACGCGCAAGAGCCCAATTTTTTCTTCTTTGTACACCAACGGTATTTGAAGTATTGAGCCCTTTCGCCATGCCTGCGCACTTTCGAAAAAAGAGACCTTTCCGATTTCAGTAACAGGGACGTTTCTGATGGCAACTTCCCCAATGCCTTCTTGGCGCCCGTCTTCAAAACGCTCGACTTCAAATTCGACCCTGGTGTGAAGCTCAGTGCCGTCGTCACGCAACAAATACGCAGTAAATCTTCGTGTCCCCGTTAAGGCAAACGTCCTCACCAAGACACGGCCCGCTTCCTTTAAAACAGAGACTTCGTTCCATTCTGAGGCGAGTTTTTTCGTCGTATCAAGGAGGATTTCAGCGCGCTGCTGCAGCTCACGAATTGTTTGAGATTCTTCAAGGAGCGCTTCATTTACGAGTGCCAGTTCGTCGTTTTTATTTTCTATGCTTTCAAAGAGTGCCGAAAGTGCAAGCCTGGTTTCTTCGAGCCCTTTTCCAAGTTGGCAAATTTCATCATCGCCTTGCCATTCAAATCTTTGCTCTAGATTTTTCTTTGCGAGGTCATTCACTTGATTGACAAGAACCCCAAGCGGACGCACCAGTTTCCGATTGACGATGAGCGTAACAAACATAACACTCATCACAAATTGGAGTGCAGCAAGCATAAATACTTCCCGCAATTGTAAATTCAAGACTTCATCAAGAGTGTCTGTCGACACTTTCACTGTGACTTGACCTATTTTTTCAGAACCATGGCGAATGGGAACCACTCGAGACACAACTTTTCCAACCTGTTTCGCTTGCGAGACAACATCAAATATTTTCCCATCAATTTCAGAAACAACTTCAATTGAGATGACCCTGGGATCGGCGGAAATGGTATTGATGAGCGGCGCCCCTGCAGTGTGGGTGAGATTCCAGATAGGTTCTGCAAGTCCACTCGCCAGAGTAACAGAAACGAATGTGAGAAACCCATCGAGCTCTTGCTCCATGAATTCCCTTTGGCGTTTCATACTCACAACCTCAAAAAGGATCACAGGGACCCCAAGGCCGAGCATGATGCCCATGATAAGAATTGTCCTGAGCTTTGGATTTCTAAACACCGCTGCCCTTCAATTCCTTTGCAGACGTTTACAGTCGAAGGGATATCGACCCCTTTCGTGAAAGGCTGAAAAACGATTCACGGAACATTGACGCCCCTTCCAAACGAAAAGCGTGGGGTTGTGAAATTGGAGGACAATGTGCACAATTCCACATATCGGGTGCTCGTTCCAAAAAAGAGCAAATGTGAATAGGCGATTTAAACTACAAAACGGTGCGTGATGAGAAATCTCTTACAATATTTTCTGTTTTCGGCTGGAACAATCACTCTGACGTTCTCGTTGACTGAAGGCATGGCCATGGCCAATCCCAAACCGGAAAACAAGGCTGTTACACCCAAAGCAGATGCGCCCAAGGCGGATTCATCCAAAACTGTTGAAACGAAGACAGACGACTCCCCCAAGGCTGACGCAACCTTGATGGAACCTCCCCAGTCCGATGCCGTTAAAATTTGCGATGCGGATTGGCCCCCTTACTTTTTTGCCGGCAAAGCAGACAAGCCCAAAGGTTTGGCAAAAGAAGTTTTAGAGCAATGTTTCAAGAACATGGGCACCAAACATCGTTTCGACTTTTACCCGATTGGACGCATGTTCAAGTACATGGAAGACGGAAAAATAGACATCAATGTCTTTTCTATGGAAAAAGACAGAAATAGCTTTTTGATTTATGGAAAAGAACCGCTTTTTACAGAGAGCTATCGAGCGTTTACACTCAAAGACAGCGCCATCCAGATCAAGTCACTTCAGGACTTTGAGCCCTTGAAGCTTGGCCATCTCGTAGGCCTTCGTTACTCAAAGGAATTTACCGCATACGTTGAAAAAAGGGAAAAAGAAGGGCGACTTGTAACTGTGACAGAACCTGAGGCAGGCTTGCGCATGCTCCTCGCAAAAAGAATTGATGTCTTTGTTGAAACGCAATCCAGCATGCTGTGGCTTGCAAAAGAACAAGGCGTCCTCGACCGCATCCGCACCACAGAACTGGACATCAAAACGGCACCTTTTTATGTCACGCAGTCTAAAAAATCCCCTCGGGTGAAAGAAAAACAGCAGTTTATCGACGGTCTTGATGCCTGCATCAAGTCTATGAAAGCGGATGGCAGCTACAAAAAAATCACCGAAAAATATGGCTTTTAACCTTTTCCTACCCTACGTTCCGGCCTTCTTAATGTAAGTGCGACTGGGGAGGGGCGCTGATTTAGCAGGGCTACTCAACGGAGCCATTTGTGCAGCAGCAGAAGGCGATGGCTTTTTAAGTGGTGTGGGATTGGATTCAAGGCTCAAACCCGCCCTTTGCGAGCGCTGTTCACCTTCTTCAAACCGGTGGAAACCAGAAGTCGGAATCATTGCGACGCTTGAAAGAGTTCGGGTTTGCACCCTTTCAGAATGCTCCAGTTCCCTTTCCGAATTTTCGTCCAAAAGCGCATCTAAAAGCCGCTTTCCTCGGTCGACTGAATCACGGAGGCGTTTCTGAAGGCGAGAATGACTTTCGTGGTCGACATTGCCAAGGTGGGTATAGACTTGGCACAAGTTCGTATGCTCCTGCGCCCACGAAAAAACATCTTTGGCGCGCTCCTGAACTGAAAAAGGGTAGGAAGCCCGATCTGCAAAATACTCCTTTGTCCTCATATGTTACCCCCTCTGCAAATCGCTTTTAAAATTCTTGATGAAACCAATGTTACAGATATGTAACAGCTCTCACTCACACAATATTCACTTTCGGCAGATTTCTTGACACACTTAAGCAAGACTGTGGAGATTTTCGATAAAAAAATCGCACGACGAGAGCAAGAGGAAATCCGTGGAGAGTTCTTGCCTGACTGGGAAAACCTAGAGACGGAAGTTGAGGTTATTACCATGTCTTGAAGTCCGAACGATGCGGTAACCTGCCTCAAGATACGCTTTGTAGTCTCCCGAAGTCCTGCACACGATGGCCACTCGAGGGTGGCTCGTTTCATCAATGATATAAGTCAAAAGTTCTTCAGCAAATTCAAAAATATCAGTGCTGAAGGACTCTCGCAAAGCTTCCTTGCTCTGTGCCCTGCCTGCGCGATCAGAGTCCACTTCGTGAATGTATTCCACCAGCAAGGGGGTATCAACGACAAGAATGACGGTATGGGGACGAACCTCCATAATTTTCGAAAAAATCACGTTCACGATTTCTAAGAGAGTCTCTTTTTTATCCTGGTTGCCCTGAGAACTTCTTTCCCTCTTCTCCTGCTTTCGATTTGCACGCATTCGATTGAGCCCAAGCAAAAGCCAGCGTGGAATCACTTGCATCTCGAGTTGAGCAGGCGCGCCGAAATCCTTGGAGTCAATTCCTAAGAACACCGTTTGGTTCTCGAAAGGAGAAACGTGGCCTTTGGCAATGTGTTCGAGAAGCATGGGTTTAAGGGTGGTTGGCGAAACCAATATTTCGACTCCCTGATGTGGGGAACTCGCAGGCACAGCCTTAAAAAACCCAACACCCAAACAGGAATCCTCGGTTGAATCCTCAACTCGAAGTTCCTGGAGGAACTCGTTGAGCTTCATGGGGCCATCTAGGAGAAATATATCCCTTTGCACGTTCTTACACTCTTTTTACTCGTTAAAGGGTTGCCTTCTGACGTGCGGTTTTTGCAACGCCGTCAAGGACGCCATGGACAAAGGAACTCGACTGAGCAGAACCGTACTGCTTTCCAATTTCGGCGGCATCCGCCAAGATCATTTCAACGGCAAGTTCTTTTCGTTCAATGAGTTCTAGTGAACAAATTCTGAGTATTGCCAAGTCAACCCTGCCAATGCGCGTCAGCTTCCAATTCTTGGAATGGGCTTCAATGAGAGAATCGATTTTCTGTAACGAACTCAGCACATGCGTGAGAAGCGAACGCACAAAACGACGCTCTTCGAAGGGAACAGTGCATTGCTCGCAAAAGACTTCGTAAGAGCGCTCATGAAAAAAGAGCTGCTGCGTAATTTCAAGTTGATAAATAAACTGCACAGCAAAACGCCGCGCTTCCTTGAGCTGAACAGGAGACAAATGCTCCGCCCCTTCAAGGACGGCTCCCGCAGGATTGTCTGAGAGCAGGGCAAGAGAAGATTTGCGAAACATACTATTCCCTTCTTTCGCCAAGCGACTGCCGTAAAGAAACCATTTCAAGCACAGTTTGAGCAGATTCTGTTCCTTTGTTACCTAGCTTGCCGCCCGCGCGATCGAAAGCTTGTTCCAAGGTGTCACAGGTCAAAATTCCAAATCCCACTGGAATCTTATGACTCAATTGCACATTCATAAGCCCGCTCGATGCGGTGCTGCACACGTACTCATAGTGGTTGGTGGATCCCCGAATTACGGCACCCAGCGCAATGACACCGTCGACCTTGCGCACGTCGGCAAGCCACTGAGCGGCCAAGGGAATTTCGAAACTCCCGGGAACTTCGACCTCAAAAATGTTCTCGACAAGAACTCCTTCGCGGACAAGCGCTTTGCGGGCACCTTCAAGCAATCGGGAGGTGATGAGTTCATTGAAGCGCCCTACGACGATTCCGATTCTTACTTCTTTGCGAGAAGGCATAGCGTGTCCTAAATAAACTCAACTCTGTCTGGCGGCCAGCGCATCAGATTTGCCGGCACACAGTGACCTTCCGACCACGGAAGATCTTTCAAACAGAAAGTCTTAACTCAAAAGATGTCGCGATATCACAAGTCTTTGGATTTGCGAAGTGCCTTCGTAAATTTGAAAGATCTTAGCATCTCTCATCAGCATTTCTACTGGATATTCACGATTGTAACCGTAGCCCCCAAAAATTTGCACGGCGTCGGTTGTGATGCGCATTGCAGAATCTGCGGCCATCAGTTTTGCCAAAGACGCCCAATAGGTGTTTCGACGCCCTGCATCAATTTCCTCGGCGGCCTTCCACAATAAGAGTCTGCTAGCCTCAATATCGCGCGCCATGTCTGCAATCATAAACGAAATCCCTTGATACTCGGCGATGGGCTTGCCAAAAGCGATGCGCTGTTTGGCATATTCTATGGAGCAGAGCATCGCGCGATGAGCAACTCCCACCGCACCCGCCGACACAACCGGACGGGTTCTGTCAAATGCCGACATGGCAATTCTGAAGCCTTCACCCTCTTTACCAACCATATACTTTGCGGGAACTTCGACATTGTCGAAGGTCACGCCGCGTGTATCCGAACAGCGTTGGCCCATGTTGTCTTCTTTTTTACCAACCACGATTCCGGGCAGATTGGCTGGAATTGCAAATCCAGTCATTCCTTTGGGCCCCGCGCTTGGATCCGTTTTGGCCAAAACAAAAAACCATTTTGCATGGCCCGCATTCGTGATCCACATTTTAGCACCGTTTAGAAGATATTTATCTCCTACTTTCTTGGCGGTGGTCTTGATCCCGGCCACATCAGAGCCTGCGCCGGGCTCTGTGACACAATAGGCAGCCATGACAAGCTCTTGCGCCATCGGAGCAAGAAACTCTTCCCACAACGCTTTGTTCCCAGCGATGATAAGCGGCATTGCCGCGAGTTCGCTGGCCCCTGCCGCAGTTCCTAGCCCAGAACTTCCCATGGCCAATGCTTCACCAATGAGTGCTTGCTCAAAGGTTCCCATCCCTAAACCTCCCGCCTCTGCGGGAATAAAGGCGTTGATCAAGCCCACTTCGTGCGCTTTTTTTAAAAGCTCCCAGGGGAATTTCGCAGTCTCATCAAGTTCGCGTGCTTTGGGCCAAATCTCTCTGTTTGAAAAATCTTTTGCCAGTTCGTAAATTTCTCGTCTTTCTGTACTTAATTCAAACATCGACATCTCAATTCACCTCATCTAAAGCGTCTTTTTACAAGTTATGCCTTCATTGCAAACGAAAGTAGTCGCAATCAAGGGGCATGGCAAACTCACATTTGAACCACTTAGCAACTTGACGCACGGGTGTGAAATGCGAATTTGCATTTACTTGTCAGGCCTTCCATACAGAGTGTTGATAAGAACTCTGACTGCAGTGCGGTCTTCATTGCAGGCATTGAAGTCAAGGTTTGAACTGTGTCATGATTTTCTATCAACGGATTCAGCAGGTGCAATTGGCACAGAAGAGGTATCTATGGCGGCGACCAAGGCGAGTTTTATGAAAGGGCTGTTTAACGGCCAGATCAATCCATCCGTTCTCTATCATTTTCCTTTTTTTACCACGCACAGAGAAAGCGATTTTCGACTGATGTCTTCTAGTATTGAAGACTGGCTCAAAGAAAATGCAAAAAGTGAAAAATTTGACGACGACAAAAAACTCCCCGACGAAGTGCTGCAAGGACTGCGAGAAATGGGCCTTTTTGGGCTTATCATCCCAGAGGCGTTTGGAGGATCGGAACTCACTCAAACCTTTTACATCCGCATTCTTGAACTCATCAATAAGTTTGATACGAGCATTTCACTCACCATCGGTGCTCATCAGTCCATTGGCATGAAGGGCCTTTACCTTTACGGCAGTGAAGAACAAAAGAAACAGTACATGCCCAAACTTGCAACGGGCGAAATGATTGCTTCTTTTGCACTGACGGAACCCACTGCGGGCTCCGACGCTGCCGCAATCAAAACGCGCGTTGTTCGCGAGGGAGATCACTATATCCTGAACGGCTCGAAGCTTTGGATCACCAACGGGGGTTTTGCCGACTTTTTTACGGTCTTTGCCAAGGAACAAGTCAATGGTGAAGATAAAATCACCGCTCTGATGGTTACCAGAGATATGGGTGGAGTTTCCACAGGGCCCGAAGAACAAAAACTTGGAATAAAAGCATCGAGCACCGTCGAAGTTTTCTTTAAAGACACGAAAGTTCCCGTTGCCAATGTGCTTGGCAAACCCGGAGAGGGATTTAAGATTGCCATGGGCATCTTAAATCAAGGTCGACTCGGACTTGCTGCGGGATCTTTAGGAACCATGAAAGCGGTGCTCGACCAAAGTATCCTTTATGCAAAAAATCGAAAGTCTTTTGGCAGATCGCTCCTTGAATTTGGGCTCATCCAAGAGATGATCACCCGCATGACAGAACGCGTTTATTGCGTTGAATCAATGACGTATTTTGCGAGTTCACTCGTGGATGACGGCGACATCGACTACAGCATTGAAGCTGCAATTTGTAAGGTTTATGCCACTGAAGCCGGTTGGGAAGTCTTGAATCTTGCCATGCAAATTCATGGCGGCAATGGCTACATGAAAGATTATGGCATCGAACGCCGCATGCGCGATGGGCGCATTGGCTCCATTTTCGAAGGTACCAATGAAATTTTACGCTTGTTTATTGCACTTACGGGCCTCAAAGAACCTGCAAGCGACTACAAGCGCATTGGAAAAGATCTCCAAAGCTTTCAAAACATCCGTAATCTTGATAGCTTAAATGATGCCGTTGCCAAAATTGGAGTCATTTCAGAGTTTGCTTTTAACCAGGTCAAACACAACGTTGTCACCGAAGCTCTCACGGGATTTCACTCAAGTCTTGAAAAAGAATGCGAAAGATTGGCCAGCGCCACACGCGAACTCACATCCACAGCAGGGCGCCTCATCCGTCAATACGGACAAAAGCTCCCCGAAGAACAGATCCAACTGGCGAGGCTTGCCGATATTGCCATTGATACGTATATGATTGCAGCTGTATTGAGCCGAATTAACTCCGTGCTTGAAAAGCATGGGGGAGTTGAGAAAAACCAGAAAGAATTGGAACTTGCAAAACTGGTCATTCGCAACGCAAAAGCCCGCATCAATCAAACCGTGTACAACATCAAAAACAACAAAGATCCCGAAGTCAAAGCCATGGCTCATTTTATTGGAGAAAAAGAGGCCTACCCTTTTCCCATTGAACGCGTGAAGTGACCTCTTTTTGACAGATCCGCCAAACCTCTTGCCTGCTCCCTCTTATTTATTTGGGAGGAGCAGCCGAAACCTCTTGAGCCGATCTGGAGGTCGTGAATGCAAGAGCTCAAAGCCCATTCAACAGGGTTGATTTCGCAGTTTCTGTTTTATTTAGCCCCGATACTGTTCTTTGGGGCAGTGGCGATCATCTTTCGCAAACAGATCTTAAAGTCACATCCTGTTGCCCGGTTCCTGAATCCGCGAAAGCTCTTGCGCAAGAGCAGAAGGTACCAAATTCGAACCTACAAGCGTCTTGCTCTGAGCGTTATCAAGGATGTGAATGAGGCCCTCGAGTGCCCACAGAGTTCGCCTCAAACGGCAAGGGCCTTGTTACCCTTGGTCACCGATTTTCGGAAAAGGGGAGAACACCTTCTGACAAAGCGCAGTCTTTGCCATGCATTTTTGTTCCCTGCTCTTGAAAAAAAACTGGAACCCTGTGTAAAACAATTGATTGAATTAGAAAGACTGCTAAAATCAATCCCCAGATCGACATTGTCACTTGAAGACGTTCTAGAGGGCAAATTTGACACTCTTGAAATGGCCCCCACGGGCCTTCATATTCTTTTCACGAATGATTCGATAGGCACACACTAGTTACAGCTCACAAAAGATTCCAGCACGGGGTAATGCAAATGTTTCATCTTCTGAAACTCCTCTCCCTTCATGAGATCGCCAGCTCCCAAACTGATCAGGCGAAGAGAGTTTCCCGATCATCCGACGAAACGTGGTACTGCAGAGAATACTGGAACGGAGATTCCAGGGATGGCCAGTACAGCAATGGAGACGGCTATCACTATTTCGAAATGCGCGGCGATGGCGTCGTTCAAAAAGCATTTGAATACTACGAAACCGATGATGGTGAGGAACGCACAACCGAAGTGCCTGAACTGGTCGGCATCAACTGGTTCGACTTTTTCGGATTTGAAGACGAAGAACTGCTTGAAAGTGTACCCGAACACGAGTTCGCCTATATTGAAAGCCTCCTCAAAAAATAGAGCCGTTGCACTTTTACAATTTCTGCTTAAATTGCCCCGGTACAACAGTTCTGGGAGGTAATTTCAATGAAATACTACGACATCCTTGGTGTTACCAAGTCATCTTCGACGGATGAAATCAAAAAGGCCTACCGCAAGCTTGCCATGCAATATCATCCGGACAGAAATCCCGGAAATAAGCCTGCCGAAGAAAAATTTAAGGAAATTTCTGAAGCCTACGCCGTTCTTTCAGATGACACGAAGCGAAAGCAATACGACATGCATGGCGATGCCGGCTTTGGCAGACAAGCTGGATATGAAGATATTTATCGCAACGTTGATTTCGGTTCCATCTTCAAAGATATGGGTTTTGGTGGCTTTGATTTCGAATCCTATTTTGGTGCAGAACAAGGCGGAGCAGGCAGGCGGGGCGCCCAACGCCGCAGCGGCTATCAACAGGGTTTTGACCCCACCTACTACGACATCGAACACGAACTCGATGTGGGCTTTATGGATGTCTACAACGGCGCTGAACGGCAACTCAATCTGAGCCTTTCGACGGGCGAAAAAATAAGTGCCCGCATTAAAATACCCGGAAGTATTGAGGACGGCAGAAAGCTGCGCTTAAAGGAACAAGGAGCAAGCAGACCCGATGGAAAAAGAGGGGATCTTTACCTCAAAATCCGCATGATGCCGCACCCTGAGTTTACTCGTAAGGAATTTGATGTCGAGGTTGACGCCGAAGTACCCTTTACAGCTCTTTGCCTCGGTGGAAGTATTGATGTGCCCACACCGCAAGGCATCAAGCGGACCAAAATCAAGCCAGGCATGCGCAATGGGGTGAAGGTTCGGCTCAAGGGTTTGGGGTTTTTAAAAGGGCCTGCTGGCGAACGAGGCGACCTGTATGCGAAACTCTCTGTGAAGGTCCCTGAAGAGCTTCATTTAACTCCTGATGTTCGCGAAGTTCTTGAGAAACTCGCCGTACTCGGGTATTGATTAGAACCGAAAAATTGAGAATTTTCGGGAGATTGAGAAGATGCCTTTTGCATTTTTCATCCGGTTTCACACTTTAAATTATTTCTGGAGATCTAAAGATGGCAATGAGCTGGACCATTCCCAAAAAAACCGTTGAACTCGCGCGTACTGCTCTCGAAACTGAAATTGCAAAGGCAGCGCTGCCTTCTTTTGCACAAATCATTTGGGAAAATAACGAATTGTGCGTCAAGATCGATAAAGCCGGGAAAAGCGAATTTCGTATGGCACTAAAGCCTGAAGGCGACAACGTAAAAATGATCGAAACCAAGCGAGACGTCGCCCTCTTCCATCGACCCTTTGTCGATAAAGTCGAAGGCTATGTTCAACAAATTCTTTCGGGCGTGGGCGCCTCAAAGGCATAAGGGTTTTTCGCACTTGTAATTTTGTTCCATTGTGCCAAAGTCTTCAGATGAGCGGCAGAAAAATCCTCGTTCGCCTCATTCGGAGAACATGAGATGCGGCGTCCCTTTGGCCTATTACCCATCGTCTTTCTCACCTCTTGCTGTGTTGTGATTTCTCCCTTTTTAGTCCTTATCGCGTGCGTTTCGGGAAATGAAAAAGGAGCTCAACCTGCTCGAGGTAAATCCAACGACTACTTTGATGTTGCCAATTTGGCAGATCTCTTTGCTGTGCTTGGAAATCTCGAAAATAAAGAAGACCTGCAACGCATCGTTTCTAAATTGCCGAATGGCGATAAATCTGCCAAATTAAGCGAATCTAACCAAATTAGACAACGCATGGAAACCATGTTGAGCATTAAGCTCACGCACCAAGATCTGAGCTCTTTTCGAGAAACGAGTTCACTTCTTAAGAGTTTTCACCTGTTGCGCGAGCGAAAATATGAACAGGTGCTGTCTGAAACCAAACAGCTTCTCAAATCACCCAACCTCACTCTGCAAATTTACAAAAAAGGCTTTTCGCTCCATGCCATTGCCTCTATTCAGATCAAAGATCAAGATCTGGTTAAAGGAACGGCCCAGCTCGCTGATCTTTCGTTTTTGGAATTCCACAACTCTTTGTGCAAGGCACTGTGCGATACCCCAGGTTGGGAAGCCCTTGCAGAAGAAGAAAATAATCCCTTTACTCAAAAACAATATGCACAGACCCATGTGGCTGCGCGCAATTTTAAACTCGTTGGACTTCCAAGACCTTCGTGGCTGGGTCCACTGGTTGCCGAGCAAGAAACCGGCCGTAAATCGGATGAAACAGCCGACCCTACGGTGTCTCTGCTCAATCAACTCAAGCGCATTGCTGCCCGCGGAAAATTTCAAGACGGACTGTCCCTCGCTCAAAAAACACTGCAATCAGGACAATCCCCTGCCGCCTGTAACCCAGAACATATATTCGCACACCACATTGTAGCCCAAGCACAACGCCGGGTTCAAAGTCGCGATAAATTTCTTGCTTCACAAAAACTGCTTGTGTCACAAATGGAATTTTGTGATGCACTTCGCTTGGAAATGACTCCAGAAAACTACCTCAATTTCAAAATCGATGCCCAACTTTGGCTTGCACGACTCTTGTGGGAAAAGGGGTTTTCCAAAGAAGCCTTCGCATCTGTTTCGAAGACGCTTGCAGAAGTCGAAAAAGAAAAGCTTTGGGATTTTTATTTAGAAGCTTTGCAAGTGCAAATTGGGCGCACAGGATTTGAAGATCTTTCTGCACAAGAAAACCTTCGCCTGCTTGAAAATGCTGAAAAAGTTTTGAGCCAGGCACAATTTGCAAAAGGCTTGAGCTGGGTTTTGTATCGAAAAGGCCTGTTGCTCTTTTTATCGGCGAAGTTTACAGAATGCGCCGATAACTTTAAAAAAATGGCCGCAACGGAAACCAGTGAAAATACCAGGGCAGGAAGCCTCTATTGGCAAGGCAGATGCCTTCGAGCTTCGAATCCCAATACCCCTGCGGAAGAAACTTTCTATCGCGTTGGCCAAACAGAACCGCTTGGAATTTACGATAATCTTTCAGGACAGCTGCTCGCTCGTCCTTCGGGCAAAGTTTCCACAGATCTTTTGTCACCCTTTGAAAAGCCCTGGCACGAAGAACTCGACAGTTGGATCACACTCAAGCCTTCAGAGCCTTTTCTCCTGTTTCAACCCGTCAAATGGCTGCAAAAAAATCTGTTTCGCCGTGACACGTTGGCTATTTCTAGCAACCAACTCCGCTTCGAAGCTGCACTGCGCTCTTCTCTTTTTCTAGCCACTGCATTGCGCGCCACCGGCAAATTTAAAACATTTGATGATTACTCGCGCTTTTTGCGAGAAAGCGACAACCCCGCCGTCGAACTTTTACGTTCCCAAGTCATTTGGCTTAAAACCACATATGTCAAGCAATACAAGGAAAGCAGCTCCCTCGTTTGGACACAACGCCCTCTTGCGTGGCTCTTGCACATTACGGGCGATTATTTACAAGCCATTACATTTGTCGGTGAACTTCGCGATAAAACAAGCTTGGCATCTGCAGAAAACTCGTTTCTTTATTTTATCTTTTACCCCCGGCCTTTTCAAAACGAACTCTCTGCGGCCTCTCAAAAATGCGGAACCGATGTCGACTTGCTGTATGCTATTGCACGGCAAGAAAGCCTTTTTCAAGTTGCAGTGAAAAGCGATGCAGGCGCAGTAGGTCTGATGCAATTGCTGCCTTCAACTGCAAAAAAGGTGCTCGCGCGCTTTCCAGAGTTTCAAAATGGTCAAAAAATAAATCTCACAGATCCAACGATAAATGCCTTAGCCGGAGCCTGCTATCTTGCGGATCTCTTGAAGCGTTACAATGGCAATACAGCCTATGCCATTGCAGCTTATAATGCTGGCGAAGGCGCAGTAGACTCTTGGCTTGCGAAACGTAACAAAATCCAAGATGTGCCTTTTTTTATGGAATTTATTCCCTTTGCAGAAACGCAAAAGTATACGCAACGCGTTCTGCGTAATTATTTTAATATGAAATGGATTTATTCGATTCCTGTGGATGAAGAGGGGTAACGTTTTGATTGGCCAAGATTTCAAACGCTTTAATAAATTTTAATTCGTGCGAAAAGGCCATAAAAAAGCAAAAGATAAACCCTCGCACTCCATCCAAAAAACCAAAGCGCAAGATGTAGCTGCGCATAAACTCCAAAAAGAATCGACAAAAGATATTGAATGAAAGCACTGAGAGTGATTTCCCGGCATTCAATTTCTCTTGGGCACTGACAAGCGCCCTGTCGTTGGTCACATTGAGCCAGTCATGAATAGAATTCCAGCTGTAATGCTCAATGCGCCCCGAGACATTTCCAACGCGGAGTTGCTCTCGCAAAGGGCGCACATCCTCGTGCACCAGGGCGCTATCCCATTCAAAGGAGCGCTTATCGAAGAGCCTGACCTTCTTTTGCCCACTGGCTCCCCCAAACCTGAGGCACTTGCCTAAAAACACAAAATCCCTTGTGACCGTTGCGGCATGCCGATCGTGCGGGTGAGTTTTAAAAAAAAGAGCAAGCCCACTCCAAAAGCTGGGAGTGGGAACTTCGTCTGCGTCTAAATTTAAAATCCAGTTGTTAGAGGCTAAGAGCGATGCGCTTTTCTTTTGAGGGCCATACCCCACAAAGCTTTGTTCGAACCACACAGTTCCGACAGAAATTGCAAAATTTTTGGAATCATCGGTGCTTCCGGAATCGAGAATAAGGATCTCGGAAACCAAAGAATTAGGAGTGCTTTTGTATGTCATCAGAACGGGGAGTAGGCGTTTGAGATTCTTCTCCTCGTTCTTCGTGATGATGGTGATCGTTATCAACCTTGTTACCTTCCTTGGCTGTATCAGCGAGGTCTGGCTGCTGAGGAGCAGAAGTTTCAGCGGGCTCTACGAGATCGCCACGCGCCACAATTCCATCTTGCACGGGTCGAATAAGCGGGAGTTGCAGCGATTCAGACTCCGAGGGAGTCACTTCAGATTTACCTTCCTCGGTGACTTTTTGCTCCTCCAAAGAAGCTGTCGCAGGCTCTTGTTGCCCCTTATGAAGGGCCGCACTTCCGAGTTCCAATTGCCGCTGAATTTCGTCTTCTTCTTTCATCAGTGAACGCGTGACGTCATCACGCATTTCAACCCACGAACTTTGAGCATCATTCGCCACTTTTCGGAAATCTGAAATTCCTTTCATTATCTTGCGCATGGCAATGGGCAGATCTTCCTTTCCAAACAGGAAAAGGGCAAGAATCGCAATCACAAGGATTTCGCCGGACCCCAAGCCAAACATCGGACCTCACACATGCGCTATGCCAAGATGAAAAAGACTTACATCTTCGCGAGTTCTTCATCAATCACACGACCGAATTCACGGGCATCCAGTGCTCCAGCAAGCTTACGTCCATTGATAAAAAAGGACGGGGTGCTGTTCACGCCAATGGCATTCGCTTCTTCCATGTCTTTTTGCACTTCGGCAAGCTGAGTGGGTCCCTTAAGGCAAGCATTGAACTTCTCGATGTCAAGTTTGAGCTGTTCGGCAAGTTTTGGATAGAGGTCGCCCTTAAGTTCAGCTTGCTTGTCGAACAAAAGGTTATGCATATCAAAGTATTTGCCTTGTTCGCCGGCACAGTTTGCCGCAACCGCAGCAGGCATGGCTTCAGGATGGATTTGTGTCAAAGGAAAGTCGCGCACTACAAAACGCACTTTTCCGTCGTACTTTTTCATGACTTCCCAAATCGTGGGGACAACCTTTTGGCAAAACGGGCACTGGTAGTCTGTAAACACGATGATGGTGACTTTGGCGTCCTTTGGACCCATGATGTGGTTGCCGCCATCGCCCACTTCAAGGCGGGGCTCAACGGGCTTTGAAATTGCCAACTTGATTTCGCCGCCTTTTTTAGCTTCGTCAACCATGGCACGAACAACTTCGGAGCGCCCTTTATTTTCAAGATATTGGCGGACCTGATTTTTTCTTTCGCCTTCAGGAATTCTTTGCAAGCCTGGATTGTCTTTATTTTCGTTTAAAAACTTATCGACTTCCCCATCGCTCACTGTAACTTTTGAACTCAAATATTGCTTTTGCGCGGTGGCAACATCGGCAAGATTATTTTTAACTTTGTACTCTTCAAAAAACGCTTTTAAGTATCTTTCGACGAGGATTTCTTCGTAGGTATTGAAAAGTTGATTCTGAATTTCAAACAACTTCGCCTTTTCGCCGCCCGCAAGACTGTCTTTTGAAAGAGGCTGGCCTTTAAAATAACCAATGACTTCGGAATCTCCAGCGCTGCCCGGAGCCTGTTCTGGCTTTCCAGCCGCAGGCGCCGATTGAGCGGAACCTGCGGCTGGAGCAAGTCTGCTTCCCCCACGAGTTCCCTTAACAAACAAAGGCAGGGAACCTACAACGACTCCAACTGCGATCAACGTCAACACTGCCGGCTTGTTCATGAAAGTACTCTCCAATTCCTCAAATATCGTCACAGGGAAACCGTTTTACCTGTGACTTGCAATTTTGCTCTCTATTTAGGCTGTACCACAGACAAATTATCGGCCTCAAGCCCCAATAGAGCACATATTTTTTGATAAAGAATCTGAAAATCGATGGGCTTTGAAAACACAGCATCCGCACCGCCTTTCAGAGCTTTGTCTAACTCTGATGTGCCTTCACCATGCCCTGTAAAAAAGACGAAGGGAACAGACAACTGCTCATTTTTCATCGTGTAGAAGATGTCGAGCCCCGAAAGAGGTCTGTTCAAATTGATATCGCTAATCACAAGCCTCGCCTGCTTAGTGCGGAGAAAATCGATGGCTTCTTCCGGCTCAGCAGTCACAAAGACCTTAAATCCTCGCCGCACGAGGCGCCGAGCAAGAGCATCCGATAAGGCATCTTCATCTTCTACAATCAAAATGGCGTTCGTCACACTGACCCTCATGGCAAAAAAGAAACCCATGCCCAAAGCTCACACCGTTGCGTGGCCATGGAAACATAGATCCTCCGGAATAAGGATATCACACCTTTAGCGTAAATCTTTTTCCAGAGCGGCAATATCCCGTTTGTAGGCAGCCTCTTCCTCGTCACCGGCCACGGCCGGCAACTCGCGTGTTTTTTCAAGGGTTTTCAAAGCGATGGCATCATTCTCAACTTTTGCCTGCACTTCGGCAAGCCACATGTAATTGAGGCGCATGTTGGGCGCGACTTCGATGGCTTTTTTCATGTCTTCTAAAGCCTTCTTTTTGTCGCCAAAGGAAATGAATCCACCTGGGAGCTTAAAATAAAGGCGTCCGCGAATGCGGTGCGGGCCTCCAAAATGAAACGCAGGATCAATGCCAATGGCCTGATCGAGCGCTTCTTTCATGTCCTTGGCACCACCGAGAGAAGCCATGACGCCCTTTGCTGTGCCGTAAATCCCGTAGTTGACAGCAAACCAATAATGGCCTTCAACGCGCTTCGGATTCAACTTCCGAGCGCGGTCGGCGATTTCGTAGCCATACTGTCCAATTTCAAGTTTATCTTTGCTGGCATCTTTACTAACCGCAAAAGAAGCGCCGTAATACGCGAGGCGAGCAACCTTAGAAAGCACTTCAAAATCGTCTGCGACTTTGGGCTTAGTGCGCAGAAACGCCAAAATATCGGGGTGAATTTTTGCTCGAATTTGCCACCCCGCATCAAGCGAAGCTGAGTTCGCCTGAAGTGGAAAAGAGGAACCCTGTGAAGACATCAGCGGTTCTGAAGCAGGGGTTCCCTTTATCGTCGGCTCACTTGTTTGCGCAGGTGCTGGTGAAGCCCCAGGCTTGGCGGACTCCGTACGAGGGAGGGTTTGTGCGCCAGAAGGTTGGGGACTCGCTTCTGTCTGGGCAAAGGCATAGCTCCCCGCTGCCCAAAGACAAAGCGAAGAAAGCGCCCCAAAGGCGCACCCACTTCTTAGAAATCCATTGAATAATGACGGGCTTGCTTGGGGCATCTTTTCTGATTCCTTTCACCTTCAGTGAAGTCTCTTGAACGGGAATCAGAAGAGCTTAGAGGTACTTTTTCAAAGCCTCAACCTTGTCGAGTCGTTCCCAAGGGAACTGTGGACGGCCAAAGTGGCCATAGGCCGCAGTTTGACGGTAGGTGTAATTATTTTTTTCAGGATGAAGAAGGTCGAATGTTTCGATGATGTCTCGTGGCTTCATCTTAAAGGTTTCTTGCACAGCCTTTTCGATTTTGGTGCGAGAAATTTTCTCGGTTCCAAAAGTCTGGACATTGACGCTCACGGGTTCGGCAACACCGATGGCATAGGCGATTTGTACAAGCGCACGCTCTGCCAAGCCTGCTGCGACAACATTCTTAGCGATATAGCGACCAAGATAAGCGGCAGAACGGTCGACCTTCGTGGGGTCTTTACCAGAAAATGCACCGCCCCCATGAGCGCCGTGGCCACCATAGGTGTCGACGATGATCTTGCGGCCTGTTAATCCGCAGTCGCCCTGTGGGCCGCCCGTTACAAACCGACCGGTGGGGTTGATATAAAACTTCGTATTGGCATCGAGAAGTTCTGAAGGGATCGTTTTCTTCACCACTTCATTGATGACAAAGTCTTTTAACGTTTCAAGCTTTACGGATTCCGTGTGCATGGTACTTACAACTACGGCGTCAATTCTTTTTAATTTGCCATTGTAATATTCTGCAGTCACTTGGGATTTTGCATCGGGACGCAAGAAATCTACTTGGCCTGATTTACGAGCTTTGGAAAGATTCTGCAAAATTTTATGGGCATACTGAAGAGTGGCCGGCATCAATTCCGGAGTTTCATTCACAGCATATCCAAACATCATCCCTTGGTCGCCCGCACCCATTTCGGTGTGTGTGCCTTCGCCTTCGTTTACGCCAATTGCGATGTCGTGGGACTGTTCGTCTACGGCAACAATCACTCCACAGCTTCGGTAATCAAAGCCATTATTAGGATCGTCATAGCCAATATCCTTGATGACTTCTCTTGCAATATCTGCAAACTTACGCGCCTTTCTCTTTGCTTCTTCATTTACGGTGATTTCACCGGCAATGACCACAAGGCCCGTTTTTACCAAAGTTTCGCAAGCCACACGCGCTTTAGGATCGTATTTCAAAAGCTCGTCGAGGATGCCATCCGAAATTTGGTCGGCAACCTTATCGGGGTGACCTTCACTGACGCTTTCAGAGGTAAAATAAGTGACTTCTGGGGAGCCCGAACGCAAAGAATGAAGAGACGCAGAAAACATAGGAGTATCCCTTTCCCAAAAATACATTGTGCTAAAATTAAAGAGGATGGTCTGTAAGCCGGATTCTGTTTAGACCACAATTTCTCTTGGCTTTGCGTTGCCACAAAGCTCTTTGCAACCAACCCGAACGTCAAACGAGCCGAGCAAGCTCTTCGCCCCTATTTGGTTTTGCTTCGAGTGGGGTTTTCCAAGCCTCTTGTTACCAAGACACCCGTGAGCTCTTACCTCACGATTTCAACCTTACCAGACAAACTGTCTTCGGCGGTATATTTTCTGTTGCACTTTCCGTCGGGTTACCCCGCCTGGCCGTTAGCCAGCACTCTGCTCTGTGAAGTCCGGACTTTCCTCACTTCCGGTTTCCCGGTACGCGCTGTAGTTCGACCATCCTCAAACACGGTCCTAACCCACTTGCAGGACCATCGCAAGCAAGGAGTGAAAGCAGGCTCAGATTTCAACCGAGGCTTTTTTACGGTCTTTAAAAATCGCTTTGATTTGTGAGGCGCTAAGCTGGGCAAATAGAAGGCCCAAAAAGGTATTTGCAAGCAACAACAGTCCATTTTGAAGGAGACTTGCGGTTCCTACAGCCTCAGAATCCAAGTTAAAGAGGCTAAAAATTCCGACGGCCACCAGCTGCTGTCCACCCATGCCACCAAAGCTGATAGGAAGGAGCGAGGAAAGCGCTGTGACGGGAAACCCGGCAAGAATGGGGAAAAAACCGATGTCGTATAATATTGCAAAACTTGCAAAGTAAAGCGCAAGACAGGAGCCTAAAAGACACAAAATACTCATAAAAATTGGGGGTCCGATTCTTCCCAATTTCGAGCTTCCAATGACAACGGTTTCGCGCAAGGAAATGAACGATTTACAGAGACCCGCAATTTTTCTTGCGACCCCTTTCAGAGCACCGTGTTGCCTCGTTTCGACATTTACAAAATAGAGTCTGGCTTTATTGAGCAAGGTATGGAATAAAGAAACCCTTGCCAGAAAAGGGCTTGCCCCGATAAAAAGTGCTCCACCCAGAAAAAATGTGCCTGTAACAAACAAGGAAACTTCTTGTGAACGCGAAAGTTCTCCGGGCATTAAAATAGTTGGTATGCAAAAAACAATAAGAGCCCCAATCATAAGCATCGTAAAAAATCCAACCAACCGATCGAAGAGCGAAGCTACAGCAATACGCGCTTTGACACCCTCAACAGGTTTTACTCCCGTCTCCGCTCCCGCTGATTGTTGGCTGAGATGTTTATCGGCTCCAATCATAAGTCCCATGCGCAACAGTTCCATGATGGCAAGGGAGCCAGGAGCCCACTGCCCCACGGCGGAACTTACAAAAGTTGCGGCTGTTACGTGAGAGAATTTAACTTTGACTTCAAAGATGCGTAAAAACATCCAGTAGCGAATCGCAAGGCACACTTGCACAAAAATATGAGATAAAAACGAAAAAACCACCCAGCGAAAACCCGTCGAAAAGGCCTGCTTCATGCGAGAGAATTGCAACAAGCCATACCGATCCATCATGACTAAGATCATGGCACTTAAAAAGACCAGCAAGAAAGTCGAAAGCAGGCGCTTCATAGATCCTTGTCCATTTCCTGTTTGCGATCATTGTCGGAATCGGATTCAAACTGTTTTAATTTGCGATAAAGATGACTTCTTTCCAGACCTATCAAATCTGCAGTTTTTGAAATATTGCCCCCGCATTCTTCAATTTTCTTAAATATAAAAATTCGTTCAAACTCTGCTCTTGCGATGCGCAAATCATTCACATTAAAAAGGTCGGGTTCGACCCCCGACGCCTGTGTATGAAATGTACTGATGGGTGAAGGAAGGTGAAAGGGTTCGATGATATCATCCGAAACCATGATGCTCAACCGTTCCATAATGTTCTTCAACTCGCGAATGTTACCTGGCCACGCATACTCTTTGAGGCACTCTAATGCGGTACGCGAAAGCACTTTGCGGTGAATGCTGTTTTCAGCCGAAAAATGATCCAAGTAGTGCGTTGCAATGGCTTCAATATCTTCTTTGCGTTCGCGCAGCGCAGGAAGCACGATAGGAATAACATTCAAACGATAAAAGAGATCTTCACGAAAGGTTCCCTGCCGGATGCTTTGCTCCAAGACTTTATTCGTTGCAGCAAGCACGCGCACATCCACATGAATCGATTCATCACCACCGATGCGTTCAAATTTTTGTTCTTGCAGAACCCGCAAAACTTTACTTTGCGTCTTCAAACTCATGTCGCCGATTTCATCGAGCAACAAGGTTCCCCCATTGGCCAATTCAAACTTTCCGCGCTTGAGAGCGACAGCTCCGGTAAAGGCACCCTTTTGATGGCCAAACAACTCGCTTTCGATGAGTTCTTCAGGGATAGCCGCACAGTTGATGGCAATAAAGGGCTTCTTTGCACGATGGGAACGCTCATGAATAAGTCTCGCTACATTTTCTTTGCCAGTGCCATTTTCGCCCGTAATTAAAACCGTGCTGTTTTTGGGAGCTACCATTTCGATGGTGGATTGAATGCCTTCCATGGCCTTTGAAGTGCCAATAAGTTTTGTTTTTTGCTCGAATCTGTTGCGTAGATTCTGATTTTCTGAGCGTAGATTTTTAAAACGTAGGGCATTTTGAACGCTTAAAACCACTTTATCGAGGCTCAAGGGTTTCTCGATAAAATCGATGGCCCCAAGCCGCGTGCACTTGACCGCCGTTTCGATCGTTGCGTGGCCGCTAATCATGATCATGCTCGTTTCGGGACACAGCACCCGGATTTTTTCAAGAAAATCGAGGCCATCACCGTCGGGTAGCCAAACATCTAAGAAACAGACTTCAGGAAGCTCTTGAGCAACGAGCTTGAGCCCCTGCGCGCCTGAGAATGCGGTACTCACTTTGTGACCTTCGTCGGAAAGAATGCCCGAGAGTGTAGAAACAATATCGGGTTCGTCGTCGATAATAAGAATCTTTCCACAAAGCCCCGGGGATTCAAGAGTCGTCTGCATGATTTATGCCGCCTCACGTGAAAAACGCGATCAGTCTAGAGGAAATTCAACACGAAAAATACTGCCACAAGGCACGTTGTCTTCAAAACTGATATTGCCTTTGTGCTCGCTCATGATCTGCTTCACGATGACAAGTCCTAACCCAGTTCCTGTGCGTTTGGTGCTAAAATAAGGTTCAAAGATTTTTTGCTTAACTTCATCCGAGACGCCCACCCCACAATCGATGACTTCTGCCACAATGAGGCGACCCTCTTTATGGCAATGCACCCGGACAATGACAGGTCGCATGTTCGACAAAGAAGCAGCCACGGCATTTGAAATAAGATTGACAAAAAGACGAATAATTTGTGTTTTATCAAACTTTCCCATTACTTCTGGAAAAGAACTTTCGGTGGCATGCCATCGTTTTTCGATGCTGCCCTCTTTTTCAAATATTTCAAGCAGCACAGGCACTCGTTCTGAGTTTTCTGCAAAACTCGCAACGGCAATCTGAATGGCTTCTACATAGTTCCCTTGTTGAAGGACAGAAGACGGCATGCGCGCAAACTTCACAAACTCATCAACGAGTCCTTTAATACTCTCGGTGGAATGAAGAATCACTTTGATGCACTGCTGAAAAACTTCAAGGTCCTTGTCGTGAAAATGTGTCTCAAAACGGCGATTGAGGCGCTCTGCACCGAGTTTAATGGGTGTGAGTGGGTTTTTGATTTCATGGGCAATGCGCCGCACCACTTCTCGCCAACTGGCATGGCGCTGTGCACGGGCAAGTTCAGTAAAGTCGTTCACAAAGATAACAGTACCAAGCCGAGCTCGATTGGAAAAAACTTCGCTCACCGCAATGCTAAACTGCACATCATTGTTGCGCACCCGCCCTGCAAAATCACCCGTGACGCTGTTTTTGGCTGGAGAATGGAGTTCCTTAAACAGCGGTAAAATCGCTTCGCGAAAAAAATGTTCTTCTAAAACATCATCCAACTGCTGGCCTAATGCAGCCAATTCACTCACCTGAAAGAGAAGTTCGGCTTGATGATTCCAAGATTCAACGTAGCCTTCCTCATTGAGAGAGATAACGGCTGCATTCACATTGCGCAAAAGAATGGTATTGTATTCTGATTTTTCAAAAAGCTCTTCGGCCTTTTTTTTGATTTCGCCTGCGGCACTGTCGGCATCATCTTTTGCTTTGCGAAGGTCTGTGACCATCGAACGAAAGCTTAGAGCCAAGCGCCCAATTTCGTCGTTTGAAACAACGTCATCGATCGTGACATGGTAGTTACCTTGTGCAACCAGCTCTGTCGCAGAAGCAAGAGCCTGGATAGGAATTGTAAACTCGCGTGCAATGGTAAATCCAAGCCATGTCGCACTAAATACAATCAGAAGTGTAAGCACTCCAAGCATCAAAACGTAACTGCCCCGTAAAATTTCGACACCGGGTTCAATGCCCGAAAACTCTGTGGAAAGCAGCTGCCAACGCGGATGAATTGTGAGAGGGGAAACTATTCCAGCATAGCCCTTATCAAAGGCAACCAACGCAATCAGTCGATTTTTGTTGAGGGAGTACCATTGCGGATTTTTGCCAATGGAATTTTCATTTTCTAAAACGACGGCTTCGATCTGGCTCTGCATACCCTCAAAGGTCTTATTGATAATCTTGACGTCTGCTTGTGATTTTTGAAAAATAAAATCGAACTTCGAATAGTTTTTTTCTTCATTGGCATCGACGTCTTTTAAAAGCTTTAAAATTTTATTTTGATAATCGGCTTCGCTGTGCCTGCTTTGCTCCATGGTGGTCACAAGGCTTTCGGGCAGCCATTTTTCAAAACTTGCGTTTACAAATTTGGTGGAAATATAGAGCAAAATAACCGTAGGAAGCAGCGAAAAGAACAAAAAAGAGGATACTAATTTAGTGCGCAGGCTACTTCCAAACACGCCCCTGCGCCGATCGACTGCAAGTTTAACACCATTGCGAAACACCAAAAAAACAAAAAGAAACAAAAATATAACGTTTAAATTAACAATAGAAAAAAACAAAGCGATAGAGGCAAACGAGCGACTCTCGTTTAAAGTCGATGGGATATTGAACAATTTTGTTTCAAAATAAGTACCCGCAATAATGAAGCACGCCGCAACAAAGAGCCATATAATGAGCGATAAAATTCGAACTCGAGGTCTCATACTGACTCTCCGCTGCCTGCCTACATCCATTTCGACTAAAAAAAAAGAAACGCTCAAGCCAGGGGTTAATATGTTTCAAATTGCATTCCGCACCAGAGCACGTTAGAACCTCCGCCGCACACGCTTTTTCCACAGCCAGACGGAGAATTGGACACCACGATATGAACCCAGACAACCCATCGACGGACTCTAGCAGCCCAGGAACATCCACAGCAAGCCTCTCGTTCTCTGCCGCATTAAAAGAACTCCTACCGGCGCTCGACGATATTCAATTGGCTTGGGAAGAAGATGCAAATGAACTGAGGAAAGTTGCTGTTGAAGCCCCTTTTTCGACTCAATTCACCTGTAAAAAAGGGTGTGGAGCCTGCTGTCACTTTCCTATCGTGCCCTCAACCGCTGGAGAAGCTTTTGTCTTGCTTGCAAGATTACTGGGTGAAGGAAAAAGCCTCGAAAGTTTACAGTCTCTGTTTTCAACCTACTCAGAACGTTACTTTGCCCACGCCCGCGCACAAGGATCGTTGCCCTTTACCGAGGCCGCCCAAAAAGAATTTCTGAATTTGAAAATGCCCTGCCCACTTTTTGTAAAAGATGACAAAGAAAAAGGTTTTGCAGGGGCATGTGGTGTTTTTGGGGGCAGACCCCTGGTGTGTGACTACTACCATAGCCTTGAGGCACCCGCGCTTTGTGCAGAAAAAAAACTCCACGCAGCGTTTGAACCGCTGATGGAACGTGGAATGCACGCCGTTGAGGAAGTGCGCGAAAAAGAGCGCTCGCTGTTTGGACGCAGTGCGCTGGGCCACCTTCCGCTGCTTTTGGCAGCGTTGTGCACGCAACAGGGAATGGAAGCCTTTTTAAGAATTGAAATTCAAGAGAGAACAGAAGACGACCAGGCACTTGCTGACTTTGAATACTACGAGGAACTTTTGGCTGCGGCAGGGTACAAACTGACTCGAAAAGACCTCGAAGATTTAGCCAAAGCCCAGGAAGACATGGAAAAGCAAGGTGCTGGCGTTTCGTTATCTTTGAACAACCTTACACGTGAATGAATTATTGCTCTTGCGGATGCGTTCGATATTGACATTGGCTTTGCTGATTTTACCGTTGTGTTCTGTTGATAAAGTGAGTGACATGTTGTTTTCTGAGGTCTGCTTCATTCCTGCTTCAAATGCGATTTTTTGGTTGTGATCCTTTTCTGCGCCTTGCGTATCGAGGCTCACTTTAAAGGACACGGCAGGAAGCTTGCCGCCCGTGATGCTCGAAGTAAATTTCATATTCCCAGACATCTGAGTGTTATTTGCATTACCCGCAAAGCTGACTCCTGCAGATGACGAAAAAGTTGCGGTGTCTAAATTGGCAAGTGTTTGAAAGTCGCCCTTGATGGTGCCGTTTAGACTTTCTTCTCCCTTTGGATTTGCCTTCGCACTGGCACTTAAAGATCCTTCAAGTAAAACCAGAGAATCATTTGCAGCGCCCGAAAGCTCTCCAGCAACGGATCCTTTGACACCTGAGAAGTCAAAATCACTTTTGACATCAAATGTGAAGGCACGGTTGGGATTTGGATTCGAACGTTTTGACCAACCTTGTCCCCAGGATTCATCTTTTTTATCAGAAATTTGTTTCATTCCTGCAGAAAGAGACTGCACGGCAGCGCCATACATTTCGCCAATTTGTTGATAGAGTTCGGAGCAATCTTCGCCGGCTTGCAACTTAGAAAAGCCATCCACTGTGCTTGAAGCTTGTCCGCCCAACTCGCCCGGAGCCACGGGCTCCGCGCCTGGTGCTTGACCCGGTTCGATTCCGAAGACTTGGGAGCCAAAACCGGTGAATCCGCTTCCGGAACGCACTTTTTTGTCTGGAGAATTGCTAAAGGAATGGCTGGAAGATTCTAAGATTTCGTCGACCTTTTTCATTTTTGTGGTGACGTCAGAAGGTGATTTCGCGGTATTTTTAAAATCTGCACCCACTAAATTTTGGGGCAACAGGGATTGCGAACCATTCCCTTTGTCTTTGTCCTTATCGCCACAAGATCCCAAGACACTCAATACTGTAACAGCAAAACCAATACTCAACTTGTTCATATTTGTACATCCTTATGCGCTTTGAATGAATCAACTCACACTTGCTTTATGATCTCTTTCCAAATTCTCGTCAATGGATGTGGGCTCGCGAGAAGTATAATGTCTTTGTGTTCAGTTATTTATCTGCAATGCGGACTTCGACTTTTCCAAGCAGCAGTCGACCCGATTTTAAGTAGATTTTACACATGATTCGAGAGGAATGCTTTAATTGTGGGAAATTTTGCTTGCAAGAATAGGTGCGAAACGCAACCTTTTCTGAAAGCCCACGCACCTCTCCCAAAGAAATAGAGTCAATTTTTTGTCCATCCAAATGCCATTCATGCACGACCTCACCTTTGAGCGTGCCAGGGGCAACGACGGGTGTTGCACAACAAAGCCCCTCGTCAATGCCCTCTTCCAATTCCTGCAATGTCACGTTGCCTGCAAAGGGAACAGCGACTTGCCTTTCGAGTATCCCAAGCCCGAGAGCGGAGTTTTTGACCCAAATAGAGAGGGGAGTGAACTTGAAATCTCTTGCAAAAAGATGAACTCCCGCAAACCCCATTAAAGCGCACAACAGCGGAACAAAATCGAGATACTTTTTTTCGTGCCAGAACTTCCAAAGACTTGTCCAAGGCAGCAAAAGGGCAAGAAATGCACTGGTGACCAGCAGATCGAATTTTTCGAGAAACGGCAAATAAAGGATGGGAAACAGAAACGACAGAGCAAGTAAACAACTCCAGGCACGAATAAGGACGCGGTACCATTTTTTAGAGAACAGGATGTTCCACCAAGGATCCCAGATCACCGTGCAGACAATGAGCAGAGAACCTGCAAAAGAAAGCCAGGATTTTGTGTAGTAAAGAAAGGGCAATGTAAAAAACAAGATGTATTGAACGTAAAATTGAGTGCCCGTGCTTCCGGCCCAAACGATGAAAGCTTCTTTTTCCGTAACAAGCTTTCCAAACCGGCCAAGCGTACCCTGCTGGTGGCGCGCCCGCAGAAACCAGACCGTGCACAAATGCACAAAAAAGAGGAAAAACACAGCACCGAGCGTAAAGTTGGCCAATTTTGACACGCGTGAATAGTCGCGCGCCATCGAATACCCGGAATAGAGTCCCCAGGAAAGGGATGCCCACGGGAGCGCGCGCTGAAGTTTTGGCAACATCGCATTCAAGCGATCGCGGATGCTTACAATTTCGTTCATCGCTTTTTTCAAGTTCTCTTGACGCCAAAAAGGCGTCTTACTATCAGTAATGACCTACCGCGGCATTTTCATGATTCGTACCATGGTGGCAAGCAATCAATTTAACGAGGTTATGGCAAATGGCAATTCACAGAGTCACACTTATTCCAGGTGACGGCATCGGTCCGGAAATTTCCGAAGCCGTTCAACGCATTCTTATCGCAAGCGGCGTGCAAATCGACTGGGATGTGCACGAAGGCGGCGAAATTCCTGCACTTGCGGGCAGAGGCGTGCTTCCAGAAGCCACCCTTGAATCCATTGCAAAAAACAAAATCGCACTCAAAGGGCCGACGACAACGCCCACCGGTGGTGGACACAAGAGTGCAAACGTCACCTTGCGCAAGCGCCTCGACCTCTATGCCAATGTGCGTCCAGCGCGCAATTTGCCTGGGCTCAAGACACGCTTTGACAATGTCAATCTCATCATCGTTCGCGAAAACACGGAAGACACTTACGCAGGCGTTGAGCACATGGTTGCTCCGGGCGTGGCTCAGTGCCTTAAAATCATCACGCTTGAAGGAAGCCTGCGCGTTGCACGGTACGCCTTCGAGATGGCTCAAAAGCTGGGTCGAAAGAGGGTCACCTGCGTTCATAAGGCCAATATCCACAAGCTCAGCGATGGCCTGTTTTTGAAAGCACACGAGCAAGTGGCACTTGAGTTTCCTAAAATCGCCTTCGATCACATCATCGTCGACAACCTGTGCATGCAGCTTGTTTCAAGGCCTGAGATGTTTGACGTTCTGGTACTGCCCAACCTTTATGGCGATATCGTGAGCGACCTCTGCGCAGGTCTGGTTGGAGGCCTTGGAGTTGCTCCGGGAGCTAACATTGGAACCCAAGCCGCCGTGTTCGAAGCTGTGCACGGTTCTGCGCCGGATATTGCAGGCAAAGGCTTTGCAAATCCAACGGCACTTTTGCAATCTGCCGTGATGATGTTGCAACACTTGGGCGAAACTGCTGCCGCCCAAAAGATCGATACCGCATTGAACAAGGTTCTTGCCGAAGGTAAAGCGGTTACCCGTGATCTCAAGGGCACTGCGGGCACCAAAGAATTCACCGACGCCATTATTTCCAAACTCAATGCCTAAAAATTCAGAGCAGAAACAAGGAATCGACCATGAATAAAGTGACAAACCGCAAAATTGCTGGGGTAGACATCTTTCTTGAAGCTCCGCTCACCGTAAAATTGCCACAAACCATCGGCGCGCTCACACTGAAGAAAATTTCAAGCCGTGGAACCGATATCACCACATCCAGCGACACCACCATCTTGGATGTCAATTGGATCTGTGCGCGTTACCTTTTTAGCCAACCTTCAAGCGAAAATTGCGACGAAGGCATCGCTCAGCTCATCAAAAAATTAGGTGAAAGTTATCCTTGGTCTTCGCTGATAAAGCTGTATGAATTTGACGGCGTTTCTTCGTATACTTAATAACCGTGTGAGGCATTCAACACAAAGACGCGAACGCATTGCGATGGATGCCACAACTCTCACATCTCAAAGATTCGCAATAATGGCTTTCGCAAATTCAGAACATTTGACTTCTTTGGCATTTTCGAGTTGCCTTGCAAAGTCATATGTTACCGTTTTTTGCGCCAAAGTCTTTTCGAATGCTTTTACAATGCGCTCGCCAACTTCTTTCCAACCCAGGTAATCAAACATCATCACACCACTTAAAATAACGCTTCCAGGATTTACTTTATCTTGGTTTGCGTATTTAGGAGCGGTGCCATGGGTGGCTTCAAAGACAGCATAACCATCACCAATATTCGCCCCTGGAGCAATTCCAAGGCCGCCCACTTGCGCTGCCAATGCATCGGACAAATAGTCGCCGTTTAAGTTTGTTGTGGCAAGCACATCGTATTCTGAAGGACGTAACAATGCCTGCTGAAACATGTTGTCGGCGATGGCATCTTTGATAAGGAGTTTGCCTGCGGGCACTTCGCCTTTGCATTCATCCCATGTCACGCACTGAGCGCGGAATTCTTGGGTTGCAACTTCGTAGCCCCAATCCCTAAAGGCACCTTCGGTAAATTTCATGATGTTACCTTTGTGCACGAGGGTAACGCTCTTTTTACCATTTTCGAGGGCATAACGGATCGCAGCACGCACCAACCTTTTGGATCCAAATTCACTGATGGGCTTAATGCCCAATCCGGTGTCTTCGCGCACTTCTTTGCCTAACGTGTTCTTCAAGAAGTCACGCAGCTTCTTTTGCTCGTCTGTGCCCCTTGCAAACTCAATCCCGGCATAGAGATCTTCCGTGTTTTCGCGGAAAATAACCATATTGACGTTTTCAGGCTCTTTTACGGGCGCAGGAACGTTTGTGTACCAACGCACCGGGCGCACGCACTGGTAAAGATCAAGAGTTTGTCTGAGTGCCACATTGAGGCTGCGAATGCCGCCGCCGACTGGGGTTGTGAGGGGGCCTTTGATGGAAACCCGGAACTCGCGCAGTGCGGTGATGGTTTCTTCAGGCAACCAACTACCATTTTGTTGAAAGGATTTTTCGCCCGCTGGAACTTCCATCCAGATGACTTTGCGCTTGCCTGCAAAAACCTTTTCGACGGCCGCATCAAACACCATCTGACTCGCATGCCAGATGTCAGGGCCCGTGCCATCACCGATAATAAAGGGAAGAATGGGTTTGTCGGGAACAATGAGGGCTCCCTTGGCATCGATCTGAATTTTTGTGCCTTCTGTGGGAACCTTGATAAGCTTGTACATGGTCTGTGTCCTCCGGTTGACGAAAGTTCACAGAGCTTACTCCTGTTCGTGGCAAAGAAAAAGTCGCTCGCATTTGGAAGTAACGAGGCCCGCTTTAAATATCCCGCCAGGAGCCATGGCTTTGTTGCGCATCGGATTCGGCGCTCCTCACGCACAAGAGCTTCTTTTAAGCTTTGCCCTCTCGACTCTCGATTTCTTGCAGACAATTGCGAAAATCCTCGGGCAAGGGCGCTTCGTATTTAACCACATTTCCTAAGGGATCTTTAAAGCTAATTTCTTTTGCGTGGAGCATGAGCCGCAAAGCAATCTGCGCCAAGGAATGGCCTACGATATTTTGCGAGTAAGTTTTATCGCCCAGAAGTGGACAATTGAGAGCCTGCATATGCACGCGGATCTGATGCGTGCGCCCCGTTTGCGGATACACGCGCACGTAACTTGCATCTGCTTTCGCAAAGGAGGCAAGCACTACAAAATCGGTCACGGCGCTTTTAGCATCGGGCGGAAGCCTGCCCCCTTTGCCCATCAACGCATAATAAGCGTTGGGCCTTGCGGGATCTTTGGCAACCGGAAAATTAATAATCCCTTTGGATTCTTTTGGCACATGAAAGCACAGAGCCTCGTAAACCTTCTTGATTTTTCGATCGCGAAAAGAAGCTTCTAAAAATTCCCGAGTCTGTTTATTTCTTGCAATGAGCATCACGCCCGATGTTTCTTTATCGAGGCGATGAACCAGAAAAAGATCTTTGAGGGGGTATTTTTCACTGTCAAGTGCATGTACGGCATGCAGAATGGTGTCGGTACTTGAGGTGAGCGTCGCTTGTGAGGGAACTCCTGCAGGTTTGAGAATAACCATGTAATCGGCACTTTCAAACAGGATATCGGCCGCAGAAAATGTGTGCCCAAAGGAGCGGATCGCAGTGCGCGAAGGCGCTTCGCCGGGCTCTGCATTTTTTTGCGCTCCACTTTCCCAAAAAAGTTCGATGCGATCGCCCTTGCGGACTTCAGATTTAGCAACTTTGACGCGTTTTTTATTTAAATAAGCGCCGCCTGCATCAATAATAGCTTTGATTTTTTTTCGACTGATATCCCCAAACAGTGTGGCTGCTGCGGAATCGAAGCGAGATCCGGAAAGGTCTTCGGGAACGACGTGGGCACGAGACTCAATCATGTTGCATTTTCCAAGTCACAAAAGGCTGCTGCCATCATAAATGCCTTGTTGCTCAGTGGGCGGGTTCTTGATTTTCCGAACCCGGAACAACATCGGCATCCATCTTTTCTTGCGAAAAGATTTTCCAGGCCGAAAGAACACAGACGGCCGCAAAGGTGAGGCATAGTATGAAGAATAGTGGACTTGCAATAAAAGCCAGCACAAAAGAGATGACCGACAACGACCCACACACAATGATGTTCGTCATGACCTTGTCTGAGGCATTTAAGGGAAGCTCAGCTTCCAACACGGCCCCCGTATACCCCGAAAGAACGATGCGGCGCTCTCGCACCGCCGTAAAGTACTTAAATACACTCTTGGGGATAAACGCGTAGCGTACCACCCAAAAAGGCACGTGGACGAGATGAATACCCACCACTTCGATTTCGGTGCGGTGTTCGTAGAGGGTTCCGACCTTTGTTTTGCAGATCCGCCGATGGTACTCGGTGATTTGATCTTTTGCCCTTGAAATCGCAGCACTTTCTTTAATTTGCACCCCAGAAACCGTCAGACCGTTTGCATGCTCAAATTTGAAGGATTGCTTGCCTTCATAGATGGGGGGCATGTCTTCTCCAGGCACGCCCATCGATTCATCCAAGGGAAATCCATCCCAATCGACCATGACCAAATCGCGCGGGTGATGCAGCCTTTCGAGGCCCCAATGCTCTTTGGGCGACTTTCGCGACAGAATGGCCCAGCGGTAGCGCCGACTGTAGCGGCCATCCTCTTTCACAAAGCGGGTTCCGTATTCGAGGGGTTGGCCGATGTATTGATTGGCCTTTACGCTGTGCCCACTCCAAAAAGTATGAGCTTCCACCGAGAGCACCCAATAGGGAAGACTGATTCCATAGGCTCCCAGGATTTGAAATTCTTTGCGCAACTTTTCGGGGCGGTGATAACGGCTTGAAATCCACTCGTAAAAAAGCTGCTCGACCTTTTCCCGGTCGAGCTTATTGGGAACGATAAAATGATCACCAATGAGGTCCTTTGCGCCTTCCTCGACGTCGAGAATAAAGCCCGAAGAACAATAGGGACACATGTGGATGTAGTCTTCAACATTGTATTCAAAGGTCGCTGAACAGGCAGCGCACGAGACCTCGTACATAAAAAAGATGCCTCTTGCAAAAAGTCCTGCTGGGGGCTCATCTTCTTTGAATGTTACCGAAAGTGAAAACCTGCCGAGGAAAGTCGTCAAACAGTTGCGTGGGAAAATCTTGCGCGCAGAAAATCTAAAAGTGTGTGTATTTTTTCGCTGAGCTCTGCCAAGTTGCCGGTATTTTCGATGACAAAGTCGGCCCTGGCAATCTTTTCTTCGTCAGACATTTGCGCTGCCACAACGCTTCGGGCCTCTTTTTCAGCCATGCCTCGCAACTCCATCAGACGACGAATTCGGACTTCAACGGGAGTGTGCACCACGATAACGGCATCAAAATCGCCTGCTCTGTTGGTTTCAAAAATCAGGGCCGCTTCATAAAAAAACCACGCACTTTGAGAAAGAGTGCTGAGCAACATCTGTTTTTTACGAAAGGCTTCGGCGATGGCGGGGTGAAGAATGGCTTCGAGTGCTTTGCGCTTTTCGGGCGCAGCAAAGACCTCTTGCCGCACCTTAGCGCGGTTTAACACTCCTTCGGACACAAAGGCATCGGCTCCAAAAATCTGGCACACAGAAGCGGCCACTTCAGGGAGAAAAAGCACCTCGCGAGAAAGCTGATCGGCATCCTCGACAACATACCCGAGTGCTTTTAACTCAAGCGATACGCTGGATTTACCGGCACCAATTCCACCTGTCAGTGCGATTGCTTTTGTCATGGCTTAGGAACGCTTTGGATCTTTACTGTTGTTACTTCCATTGCCACTGAAAGTGTTCCCGTTCCCATTGCCATTACTGTTGTTATTATTATTTTGATGATTATTGTTTGCAGGCGCGCCATTTTGGCCGTTATTTACGCTTTGCAATCCGGATTGCCGGGGTGGATGACCCTGGTGCTGATTGTTATTGCGTTGAAAGGGGCCTGAGTTGTTGTTACGAAAGCCATTGTTGGGGCGTCCGCCTTGACCATTCTGTTGATTATTGCGCCCATTGAAACGTCCGTTGGAATTTTGTGGGCCGTTGTTTTTGCCCGCCTGAAAACGCCAATTAGGATTATTTTGCTGATATCTGCTGTTGTTATTTGTATTGCCATTTTGCTGATACTGACCATGGTGGCTCAGCTGGGGCTGGGGAATAGGACCATTTGCTTCGGGTGGAATGTAACCCGTGCGCGTCGCGAGGTGATTGGGCTGCGGCCTTTGGGCATCCAGAAATGCTCTTCGTGTGAGGCCTTCAGCAACAAGCTCAATTAGGATATCTTCGGGATTGACACCTTCCATGCGCGCCACTTGCTTGACTTGACTCACCAGTGAGTAACTGAGAGTGAGTAAAACTTGATTGGATGCCAGCTGAAGATCTTCAGCATGAACACGCGCGTTGTCGGAGTCCATCATGTCTTCGTCGTCTGCATAATCCTGCATTTCATACTCATCATTTTCCATGGAATCATTCGATTCATCCATCTGATCCGAGCGTCCTGAACGGGAAAGTTCGGTATCAAATAAAGTTGCGGGGGGCAGGTCTTCGTCCCCAGCATTTAATGTTGTTTCAAAATTTGTTTCTTGCATCGACTCTCCAGAGCTTAAAGATTTCCTTTTCGATGGTGCCTTGCGCTTTTTCGTTCTGCCGTCTTCGTCCGACTCATCGGGAAGAGCAGCAAGTGCACTGACATCTGTGTTGTCCTCTTCATCGGAGCCTTCGTCATCGAGGCTCTTTGACGATGATTTCCGAGAGGAAGTCTTGGAAGGGGAACGCTTCTTAGTCGATGAAGCCGCATCTGGGCTCATGGGAGGTTGCATAAATCCGCGAAGAATCACTCCGTCTCTCCAACCAACGAAAATGTGTGCAATGAAAAAGCTTCAAGGCGAAGCCATAAAAGACCAAACATTCAAATTTCTAAGGTACATATACGATGCTCAGCGCAATAAAAGTGCTCGACTTTTAGGAAAGTGCCCGGAGTAAAAGTTTACTCTACGTAGCCACTCCAAATGCATGAAATCACGCCTGAGGTTCGCATATGGCTAATAAAATTACAAGTCCTCTTTTCAATAGTAAGGAAAATATCCCACAGACATCTAACATCGTGAGGAAAATTCAAGTCAAAACAGATCTGTGCTGTCGGAGTGCTGTTCCGAAGAAGGAACGAACCACTTGCCTCTACCCTTACCTATCGTGCAAAACCGCGCCCAACTTTAGCATTAAGACGAATGCACTTCTTTGGAAAGATTATCAGCTTAACACCGAATTGCAATACAGCCGTCTGGATTTCAACTCACTCATACAAATATACCTATGCCAAATCAAAGCCCCGTAGGCCATCCGCCGCAAAGAGATATAAACCATCTCATCTATACTATCGGCATTTTTGCGCAATACTTAAGGCCGGGGCAACTGGAGAATCACAAATTTCCTTTGCGGTGGTTTTTTTGCAGACTCCTCAAGTCCGCCTTCAGTTTGGGCAGGAAAAAAACCACTCGTTCCAAAGTTGGCGACTAATATCAATGGCGACCGAAACGCCCACGCCAAGAGCCGAATCGTATGATCATACAATCGACTTGCCACACCAAAGGCTTTAAATTGGTTGTGATTTGTAAGCACCACAACAGGTTCTTTTGCTTTCCAGTTCAAAGGATTCAAGGACTCATAGCAAATCTTGTACACTTGAGGCTGCCAATCGGACTCCCACCGTGAAGTCAGTTGACGCGAAATTTGCGCATCAAAGGGAAGCTCCTCATCCATGTCAATGACAGCCTTTCTCAGCCTCACCCCAAGGACATCTCGCTCAAAAAAGGGAACTCCTTCTGCCTTTTGCGTCAGCACCCCGCGCACAGGCCTTTCCGTAACAGAGTCTTTGCCGCCATAAAAAATGACATTTACGGCCCCAAATTGTGCACCGACAATCAATTCAAATTCGAAGGTAAGTCCCTCTTTTTGCAGAGACTGCACCAAAAAATCATAAAATCGAGAAAAGGCTTCCACGTCTAGAAAGTACGTTGTCTCCGGGAACATTAAGGTAACATTCTGAAAATAACCGAGATCTCTTCTGCTGGCAATCAAGCCCTGGGCAACTCTTTCAGCTTCTTGCTGGAGCTGAGTGTTGCCTCCCTCTGCAATCTGTTGACGCAGATTGTCAGTGAGCTGAGGGTCGACTAAAAAAACCAACTTTTCGCCGTGAGCACGAGGTGCATGTTCCCCAACGGAGGAGTCTGTATTTGCAGTGCGAGACTCATTTCCAGCAAGGACCACCGGCAGCGGAAACGCCGTCCAATAAAGGATGGGAAAAAACAAAAGAAACAGTGGCTCAATTAAACACAGCATCACATACGAAAGGACGGGTGCCCATTTTTTTTGCACATAAAACAAAAGGAAAAATGCGGGAAGCCTCAAAAAACTGACCACAAAAGAACCCAGAATGAGTACTGCAAGCACAAAGGGCGCTGCAAATAATGCACTTTCAAGAAATGCTGCCATGAATAAATCGGGGACAAAAATGCAGGAGCTGAGCAGAGTAAACACAAAAGTCTGCGAAAAGACTCTGGATAAATTGTGAACTTCTTTGCTGCCCCTTTTTAAAAATCTCAGACTTAAAAGAGCGCAGCAAGCAGAAAGGCCCGCAAAAAGAACTGAAGCGAGAATCGATTTTCCACCCGTGAGTAGAAATGCCCCCTTTCCAATCCAAAGAAACATGCATGCAAACACCAGTTCTTTGAGAGAGAAAAGAGAAGACAATTTCACAGTTCTTCCTCGTTCATACTTGCGTATTCTGCAAGCAGTGCTTTATCGTCAATCCAGCCTTCGTGAACCTTCACAAAAAGCTCCAGAAAAACCTTGCGATCGAGATGTTTTTCAAGGGCTAAGCGCGCATCAGTTCCGATTGATTTAAGCCGTGAGCCTGCTCTTCCAATCACCATGCCTTTGTGGTTTTCTTTTTGGACCACCAAAGTGGCACGAATGGTGGTGTGCTTGGGCTCATGCGTAAACTCATCGACCCGAACCGCACATTGATAAGGAAGCTCTTGTCCCAACTGGCGAAAGAGTTGTTCGCGAATAATTTCTCCGCACAAAAACTGTTGCGGTTTGTCGGTGAGATCGTCTTCTGGAAAAAGCCAGTCGCCTTCGGGCATTTTGTCGGTGAGAAACTGACGAAAGACAGTGACTTCATCGGGACGTTTTGCCGACAGGCGGTAAGGTTCGCTTTTGACAAGTCTGCTTTTGACGCCCGGATGTTCAAGCTCTAATTTTTCAAGAATCTCATGCGCCGCTGCCGCAATAGATTCTACTTTTCTGTCGATGTATTCTTTTTTCAACGAGTCGATCTTTGACGCAATGAGAACAATAGGCTTATCGCTCTTCAAAAATAATTCGCCAAAGTAAATCGTGTCTTCGTCGGTCCAGCCATTTGATGCATCGCAAAGGTAACAGATGACATCAGCATCCCCGATGGAATTCCAAGCCGCTTTATTCATCGCCTTGTTTAAGCGGGGTAAGCCTTGCGCTTTATGCATCCCAGGGGTGTCTAGGAAAATAAGCTGGGTGTCATTTTCGGTGTAAAGTCCGATAATTTTATTGCGCGTCGTTTGAGGTTTCGCACTGACGACTGCAACCTTTTCACCAACCAGAGAATTTAAAAGCGTGCTCTTTCCCGCATTGGGACGCCCCATCAAAGCCACATATCCGCATTTCTTTTTCATGATTTTCTTTCAAAATAACTTTTAATCAGATCCGCATTTAATTCGGCAGACTCAACCATTAACTGCATTTGAGCTGCCACTGCCTTACTCGCATCTCGTTTATTCGAACCCTTTGCACGCGCAATTTCAACATCACCTATAAATCCAGCAACTATAAATTCGGTCTCCAAGTGAGTTGAAATGGTTCCCACCACGCGGTAAACGGGAGGTGATCCAATGATGCTTTGCACCCACTGCTGAAATTGAGTTTTGGCATCAAAATGAGCAATAGTATCGCGCGCGGTTAGAAGATCTCCCGAAAAAACTTGACCAAGCCACCTGCGTGCCACTTCATCGCCACCATCTAACAACAACGCAGCCGTAACAGATTCAAAACCATCGGCCAGTGCATTTTTCTTTTTAGCACCCGTTGTCTGCATCTCACCTTTGCCAAACAAGAGTATTTTTCCAATACCAAGTTCATCGGCTTTTGTTGAAAGATTTTCGGTCCCCACGATGGCCGCCCGCAGCTTCGAAAGCTGACCTTCTTGTAAATCCGGGTGAGCGACCATGGCTTCCATGGCGACATAGATGCTTAAAAAAGCATCTCCCAAAAATTCGAGGCGTTCGTTTGAAAACACACCGGATTTATCGGTAGGCCAATAGACAAGCGCCGAACGGTGAAGCAAAGAACTTAAGGCCAATTTTTTACTGCGGTACTCGTAGTTTTGAATGGCTTCGAGGGCGCTGATGTTTTGAAGAAAATTGGGAAAGCGCTGCCTGATTTTATCGAGGTTCAGACCTTCAAAATCCGCTCTGATGCGCTCTATTTTCTCCGGTAAGCTCATTCCTCCAAAACCTTTTCAATAAACCCACCACCCATGACTTCGTCGCCTCGGTACAACACCGCAATCTGCCCCGGTGTGACCGATCGCAGGGGCTCAGCAAACCTGACTTGTCCTTGCGCGCCATCACACTTCAACTGCGCAGGGGAAGGCAAGGAACGGTAGCGAATTTTGACATCATAGGATTCATTTTCCACAGGCTGCCGAATGAGGTTCATCCGTTCAAGCAAGCATCCCGCACGGAAAAGGCTTTTTTCTTCGCCCACAGTCACGCGCCCTGAGTTGGCATCGATGCGGGTGACGTAAACAGGCTCGCCGGTTGCAATTCCCAGGCCTTTGCGTTGTCCAACGGTAAACTTATGGATGCCATCGTGGTCTGCCAAAAAAGTCCCATTTTCATGGAAAATTTGGCCTCGGATGATATCGGCATCCGTTGTGTGATTTTCAATAAATTTTGCATAATCATTGTTGGGTATAAAGCAGATTTCCATGCTTTCTTTTTTTTGCGCATTCGTGAGGCCATAGCGCTCCGCAATTTGTCGCACTTCAGGTTTGGTCATGCCGCCCAGTGGAAAAAGAATGCGTGCCAACCGTTCTTGTGTCAGACCGTATAAAAAATAGCTTTGATCTTTTCCTTGATCGACGCCCTTCAAGAGCTGATATTCGTTTGCCTCGGCATCAAATCCAATGCGCGCATAGTGCCCGGTGGCCACAAAATCACAGCGCAAGCGCAACGCGCGTTCAAGCAAGTGATCGAATTTTAAAAATGTATTGCAAGCCACACAAGGATTGGGCGTGCGTCCGCGCAAATACTCGCGCGTAAAATAATCGACAACATTTTCTTGAAAGTCGTCTTGATAGTCGAGCACATAAAATGGAATTCCTAATTTATGTGCGACATGCCTAGCATCTGCAACATCATCGAGGCTACAGCAGGTGTCGAATTTGGCATTGGGATCGCAATTGGTTGTTTCGTTTTTAGAATAATCCCAAAGCTGCATAGTGACGCCAATGACTTCATAGCCCTGTTCGAGCAAGACGGCTGCTGCGACACTGCTGTCGACGCCCCCAGACATGGCAACAAGAACTCTTTTTTTATCATTCATCATGCTGACTCACACTTCCGACGAAATAGGTTCTATTTCGTATTCGCCATGCCCATATTTGAGGAACAGAGCATCTGCGGCGTCTTCAAGGGCCACATTGCGCACAAATCCCCGCAAGAAGAAGGCCCCGCCCTCAAATTCGTGCTTGCTCCAGTCGAGGGAAAGATAGACATCTCTGTCTTCCCGAAAATACTCTTGCCAATAATTATCGAGATAATCGAGCATTAAAAACGCAAGATCAGCCTTGGAATATTTAGATTCGGGTTCAAGAAGATGCACTGCCTCGACCGGGTATTTTACCGAACCATCTTTTTTGAGCAGCGTCATGCGCAACTGAACTTGTTCGTGGTTCCCGAGGGCATCGATGGTAAAAACTTCATCTTCCACAAATGCAAAATACTTGTGGTTTAAAAGGGTCGTTGTTTTTGCCAAGGAATCGGAAGTCCAAACAGGGCTCATTCCTTCGGTTTCAAATGTCAATTTATTCAATGCACACCTCAGGCTCGCAAAAGGTTTGACAGTTGTTCGCGAAAACCCTGAACGCGGCGAAGATCATCAAGATTGCGAAAGGGTCGCAAGGTGACCGAACCGCGACCTTGTACATCATCTTCTGCCAAGATCTCAGGAAAATAGGGGACGCGATTTAAAAGCGCTTCGAGGACGTGAGAAACGGCCTCAGGAATCTGCGTGCGGATATTGCGCAACCAGCCCCTGATTTCAACAAAGCGCCCCAGCTTAAGCAGCTGCTCGAGGTCGAGTTGCAGCTTTGCACCATCATCAAACTCTACGAGGCGGGTTTGGCTCCACAAGGAATACGTCTGCCCATCTAATTTTGCAAGATTGCACAACGTTGTCGCAATTTGTTTGGATTCTGCGTTGATAAGCGACCAACCGAGCTTGAAAACAAATTCAGGTCCGACCTTTTCGACGATCAAAGCCGCACACTCTTCATCAGAGGAACTGGGGGGCACTGTCCACAGGGTCTCAGGGTTTGCAAGGAGCCACTCAAGGCCCACATTCAAAGCCCCACGGACCACATCCAAAGAACGCACCATAGCATCGTTTTCATAAGAGAGAGAAACCGCAGCTAAAAACGAGTTTGAAACACGTGCGACGCGTGCTTTAAGCTGAGCTGCAGTGTGAATATCTTTTTGCGCAATGAGGCCAAAGGCTTTTTCGACCAAAGTGGTGCACGCAGACTTGTTGCGCAAAGCACCCACTTCAACAAAAGCGAGCAGTTTTTGCACCTGCACCACGATTTTTTCTGCTGCGCCCGTCATCACTTCTTCGTCGTCAAGCACTTGCTCTTCCAGCGGGGAGGCCGATTCGGTGAGGAGCCGCAGCTCATCCATTCCCAAGACGCCTTCGACCAAACGGTGAGCCACTTCCCGATCCATTTCGCTAAGAGTCAAAATGACACTTTCAAACACTTCCGGGTCGGCCTCTTCCCCTTGGAAGTGAGAAGGAGCCATCTTTTGAAGTTTTTCGTGCGCTGCTTTGCGCTTCTCTTCGAGAATCAGGGCCTGTTTGATGGATGCCAGCACTTTTTGCAGGTCCACTGGGCGCAGAAAGTCTCTGGCCTCGTCGCGCGACACAAACCCATGATCGGCAAGTCGCCCGTTACGCCAACGGAGGGCTTCTTGGAGGTTTTCTTGTCGAATGAGCATCGCCGAATGCGCAAGGATGGCATGGGCCAGGCGCGAGTTTTTAGCATATAAAGCATCAATTAATTGGTAAACCATTTCATACACTTCAGGATCAGGGTCTTTGCATTTTAACAAAAACATCCCATCCATGGTGCGCCAATAGTCGTCGCGGTGATCTTCTGTCACCCGTTCGAGATCTTCAGGTTCAATTTCAAGGAGTCTTGAAAAAAGAAGGGTCAAAACCTCTTCTTCGAGATCGAGTACGCGCTCTGCAGCAAAGTCTTTGCCGATTTCGAGCCAAACTCGAAGCCACTGGCAAAAACGAGGGGCCGCAATGTCTTCGATGTGATTTCCACTGGCAGATTCCCAGATGTCGAGGTCGAGGACCTGTAAGAGCTGCTTCCCACGGAGCCATTCCACAATTTCAACGGAATCTTCAAGGCCGTGGTGCATCAAGCTCTGGTAGAGCGTGGGAGCGGGAATCGCTTGCAGCAAGAACGGTAAAGTCGGCTGTGCAAGGAGCCAGTTGAAGTCGATAACGGGAGGAGCCAACGGAGATTCCGAGGGCTTCCACGGCAGGTTGCGCAGACCCAGCATGTCCTGCTCTCGAACCTTGAGTGCAAAATCCTCGATTCTATCGGCCTGGGAAGTTAAATGACCAGCCTCAGAGGAGGGCTGTTGTTCTTCCGGGCTGCAGAGCTTTCGACTTTTCACTTCAAACATTTGAAAACCTCTTGACCACACTAATTTGGACTTTGCAACGTTTATCCATAGCCGCCAAAAATATGGAAAATCAAGCAAAAACGACGTTCGACTGTTTTTCGGACGAAAGTTCTCCTAAATTGTGTCGATAGCTCAACAAACGGCGTTCAGTAAGGGAGATCCAGTGACCGCACGGGAACGGCCCTCCTCGAAACGAGGAAACGTAACAAACAGTGCCCCAGAGCCACGCAAGACTTCGCCCTTCCTCGTCAAATTTTGGGGTGTGCGCGGAACTCTACCTACGCCGGGCCATTCCACTTTGCGCTACGGAGGAAACACCTCTTGCGTCGAAGCCCTCGTCGGCGAAAGCGGAAAACCTCCTGTTTCTTTAATTTTTGATGCGGGAAGCGGCCTTGCAAGCCTCGGTGACGAAGCGTTGGAGCGTGGCGAACGCGTTTTTCATATCTTTTTATCGCACGTCCACTACGATCACATCATCGGACTCACGCGCTTTTCACCGCTGTTTCGCCCCGATTGCCAGATCCATTTTTATGGCCAAGCCAAGTGTGGATTCAGCTTAAAGCGCATCATCCGCACCTTTTTCAGTGCGCCCTTTTTTCCCGTAGAATTTAAAAATCTGCCCGAGCCTTCGCGGCTGCACTTCCATGAAGTCAATGGGCTTTCACAGCTTTATGTGGAAGGTGCCAAGGTGGAATTCATTCCCCTTTGTCACCCTCAAGAGGCCCTGGGATTTCGCCTCTGGGACTTTGAACGCAAATTGAGCATCGTCTATGCCACCGACCACGAACACGGCTCGATGCGCGACGGGCTCCTCGAAGAGTTTTCGAGAAATACGTCCTTACTCCTTTATGATTCGACCTATACCGAAGCAGAATACCCTGCTCACCGAGGCTGGGGACACTCCACTGCCGAACATGGAGCCCTCTTCGCAAAGAATGCAAATGCTGGTGCTTACGGCATTTTTCATCATGATCCCATGACTTCAGATGATGACTTGGAAAACTTGGTTTTGCCTGAAGCGAAAAGAATCTTTACAAAATCGTTTTTATGTGCTGAAACACAATTGGTTGATATTCAAAAACTTGTACAAGATTTCGAATGGAAAGACGCATTTCTCACCCATGAGAGTCACCAACCTGTCCCTAAAGTCACAAAAATTCGATCCTCCGAGTGATTTTACTCTCTTTAGCGTATCCTTGACTATTTCAAAGTACCATCGCTTCTTTAATCGCGTGTTTACTTTGGGCGACTCATCAATCACCTTCCTCCTCCGGTCTAAACCGGCGGTTTTCATTGAGGAATTTCGATGAACCCTCATAAATCCCAAAGTCACCAGAAAAAGCCCATGCGCCACTCCGCTCCTCCTGCGCGGTCCCCAAATCCCAGACGCGCACAGTGGCTGATGAAAAGCCCGCGCCAACTCGATTTTGTTTTTTACGATCTGGAAACCACCGGGGGCAACCCAAACACCAGCGGTGTGACCGAAATCGCTGCCATCAAGTTCTCGAAGGGACATGAAGTCAGCAGGTTTCATACCCTGGTGAATCCCGAACGTCACATCCCGCGCATAGTCCAAAAAATTACGGGCATCAATGACGACATGGTGCGCGATGCACCGACCATGGCCACCATCATTCAGCCCCTCTTAGAATTCATCGGCGATGCCATTTTGGTGTCGCATGGAGCGATGAATGACTTTGCCTTTTTGGCACACTATGCACAGAAAGAAGCAGGGATTGAACTCCCCAATTTTTACCTGTGTACACATCTCATTGTTTCGCATTTTTTGCCCAACATCCCGTCGAAAAGTCTTTCAGGCGTCGCAAATTACTTTAGCGTTCCCTTCAAAGAAACTCACAGGGCCCTTGCAGATGCCGAAATGACCGATCAGGTTTTTTGGAAACTCTGTGAAGTTTTAGAAAAAAGTGGCATCTATTCGCTGTTCGATATTTTGAAAATCCAAGCCGATGAAGCCACGTTACGTAAACTCGGCCCCGGACTTTCCGAAGACACAATCGAGAAAGTACCCACGACTCCCGGTGTGTTTTACCTTTTTAATTCGGCGGGTGAAATTTCCTATGTTTCTGCCGCCAGTAATTTGCGCCGCTCGATTTCTTTGGTCACAAGCTTTGGTGAACACCGAGAATTTAATCGCCTTGTTGTAGATGCGGCAGGCTACAAATTTGAACGCACTTCGCATTTTTTGTCGGCACTCTTAAAAGAAAAACGTGAACTGCGCAAATTAAGTTTGCCTATCGATCCGCGCAAGCTCGAACAAAGAGCGAGTAATTTTATTCAGATCTTTATTCCTGAAGATATGGTTGAATTTGCGCAATCAAACCCCCATATCTCGCCCTTTGAAGTTCCAGAAATCGACCTGCAAAAAGGCACCTATGGCGCATCTGATTCTGAGGATGATGAAGACAAAGAAGATGCACCCGGCACGCTGACCGACGATGAACGAAACGGCTATGCTTACATGAGCGCCGAAACTTCAACATCACTCGTTCCCGTTCGCCATGCGCGCAAAAGCTTTGTTGAATTTCGCTCGGACAAGTACCGTATTTTAAGGGCCAACAGCACCAATGATACCGTTTCGATTGGCCCCCTACGCGAAGGGGTGGGCTGGTGTTTTGGACCCTTTGAAACTCCAAAAGCTGCAAAGCAGGCCATCGAAAAAATCATCGAAGAACTCCCCTTTACCGATGAATCACTGCCCATGACAGAGCGCTTTGCGTACTTGCACGCCCTTATTCTTACTTTGTACGGCAAGGCTGATGAGCAAATTCAACACCTCGAAAAAGAAAAAAGTTCGCTGCGCGTCCTCTTTAGCCCGAAGCTTCGCAAGCACATCAGCACACGGCTCGATGATCTTCAATACGTTAATCAGCAGCTCGGCAAATACCAAGGCTTGCTCCCCTTGCGCTCGGGGCTCGTGCTCGTAACAAACAATGATTTTAAAGAACTTGAACTTGTTGTTTTAATTCGAGGCCAGGTGCGCAAAGAAACTCGCATTTCATTTGAAGACTCCGACAAACTCAAATCCGCACGTTACTTTACACGTTTGTTTTCTGCCTACGACGCAGAGATCCAAGACGACTGCAATCCCCTGACGTTTGATGAAGACATCTGCTCTGATATCGAACTCTTTACGCACTGGCTGCAAGCCCGTAGAGGCGAAGGCGAGTGGGTCGATTTTAGAGATCTCGAACCCTTGTACGACAAGACTTTGGTTTAAAAGTTTAAGGGAGAGGGAGAGAATAAAGTGCGAGGCAAAATTATCACTTTGGGGGGCGGCGGATTTTCTGAGAATATTAAGAATGTGTCTATTGAAAAATACATGCTCAGTAAATCTGGGAAAAATAAACCGAAAATTTGCTTTTTACCCACAGCCTCGGGTGACTCCGAAAAGTATATCGAAAAATTTTACCTTGCGGTGAGCCTCTTAAACTGCGAGCCAAGCCACCAATCTTTATTTAAACCCGGACGTGCAAATATTCGTGAATTTCTGTTGTCACAAGACGTTATTTACGTCGGAGGAGGAAACACGAAATGCATGTTGGCACTCTGGAAAGATTGGAAAATGGATAGCATTTTAAAGGAAGCCTTATGTAACGGAACAATTTTGGCGGGTTTAAGCGCCGGTTCAAAATGTTGGTTTGAATATTTTACAACGGACTCTTACCACGGCAACCTCGAAATAATGCAAGGTTTAGGCTTTTTAAAAGGAAGCCATTCTGCACACTACGACAGTGAACCCCAGAGAAGGCCCTACTTTCTGGAATGCATTGAAAAGGAACTCTTGCCTGCGGGTTATGCCCTCGAAGAAGGCGTCGCCCTGTATTTTGAAGACGGCATCATGAAGGAAATTGTGTCGGAACGAAAAGAAGGAAAAGGATTTTTTGTTGAAAAACGTGGGAATGTGGCTGTGGAAACGGAATTGACGCCCGTTCAGATTTTAGTATGAGTGGGAGTTTGTCACATTTTTAATATATAAAAAAGAATTTAGATGCTCGAAAAACTGCTCGGTGTTTGGAAACTCAATGAATTTACTTTGACAAACAATGGAACAACTCGACATTGGCGCACGGAGGCACACGGCCTCCTCATTTATGATAAATCTGGTTATATGAGTGTTTCAATCAATTCGATCATTAATGATGATTCTGTCCTTGATTCTGTTCTATTTTACGCGGGAACCTACACCTTAGAAGGCAGCGTTGTTCGCCATAAAGTCCTCAATGCCACAGATCCAAATCGAATTGGAATCGAATTGCTTCGAGTTGCGACCTTTTCTGACGATGGGCTCTTATGCCTCGTTGCCCAAGGCGATTTTGGAACTGCAACATTGACCTGGAGAAAGCCTTCTTAGAGTAAATTTTTGTCATGAGCATTAATTCCAAGTAGTGCAAGAACTAGGTTGAATATAGACTGTCCAAACTTGCTTTACCTAACAAAGGAAACAATCCTTTATATGTTTTTCCTTCTTTGAAGACTTCAACCAAAGCCTCTTTATCAAAAAGTTCAACGTTTTGAATCACGTCTTTCGAAAGAAGCAGCATGTCTGCCAACATTCCTGTTTGAAGGGTTCCGGTTGTTTCTGCGAGCCCAAGCTCTGTTGCTGCAAGGCCTGTGGCAGCATAAAGGCATTTTAAATCACTGCAATCCTCAAGAACAGATGTGTTACCTTCCATTCCTAGGTATGCTTTTTTGATATTCCGAAGAAGGAAGCCTGCACTGCTCATCGAGGTAGACATCATTTGCTCCCTGTTTTTGTGAAGTTAACCCGTGCAAAATATCGCATGACTCAGCGGCCATCTCTAAGTATAATCAAGAATCTGAATTGTGGAGTTTTTTATGAATGCAGTGCTACACATCTATAAGTCAACTCTTTCATCGAGGGGAAGGCTTGTCATCCCCGTGGAAATTCGAAAAGCCCTCGGGCTTCAAACCGGCTCAGAGTTGTCTATTGCAACACGAGTAGATGGTGTCATTGAGCTGCGTCCACTCCGAAGGCGCATCGAAGATCTTTTTTCGCTCTGCAAAGCACCTGTTTCAATAACAGAAACGCATACGGACGAAGAAGCCCTTTATTCTGCGATTTTGGAAGCAGATACGCGAACCAGAATAGATCAGCCCCAATGATCACAAAACTTTTGAAAACAAATCCCCCTCAAAAATACACCCGCCAAAATCCTCGCAATTTTTCCCATTGCAACAGCGCTGTGTATTGGCACCTTTCCCACAGAGAATGAGGTTCTTGGTTCCATTCTTTGAGCGCACGGGATTTGGGAATTTCACCGAAACGGGATTTGGGTTTTGCACCCCATTTTTTGATAAAGAGAAGGCGTGCCTGCATTTCTTTTTTGATCCAGGCCTTGGTTTTTGTCGCTTTTATTTTTGATGCCTCTTCGCCAAACCGCAAACTGACTCCCGAAAAATGATAGGGAGCAACCGCCATTGTCCTCACCATTTCGAGCTGTGCATTGCGAAATCGCAAGAACAAATCAGGGTCGTGGTAAGGGCCAGGGTATCTTTCATCCACGCCCCCCATGTGTAAAAAAAGTTCTCGCTCGACAAAAAAGGGATAATTGACCCCCACTTCCAGTGGACGATTGGCAATTTCGGTTTGTGCCTTTTCTAGGATTTCAAAGTCAAAGCTTTCTGGATTTAAGCCCAGAGTGCGCGTGATAAAACAGCGGGCTACGTGACGCCCTGGAAGGTCGGGTTCTATTGCGGAGGTGCTTAAAATGCGGCCTGACTTGAGCAAAGGTTTGCATTTGACCCACCAATCGGCAGGAAAAACCATGTCATCGTTGACAATAAAGAGCCATTTCCCCTTCGCCAAGGCCACCGCTGCATTGAGAGCAGGACAGATTCCTAAGTTTTGTGCCTCATAACGAAACACACAGGCAATGCCCTGTTGCGAAAGTATGGCGGCGCATTCTTCGATAGCCTGCAATGATACGGCCCCACCGCCATCGCCGTATATCACAACTTCGATTTCATCTGCCTGTCGTGTTCTGGCAAGAGATTTTACACAGCAATGCAAGTGTGCAATCGCTTTGTATGTCGTAACAACGATGGAGATCTCGATCATAAAAGTCCTGCTGTTTGAGAATGAGACAAGGAGCCACAGAGAAGACTGTCTTCAAAGCGGAAAATGCCTCCTTTGCGCAATGGCGGGAATGGGATATATACTCCGCCCGAGTGCAAGATTTGTGCATTCCATCCGTAGACGAATTGCCGAGGGTCTTTATGCCAAAGTCAGTAGCAAGCCATTTTCGAAGGGCAAGACGAACATCTTATCAGACAACCGGCATCTTCATGCTGTTCTGTGGACTTTTTACGACGCCAAAAGGTTGGGCGCAACAACAGCCCGAAGAACTCCCAAAATCTGAATCCGCACCTCTCGTGGAAGATACCGAGGCTGCAAAACCGAAGATTCCCAAAACTCCGAATTCAAAATCTGAACTTCCCAAAACGGCTCCATCGCCAGCTCCTGCTCCAGCGCAAGTAGTTGCCCCCACGGTCACCCAAGGTACCAATGCTCCCCAGGGCGAAATCATCGATACCGTTCTTGTTTCGGTAAACGATGAACTTGTGTTGTTGAGCGATCTGCAAAAAGTGATTTCGACCGCAACCAACAAGCAAACAAGCCTTAAATCAAATGGACAGCTTGTGGGCGGCCCCCTCAAACTCGAAGACGCCAAGTCCCTCCTTGAACAACTGATCGATCAAAAAATCGTAACGCTTCGGGTGCAGGAACTTGTTTTGAACGTGGGCGAAGACGAACTCGATGCCGAGATCGACACCTTTCTTAAGGGTCAAAATTTAAACCGCGACAAGCTGCGTGAACTCTTAAAAAGTGAAGGTGAATCTGAAGAAGTCTACCGAACTGAATTCCGTAGGCAACTCGAAACACAGCGCTTTATTGGACGCGTGATTCGACCCCTTGTTACGGTCGCAGAAGATGAAGTGCGCAATTTTTATCTCCAGCAATCGGGCGCAGTGAATAATACTAAAAGCAAAGTGAAATTGCGCAGCCTCATGCTCGAAATTCCCGACAACCTTTCGGAAGCGCAAAAGCAAAAGAAGCTCGAAACACTTAAAAACGTTCAGCAAGAAATTGCAAAGGGAACAGAGTTTTCTCAGGTTGTTAAACTCTACTCGGAAGCCCCCGATGCGCTTAAAACTTCGGGAGAACTTCCTGCGCGCCCCTTGGGCGACATGCCCGCAGAAATTCAAAATGCACTTAAAAATGCCAAACCCGGGCAGGTGGTAGGCCCGATTCCCTTGGGATCTTCGACGTTCTTTTTTGAATTTTTAGGAAGCGAAGTCAGCAATTCTTCTGAGTTTGAGAAACAAAAACAAACCTGGGAAAACAAGCTGCTGGAAATTAAATTTCAAGAAAGATTGAGCGAATATGTGAAAGCAGAACGCTCAAAAGTGAAAATCGATTACCGCGATTTTAAGATGACGAAGTGAATTTTCGAATGCTATCGAAACGAAATGTGCGGCGTTTTTCCTATCAACTCACCCACCTGAGTAATGGTTTCGAGCGTTAAATTTCCGCTGCCTTTGAGGAGTTTCGAAGTGGTTGCCGGGCTCACAGAAAGTCTGCGAGTCAGCTCATTGTAACCAATTCCTTCACGCGCCATATAAGCTGCAATTTCTTTAGAAACATCTTCGGCAAGGGATCTTCGGCGCATGGAACGCGCATCGGCCTGCGCATGAATTTTTTGGATTTCTTCTTCAGAAAAGAGCTCTTTTTCAAGGTTTTCTAACGTTTGATACTGCTCTAACTTCTTTGAATCAAATTTCATAAAAAACTCTCCTTCAAACGGTCACGCGCAAGTGCAATATCTCTTGTCTGCGAATCTTTAGTGCCTGCGGCAGCGACGACAACAATGGTGTGTCCATCAAACCCAAAATAAATCCTAAATCCCGGCCCCGGGCTTCGAAGATCGCGAATTTCCCACAGCTCGCCATCCAAATGCTTAAAAACTTTAGGGCGACTGGAGGGACCATCATTTGCCAAGTCCTGGAATAAACCAGCAAAATACGTTCTGTCTTTCGCAGGCAAAGACTTTAGCCATTCCGCAACAGGTTTATGTCCATTCGCATTGCTCCAAAAAAACACAGAGAAATACGATTTCACCACATCTCCGTCTCCTATGGATGTATCGGTAGTTACTATTTTATACTATAGTACTATTTTATAGTAAAGTGGTGAGTTTTGGGTGACGTGCCCGCAGAAATTAAATTTCAAGAAAGATTGAGCGAATATGTGAAAGCAGAACGCTCAAAAGTGAAAATCGATTACCGCGATTTTAAGATGACGAAGTGAGTTACAATGAAGCGACTTTATGACTGAGATCTTCAGTCTTCAGGCCATTCGGGCCCTGAATATCCTGAACCTACCGCCTTCGATTGAGGAACTTCCTCTTCTTGGCGTTTTTGGGGTGGCGTTTTCGGCTGAGGGACAGGCTTTTTACCCTTAGCTTGCGGTGGCGGAGCCATCATCTCAGACTCAGGCGCAGAAGAACGAAATGTGGGCATTTCGTCTTCGTCATCCGCAGGCGCGTGGCCTTTCTTTTTAGCACGGGCATTTTTAAGGCTTGCCACCGATGAGGGGCCGCTGCTTTCAAAGCCCGATTCAGAGTCTTCATCGTCTTCGACAACCCTCTTTTTCTGTGGAGGGGGCGCTTTTTTCTGAGGCCTCGGCGCTTCAGACATGTCCGAATCCGAACTCCCATAGGCAGAGCTGGGGGCCTCGCTGGCAAAGCCTGAATCTTCGTCTTCTTCGGGTTCATACCTCTGCTTCGAGGGCTTTCCTTTGCTTGCCTTGCGTGGGGGAACAGAACCATTGGCATCCGCAGAGCCCGAGGCGTAGCCGTAGCCATCATCGCCCGAAACTTCGTTCAATAATTTTCTCTGCCGAGCTCCGTTAAAAGCCGAGAGTGCGCCAAACATCACAATTACACCAACCGCCCCCCCAGCCCAAGGGATCATGGGAGCATAGGGACTTTCCCGGGTGGGAGGATTCCCTTTGATTTCAATGGAAGCCATCACCGGAAAATAACGTTCCAGGTTTTTATCAAAGGTCACTTGGTAGTCGGTTAACGAAACACGGTACATGACCGTTTCGTTACTCATCACCAAGATTGCTGTTTTGATGTCATACTCGCCGCGCTTGTAGGTCAAATAATAAAGAAGTCCTTTTTTTCCGCCAGGAAGGTCGTTCAAAATGTTTTTTGCAAACAGATTTAAACTCGCACTTCCCAGGCTTTCCTTTAGATTTTTTTCAATCTCTTTAGAATAGGTTTCGAGTTGTTCTTCATCGATGAACTGAGGCGTGTTGCGCACAATGACACTGATATTGGGGTCTGCAACAACTGGATTTTGCGCCGAAGGCTGCAATTTAACTTTGGGATCCATAAAGATCGAATAGCCACTGTAATCTTTTTGCACATTCCAATCGCTTGGGACCTGCATTTTAAAGCTTTTTTCAGGATTCTTAGCGGCATCGACATATTCATAGTCAACAACCATCAGATCGCCTTGAGGCGCTTGAGGTTCAGCGGGAGCAGGGGCATCTGCTGCGGCCTCGGGCTCTTCGGCTTTTGCTTTTTTGACTTTCTTTTTCGCCTTGGGTGCAGGCGCACTCGCAGGAGCTTCCGCCGCAGCAGCAGCCGGGGCCTCTTGGACTTCCGCACTCGCTTCGACTTCACCTTCGTCCTCATCTTGCCCAAAGGCAAAGGGATTTGCTGAAGCCCCGAGAACGGCGACGCCCAGGAGTGTTCCTAAAATCCGAGGAAATTTCTTAAACTGCATATTGTATTCTTTCCTGATCTCTTTGCTGGGCATTGGTCAGTTCCAGAAGATGAACGACACGGGATGCCGCCTCCGAGTGAACCGAAACAAAGCGCGCCATGCCATTCATGGAAAAATTCTCACTTCCTGAAGAGTCGGTTGCTAAACTGAAATCGGTTCCCTTGGTCATCTCAAAATCGACAGGAGCATCAAAAACTTTAAGTCCACTTAACTTCACAACTCTGCCAAACTGCGCATCGGGAATTCCTGGCGAGGAAGCCTTAAAGAGCCCCAGAATTCTTGATTTTTCCAAAGAATCCGTCTGCTCATGCGAAGAATGGAGAGCAATAAAAACCAAGTGATTTTCTTCGAGATCCTTTGGCGCATTCACTAAAAAGGAACCTTTTTTTAACATGCCCCTGAGCAAAACTTCGTCGGCAACCAGGATCCAAAAACGCGACTCCACCGGCGTTTCGTTTTTGGTGTGTTCCCTTAAATCGGCCTTGAGCTTTTCGCCGCTGGCTTCTGCTCCCAGTTCCCTGAGGGCGAGGTGCAGCGAACTTTCGGGCAAGCCAAGCCTCGAAGCCACCAGCAGGGCTTTGGCTAAGTGCTCGACCGCGTAGTTACGATAATTCGCCATGCCATAACGATCATGTAATTTTTTATTCATCATCCCTAAGGTAACATTGAAGTCGTAGTCTGCGGAGTGAAAAAGCTGCCTATTTGAAACCAAAAGATCCCTTGCGGCAAGCAGATCTCCAGTGAGTTCAAAGCAACGTGCGAGCGCAATCAGGGCATCGGTGCTGTCGGGGTTATCCGAAAGCAACTCTTGCAGAATTAAGGCGGCCTCGCCCCATTTTTCTTCTTCCATGGCAACGGCTGCGGCGCCCCAGTAGGGCTCAGGACAGCGAGGAAAACGTTCTTGCAAGTGGGTATAAGCATCGGCGGCTTCAACATGGCAATCGTTTTCGAGGGCGTAGCCCACATATGTGCGATGACAAAAGTAACTGACGTTTCCCGAATGAACGAGGCGTTGCAAAAGCTTCACACCCGTAGTGCGTTGCTTTGAAGAAAGCTGTTCACACAATGCAATGGCAAGGGCCTCTAAGACCACCACATTGCGAGACTGGCCAGTGTGGAGACGATGGTGAATGACACGTGCATAGGATTTGCGGCCTGCCCAGCTGAGTGCCATTAAGGCCAGGGCCAGAAACTCGATGGCTTCTTCGCGCTGGCGCAGAAGGTGAAGGGCCACTTGCTCCAAACCTTCGACGTTGTTTGTTGCTTTGAGTCCTTCTAACCACGCACGATAGAATTTGACTTGCGCATTGGTGCCACACCCTTCCCAGACGCCCCACGAGGAATTTTCAATCACACCGTCCCAGTCTTCCTTCCAGGCCCGCAACTCGATGAGGCGAAGGAGGCTCTCGATCTCTTCTCGGCGCAAGGTCTGCGTTCGGGACTCAAATCCAATGGTCTTTTCGAGGGCCCTAATGGCTGTCGATAAAGTTCCTACGGTCGGGAGATGAGAATGAGGGTAATAGCGATTTCCCATACGAGCAGACATCAAGATTCCTCCAGGATGCATTCCAGGTTCCAAAACCTTCCTTCTCTTTTCGGCTACAAACGAGCTTTCACCAAGGGGGGATGTCAAATCCATTTGCAGGAAAAAACGGGGATTCGACACGAGAAAATGCTTGCAGTGCATATTGCGGCAAACGAAAATTCCTGCCCGGCAACTTGTTTCCTTGTTTGAAAATACGAGGTAAGACATTGCAGGTAGGCAACAAGTGAAGCAGATTTTTTTCTTTGAATGCGGAAAGGATGGGCATGACGGCAAAGCTTGCACAGGGATTTGGATTTGGAGGCATCATCGAACACACTGTGCCCGAAGAACATCGTCACCTTGTTACCTCAAAAATAGGAAATTTTCCTACTGGATCTGACGCATTTTGGATGAAGGAAGCCTTTGTCGAAGCCATGAAAAACGTCGGCTTACCCAATCCCAATCCGAGCGTGGGCTGTGTGCTTGTTAAAGACGGCAAAGAGATTTCACGGGGTGCCACGGAAGTTTACAAGCAACGACACGGAGAGCGCGTTGCCTTCGGCAAATTATCAGACCTTTCCGTTCTCGAAGGAGCAACCGCTTATGTCACTCTTGAACCGTGTTCCCATGTTGGAAACCAGCCCCCGTGCGTAGAATTGCTCGTCCAAAGCCCCGTAAAACGCGTCGTGATTGCCCGCACCGATCCCAATCCGCTCGTTGCGGGCCGGGGCATTCGCAGGTTGCAAGAGGCCGGAAAAGAAGTGTCCGTTGGGCTTCTTGCTGCAGAATGCACCGCTTGGAATTATCCGTTTTTTACACAGCAGGTTTTAAAAAAGCCTCTCATTGCTGCCAAGTGGGCCCAATCGCTGGATGGTCATCTCGCAGATGACTCAAATGGTTGGCGCTGGATCACAGGCCCCACGGCGAGATCTTATACTCACTGGTTGCGGCAACGCTATGATGCAATTCTGATTGGCGCAGGCACACTTTTTAATGATTTTCCGCTTTTGAATGTGCGTGATTGCGCCCTTCCCCACAACACTTCTCCCCTTAAAATCATCCTCGATCCGAGGGGCAAGGTTTTCCAGTGTTCCCTTGACGTGCAGAAAAAATTAGCTGAAAAAACCTTTGTGCCGCCCCAAAAAATTGTCGTCATTACTGAAAAAGAAATATTTACCCGCGCAAATGCGACATGGAAAGAAAGTCTCCTCAATCAACCCCACGTGTTCCCTTTAACGTTTGAAAACAACCAACCCATCTTAGAAGCACTTGAAGAGCTGCTTTGCGGAAAAGAACTGTCGGAATTTTTGGGCAGGCCACTTCAAAGTGTTTTGGTTGAAGGAGGGCCGCGCCTCATTTCAAGGCTTTGGGAAGCAAACCGCATCGATCTTGCCCATGTGTTTATGGCGCCTTTTTTGCTGGGCGGACACCAGAACAAAATTGCCTCGCCAGACCCTGATGCCGCGCACTGGACGGGCACAGGAAAGCCTTTTCCTCACCTCTTACAGAACGCTGAGCGCTTTGCGCTGTGCGCCTCTGCGCAGCTCGGAGACGATCTGTTGCTTGAGATGATTCCGAAGGGGCATGCCAATGCTCTTTTTGAAACGACGAAGATTTAGAATTCAATCAGATTTCCGGCGTATTTTAAAAATTCTTCTCGATTTTCAAGCACCACAAAGGTTGCCCCCCGCGTGACCATCAGGCTCATCAGATCTCCTAAGACCTGAATATCGGGAGCATGTAAGCCCGTGCCCGGATGCACGAGCACAAACCAAGCTCCTGCCAAGGTGGCACGCTTGAGCTCCATGGTGAGTGTGAGCCTTTGCAGCTCTCCTCCACTCAAACTGTCCATGCCCTGGCCCAATTTAACGTAACCCAAACCAAACTGTACGGCGCGCGCAAGCTTAACCTCAATGGATTTCACATGTGCAAAAACCGCTCTGGCTTCCTCAATCCCCAAATTCATGAGGTCGGCCATGTTGTAACCTTTGAAACGAGGTAACAAGCTTCGCGAGTTGAGTTTTGCGCCCAGGCACAGTTCGCATTCCATTTGCACGGGAGGGCCAAATCGCTGGGGAAGTTCAACGTAACCCCTGCCCTCACAGGTTTCGCATTTACCAAGCTTTGAGTGCCAGGAAAAATGTGACTCTGTCAGTCCCATAACTTGGCTCATGGGAAGCTTTGCTAAAATTTCTCGAATGGGTTGAATGACTTCCAAGGCTGCAGCAACGCTTCGGCGCGAAGCGCGCGTCATGGTGCCCGGGCGCACATCGTTGACATGGGTGACCGAAATTCCCGCAGAAATCTGAAAGGAACAGAAACTCTTACCAACCGAGACTTCATCTTCAATTTTGCCAATTTCTTTCAGTACGGGAACTACACACAGCTCAAGAAAAGAGCTTTTTCCCCGGCCTGCATCGCCGCGCACGATGGTTATGGCTTGTTGAGGCAGGGTGATTTTCTTTTTGCTGAGGTTGCGAATATTGATATCTTGAAAAACGATGGAGTCTGTTACTTTAGGAAATGTCGGTGCCTTGTGCCCTTTGTTTTCTGCGGCTTCGTGCAACAGATAGTCTTTGCCCGACGTGGTGGACACAACATGTCCGCCATGCACGCCCGCCCCCGGTCCCATCACAAAAACGTTGTCGACTTCGCTTAAAAAAACCGGATGATGCTCAACAACCAACACCGACGAACCGTCACGCACGATGTTACGTAAAATAGTTACCAGCTTTTGCACTTCCCCTGCAGTTAAGCCTTGGCATGGTTCATCAAGCACATACAGCGCACCGGAAAGTCGGTTCGAAAGCATGGCCGCAAGCCGCAACCTTTGCAAATCGCCCGGCGACAGGCTATCGCCCGAGCGGTTGAGGGGCAAGTGCCCAAGTCCCAAGCCATGCATGGTGCGCACAAGACGTGAAAGTTCGTTTGCGACACGCTCTTTCGCTTTGTCACCTTGGGAAAGCGTTGCCAAATCGGTACGCACAAAGGAGTCGAGTTCCGATACGGCGCATTGGTGCAAACTCTCGAATTTTTTGCCGCCGACCCGAACAATGGGACGCTTCGGGGACAAGCGCGTGCCGTGACATGTTCCACAAGGAAACAGATCGGAAGGAAGGTCGGGGCCACTGGCTCCGGTGCCGCTACATTTTTCACACTGCCCCTGAGATGAGTGACTAAAGTAACGGGGATCGAGGCGTGGCGCACTTTCGCCACACTGAGGGCAGCTCGCTTTGGTGTTGAACTTGCGCAACTCTTGCGTTGAAAGATCTTCAACAACAACGAGGCCCCGCCCATGCTCTAGGGTTTGCTCCACGGCCCGTTCAATGCGCTTGCGCTTTTCTGTATTGATGACCAACGCATCGACAAACACCTCAACGGTGTTCAAGCGCCTTGCATCGATCTGAATGCGTTCTTCTTCGTCTTGCAGGTTATAAATTTTTTCGTTCACACGAATCTTCGAAAAACCCAGCTGCCTGAATCTTTCGACTTCTTTTTCAAAGGCCCCTTTGCGCTTTTCGGCAACAGAAGCAATAAATGCGACTTTTCGCCCGGCATAGTCTTGAAAGACGCGCTCTACGAGCTGTGCAAAAGGCAAGGGGCGCAAGGGGATGTCGCACGTGCGACAAAACACATCTCCAAAAGCTGCAAAATACACACGTAACAGGTCACTTGCGCTGCTGATGGTACCCACGGTCGAAAGTTTTCCGGCCACACCTTGCCGTTGCGACAATCCCAGGGCTGGCGGAAGGCCGGTGATTGCCCTGTAACGCGGACGAGACATCCGCGCCCAATAAGCATTCCCCATCATAAAAAGCGGAACGGCACTTGCATCTGCAAAGCGCCGAAAGGCCTCGGCATAGATCGTATCAAAGACAAGGCTCGACTTTCCCGATCCGCTGACGCCCGTAAAGGCCACAAGCTTATTTTTGGGAATATCGACACTCAAGTCCTTCAGATTGTGTTCCGCAGCACCACGGACCGAAATGAATTTCACACGGCACTCCTCAAAGTTTTGACGCCATCTGCGGAATCTATCAGAGTATTCTTGAAACTCAGAAACAAACTTGGCACGGCGAAAGCCAATTTTGAAAATCCCAGGAAGCACACGAGGATTTATGCTGGAATCCACAAAACTTGTCGATATTCCCGTTATCAGAGCTGCCTGCCAGCGCACGGGACTTCATCCGACAGTCTCCTTTCTCGCAGGCGATGCGAGTGATCGAAAATTTTATCGCCTCGTGTGCGGCGACTTTTCAGCCATCTGCATGATGTTTCCCAAGTGGGAAGGCGGCTATGGCGGTGATCCGTTAAGCTGGCTTGGCATGCAAAAAGCCTTGCAAGAGATGGAAATCCCCGTTCCCGCCATCCTGCATGTCGATGAAAAGGAATGCTGCATTTGGACCGAAGATTTTGGAGACCTGTTTCTCAATCACGAATTGGGGAAGCACGCTCTCGAACGGAGTCACCCGCAATTTTCACATCTGCTCAAACTGTATCAAGAAGCCCTCGATCTCCTTGTGAAGGCACAATATCCCGAACATGCACAGCCTTCACCTGCCAACATGCGTTCCTTTGATACTGAAAAATTGATGTTCGAAATGCACTTTTTTGCAGAACATTTTTTACATAAATTCCTTGAACTTAATGTTGAAAGTAGCTTTTTCGAAAACGTCATGGCCGATCTTAAAAAGCTGTGTACTTGGCTGCATGCGCAAGAACGGGTGCTGTGTCACAGGGATTACCATGTGCGCAACATCATGATTCACGATGGACATGCCAAATGGATCGATTTCCAAGATGCCCGCATGGGCCCCCACACCTACGATGTCGTAAGCCTCGTGCGAGATAGTTACGTTAAAATTTCTCCTGATGTGCGCTTCGAACTCTTTCAGTATTATTTTCAGCAAACCAATGTGGCGCGGCAAAAGCAGAATAAACAACCCTTGGAGTGGTCTGCGTATTCACTGGAAGTGGAGCGCATGGCAATCCAACGTAACATCAAGGCCATCGGGAGTTTTGGTTACCTTGCGACCTCAAAACAAAAGCCAAACTACTTAGCCTATGTTCCTTTTACAGTGCGCTCGATTTTAGAAGCCACCCCCCTCGATGACAAGGCTGCCCATGGGCTTGAGCATGATTATCCTCATCTGCATTCCCTCCTCTTTAGCCTCAGGCATGGCCCTTTGAGTGAGAGATTAAGCGAAAAGATGCACAAGAGAGGCATCGCTCCCTTTGGCGTAAATTCTTGAAATAAAATACTCATGAGGCTTTTTGTATGAGCAACCCATCGCTTGATGAATGTGCTGATCTGAGTGCATATGCAGAGAATTTAATTGCCATCGTTTTGTGCGCAGGTTTTGGAACCCGCCTGCGCCCTTTAACAAATCATATTCCAAAAATTGTGATCCCCCTGGGCGAAACTCCCATCGCTTTTCATTCCATTCGGCAGCTCTATTTGGCAGGGCTCAGAGAAATTCACTGCAACACCCATTACCTTGCACCCCTTGCTGAATCAGAACTTCATAAAGCTGCCTTGGATGCGGGTTATCACGACCTGCAATTGCGCTTTTGGCGCGAAGAAACCCTCTTGGAAACCGGGGGTGGAATTGCGCGGATCTGCCAACAATTGGCGCTAGAAAATCCCCAGGCTCACCACCGCGACCTGTTGGTGATTTCCGGTGATATTTTTGGAACGGTGCCTTTAAAAAGCATGTTTACCGCATGGGCGCAGCGCAGCGCAGATGATTTTGCATTGATGGTCACATCCCCGCTTCCCGAAGGGCGCAAAGACCCGACATGGCTCGATGTGCCTTCTGCTACCATTCTGGGTTTTGGACTCGAACACCCTGCCCGCACGAAGGCTTTGGGACGCAATTTTGCGGGCTACCAAATTCTTAAATCTGAGATTCCCTTGCGCTCGCCTGTGCTTAAGCAATCGAGCATTCCCCTGTTTTATAAGGTTGGCTTGGATGAAGGCAAACGCATTATCAACGTCGATCTCGGCGTTGCCTTACCCTGGCACAACGTGGGAACTTATTCTGAGTACGCAGACTGTGTTCGGTTGGAATCGGCCTCCTTGGGCCAGGAAGAACAGAGCTTGCTTAAGCAATGCCTTGTTGTTGAAAAGGTTGCCAAAACAGAAAACAAAAACCCCACAAGAGAATTGATGCTCACTTGTGGGGATTCTTGTTACACTTTGAGGCTTATAAATTGGCCTCAGCACGTTTTATTGACAGGGAAATTCCGGAGTTCTCTCAACTCGGGTTCTGACATCCTTGGTCAGATCAGGAAGCTTTATGCTCTCTTCCCGGAGCCGTTTATTTCTGCTGCGACCGCACCTTTAGAATTTGCAGAGGGTCTTGCTGTTTCGTCTTCAGAACTTCCCCCTTCGGCAGTGGCCATCCGCCTTTGGGGTGTGAGTCTGGGTTTATCAGTGCCGCTCCTGGTTCCCTTGGAGCTTCTTGAGGCACCCAGTCTCGCTGCGGCTTTCTTTACCGCGAATCCTTACGTTACAAGTCAAACCTTCTTCGTCATCTCGTAGCTTAGTCTTGCTTACTCAAACCTTCATAGGACGGGGACTTCGTTGGAGTATGGGACTTCAATAGCCAGTTGTCTCAATCGTTCGTTACTCTAATCTTTGTTACTTTGAACCGAAGACTTTGTTTCGTTCTTACTCTTCATCGTTCTCGGCCACTTCCACTTCTTGGTTCAGAGTCGCAACTGCAGAAGGGTCACGGTATGTGAGAGTCATGCCCACAGAAAGGATGTCGGGATTCTTCACATGGGGATTTTCTTTCCAGAGCGTTCTCCATTGTCCAGCAGAACCGTAAATCTTTTCAGAGAGTGCGCTCAGTGTGTCACCTTGAGAAACCTTGAGTTGCATGCGGGGAGCGGATTCATACTTTTGTGCAAAACCTTGGCTTGAATCTGAGAGCGTGTAGAAGATGATGTCGCCGGCATAAATCAGATTCACATCCTTGATGTTGTTTTCTTCTGCAAGTTTCTTCCACATGTTTCCGTTGCCGAAAATCTTTGTGGAAATGGATGCGAGTGTGTCGCCTCGTTTGATATTGTAAGCAAGCTTTGCTCCTTTTTCAGGAAGCACTCCACTCGAAGGGGTTGAAACCTTTTCAGATGCAACGCTTTCTCCTTCAGAAGCTTCTTCAGCAGGAGCGGAAGCAGCGTTGCTCCCAGCTGCAGGTGCTGCTGCATTGGCTGGAGCTGAGCTTGCATTGGCAAAAGGATCTGCAGCAGGAGCTGGAGCTTCTGCGGGAGCGGCTTGTGCGGAATCCACTCCACCTGCAGGAGCGCCGCCTGCATTCGCAGGAGCAGAGCTTGCATTGGCAAAGGGATCTGCAGCAGGCGCACCGGCGTCTACAGGTGGTGCTCCGGCATCAGCAGGAGCTGCGGCAGCATTGGCTCCGGCCGCAAAAGGGTCGGCAGCGGGATTGGTCGCAGGTGCTGCGGGGTTTGCACCGGCTGTGGAATTTGCAAAGGGATCTGCGCTGGGGTTTGCACCAGCAGCAGGGTTTGCAAAAGGATCGGCTCCGGGGTTTGCGCCCGCGTTGGCACCAGCTGGATTTCCAGCCAGATTGCCGTTGTTAGCAAAGGGGTCTGCATTAGGATTTCCACCAGCAGCGGGGTCGCCCGCTGGCGCGCCATTGGCACCCGCAGTGGCAGCACTGCCATCATTGACGAGATTTTGAAGTTCATTGCCCACAGCATTATTTCCACCCAGTGTTGCATTCGCATCACCGTTGGCAGCATTGGTGCCATTTGCGCCTTCTGCATTGTTGTTCTCAGCGCCTTCAGCAACGGCTTCGGCACCTGGCTCTTCGCCGCCTTCACCCGATGACGAACAGCCAACCATTCCTTGACTCAAACAGAATGCAGCCAGGGCAACAACCATGACACCCTTAAGCTTCGAAAACGCACGCAATTTCATCTCATCTTTCCTCATCATGAGGTTAAACCCAGAGCATCAACGTGAGCTCTAAAAATCTGCTGAAGTCATCGGAGCAATTCGGCGAAGCTTGAGGCCCTGCGCAGAAAAAAATCAGACACACTCGCTTCTTCGTCAGAGCTTTGACACCATAGGCGGCTTGCGCCCCGCATTGTTAGACTCTGACGAGAGGAATCCTACCGTGAAAGAAGCATTCGAACACATCACTGTGCTGCAAAAAGAGGCAGTCGAAGCCATTTTACCCGCACACCCGACAGAATGGCCCCACCTTGAATCCAGCCAACCTCTAGTGATTGTTGACTGTACCCTGGGGGGCGCAGGCCACGCCGTGACCGCAGTGGAAACTCTTTCCCGGTCAGGTTTTGGCAAAGAGGGGCGTCCCCTCATTCTTGTGGGAGTCGATCGCGATCCCATGGCCTTGCAGGTTTCAAAAGAGCGCATGGACCCTTATTTAAGTGCACTTCCGCATTTTCAATTTCATGCCGTCGAGGCAAACTTTTCGGATCTGGCAAGTCACTTGACTATGCGCTTAGGCATTCAAGAAGTGCATGGGCTGTATGCAGATTTTGGAGTGAGCTCGCCTCAACTTGATAAGGCAGAACGTGGATTTTCGTTTCTGAGAGACGGCCCTCTGGATATGCGGATGAATCAAACCGAAGGTGACACCGCAAAAGATCTGCTCGAAAAACTCTCTGAAAAAGAACTCATGACCCTGTTTTTTGAATTTGGAGAAGAACCCCGATCAAGAAAACTTGCTCAAGCCATTTGCAAGGATCGTGCAGAAGGCAAGCTTCCTGCAGAAACAACCCTCGCCTTTGCAGACTATGTGAGTCGCATCCTGGGTTATCCAAAAGGAAAGACCCACTCGGCCACGCGGATTTTTCAGGCTCTGCGCATCGCCGTCAATGAAGAGTTATCTTCCATCAAGGCACTGCTCGACTCCGTGCCTATGCTCCTGGCAAACTCAGGGAAGGCTGCCTTTATCACTTTTCATTCTTTGGAAGATCGCTTGGTCAAACAAACCATGCGGAAGTGGGAAAACGGTGGTCAAGAAAAAGAGGACTTGCATGATCGATCACTCTTTATGCTGCCTCTTCAGATAACGCCCTGGGGCAAGGAGACTCCGCGCGGAGGCATCACCCCTTCTGAAAACGAACAACGGACCAACTCACGCTCCCGCTCAGCACGTTTGCGCGTGTTTCAATTTGGTGAACGCCTGGTGCGGCAGGGGAGTTATAAGGAAACAAACGAATGAAAATTGACGCCAGTATCGGCTGTTTCGTTATTGTGATGATGCTTGCCATTCCTGTGGCCACCCTGCGTACCAAAACTTTTGCGGTGGGCTATGAGCTTGGCAAATTAAAAGACAATGAACGCGAGCTCAGGCAACGAAACACGGAACTGAAGTCGACTCTGGCAAGTTTACAACGCAGCGTTCGCGACCGTTACATTAATCAACAGGTCCCGCGCCGCAAGGGTGATTCCTCACTTATTTTGCCGGAAGCTTATCACGTCATTCACGGACGAATGACCTTCGATAATCACAAATGACACCAGACCGCTGACAAAACGAGGACTCCGTGAAACACGAAGAACACCGCCCCTTGCCTCCTGTGCATTCGCGTTTCAAAACTCTTCGCACTCTTTTGTCGCGTGTCAAAAACAAATACGCAAAAGTCCCCCTTTCTTCGCAATACGACACCCGTATTCGCTTTTTAGGCGGATGCACGGCCACAGTTATGGGATTGTTACTGGCACGCTATGCCTACCTCGCAGTGCTCCCCACCGACATGCGCGGAAAGCTCAGAAACCAGGCGACACGCCAGTTTGAAACGGAAATTAAGCTTGCTCCTCCCCGTGCGGCTATCATCGATCGCACGGGCCGTCCCCTTGCGGTGAGTATCTTGCGCCCCAGCGTTTTTGCCATCCCAAGACGGATGCCCAAAGACCTCGAAACCTTGCAAGCAGTTTCTAAAAAGACAGGCGTTGCACTCAAGCAGCTTCAACAACTTACGCATTCGCGCAAGAGTTTTGCGTGGCTCAAAAGGCAACTGACCGAACGCGAAGTCGAAAAACTGGGCGATATTGCGGAGTGGCATGAATTTCTGGGAATTATCGATGAGCCTAAGCGCGTGTACCCCGAGAAAGAACTTGCGGCCCACCTCATTGGTTTTGTGGGAATCGACAACGCAGGTTTGGAAGGTGCCGAAAGCATTTTTAATACGCGGCTGAGCGGAGAATCGGTCACTGTTAAAGTAACACGGGATGCACGTGGTCGCATTACCCTCACAACTCCCAACGGTGCCGTAAAGCCAGAACCCTCCGTGGCTCCCCTGCGGCTATCGATCGATCTCTCGATACAAAGCTTTGCCGAAGCTGCACTGCGGGACGGAATTTTAAAAGCGCGCGCCAAAGGCGGCAGCGCGGTGGTTATGGATGTCGAGACAGGGGAGGTTATGGCAATCGCCAGTTACCCCACCTATGATTTGAACAATCCCCCTGAAAATGAACCCGAAAAACGCCGTTTTCGTCCGGTTATGGACGCCCTAGAATTGGGTTCAGTGGTGAAACCCCTTTTTATCGCCTACGCACTCGATCGTGGCTTAGTGAAAAAAAACGAAATGCTTTTTTGTGAAAACGGCAGCATGCGCGTTCCTGGAGGCCAAATTCGAGACGATCATCCGCGCGGCTGGATTACACCGGGTGATGTGATTAAATACAGCAGTAACATTTGCACCTATAAAATTGTTCAACGGATGGGACGCAAAACTTTTGCAGAATCTCTCGTCCGCGTGGGCCTTGCACGGGGTCCAGCAACAGGACTTCCCGGTGAATGGCAAGGAAGAATCAGCGCCCCCGAAACCTGGCGCGAGATGCGCTTCTCAAACATGACCTTTGGACAAGGGATTGCAATTTCTCCCCTTCAGCTCACGCACTCTCACAGCATCTTAACGGGTGGAGGTCTTGATAAAGGCGTTAAACTTCTTGCAAAAAGCAACACCGAAAACGAACTGGTGGGCCCTGAGTTACGTTACATTTCACAAGCCACCAGCCGCATGGTGACCGAAATGATGGCCACTGTGGTCGAAGAGGAAGGCGGAACCGGAAAAAGGGCTTCGATTCCGGGAGTCACCGTGGCTGGAAAAACGGGAACTGCGCAAAAGTTCAAAACAGAAACGAATTCTTACTCGGAACGCATCGCGAGTTTTGTGGGCGTGGTTCCTGCCGAAAAACCAAAACTCGCCATTACAGTAGTGATTGACGAGCCCCAAGTGAGGCCTGCCTATGGCGGATTGCTCGCCGGCCCAGTCTTTTCCGAAATTGGCTCCAAAACTCTCCGCTATTTAAATTCACAGGGACTTGTCAATATTACTTTTCCAGAAGAAACTCCCGCACCGTTATAAAGGACCTATTCGAACCTGCTTACACAGATTCAATGCCTATTTCCTGCTTCATCGCGAGGTTTTCATGAGCCGAGTTATAAAAACTCAACGGATGCTTGCGCATTCTCTCACCATTGACCCCTGCTCCACAGGCTTAACCTTCCCTGTAACTCAAGGTAGATCTCCTCCCTTTTGTTTTCAGGGAAAAGACAGCAGGACACTAAAACAAAGAAAATCAAAGTTCAAGCAGTCAGGTTTCTAAAGAGAGATAATTCGATTTAAGTAGGTTAGTAACGAACAGCTATTTACCCTTTTTTACTGAACTTCGAGAATAGCGATGAATCAAAACGTAACACAGTCTGGGCAACCGTTTGCTCGTTTTTCGATCGACCCTGTGAAAGCGCTCATTGTTTTAGAACAAGAAGAGCTCCTCAGCGAAGAAAGTGACCTCTGTTCGCCTTTGCGCCGCATGGTGAATGATGATGGCGTGGAGCTTCAACTTCCCTTGGTCTGGGATTCCCGCGAACTTGAACGTTACGATCCGGGTGCCTTTGCTACACAACCCGATGCCAAAACCAGCTCCCTGCTTGGAGAACTTGGCTCTGCAAAATCGACAGCGGAAACCTCTGTTTCCTTAGGTAAACCGCGCCTTGTGTTTGTGGCACGCAAAGGACGGCGCTTTGATGGACACTCTTTAGTCGAAAAAGTTTTAGCTGCAGGCCACATTTTTATTGCGGAAAAAAATCATATTCAGTCTTATTTGAATGCGGCGCACCGCCCTCAAGAATGGTCAGAAACCATCTTTAGTCATCCCTTTTTGTTACTTGTGACTTCCACTGAAATGGCATTGGCCAGACTCCTTGAAAGAGCCAGCAATTTGCATGCTGATTTATTTACAACCCTTGCTGTCACAGGCACCAATGGCAAGACTAGTGTGACGCAAATTTGCGGCGACCTGTGGGAAAGTCTCTCACGCAAAGACGTCTTAAAAATGGGGACCCTGGGGATTCAGATGCAGGGAACCACCCGCGAAGGAACCCACGTCACCATGCCCGATTATCCGGGCTTTTTAGAAGCCGTATCCGACGCAAAAAGGCTTGGAGTTGCTCAAATTGTCCTTGAGGCCACCTCACACGGGCTTCAAGAAGGCCGGTTTGGCTCGTGGCAGGCTGATGCCGCACTTTTTACCAATCTCACGCAAGATCACCTTGATTACCACGGCACCATGGCCCAATATCGCGATGCAAAAGCCCTGCTGTTTGAAAGGCACTTGAAGCCCGATGGAACTGCCATCGTCAACACCTGTGCACAAGATTGGGAAACCTTCGCCCTCAAAGCAAGCCACGCGCAAAGAACGGTGATTGGAATGGGGAGCCCCGCCCAAAAGCAGATGTTTTTTGAGAAAATGGCGCACAAGTTTGGCACACTCCGGTTCTTGCAAGTTTCAGATCGAAAGATCTTTTTGCGCAGCGGCATTCAGGGTCATTGGCAGCTTGCCTCCGAGAACGGCGTTTTGGCGGAATCAAACTACACAAGCCCTTTAATCGGCGATTTTCAGCACGACAATTTGGCCTTGGCAGCAGGCGCACTGCTCGCCACAGGCTACCCCTTGGCAGAGATCTCAGAGGCGGCAAAAAACATCCGAGGCATTCCGGGGCGTCTTGAACTCGTGCAGCTTGAGCAAAGTAACACCAACCTCCCCGTGGTGTTGGTCGATTATGCGCACTCTCCCGATGCCCTCGAAAAGGCGTTGCGCACCGTCCGCACGCTGCGCACAAAAACCGGACGCATTCTGTGCGTCTTTGGCTGTGGTGGAGATCGCGACCGCACCAAAAGACCCCTCATGGGAGATATTGCAGCAAGTCTTGCAGACCGTGTTATTGTGACTTCAGACAATCCACGCACAGAAAACCCGGAAAGCATCGTTGATGAGATCTTCACTGGTATCAAAGAAAAATCTCATGTTTCACGTGAAACAGATCGCCGCAAAGCCATTTTTCAAGCCCTCAACGAAGCTTCTGCCGACGACATCGTCCTTATTGCCGGCAAGGGACATGAGGACTACCAAATTCTTGGATCAACGAAACATCCTTTTTTAGATACGCTGGTTGCCCGCGAGGCCCTTGAACAGAAAATAAGGAACTAACACATCCCTATCCCTTCTCCGGAGACATCGCCCCTATGCTCTATCTCTTATTTCGAAATCTCGTACAATATCAGTCCGAGTTCAATGCGTTTACTTATCTGTCGAGCCGAAATATCTTGGCACTCATCACGGCCATCTTTATTTCCATGGCCATTTATCCAGGGTTCATTCAACGCCTGCGTGCGTTAAAGCTCGGTCAGCCCATTCGCGAACTGGGTCCCGAAAGCCATTTTCAAAAAAAGGGAACACCCACCATGGGTGGCCTCATCATCATCTTTTCAACGCTCGTGAGCGCCCTGTTGTGGATGGATATTCAAAATCCGCACTTTTTTACGCTTTGCTTTGTCACAGTGAGCTTTGGGTTTGTGGGCTTTATGGATGACTATTTAAAAATCTCAAAAAAGAACTCCAAGGGGCTCTCTAGCCGTTACAAAATGTGCTTTCTGTTACTCTTTGGCGGACTGACCGTTGCCTGGCATCTTTGGGGTATGAAATTACTGTTTCCCCAAAGCACGATTGCTCAAGCATCAACCTTGCTTTATATGCCTTTTATTAAATCCATCGCCTTTGATTTAAGCTTTCTTTATCTTCCCTTTGCGCTCACTGTGCTCGTGGGATCAAGCAATGCGGTCAACCTCACCGATGGCCTCGATGGGCTTGTCATCGGCCCGGTGATTACCTGCTCACTCGCCATGCTCGTGTTAAGTTACGTAACCGGAAACGTGGTGCTCGGAAAATATCTCTACTATCACACGGTGCCTGGATCGGGCGAAATTACCGTCTTTCTTTCGGGACTCATCGGCGGTTCTATTGGATTTTTATGGTACAATTCGTGGCCCGCACAGGTGTTTATGGGCGACTCTGGTTCGTTACCTTTGGGCGGGATCCTTGGAACCGTTGCGATCATCACGGGCCACGAAATTTTGCTCATTTTGATGGGCGGTGTCTTTGTGGTCGAAGCCCTTTCGGTGATCATTCAGGTGGCCTCTTTCAAGACCACGGGTAAACGCGTTTTTCGCATGGCCCCCCTGCATCATCACTACGAAAAGATAGGCTGGCCCGAACAAAAAATTACGGTGCGTGCCTGGATTATCAGTTTCATGCTGGCACTCTTGAGTATTCTGACCCTCAAACTGCGCTGATGGATAAAGTAAATGCCGATAGAATCACTGCAACAAGATCCTTTATTTTTGAGGCTTTCCACAACAAAACAGCATTTTTTGGAGTCCCTTGCAGGAAGCAAATTATGGGTTGCGGGTGCGGGCAAAAGCGGTGTGGCAGCCGCACTGCTTGCGCAAAAATGTGGTGCACAGGTTTTTGCCACTGAAGCCGGGGCTGTGGGCTCGGAAACTAAAAACACCCTTGCAAAGGCCGGCATCCTCTTTGAAGAAGGCGGACACTCTCTTCAAAACTTAAGTAAACACTGCGATTGCCTTGTATTGTCTCCGGGGATTCCGCTCTCGAAACCCCTGCCCTTACAGGCGCGAAAGCTCAATATTCCTATTCTGAGTGAAATTGAACTGGCGGGTCTTTTCGTTCCCGAAAATAAAACTTTGGTGGGCATTACCGGAACAAACGGCAAAAGCAGCGTGACGAACTATTTAGCTCAAATCTTTGAACGCGCGGGCAAGCGTAGTGTGGCCTGTGGAAACATTGGCCTTCCCTTTGCTTTTGCCCTGCAAGACCCCAAGGATTTCGAAGTCTTTGTGCTTGAAATGAGCAGCTATCAGTGCGAATCAACGCACTCCTTGCGCTTTGATGCCACCGTGCTTTTAAATTTGCAAAACGATCACCTGCAGCGTTACGAAGTCCTTCCTGAGTACCTCAAAGCCAAGTGGCGCCTGGCACTTCTCACTAAGGAAACAGGAATCTGTGTTGTTGAAAAGAAGATGCTCGAGCTTGCATTGCAATTGGGCCTTGCCCTTCCCCGCTCGCGCATCCTTGTTCTAGAAACAGGCAGCTCCCCAGGCTTGCCTCAACAAGAAATTCCCACTCCCCCTTGGAGCACACTCATTCATCACGAAAGTTCTCTTCCCATTGCATTATATGGGGAACTTCTAGATCTTGGTTACGGCCATCTTCTGTGCGCCCCGCCCTTTTCAAGAGCTGGTTATGAGAAGAAAGAAAAGGGGTGCTTCCAAGCCTTTGTACAAAATAATAAGCAGCTCCACACCTTCGAAATCGAACACCCGTGTATCCCTGGGGAGCACAATATTCAAAATTTGCTGGCTGCAAATGCAGCGGCTTTAGGGCTTGGGGTGAGCCCTTCCCTCCTTGCTCTGCAATGGAATAAGGAAACAAGCACCTACCGACAGTTGCCACACCGGCTCGAAAACGTAACAACAGACGAAGGAACATTTTTGAGTCCGAAGGGAGTGCCTAAAAAAGTCACCCTCATCAATGACTCCAAAGCGACCAATGTCGAAAGCACGCTCGTCGCACTCAAATCCTATGAAACTCCTCTCCTGCTGCTCGCAGGTGGAGAACCCAAAGGCGACAGCTACCTTTCCTTTGTTCCCTTTTTGGGGAATCCCATTTTTAAAGTCTACCCGTTCGGAAAAGCAGGACCCCTCATTGAAGAGACTTTGCTGTCCTATGCGAGTTCCACTTTTGTGGCCCCCATAAGCGCCAGTTTAAAAGAGGCTGCCGAAAAAGCGCTCGAAGATGCCCGTGCCGGCGACACCATTTTACTTTCGCCGGCCTGTGCAAGTTTTGACGAATTTAGGAACTTCGAGCACAGAGGGGATACTTTTAAAGAGTGGGCCCTTTCATGTTTCCAAAAAGAAAAGGCCTAGCCTTTGCTGTTACTTTCTTCTCCTCGATTAAAGGTGCGTTAGGGTTATGGCGATGACGAAAGCAAACAGTTCCGCGCGGGTGAGCAATGCGCTTCCTAATGAACCCGAAAACGGAACAGCGGCGGGTTCGTTTGCCCTCTATGGTGGGCAGGCGCTGTGGTTTCCTGTGATCGCCCTGGTAGGGTTTGGCATTCTTTTTGTGTACAGCGCCTCAAGCGTTTACTCCGCTCAAAAATACAAAGACGAATTTATCTTCGTCAAAAAGCAGGCTCTCTATCTCATTCCGGGCCTTTTCATGATCTTTTTGGGCCTTAAAACGCCTTTGCGCATCATCGATCGCTTTGCAGGACGTCTGTTTCTGCTGTGTCTCACCCTCACATTTTTAACCAAAGTGCCAGGCATTGGCCGCAAAGTGCTGGGAGCCTCACGTTGGATTGGGCTTGGCCCCCTTCAACTTCAACCCAGTGAATTTCTCAAAGTGGCATCGGTGCTGTTTGCTTCGCGGCTCTTGGCAGAGAGCCCCCACCAGCTGCATCGCCTGTGGCCCACGCTGCTGTGTTACGTTGCTTTACTCTTACAGCCCGACTTTGGATCAAGCGTTATCTTAAGCTTGGGCCTTGCAGGTTTGATTCTCATCCATGGCATTCCCAAGCGGGTTTTTGCAGGAGCCATTTTGAGCATCCTTCCTGTGGCTATTATTGTGATGGTGGCTGCTCCTTACCGCATGCGAAGGCTTGTTACTTTCCTGGATCCCTTTGCCGATCCGTTGGGAGCAGGATTTCAAGTCATTCAAAGTTTCGTGGCCATTGCAACCGGGGGAATTTTTGGAAAAGGCCTTGGGGCAAGCCAACAAAAGCTATTTTTTCTACCTGAAGCACACACCGACTTTATCCTTGCGGTCATTGGCGAAGAGATGGGATTTGCAGGAATTCTTATCATTTCTCTCATCTACGGCCTGTTCTTTTTCTGCCTCTTACAAATCATGCGCAACGCCGCAAATCATCGTGAGCGTTTACTCGCGACGGGATTCTTTTCAATGTTTGCCGGTTCTACCCTCATCAACATGGGTGTGGTCGCAGGTTTACTGCCTACCAAAGGTCTTGCTCTTCCGTTTATTTCTTCCGGAGGCTCTTCGCTCCTTGCAAGCCTTTTCATGGTGGGAATTTTGGGGCAGATTCATAAAAACGGACTCCTGTGCGACAACGAATCGGGGCCCTTGCCTCCGGTTGCAGAGAGTGCTTCCGCTGCAATCCTTCGCAGCCAAAACCAATCAAAAATAAGGTAAAATTCAATGTTCAATGCGATACGTCGGATACATTTTGTGGGAATTGGAGGCATCGGGATGTCGGGAATCGCCGAAGTGCTTGCCAATTCGGGCTACTCCATTTCGGGAAGCGATGTGCGCGCTTCTGCAGTCACCGAAAGGCTCCAAAAGCTTGGAACCACAATTTACCTTGGCCACAATGCCTCCCACGTCGAAGGGGCACAGGTGGTTGTTCTTAGCAGCGCCATCAATAAGCACAATCCTGAGATCATGGAGGCCATGACAAGGCGCATTCCCATCATCCACCGCTCGGAAATGCTGGCAGAGCTGATGCGCCTCAAATACGGCGTCATCGTGGCCGGAACCCACGGCAAAACCACCACAACCAGCATGATCGCCGAAGCCCTTCAAGCGGCCGGGCTCGACCCCACCACCATCATCGGCGGAAGGCTCAATTCCTATGGCGGCAGCAATGCAAAAATGGGAAAAAGCGATTTATTTGTCGCTGAAGGTGATGAAAGCGACGGATCATTTTTGCGCCTCACACCCACCATTGCTGTGCTCACAAACATCGATCGCGACCACATGGATCACTACGAATCCTTCGATAAAATCGTGCAGGCCTTTGAAGCGTTTGTCGACAAGGTTCCCTTTTATGGAGCCGTATGTGCCTGCATTGACGACCCTGCAGTTCAACTTCTACTTCCTAAAATCAGACGCAAGCTGGTGACATTTGGACTGCGCCAAGATGCAGACATCACGGCCACCGACATCCGCTTTGACGGACTTAAAACCCATTTTGTGCCGCTCGTTCAAGGCAAACGCGGGCAAGCAGTGACTCTGCATTTACCGGGCGGCTACAATGTTCTAAATAGCCTTGCAAGTTTTGCTGTGGGTTCGGTGCTGGGAGTCGATCTCGATAAAATCTCTGCTGCGCTTACGCAATTCCAAGGCGTTGAACACCGTTATTCGGTGCTCGGCACTCAGAAAAACGTTACTGTGGTTGACGACTACGCCCACAATCCTAAAAAAATTCTCACGGTGCTGCGCGGAACCCGGGAGGCTTTTCCGAATGTGCACATCTGCGCTATCTTTCAGCCACACCGTTACTCGCGTCTTAAATTTCTAGGCGAAGAATTTTCAAAGTGTTTTGTCGACGCCGACTCCGTGATCGTCACACCCATCTATGCCGCCGGTGAACAACCCATTCCAGGTGTGTCTTCCGAGCACATCGCCCATCAGATCCGACTTCATTCGTTCCATAATTCCAAGGACACCACATACGTTGCACAAAGCCTCGACGACGCCGCCCAGCTTGCCGTGGAAGATGTGCGCCGCAAACATGAAGGCACCGAAGGCTCCATTGTCATCACGCTGGGCGCAGGAGATGTTCAACAGGTCGGCTCAAAAGTTCTTTCCTTGCTTGCAAAATAAATTCGCTCACTAAGGGAACACAAAATCGATGAGCACACTGGAGAAACAACAGCCCAAGAAACGAAACCGCAAGAAGTCCAATGAACGTCGTCATTCGACCCTCACTTGGACGGGTCTTCCGCTTCTTTTGGTCGAAGGATTGTTTCAGGTCTGTAAGCAAGTTCTGTTCTTCACGCGCGCTCATCCGTGGTCGGCAGCTTTGCTGATGTGCGCAGTGTTTGCTCTGGCAACTGCACATTTTGGTCGGCGTGTGATTGCGCACTACCAAGAAAACAGCATTCCTGAGTCCTTTGTGCTTGTGGGAGCAAGCCCTGTCTTAAAGCAACAAATAGCCATCGAAACAAACCGCATTTTTCGCGAAGCGCGTAAACAAAAATATTCGCGCAGCAAGGTGATGAGTCAGCTCAATACTCTGCTCGATTCCTTTGATGAAATCGATCAATATTGGGTGCGCGTAGGGCTCGATAAAAAAGCACAGATTTCATTTACGCAGCAGGTTCCGGTGATGGTCCTAGAAACTCACAACAACAGCAGGTTTCTGGTAGGCCACAAAATGCGGATCATGGGAAAGCTTGCTCTTGATGCTCAAACTCACCGTATTCTGCGCATTTCACTGCCCGAAACCCGCTTGAATGGCCGCTTATCTGCATCTGAAACCAGCAAGGAAAAAAGGGCTCGAAAGCCGCTGCGCAACGAATCCCTTGGAATGAATATCCCCTGGCTCTTTAAGAATGGTGATTTGGTCCAAAAAAATCTCCCCACGCTCAAAAGTGACGACCTTTTTTTTGAAAATCTGATCTTCAGACCCTCAGCAGGTTTTCAAATTGCGTTTCGTCGTGCGGTTCCACTCCCTCCTCCACCGCCCCTGAATTTAGATATTAAAGGCGAGAAGTTAAACGGAGACAAGAAGCAAGACCTCACAAATGCATCCCACGCCCCTATCCCCCACAAGCTGCTTGTTAACTTGGGAGAAGGAAACCTCAGCAAAAAAATGCAACGGCTCTCTGAAGTTTTGGCAGACCTTTCATCCCGCGAGATCTTTCCGGAGTCCATCGATTTGAATTTCGACGATAAAGCCCTGATAAAACTCACTGAATCCTCGCAACCAACGTCTTTTTGAAATTTTGTTGCAAAAGTAACGACAAAATCTTGAATCACTTGATAGAGCTGACACCTTTATTACGCGGATTTAAGGTGACGACATTGCCTTGTTGAGTTAGCATTGTTTGTGATCTCTCGAATCAAGGTTCTCTTTGTTCCTTTTTTTTCAAGCAACAAAGGCACGTCTCATGAAAACTTCGCAGGCATCTGACTTTACCGTGGGCCTCGACATTGGCTCATCCCATTGCACTCTGGTGGTTGGGCAACTCGTCGCTCATTCTCCCGCAGAATTTCTCAAACCCCGTACAATGGGGCAGGAAAATTCGCGCCGATTTCAAATTTTAGGCGCTGCGCGTGTGCAAAATTCCGGCATGAAACGGGGCACCATGGTGAGCCTCGATGCTGTCACTTTTGCAATTCAAGAAGCCCTTGATGAAGTCGAGAGACAAACGGGTCTGGATGTCGAATCTGTGCGCGTTTCGGTGGGCAGTGCGTTTGCGACGTGCGACAATCACACCGAAGAACTGCCCATTAAGTCGAATGAAGTGCGCGCCACCGAAATCGAAAAGCTTTCAGCCCTCGTGCGGGCACATAAAGCGCCCTCGGGCTTTGATTACATTCACAACCTGCATGGCCATTATATGCTCGACGGCAAAAGTGGCATTCAAAATCCCTTGGGCATGTGGGGAGATTTGCTCTCAGCCGTGTATCACCGGGTTTTATTTCCACAGTCCGATCTGCACAACATCATTAAGGCGTGCAATCAAAGTGGCCTCCGGGTGCAAACCGTGGCAATGGAATCTCTCACATCGGCAGAATCCGTGCTCAACGCAGATGAAAAAGAACTGGGCTCCGTGTGCATCAACATTGGCAGTACGCTTACCCATGTGTCGATCTTTGCCAATGGAGCACCGATTTATTGCAAAGATTATCCTATTGGTTCGAACCATATCACCAAAGATCTTTCGGTGGGTTTACGCACCACCCAGTCGGAAGCAGAACGCATTAAGCGTGAATTTGGTCAGGCCTATTATAATCCGCAGTCGTCCTCTGAAGTCGTCGAAATCCTCACCGTTGATCCCAAAGTCAGCCGTACCGTAACGCGCGGCGAAATTTTGAACATCATCGATCCCCGCGTCAAAGAGATCTTTCAGACGGTGTCCGCCGATCTGCGTAAACACAAGCTCACCTGTTACCTTCTCAAAAGTGTGGTGTTGTGTGGCGGAGGTGCAAGTCTCAATGGCATGTGTGTGGTTGCCGAAGATCATTTTAACCTTTACACGCGCATTGGAAGCCCTCTGATGCTCTCGGGTCTCACTGAAGGCCTTAAAAATCCACTTTCTGTTTCGGCTGTAGGTTTATTGTCCCCGCTTTTTGATCACTCCCATTCGAGCAAAGTGCTGCTGCAAAAAAATAAAACGAGCGAACAAGGTCCATCCTTGGCGCGCACCCTGTGGGACAAAATTCGCCAACCCTTTGGCTAATTAAGGTCACAGAATTCCCACTTGTTTTGCATGGAAATTTGACGCCTTTCTAAGGTAACGCCAAGCCTCTCCTCCCATTTTGCTGAAATTCTTTGCATCGCTTGTCAAAAACCCATACAATCAGCAACAAATAGCCAAGCGATTTTCCATCCACAAAAGTGGCTTTCTCGACCCACGCAAAGACTGCCAAAAGAGGAGTCCTCCGTATGCACGACAAAGAGAGCAGATACCCATCAAACGCAGTGATTAAAGTAATTGGTGTTGGAGGAGGCGGAGGCAACGCCATCAATACAATGATCGAATCAGGCCTCACGGGTGTCGAGTTTATAGCAGCCAACACGGATTTGCAGGCCCTCCAATCCAATCTGGCAAGCATTAAGATTCAATTGGGTCGAGAGCTGACCAAGGGTCTGGGTGCCGGTGCAAATCCCGACATCGGCCGCGACGCTGCCCTCGAAGACAAAGCCATTATTCAAGAAGTGTTGGGCGGTGCTGACATGGTTTTTGTCACGGCAGGCATGGGAGGCGGTACCGGTACCGGAGCCGCTCCTATTATTGCACAAGTGGCACGAGAATTGGGTGCACTCACGGTGGGCGTTGTTACGAAGCCCTTTATTTTTGAAGGCAAGCGCCGTCGTTCCTTTAGTGACAATGGCATTCAGTCGCTGCGTGCGAGCGTCGATACTCTGATTACCATTCCCAATCAGCGCCTTTTGAGCATTGCTCCTCCCAATATGTCGATGCTTGAAGGATTTAAACTCGCAGACGATGTCCTTCTCAATGCTGTTAAAGGCATCTCAGATATCATCAATATCCCCGGGCGGGTCAACGTCGACTTTGCAGATGTCAAAACAATTATGTCTGAGATGGGCATGGCCCTCATGGGGATCGGCGTGGCTTCTGGCCCAAACCGTGCAACCGAAGCAGCGCGTTCTGCCATCAACAGTCCGCTTTTGGAAGACATCGATATCGAAGGTGCAACGGGAATCCTTATCAATATTACAGGCTCGTCTTCGATGACTCTGCATGAAACCAGCGAAGCTTGTACCTTGATTCAAGAGGCCGCCCACGAAGAAGCCAACGTGATCTTTGGAGCTGTCATCGATGATTCCATGGGCGACAATATCCGAGTGACTGTGATTGCCACAGGATTTGATCAAGCCCACGTTGCCTTTCCCGAAAATAAAATGGGAAACCTCGGCATGGTGCCACAGCAGCAACATCACAATCCACAGAGTATGTATACCCAAGGTGGAATGGGAAATCCCATGCCACCTCAAGGCATGAATCCACAAAATCAGCCTCACATGCGCCCTGGTTATGGAAATCCTCAATACGACAACATGAGGCCTTCCCAACCACAGCGTCCTGCGCCCCAGCAAGGAAATTCATATTCCAATCCGTTGCCCCGCAATGGCCAAGACATGAATAATTTCCGTCAAACGGCTCCCCAGCAAGAAAACATAGACAACCGCAGACAAGGTTACAACCAACCTTCGCCGCAACAACGAAACATCTCCAAGGAACCAGAGAGTCAGGCTCAGCATTCCTCTTCGGGCCCTCGAGTGGAATTTGAAGACTTGACCCAATGGACCATGGACATGTCACGTAATAATGAACAAGGATCGAGAACCAAGAGCGCACACGCGCCAGAGTCCTCAAACCATGAACGTCCGATTTCAGGGGCTTCCATTCTCACAGAAAAGCAATATTCGAACTACGGAACAGAGAGCGCACTCAATCTTGCGCGCGAACTTTCGGATGTTGAAATATCGGAAGATGACTTTGAAACGCCTGCCTTTCTGCGCAGAAAAGAAGAGCATCCCAAAAATACGTGATGCCACTTAGGCTTCCGGGGTGTGTGCCTCGGGTAACGTCGAGGTTGAGAAAAAATTCGTTGCTTCTTGCGCTGAAATTCTTTCAAGTTCTTCCAGGGATCCTTGCATCACACCTTGAAAATATCCCCAACGTAACATATCCGTAAAATCCACCTTCACACCATTTTCAACAAACGTTTCAAAATGAGGCGGACGCTCCGCCTTTTGCATACCCAGATAACTTTCCCATGTGCACGAAGCATTTTTGAGTCTCTTTAAAAATCCATTTCTCTTGAAAGCTTCTTCCTGTTCCGAATTTGAGAGATCGGGGAATTGACTTTTGGCTTCAATATTTTTGAGCCACGTTAATTTACTGACTTTGATCTCTTGATCTCGAAGTTCAATTAAATTGCTCACGGTCTCCTTCGCAAGATCGCGAGCATCTAAAAAGTAGCCAGGGTGCTTTCGAAACTCAACGGGCAGAAAGGACATCCCCAGCCGTTTTACCGGAAAAAAGCTTTCACTCCCTGATGACGCTCCTAAAAATTTAATCACAGGAGGTGCTGCGAGGAGGCGCACTTGATTGAGAGCATTCATAAAAACTTCGTGCAAGCGCTGCAAGCGTTGGAACAAGGTTGCAAAAACAGGAATCAGCCGCTCATCTGTCTGAAAAAAGGCATGCTGCCGCCAACTCGGGTGAGGAAGTGCGGGGGCATAAACGATCCAGTTGTTCACAAACCCGGCAGCCTGACGCAGCGATTCGAGGTGCGCATCAAAATCTTTTCGAAAAAGGAGACCCCAGGCGTCGAGGACAACACAATTCGAGTAGCCCCCTTTCATCATCATCCACTTTTCAGCCGCACTCAGATCTGAGATTTCACAGCGCAACAATTCATCTGGAGGGATGCCGTGCAAGGTGTTGGTCTTGAGCTGGGGAGAAATTTGTAAGCACACTTGGACGGGCTCGTCGCGAAAGTGACTTCTCAATTCCTGTAACAGAAGCTCAAACACCGACGGTTGAACTTTGGCCCAATAAAGAAGTCTCATGACGCCATGCCTCCACCAGGAAGGACTTTCAAATCGGGCATCCCCAACACTCCTCGAAGAAGTGTGCGTGCAGCTTCGTTCCAGCCCGTGGGGTTACCCTGAACTTTACGCGCCAGAAATTCCCGGGGGTTTGCAGCCTGGCTCATGTCTGCCCAAAATTTTGTGCGGGCCTCATCGCCATCGATCATGCGGCTCAGTTCGGCAGCCCAGACTTCCGGGGAATCGCCTTCAACCCCTTTCCAAAAGGAGGTTGGAAGGGCTTGTGCAGGAAAGTGCTCTTCTACAGCAGTTTGTGCGCGAAAAAGAACGGGAAGTCCTGAGTGTGCGGCCTCAAAGGGCGGAAGGCCAAAACCTTCGGCAACGCTGGGGTGCACCAAAACATCGGAAATCCGGTAGAGCTCCGAAAGCTCCAGATCATCCACTTGCGGCAAGATCAATGTCGACAGTTGCGGAATCAGTGCGCCTCGTTCCCACGATGTGCGTTCTGGTTTTTCCTGCGCATACTCCCGCACGCCACCGCCCACGCGAATGTAAAGTGTGCGTTCTTTGCGTTGGCTGTTGCAAAGTTTAACGGCGTCTTGGCCCACATCCCAACATTTGTAGCGCTGTGTGCGCCCTACCCCTAAAATCCAATGGGCAAAGACGAGTTCATGTAACAAACTCGCCTGTGAATCCTTGCGCAACTCAGGGAACACCGAGAGTAGAAACTCTTCTCGCACCTTGCGCTTTTCATCAACATTGCGTGGCCGATGCCTGTTACCAAAGTTTTTCCCCACGCCATTGCGCAGCACTAAAATAGGATTTGTGCGCTTGGGATAAACCTTGAGAAGTTCAGCTGCCGCATGGGAAGACACGGTACAAACCAACGGACATTTCGCCAAAGCGCGGCGGGTGAGCATGCGAAATTGCGTGCGAAAGAAAAAACCCACGCTTTTCTTTTGCACAAACGGAATGGTGTCATGCACGATTTGAATCACACGGCTGCGTTCAAAACCCAGCAACGTGGAAAACAACGGTCGGTCAAAATTTGCAGGAGCGAGCCACAAAAAATTATTGCGTGTGAGCTTTTGAATTCTTTTGACCACAAGGGTGGGCCAACCAAAAACGGGCTTGTCCCATTTTTGTGAAAGTGCACCTGGGCCACCGCTCCAAAACGAGACAATTTTTGGATTTTGATGCACGAGATCCACGATCCAAGAAGGCGGTTCGTGCTTACCCACCAGCAAAACTTTGAGGGGCGGTGCACTGCGTCCCAGAGATGAGGCTACGCTCAACTCTTCAACAATGGCGCCAGTAAGGCACATGATAAAGCGAGAAATTCCTGAATTGACACCGTCTTGCGCCGTACGAGCGTCAATGACGAGCCACAGAGGGTTGTCTATTTTTTCCATCGTTGGTTGCTACCTTAAAAAAAAGGGGCGGGAAAGAAAGCTCTTTCCATCCCATTTCTCAGTTTAGCACTCGATGAGGGGCACGTGTATAATTGCAAGACACCAAATCGACGGAAGGAAGAAGGACTCCAAAAAACAGCGCTTTTGGAAGGAGTCCTTGGAGAGCGACATTATCTTTTGCCAGCAAGTAACCTTGTGGCGGCATCGATGCGCGCTTTTGCACGGGCTGCAGAAACCATCGCTCTTGGCATGTCGATCTCTTGATCTTTGCCGGCAAGACGTTGGTGTGAACGCTCAAGAGCTTTTTCGGCACGCGCCAAATCAATGGTTGAGGCGTCTTCAGCCACGTCCACCAACAAGGTGACGACGTTTTCGCGCACTTCTGCCACACCGCCCATGACCGTCAAAAAGGAAGTCATGTTGTCGTGAGTATAGTGCAAAACGCCAGTCCCGACCTGAGTTACCAGTGCCGCATGTCCTGGTAGAATTCCAAGAACTCCTTCGCTCGAAGGAAAGTAGACATCGTCACACGCAGCTTCCACCAATTTTTTGGAGGGAGTGAGGACAATGAGCTTCAATTCATTTGTATTCGCCATAAATCTCCACTCGGGGAAGGTCTCCCCAAACACAGAGCCCAAAGTCTCTCATCGAGCAAACTTTGGGCTTTTTGTGTTTAAACTGTTGTTCCCATGCGCTTGGCCTTCTCGACGACTTCTTCAATGGTCCCAACCATATAGAAAGCACTTTCAGGAAGGTGATCCCATTTTCCGTCGCAGATTTCAGCAAAGCCCTTCACAGTTTCCGCAACGGGTACGTAAACTCCAGGGTTTCCTGTAAACTGTTCCGCAACGTGGAACGGCTGAGAAAGGAACTTCTCGATACGACGAGCTCTTGCAACGACCATCTTGTCGTCTTCAGAAAGTTCATCCATTCCAAGAATCGCAATAATATCTTGCAATTCTTTGTACCTTTGCAAGATCTGCTGAACCTTACGTGCCACGCCATAGTGATGATCGCCCACGATTTGGGGATCAAGGATGCGGCTTGTTGAGGCCAACGGATGCACGGCAGGGTAAATTCCCTTTTCAGAGATGGAACGATCGAGGTTTGTCGTTGCATCCAAGTGCGCAAATGCGGTTGCAGGAGCGGGGTCGGTATAGTCATCGGCAGGAACATAAACCGCTTGCACGGAGGTAATCGAACCACCCGTGGTTGAAGTAATACGTTCTTGCAAATCGCCCATTTCTGTCGCCAAGTTGGGTTGGTAACCCACGGCAGACGGAATTCGACCGAGCAATGCAGACACTTCGGCTCCCGCTTGAGTAAAGCGGAAGATGTTGTCTACAAAGAACAAAACGTCTTGATTTTGTTCGTCACGAAAATATTCCGCAATCGAAAGGCCCGTCAGCGCCACGCGTGCACGCGCTCCAGGGGGTTCGTTCATCTGGCCGTAAACAAGAGCAACCTTGTCTAAGATGCCAGAATCTTTCATTTCGTGGTAAAGGTCATTTCCTTCACGGGTGCGTTCACCAACGCCTGCAAACACGGAATAGCCCCCGTGCTTCTTCGCAATATTGTCGATGAGCTCCATGATCAAAACCGTTTTTCCAACTCCGGCACCACCAAAAAGGCCAATCTTTCCACCTTTTTGATAGGGAGCGAGGAGGTCGACGACCTTGATTCCCGTTTCAAGCATTTCAACCTGGGTACTCTGACGAGTAAATTCAGGTGCCTTGCGGTGAATCGGATAAGACTTCGTGCATTGCACAGCGCCGAGATTATCAATAGGGTCGCCGGTTACATTGAGAACGCGTCCCAATACTTCCTTGCCGACCGGAACTGAAATCTGAACGCCGGTGTTCATCACTTCAATCCCGCGTGAGAGACCGTCGGTGGCGTCCATGGCAATGGCACGGACGACGTTTTCGCCGATGTGCTGTGCGACTTCCAAGACAAGGTTGTTTTCATCCTTGCTGATGGAAGGGTTTGACGTTTTCAATGCCGTAAAAATTGCAGGCAATTGCCCCTTTTCAAACTGCACGTCAACGACAGGGCCAGTTACCTGGAGAATTCTACCCATCTTTGTCATACAAAGGCTCCATTCTTCTAATATCTAAATTCAAAATAATTAAAGAGCTTCGGCCCCACTGATGATCTCGATGAGCTCTCTCGTAATTGACGCCTGACGAGCACGTTGGTACGTGACCTGATACTTCTTCAAGAGATCCTTGGCGTTGCGAGACGCGCTGTCCATTGCACTCATACGAGAGCCATGTTCGCTTGCCGTTGCCTCGAGGAAGATCTGAAAAAGCCTTGTTGTAACTGAACGCGGTAGCATAAAACTCAAAAGTGAATCTGCATCAGGTTCAAAGATTGGCTCGACGCCCGTTTCAGGTGCCGCGCTTTCTCCGCCGGGTGTCAGTGGCAAAAGGTCTTCGGCTGTGGGAATTTGGGTCATTGCAGAAACAAACTTATTGTAAACAACAACGAGTTTCCCAATTTTGCCTTCTTCAAACAGATGAATATAAGCCTTCGCCAAGCGTGAAACCTGATCAAATGTTGGCTTTTCAAATGAAGTCGTGACAAGCCCCAAACCATTTGCAGTCAGAAGCGTCGCGCCATTCTCATGAATAGTTTCTTGTGTCAGTTGCATTTCTGCACCCTTCACATGGCCCGTGATACGCCTTTTGCGGTTAATGACTTGGTATGCCTTTTTGCCCACGCATGTGACAAAGACTTCTTTACCTTGAGCTTCAAGTTCCTCAATGGTTTTCATCGCCATTTTTGCCACATTTGAATTGTAGCCGCCGCAGAGTCCTCTTTCCGAAGAAATGACGAGGACAGCGACAACATTCGATTCACTTTTTTGCAGCAAAGGGTGCTTTCCAGCCCTATCCCGGGTGGAAGCAGCGATGCGGCCCACGAGCTTTCCTAAGTTATTGGCGTAGGGACGCGCCTGCACAACGGCAGACTGCGCACGCCCAAACTTGGAAGCGGCGACCATCTTCATCGCCTGGATGATTTTCTGCTGGGTCGCAATCGATTTGATGCGACTGCGCAGGTCTTTAAGATTTGCCGGCATTTGGATCAAACCTCTTCGAGAATTCTTCCATGGCAGCCTTCACTTTTGCTTGAAGCTCATTGCTCATTTTTTTGCCATTCGCGATTTCATCGAGAAGGTCACGGTGCTTCAAGTCAAAATATGCAAGCAACTGTTTCTCATACTCAGCAACGAGACGCACTTCAACGGTATCCATAAATCCTGAAGTTGCTGCAAAGATCACGAGGATCTGCTTTTCAACAGGAATTGGAAGGTACTGGGGCTGTTTGAGGAGTTCCATCAAACGCTGACCACGGTTGAGCTGCTTGCGGGTTGCTGCATCCAGGTCGGATCCAAACTGCGCAAACGCAGCAAGTTCACGGTACTGGGCAAGTTCCAAGCGCAAGTTTCCGGCAACCTGTTTCATCGCGCCAATTTGGGCAGAACCACCCACGCGTGAAACGGAAAGTCCGGCGTTCACGGGAGGACGCATCCCCGAGTTGAACAAGTCTGCTTCAAGATAGATCTGACCATCGGTGATCGAAATCACGTTTGTCGGAATGTATGCCGAAACGTCGCCCGCTTGGGTTTCGATGATCGGAAATGCAGTCAAACTCCCAGCTCCAAGGCTGTCGTTGAGCTTGCATGAACGTTCCAAAAGTCGGCTGTGAATATAGAACACGTCTCCAGGATAGGCTTCGCGACCTGGAGGACGGCGTAAAAGCAAGGAAACTTCACGGTACGCTTGCGCATGCTTGGTAAGGTCATCATAGAAAATAACCGCATGGCCCGCTCTGTCACGGAAGTACTCACCCATCGTTGCGCCCGTATAGGGAGCAAGGAACTGGAGTGGCGCAGGATCAGCCGCATTGGCCGAAACGATAATCGTATATTCAAGAGCTCCAAACTTACGAAGCTTTTCGACGACTTGCGCAACCGTTGATGCTTTTTGTCCGATAGCGACATAAATACAAACAACGCCTTTGCCTTTTTGATTGATGATGGTGTCAATCGCAATGGCAGTTTTACCGGTTTGGCGGTCACCGATGATAAGCTCACGTTGTCCACGACCGATCGGAATCATGGCGTCAATCGACTTGATTCCTGTCTGAAGGGGTTCATGAACGCTCTTTCGAGCCATAATGCCCGGTGCCTTCACTTCAACAACAGAAAACTCTGTGGTTGCAATGGGACCAAGCCCATCAATAGGCTCACCGAGGGCATTGACAACACGTCCTAGCAGCGCTGGTCCAACGGGAACGCGGTTGATCTGACCTGTTCTACGAACGGTCATCCCTTCCGAAATGGACTCTGGATTTCCAAATACCGCAACACCGACGTTGTCTTCTTCCAGGTTCAAAACCATCCCTTTGACGCCGTTGTCAAAAGCAACAGTTTCACCAGTCATCGCCTTTTCAAGGCCATAGATGCGCGCGATACCATCTGCCGAAGATATAACTGTGCCTGTTTCAGACACTTCAGCCTTCTCTCCGAAGGACTGAATCTTCTGCTTCAAAAGGTGGCTGATCTCATCGATCCGGATTTGCTCCATTGCTTCAGACTCCCTGACTCAAAGATTCCTTAAGGTTCGCAAGACGTGAGCGAAGGCTTGCGTCCACAATCGTATTTCCAATTTTAATGAGGTATCCCGCCTTCAAGGCCTCGTCCACTTTTGGAGTGAGGATTACTTTTCGCTTGAGGGCTTGGGATAGGGAGGACTCAAACTCCCCTAATTCGGTCGACGACAACGCTTTTGCAGAATGGATTTCCACTCTGGTCATTCCCATGTGATCGTCTGCGCGCACAAGAAACTCTTTTAAGATCTCCTTCAGGAAAATGAAACGCCGATTCGCTTGAACCAGCTCCAAAAAACCTTTGAGTACGGGATCCGCTTGAATAGATTGAATCAAAGTTGCAATGACGTTTTTCTTGTCTTCATCCGAATAGGCGGGATTGATGAGCATTGAAACGACGTCAGAAGAAAGTGCACCCAATGCCAGTTGCACTTGCGAGAAAACATCTTTGACAACATTATTTTCAACAGCAAGCTCAAAAAGCGCTGTTGCATAACGTCGGATGATTTGACCAGAGTTTTTCACCATACTTGAACCTTGGCTCCAATTTCTGAGGGGCTTTTATTAGTGCACAGCCAGGGAGTGGATCCCTTCCAAAGCCTCTTTCTTGAGTTTCTGATCGAGACTCGAGGCAACATCATTCGTCAAGCGTGTTTCCACGGTTTTGATCGCAAGCTCGAGAAGCTCTTTTTTGAGTTCTTCTTTGCTTTTGGTGACCATTTCTTTAGCCGTACGTTCAGCATCTTTAATCATTTGCTCTGCGATTTTTTGCGCTTCTGCAACAATTTTTGCACGCTCACGAACGCCATCGTTCACATACTGCCCACGAATTTCCTGCACTTCTTTTTGCAAAGAAGCGATCTTCTTTTCGTATTCTTCTGCCTTGCGGTGCGCAAGGGTCACGGCTTGTTTGGCTTCAGATAACTTCACGCGAAGTCCTTCTCGACGCCCTTCCAAGACCGAAGTGATGATTTTTCGGCCCGCCCACACGAGGACTGCCAAGTAAATAACAAACTGGAAGTACGGCCAGAAAATGCCATACACAGTATCAGGCTGATAGCCTTGGCCACTTGATTCTGCCGCAAATGCGCCCGTCGAAAGAAAACCAGATCCCAGCATGAGGAGAAGGGCAAGTGGTGCAGTTCCTTTGTCGAGGCCAAGCCTTGAAAAAATACTGGCAACGACGTCTTCGACAAGGTTCGGCAGCTTCGATCTTTCGGCGCTAACATTGGCTTCCAGCGAAGTTTTCATCTTTTCGAGTTGATGCTTCGCTTGATCTTGCGCGCTCGCCAAGATGGATTCCGCTTCTGCCTGCCCTGCAAGAACCTCTGACAAGCGAAGATTCTTCGCTTCTTCAGTTCTGAGCTTCATTTCCTTGGTGTAGGACTGCTCCAGTGCCTCGGCTTTCAATTCTTCTGCTTTTGCAGAATCAATTGCACCTACGGTTCGCTTGCGACGTTCATTGTGCAGCCTTAATGCAGGCTTAATAATAAACGCGTGCGCACTTAAAAGCGTCGCACTATAAATTGCGGCTTGAACGATAAGCCGCACGTCTGGATAGAGATCGTGACTGAGAGATGCCATCTTACGCCCTCAACCATCTTTGCGGGATCCGTTTCAACGAAGCCGGCAAGATGTCCGATATTTCACGTGAAACAATTAACTTTTTTGGAAGCAAGGGGAGACAAGATTTCGCTGCCGCCCAGGCTGCGAGATAATTACTTTGTAGATTGCATTTCTGCAACACCCACCGACAAGAAAATGCTGTGGGCGGCTGAATTCTGAGCAGAGCTGTGACGAAGTTGTGTAGGACACACAATTTCCTAGGACATGCCTGGAAAAATCCGATGGACTTCCATCTGCTCTGCGAGTTTGAGGTGTTCTTGCAAGGTCGTGCGGGAAATATTGAGCCTGCGGCTTGCGCGGCTCATGGAGTTTCCGTGGGTTTTGACCGTGTAGTAACTCAATGCGGCTTTTAAAAAGGAATGGGGTTGCTGCGTTTGTGCCAAAACCGAAAGAAAGACGCTTTCGGCTGGAGGGAGCGCACTGCCGACTCCATCTTTAGGATTATCGAGTGAAAAAGAAGGATTTGCCAAGGCATGTAAATACCTCTTTGCTTCAGACTCGTGACCGAGAAAACCTGCTTTGAGAGCGATCTGATTGACAGCATCAATCGTGACAGCAAGGCCTCGGACACGCAGGGCCTCCCGCAAAAGCCCGACGTTCTCAGCATCGAAGACATCCATGTACATTTCATGATGAAAATGCTTCAAGATCGTGAGAATCGTGCTCGGCATCGAAGGAAGCAGTTCATCCATATTGCCGACCTTGTACACACCAAATCCGCTTCCTTGGGGAAGAGGTTCATTGCCTACGTAGACCATGTAAGTACTCCCATTCTGAAGCCTCAGCTCATTGCTCTTCGCGGTGAGGGTGACGACCTCATTCCACGTCTGTGCCAGAGAGAATGCAAAGGGACTGAGCTCTTGCTCCTGGACCAGATACTTGAGCAAAACTTCCTGCACTTCTGGACTGGGACACTGAACCCAAAGGTCAAAAGATCTTAAGATGGTACAAATAGAATTCACTTCGGCTTCAAGCCGCGGACCAATCAGTCTTTGAATGAGAAGTTGATGCAACACGGTAGTTCATTCCTTTTTATGCTTGCAAAATGTCATGCCTCTTTATCTTGCAAATCTTTGAAGAATGCTTCCATGCACATTTTTGAGGCTTCGAATGAGGTGAGTGATTCAAAACTTTGTATCAATTTAATATAATTAGTATTTTTTGGAATCGCTTGATGTTCATCATCGGAATTTGTCTCTGGCAACTTTGTAAATCGTATGCTTAAAAATACATATATTCGTTATTTCAACTAGTTAACACTTAATACGCCTTAATTGTTGATGTTTCACGTGAAACATCCCAAATTTTTTCAGGTTCAGTCCCCTCAAGGAGATTTTGAGACCCAAACTTCTCAATTTGAGAACAGCGGTGAAAATTTCGACCTGATTTCATTTAAATCGCGTTTTTCAAACGCGGGGGGGGGCGTTTTTTTCGTGTTTTCGTTTTTTTGAGTTTTTTCAGACCTACAACGGGGAATTTGGGCACTTTGCTCGTCAAATTTATGAGATCTGGAGTTTTCGAGCCCCATGTTTCACGTGAAACATTCAAAAAAGCCCCGAAACCATGCCTTTTAAGCCGTTTTTAAGGATCAAACTTCTCAGTTTCAGAATAGCAGTGAAAATTTCGACCTGATTTCATTTAAAACGCGTTTTTCAGAACCTAGGGGGTCGTTTTTTTCGTGTTTTCGTTTTTTTGAGTTTTTTCAGACCTACAAAGGGGGAATTTGGGCACTTTGCTCGTCAAATTTATGAGATCTGGAGTTTTCGAGCCCCATGTTTCACGTGAAACATTCAAAAAAGCCCCGAAACCATGCCTTTTAAGCCGTTTTTAAGGATCAAACTTC
>JBIIEI010000082.1:0-24189 GCA_044237915.1 Silvanigrellaceae bacterium | reverse complement strand
CCTGTAAACTCTTGGAGAATTCTAAAATCTCTTTTTTCATCAATACGCCTCCTCAAAAGCTGAGGGCATCATCTCTCGGCAGTACCTTTGAAGTACAAATGATTTCTCGGGAGCTCACTCGCAGACTCGGTTTCGGAAAACGGACAATATATCCATCATTTGTTTCGTCCATATCGACGACTAGATTCTTGCCCTGGGTTTTCCGTTTTGATTGAGAACTCAAATTTATTTACCTAAAAATTTCTTGCGCTCTGGAAAGTTTCTGCACAACAAGCTTGAAACTTAATCTCCAAAAATCTGGTTTTGAAATATCGACATCAAGGTGCTTTTTCGCTAAAGCTTCAACACTCATGCACCCTGTATCACGCAACAAGGCCACATAGCGACGGAAAAAATCATTCCCGAAGTGAGCACGCTGGGCATACACACCTAAACTGAAGAGATATCCAAAGGTATAGGGAAAATTGTAAAACCTATCTTCGGAGTAAAAATGCTGCTTACTAGCCCAAAACATTTCGTTGCATTCCGAGGTCGTTTCTCCGTAGCAATGCTCCCAGGCTTTAGTCATAAGGTTCTTTAAATCGCGAGGAGAAAACACTTTCTCGCGCCTGAGCTCATAATACTCTTTTTCAAAGAAAAAACGCGTCGGTATATTGATCAAATACGCGCCCATATTTTCGAGATCTGCCCAGAGGATGGGCTTTATAAAATCGGATTGAGAGTTTGAAGCGAGATGCTCCGTCAATGCGATTTCGCCAAAGACACTGGCAGTTTCTGCAAGGGACATCGACAATGTTCGCAACTCACAAGGCAGTTCTTTCATCGCCCAAAAGTGATAGGCATGACCCAGCTCATGAGCGAGGGTGAGTAAGGTCCCCATCCCTCCATCGTAGGTGAGAAAAATGCGTGGTTCATTTAAGAAGTCAAATTCAGCTTGATAGGCTCCAGGCGAACGCTTGTCGCCAGCGCCCCCATCTATCCACTTTTTGTCGGCAGCGAGTCGCACAAAATCTCCCATTTCAGGGCTGATTTTTCGAAATGCCGCCTCGACGAGAGCCAGACCCTTTTCGAAGGAAAGTCGGCATTCTGAAGTGTTTTTTTCATCGGAAGGAAAAGGAGCAAACATGTCCCAAGGGTCTAACTTCGTTTTGCCCAAAATTTTTGCTTGAAGAAGCAGTGCATCTCTCGATACGGAAAAATTTTCTTCGACCACGCTCCACATGGTTTCCAATGTGGCATTTGAAATGCGATTGTCGCGCAGAGGGGCATTGAGAAAATGCTCTTCCTTGCCCGAAGCTTCTGAACGCAGTTGGCACTCTTGGAGTCGCCAGCCTGAGATTGAATTGAGAGCTGAAGCACATGCTTGTTCATGTTTATTCCACTCTGCCTGCATTGCCAAGTAAGCGGCTTTACGTTGCTTGGGATCCGCAGAGCTCAGAAGGTTTGCCGCTTTGGCAACACCCATCTTTTCCATGTTGTCACCTTGTTCAACAACGCATTCCAAGCCTGAGGAAATCATGCTGTAGAGTCTGGTCCACGATGCCACTCCATCAACAGACATCACCTTCAAAATGTTTTCTTCGGCAAGCGACAGTTTAAGGTGACGCTGAGTGCGAAATTCTTCGAGTAAAAATCGATATTTAGTGACAGAAGGATCTGCTAAAAAGCATTCGAAAATCTCTTGAGAAACCAAAGTCATAAAAAGGACAAAAGGGTTACATGCTTTTTCGAGAACCTTTTCAAGCTTCAACGCCTTTGCATAAAGCTGATTTCCGACTTCCAAAGTGCTATCGATGGAGGTTGAGCACATCGCATAGGTACCAAGGCCTTGCAATATGATTTTGGTTTGAGACTGCAGTTTCGCTAACGTAACAGCAGTTGGAAGAAATGCCCGCGATTCGGTTTCTGTAAGGGTGGAAGCCCTTGGAAGAACTTCCGCAAGTGCTGATGAAAGTGATTCGATTTCTGCAATTTGCTGCTCGACAATTTGCAGGTCGCGAGCGATGGCTGGAGATTCGAGCGATTCATACATGTTTGAGAGGCTCCAGCTGGGGCCCTCAAAATTTGCACTGTCACTGGCATTCATGTTGCTCATTTCTGACATTCTTCATCCTCCCAAAAACCGCATTTTCAAACGTGTGGGATGTCTTAGTGCAGGAATTGCATCTTGTCCATTTTGAAACACGCATTTGCACTGCACAAAATGACATTTGACACCTTCTTTCCGCACGACAACACATTGACCCACTGCAGATCAACCTATTCAAAGAATTCCTTTTTAGGATGAAACTTGGCTAGAAAATCAATCTCGAACCTCATACTGCTCTGGAAAAAAAACCAGACGTTTGGAGCAACAGAAGACATGCCATGGTTCCAGCAAATCGAAAACAGTGGGTTTCGGACTTATTTTGCGTGGGTATTGCCATTCCTCTGTGCTTTGGGGGTATGTCAAAAGAGATTTTCGATTGCGACTTCGGAACTGTCTTCACTCACAGTTCAAAGTAACGGAGCTGACTCTCGCACCGCATGCATCGCTTTACAAAATAACGGGACTTATTTTTCAGCACACATTGGTTCCTATATCGCCCTTATGGAACAGAATATTATTCCCGTAGTGACTTCGGCAGGCGGCAGCGCGAGCCTCGTTGGAGCAGCGGTGATGAGCCTTCTTCAAAATAAATCCCTGCAGCAAGAAATGCTGTTTGAAGGAAATGTGCTCACGCCCACACAAAAAGCAGCTCTTTTACTCGCGTCTTCCCAAGATATTTGGGATTCTCTTTTGTTTCTTCCTTCGCTCAACAAATCTAATGAGCCGCTTACAAGCACCTTGCGGCTCCTTTCTGGAATCTCGTACTTCGAGCTTCCTTCGCAGCCTACACTTTCTCATATTCTTAATTTAGATATCGTGATAGGACAGAGCCTTTTAATCGCTGATTTCTTAAAAAATAGCGATTTTTCAAATATTCTTGGGCAAGAAAATTTTGCCGCCAGACGCAAGGCCATGCGAAAACTTTGGATTCAAGAAACAGATGGATTTGAGGCCGATACGGGTGAGATTTTGGCGACACTTATCAAACGGACAAGTGACAGATCCGCACCTCCCCGGAGCACAGAGATCAGCAAGCGCCTTCTCGCCCTTCTCTTCGAAAAAGGTGATTCCGCTTTTCTTCAAGATCGCCATGATTTTTATGCGAGTTCCGAAGCCATGCTGGCTTCTTGGGGCTTTACAAGTTTTGAAAAAACAGCGCAACAGGTCTACGAACTGGCCCAGAAACTGCACATGTCGGACACACAGTCCCAGGAAAACTTTCTTGCGCGAAAAATCATTTTACCGAGCCCCGAACTGATCCGTCGCTTTGCTTCAGGCATTGACGCACGCGGAAATTTAATTTCGTTACCTCCAGGTCTCGTCATCCATTCGACATTTAAAAGCCTCAGACAAAAACAGAGTCGCATTGAAGAGCGCCTTGGCTGGGATAGCATTTATCAAGGTTACTTTGCTTCCACATCGCTTTTTTCTGGACTCGTTAAAGTAAGAGATGCTGCAAGAAATATGCGCAACTCAGGCTTTATTCCGTTACTTAAGAATGAGCATAAGTTTTTAAAGGACACCGACCATGTCATCGTTTTTCCGGAGTCCGATAAAGGAGAAAAGTTGCGTGGGCTTGCCTTTGCGATGCAGGCAACACTCTCGGAACCTGGCCCTTTTCGTCGCAATTCACTCGCCATAGACGGCCGAGATACCTCTTTCAATCCGGGAATGCCCACGGAACTTGCGACTTCGGGAGGCTGGCTTGAACACATTCCGAGTTCTATTTTTGAAAGCCTTTCTCCGTGCCAAAGCTCAAACCTGCTCGCTTGGTCGGGAAATCCCAACCCCGTAAGCCCCTACACAAAACGCATTCTCGCAGGTGCCCTAGCGGGAGGAACGGCCTATGTTGATCCAAAACAGCCCCCTCTTCGCAAGGACCTCGATCAGTTTGCCAATCGACTTGCTGCAGCAAGCCTGTATTCGATGGAAATGAAGGGAAAAGAAGGTCATGTGGAAACAGCAGTGGACTGGGAGAACATTTCTAAGGTCGAGAACCCAGACCAACACAAACGCATGTCGAAAATTATAGGAAATCATAGAACCTTTTTAATGATTCATGCCTACCAACGCACACGCAAGTCGATGCTTAAACACGCGCTGGGGAATCGGGAAATTTACTTTAAAGAAACAAAACCCTGGGGGATTCTTTTCAAGCGAGACCTCGATTCTGCCCTCGACGAAAATCAACTTCAAGAAATAATCTCGCAATAAACTTTTTACTTGTTACTTAAAATCACTGCCAAATAGTGACAAAAACTGCCGCCCAGCACGAATAAATGCCAAATGGCGTGATTGAAGCGCAAGCCATCCCAGAGATAAAAAATGATGCCTGCAGAATAGGTCGCACCTCCCGCCACAAGCCATGTCAAGCTATCAGGTGGCAGAGATGCTGCCAGTGGGCGGTATGCCAAAACAACGAGCCACCCCATAGCTAAATAAAGAAACGTCGATGTTTTTTTGAAGCGGTGAACAAAACCCAGTTTAAAGATGACTCCTGCAATGGCAAGCAGCCAAATCACGGTGAGAATCGACCATCCCCAAGTCCCCTTTAGATTGAGAGTCATAAAAGGTGTGTAGGTTCCTGCAATAAGAACATAGATTGCGGAGTGATCTAAAATTTTGAGAAAATGGCGACTTCTTTCGTTTGGGGCAGAATGATAAAGAGTCGATGCTGTGTAAAGGATGATGAGGGAAAGCCCAAAAATGCCAAAACTGATAAACTTCAAAGCATCACTATCTTGAAATGCTGTAAACATCAGAAATACGCTTCCCGCGACACTCGCAACAATGCCTAAGGCATGGGTGATTCTGTTTGCCTGCTCTTCGGTGTTACTTTTTTCTCTTGCCATAGTTTCCTTCTTCTTCCAACTCATGCTGCCGCAGCGTTTGCTAAACCGCTGTGATGGCTCGGGAGATACCTTATAACGCATCCACCGACAATGCTCATCATGTCTCACGTTTGATTATTTCACACGCGAAACGCTCTCAGCAACTTCCCACGACTTTGTAGATTTGCGCCAGAGCAAAAGAAGGAGCACGGAATGTGTAAATTTTGAAAATGCCCAGGATGCCAGAATGGTTTGAAAAGAGACTGCGTGTAGATAATTTTGGACAAACGAAAGGCTGGCAAACCACAAGGAAAGCACGACAACGTTGAGAAGCATGAGTTCTTTCGTTTTACGAAAGCCATTCAGCGCCCTTGAAAAAATGATTGCAAAAGTTTCCCAAAAAATGGTCAGCGCATAGATAGCAAATATAATATATTTTGAATTCTCATCCATTTCATTGACGATCGCCCACTTTACCCAGATATGTTCAGTAAAATAAAGCACAACCAGCAACAACATAAAAAATGGAATTTTAGCCGATAGGGCAATCCAGACCCAGCGCGACGGATTCGTTTTCGCACCCAAGTCACGGCTTACAAAAGTGTTACACGCAATTCCAAGGCTGATTCCAAAATATGTCAGGGGCTGTGAAACTTTTGAAAGCACCGATAAAAACGCCGTATTTTCCAAGCCGCTCTTGTCTGTAAATTTGTAAAAACAAACCCAACTGAGCGCCAAAACAACTTGGCTGATACTCGAATTTAAAGAAACACTCCAAAACTCGCGCATACTCAAAAGTTGATCGGATGGAACACGCAAATCTTTGGTTTCTGCGCCCCTGTATGGTTTCATCAAGCGGTTTACTGCCAAGGAATTTAAACAAGCTCCCAGAACTATCGCAACTAAGGTTCCGATGGCAGCACCTTTCACACCCAGCGAAGGAGTCCACTGAGTTCCATTCACCATAAAGTAACTGAGAATGGTATCTATAATCTGAACGCAAACTGTGATTCTAAACACAGTACGGCCTTGCCCGAAGGCATAGAGAATTCCGGCGTCAGGACTTGAAAGCCCCGTAAAAAATAAGGAAACTCCCAAAATACTGAGATAGGCGGATCCGCTGCGAATGAATTCGGGATCCCAGTTCATGAGCACAAGAAGTTGATGCGCACCAAGCGCAAGGCCCACTGCCAGCAAAAAGGCAAAACTTGCAGTTCTTAATTTGACGGCTTTTCGCAGTGCCGGTGTCTGATACTCGTTTCCGCTGCCTCTCATATGGGCAACAAACGTTTGCATCCCCGTACTTGCACCTACGATAAGTGATGAAAAAATAAAATGGATAAATCCTGTGGCTCCAACGGCACCCACAGCACTCGGTCCTTGGCTTGACACCGCCCAGGTATCGATAAGCTGCATAAAAGTGTTTGAGAGCATTCCTAAGAAAATGGGAAAGGCCATATTGGAAAGTGCAAAAAAATCGCTTTTCTTTCCCAAAGGTTGAGCAGAATTTAAACTGGTGACTGATTCTTTCATAATTTTCCCGAGTTCAGAGCACTTTTAAATCGCTCGAGTGATACATTCGCTCCCGTGAGAACTGTCACTGTTTCTCCTTTGAGCTGTCCTAATTTTAAAATTCCAGCAATCGAAACAGCAGCAGAAGGTTCGATATAAAGTTTGTGCTTACTTACAATGAATCTGAGCGCTTCACAAATTTCATCTTCTGTCACAACAACAAATTCATCCACAAATTTTTGTACCAAAGGCCATGTAATGGAATCGACTTCGACTGCAGCACCCACACCTTCTGCAAAAGAAGGACGTGTTACGACTGGACAAGGTTGCCCCGCTTTAAACCACTCTGCCAGCACTGGTGAAGCTTCACTTTGCACTCCAATAATTCTCAAGTGAGGAAAAAATGGCTTTAGAGCGAGAGCCATGCCTCCTATGAGGCCACCGCCTCCGACTCCCAGAACAAGATTATCAATGGTTGATAATTTTTGAAGAACTTCAAGACCAAGAGTTCCAGCGCCCTCTATCATATGAGCATCATTATATGCCGAAACAAAGTGCGATCCGGTTGTTTTCTCATGGTGCCTTGCAGCTTCGCGGGCCTGAGGGATATTCTCAAAAAATGAGAGTTTGGCACCATTTTCACGCAGCTGATTTACTTTATCGGGGTTGCGCAACTCATCACACCCCGAGGGTATTCAGGAATAGTATCCAGCATTCTTGCCAATGTATTTCTCATTGCTTCGGGTTCCGTTTTTCCACTGACCATGATCACGAAGAGCAAATATCTTTTTCTGCTCAACCCCTTTGCTGCTGCTGCTGTTGCAGTTCCTGCAGGAAGTTTGATGAAGTATGCACAAGGAAATTTAACCGCCTCGGGTGTGCAAAACCTTGCATCAGCCCCCTTACTTGCCGCATCCCTGGGTTGGATGGTTCTCCTGCTCTGCATTGCCTACTTTGCCGAACGATAGAGGTCCCATGCCCTTTATGCGTGAAGAATATACGCTGGCCCTTCGTCCCTTCGTTGCCTTTTACAGAGTTTCTCTTATCGGAGTAAAAAGCAGATTTTTAGCGGGTTTGGCGAGTCTCATTCCACAAATTCCTTTTTACACGACACACGGAATCGGCATTTTTACGCTTTTTTCTGCCATCGACAATAAGTCAACAGATCAAAAGTCGCTCGTGATCTTTTTCCTATACATGTGCTGTGTTGATTCTGTGGGTGATGCGCTTTTTTTCAAAGGCCTCTGGCAGTATTGTGCAGCCCTCAGAAGGCGATTTCCTGTTTATCACCTCCTATCGCCCGGCAACCCACTCTTACTTTGTCTTTTCTTAAGTTCCGACCTCCCCATGATCGTGTTTGGTTCTCTCTTCGGATTTGTTGGTTTTTCGCTCTCTTGGTATTGGAACGGAGCCGGTGCAGCCTTACTTTCTGTTCCCTTACTTGTTTTTGGCATCTTTATCCATGTGATTTTAACGAGTGCATTTCATCTGATTCAAGCATGGATTGATCCTAAAATGCCGATTGCCTTTGGAAGTCCAGCCTCCCGCTTTTACACAAAGCCCCTCAACCTTGTGCTCACAACAGGTGTAACTTTAGGCGCACTTGTGCTGGTTTATCCTGCCTTTTTGATGACGGCCCTTCCGGCAGGCATCGCTGCGCAAGATTTCCGCATTGCTGAACTTAAATCGATGTGGCCCCTGACTTTCGGGGCAGGCATCCTTTCCGTTGCTGTTTGGGCATTTCTTTTAAATCGCATCGTTATTATTTCAGGAAAAAAATGGAGCTAGCAAATTCCATTTTCTAGAACCATTCAAGCAGATCTAAATTGAGCTGACAGTAGATTTGTTACTTTATCAAACCCTGGCAGAATGATGAACAAGATTTCGTTGCTGGTGATTTTTAATTCTTTATAATATCATAACAAAAGTAAATGCCCCGCAAATAAAGACCTTGGGGATGACTGGGTACAGTCAGGTAAGGCTATGCCCACTTCAAAATAATGAAGGGAATAGGGAACGTTTCGATGGAAAATCAGCTCACCGATCTCCCTGAAAATGTGCGAAGAACCCTCACTGATTTCGTGAATATGACACGCGAGTCGTGTGGCGAAAATCTGGTGTCCATCGTTCTGTTTGGTTCTGCGGCAGAGGGCCGCCTCAGGCCGACATCGGATGTGAATTTAATTTTAGTAACAAAAGAATTTGATGTTTCCCAAGTTAACTGCCTGCGGGAGCTGCTGCGCGTGGCTTATGCCGCCATCCATTTGACTGTCATGTTTCTTCTTGAGTCTGAAATTTCAGCAGCGTCAGAAGCTTTTGCCGTTAAATTTACCGACATTCTCAATCGCAATCGAATCCTATTCGGATCAGATCCCTTCAAAAAGGTGGAAATTTCCCGAGCTGCGACCTTGCAGCGACTCAAACAAGTCATCGTCAATCTCATACTGAGGCTCCGTGAACGCTATGCACTGGTCAGTCTTCGCGAAGAGCAATTGGTACCGATTATTGCAGATGTTGCTGGTCCTATTCGCGCAATTGCAGCGACTCTTTTGGCGCTTGAAGGTCAGAATGAAATCCATCCAAAAGAGGCGCTTTTTTCTTTAACACAGCAACTTCTGGGGCAAAAATATACAGAAATTCTAAAAAATATGTCCACAGCGCGAGAGGAGCAAGAGTTAAAGACTGGCGAAGCTGCCAAGGCTCTGTTGGGAATACTCGATATTCTTGCTGCGATGCAAAAACATGTCCAAGGCATGAAGTGAGATCCTTATGTTGAAATATTTACTTGACATGCGTGGGCCCGAGTTTCTAGCTTTCTACTTTTTTGTAGGCGCTTTAACTTTGCTTTTCGTCAGAAGCCGCATAAGGCGGCAGGAGTCTCAATGGAATGTGCCAAAACTCAACCTGACCGATCCCTATGAAATCGCTTTTCTAAGAGGAGGCGAAAACGAAACCCTGAGAATCGTCACCCTCTCACTTATTGATCGTGGTCTACTAGAAGTCTCGGGCGATATAATCAAAACCAAAAATAATGCGGCGCAAGACCATGCACGCCGCTCCATTGAAAAAGCCATTTTAAGAAAGTTTTCGTCAGCTGCGGAGGCTCCCGAAATGTTTAAGGACGATTCTCTGAAAGCGGCGTGTCTTGAGTATCGGTTCTCACTTGCACAGCATCGACTCATTGCAAATGAGGGAGTCTATGAAGCGCGACGCCCCATGCTGTGGTTGGGACTTTTTATTTTAGGCGGTTTGGCAGGAGCAAAAGCATTTGTGGCGCTTCAGCGTGGCCGAAACAACATTTTATTTTTGGTTATTTTAGCAGTTGTTTTCTTATTTTTTCTACTCAAGTTCTATAATAAAGAACGAACAGAACTCGGGGACAGAGTCCTTGCAGACTTGAAATCGTTGTTCAGTGGTTTAAAGCAACGTGGAAGTTCGATCAAGTCAGGAGGCAAGACTAACGAGGCAGCTTTTCTTGCAGCGGTCTTTGGCATATCTGCTCTGTCTGCTATCAATTTCCCCTACATTAAAAAACTATTTCCGCTCGCGTCGAAGAGTAACAATTCCTGCAGTTCTTCTTGTGGTTCTTCATGTGGAAGCAGTTGCGGTGGAGGAGGATGTGGTGGATGCGGAGGCGATTAGGACAAGACGATCTTGTCGGTCTGGGGTGGAGAATGGAACTTGGACCTTCCATACTTTCCAATCTTGATCAAATCGACGTTGTAGAAGTTATTCTTGACGATTATTTGAGGGCTCCAGCATCTAAGCTCAGATCGCTAAAAACTTTAGCAAGCCAAGTCAAAGTCATCTATCACGGCGTTGGCCTTGGCCTCGCAACATCCTTGCAAGTCGACCAACGAAGGCTCGAAAAATTAGCACGTGTCATAGATGACCTCTCACCGGACGTTTGGTCGGAGCACCTTGCTTTTGTGAGAGCCGGAAACATTGAGATTGGACATCTGGCAGCTCCGCCCCGCACCATTTATACAATCGAAGGCGCCCTGGAGAATTTGGAGCGTATCAAAAAGACTGTGGGCAGCTCTCCAGTGCTTGAAAACATTGCCACTCTTATCGATCCCCCAGGGTCGAAGATGTCTGAACCTCAATGGATCCAGCAAATTCTCAATCAATCAGACTGCAATCTGCTTCTTGATCTCCACAATCTTTATTCTAATGCCCTCAACTTTGGATTTGATCCTGTTGCCTATTTGAAATCATTCCCCTTGGACAAAGTGCAGCTTGTTCATCTGAGTGGTGGAAAGTGGATTCAGGAGCCTCCGGGTTATGAGTCTCGGCCAACAGGCGAGCGCATGTTAGACGACCATGTTCATGATGTACCGGATGCTGTCTTTGAATTGCTTGGTACTTTAGCTCGAACAGTTCCCCAACCCCTCACGGTTATTATTGAGCGAGATGGTGAATTTCCTGATTTTCAATTTCTGCTCACTCAAATCAATTCTGCCAAGCAAATTTTGAAGGACGCCAGAAAACAAATGCCAAACCGTGAAGGAGGCTTACGTGAGTGCGCAGACCTTTGAAATAACACTGGCCCGCTTATATACCGATCCTAAATTTCGCAGTCAGTTCCTAGAGAATCCTGAACAGGCTTTGCAGAATTCTAACCTTACGGCTTCGGAGCAGTCTGATCTGTTGGCTATCGATAGAACCGGACTTTTAATGGCGTCCCGTAGTTTTCTTCACAAGAGAAAGAAGCGTTATTTGAATCGACTCCACACCTCTCCTTTAGCGACTTTCATCGCTAGAATCGTAAATCTAGCAAGGGAATCCCATTCACTGCAAGAAATTAAGTAAACTTGGGGTGAGCAATTTAGAACTGGATGTCAGTGTGCTTTGCAAAGAAGTTTCAGCACCTTTCAAATCCATGGCGGCTTTAAAGGGATCTGCAGATTCCAGGGTGTTATTATCCGACAGCAACAATTCTTCGTGGTGATCCAATCGCCTTGCGACATCTTCGACGGCACTGCGTCTTGCACCCACAACGGCAACGGCATTGACCACGCGTTTTGAACCGGCTTCTAATTTATCGATAGAGGCCCAAATTCCTTCGATGTCGTTGGTCGAAAGTGCCTTATACATGTCGCGCAGAGATTTAACGATGGGTTCTTCGTGCTTAACACCCGACTCGGGTATGGGATCAAAAACTTCTCTTCCGGGAAGGCTTACGGGCCGAAAGCTGTCTTCGTCCATTTGAACAAAAATCACCCCATCGTCTCCCAAAAATGAACCATCTGGCGAGAAGGGGGGCTGGCTGGTTTGAAATCCCCCAAAGACGTAACGGTCGGCGTAGGAAGAGTTTGCAAGCCCCACCACATGATCTGCGAGCTGACGCAACTCTTGTGCGACCGCGTTGCGGGCATCGGCGTCCCAGGTGGCATTGGCTTGTTGCACGGCAAGTTCTTTGGCACGCACCAATGTTTCGTTGGTCGAAACAAGAGCGTCCTCGGTTTTTTGCAAAAATCCGCGCGAAAAATCGAGGGTTTTTCGAAATTGCCCCACATTTTGTAACTTTGAGCGATTGCGTAATACGCGAACGGTCGAAATGGGATCGTCGCTAATACGACGCAATTTCCGCCCTGAAACCATTGTATCCTGTGCATCATCTGCCACTTGGCGAACGGTATTCATGCGATTCATGGTTGTATCGTAACGAGAGCGTTCAGAGACTCGAGCCATTTTTCAACCCTCCCGCTTTTCTATCAACGCTTGAGATCGAGCACGGTTTTCAGCATTTCATCGGCAGTGGTGATCACGCGTGAGCTTGCCGTAAAAAGATGCTGGTACTTTAATAAATTGGTCGCTTCCTCATCTAAAGAAACACCAGAAACACTTTCACGTTGGCTTTTGAGCTGAGTTAACACAATATTTGAGGCGTTGTGATCTTCTTTGGCGCGCATGGTATCGAGGCCTAAGCGGCCCACAATGCGATCATAAAATGCATTCACAGAAAGCTTTCCTTGATCGAGCAAGGGCTCTTGAAACATGCGCACTAGGGCATTGGCAATGACGTTGTCCCCACTGGCACCAATGGTCATGGCAGCACCTAAGGCCGTATTGTCGGTATGATAGAGGGCCAACACTTCAATATCTTGAGCTGCTTCGCCCGGACCGTCTATCCCACCAAAAAAATCACGCCCTGCTTTTTCTGCAAATTCTCCGATCCCAAAACCTTTTTGATGAATTTCATTAAAACTGCGCGCAAAATCTCTTGCCATAGTGTTGAGCTGATCCCGCACCGACTGCGCATATTTGTCGCGCGTCGCGAGAATGCCCCCCACTTTTCCACTTTCAACGGCATAAGTAACATCACGCTTGTGAACGCCTCCAAAGTCTTCCAACATCACGGCTGGATGCTTTCCAAGTCCTCGTTCATCAGAAAGAGAAAATCTTGCGGCATTGCGTCCTTCCACAAGCAGGGAATCTGCGGGCCCACGGATCACAAATTGACCATTGTCGCTTTTGTAAGCGCGGATATTCACGACCGAAGAAACCTCGCGGATCAAGACATCTCTTTTATCTTCTAAATCGTTTGCTTCTCCACCGCGCCCTCCGGCGCTCATCTCTTGAATTCTTTGATTGAGGTCGGCAATTTCAGAAAGTTTTTGATTGAGTTCATTCAAACTTCCCGTGAGTTCTGCTGAAAGATCTTCTTGTAAGGCAGCCACACCTGAATGTGCAACATTAAAGGAATGCGAAAGGGAAATACCGGCCTCGACCATGCTTGTCCGCACAGCAGGTTCTTCGGGAAAGTTCGAAAATTCACGCAAGGCATTGGAAAAGGTGTCCATGCGGTCGCGTACCGTGGAGGTTAACTCTGGATTAAAGAGTTTTTCAAGGCGCGAAAGCCCATCGGATAGCCATTCTTTTTCGCCATTATTCTGAGTTTCTTCGCGGAGCTGAACTTCAACGTAACGGTCGATGACGCGAGATATATTTTGAACTTCCGCGCCATTTCCCATGATATGTTTTGCAAAATTTGTAGGCTCACGAGAAGTGATGTGCAGCCGCTGCCTGGAATACCCGGGCGTCTGAGCATTGGCGATATTGTGTCCGGTGACATCGACGCCCACCCTTGCATTTTGCAGGGAATCCCCACCCATATTGAGGATATGAAAAAGCGATGACATCGCCATGTTACTTTACGCCTTTACTTGCAGAGAGGATGTCAAACCGGCCGACTTAAGCTGTGACTTTCTCTTGCCTTGTGCATCGTAATTGTTAGGCATATTGAGTTGCGATTCGAGCAGAACCACTGAACGCCCAAAATTATTTGAAAGTTTTCTCAGCACTTGCTGATTGCGGTAAATCCTCGGACCCACGATATCAAAAAGGGCGATGTACTGATCAGCAACCTGGTGAAATTCGCTCAGCAGCTGCTTGAGTTGTTCTGCGCAATCGGAACCCACAAGTTCTTTTACATTATTGACATAGTTTCCAAAAATAATCAGAAACGTTTTTAAAGAAGGTAACTTTCCGCGCGCATCATAGGAAATCAAGAAACAGATGCGTTTGAGAAGATTGAGCCTTCGTTCTTCAGCGGCTTGTGCACGCTTTACGAGCTGATCTTTTATTGTGAAAATCTTTTCAAATTCCCCGAGTGCAAAACCGCCAACACACTCTTCTTCCTTATCTAGAATGCCGGGTAATTCTTCATAGATCTTCATTTGTAAACAAAGGCTCTCTAGAAAGGCACGGAACGAACCAAGAAGTTCTTCCATACTCTTACTCGAGTGCTACGTCAGGGGTTTTTGAAACTTCATCTTTTATCGCTTCACGCATGATGCCATCGGCAATTTTGCCGGCATCGGGCTTATACTCACCCTTTGCGATGAGGTCTTTGAATTTGGCGACTTTGTCTTCACGAACATCAGGAGTTTCGCTCAAGACCTTTTGTGCCTGATTCAATTCCTTCGCACGCTGTGAGATCTGCACATTGGCGGCGTCCTTTGGAGAGGGCGTTGCCGTTTTTGCGTACGCGTTGGCTGCTTGCTTATTCGCAACCTTCTCCGACTTACCTGCCGCAGCCGATCCTTGTGCGCCGACTGCAGAGCTGTTGCTCGAAACATTGCTTATTGCCATGTCGCATCCTCCTCTTGGGGCAAAGACTAACAGAAAGAATGATTGAACTTGAGCCCGTTTTTGTCGGGGTCGCCAGAATTCCCGCACAAAATGCAAGGACTGTCTATCAGAAAATAAATTTCGCGATAGTATCAGGCCCGGGTTCCCAGGAATCAAATCAACTCAAAATACGAATATTCAAAGGGATCAATATGAAGTCAGAACTGGCAGCTCACTACGATAAAAAGCCGCAATGGAAAGCTTATCTTCCGGGACTTGGAGTATTCGAACGCGAGGTTCGCAGGTTCATGAAAGTTCCTACGCAAACCATTGGAAGCCCCATTGGCAGCTCACTTCTTTACTTTACCATCTTTCACTTCTCACTGGGACGCCTCGTGACAAGTCAGCCCGGGGCAAACACTGCACTCTCGTTGGGGCTCAACTATATCGAATTTTTGATTCCCGGGGTCATGGCCATGGAAACGGCCAATGGTGCATTTCAGAATCCTGTGAGCAGCATCATTCAGTCCAAATGGTCTGGCACCATCGTCGATCAGTTGATGGCTCCTCTTTCTCCCCTGGCCACGCTCCTTGCCTATATTGGAGGCGGCGTCATTCGGACCTTCATCGTCGCAAGTGCCACCTATTTTGCAGGCGCTCTTTTTTCTCAATCGCTACCCATGCACAATTTTGCCCTACTTTTACTCGGTCTTTTGCTTTCTGTAAGCATATTTTCGAGCCTAGGGGTTCTGGCCGGGTTTTGGTGCAAAAGTTTTGATCAAGTAGGGATGATTGGGACTTTTATCCTTCAGCCGTTGATGTTTTTGTCGGGAGTTTTTTTCTCATTTCAAAGTTTTCCAGAAAATATTTCCTGGTTACCATATTTGAATCCCGCATTTTACATCGTCAATTTGTTTCGTTATGCATTGGTGGGTGTCAGCGATGTTTCGCCACTTATTGCCTTTCCAACAGCACTTGTCTTTGCACTCTGTTTATTTGGGAGCGCTTTAAAATTCTTGCAGGGTGGAAAAATCGTTAAAATGTGAATTCTTCGAAACACATCAGTTGGTCTGAATTTTCATCACAAACAGATCTCGCTGTCCTGCATGCTTTTGTCCTGCAATTTCGCCTTCTGTTTCACCGACCACAACGGTGTTTCCATCGGCATCTGTATGAACACCGCGTGGATACTCATCATTATCTGTCGCAACGGTTTCAGACCAAAGCAACTTGCCTTCAGCATCTAACTTTCGCAAAACAATGTCCCACTGAAAATTGCTCGTGATTGATGCACTGCCCAGAGTTGAACTTAAAATGAAAAATCCTTTGTCTTTTGTAAATGTCAGTGCAACGCCCCCCAATCCTGGAACGGTGAGCAGACTTTTTCCTGAAGTCTCATAAAGATAGGTGTGGGAGTTCCACCCCGTGACGGCAAGCTTACCGGGAATTGTGGCAAGAGCAGGTTTAAAAAGGTAATTAACATCTATTTCCTGAAGAAATTTTGTCCAAACCGTATTCAAAGATCCATCTAATTTCATCAAAAAAACATCAGACCCCGTTGTCCCTGCCTTTTGCAGTTCTAAGTCTCCCACTGCAACTCCTGCAATGTAGATGTTACCTTCGTTGTCTGTTGCGATGCCGGAAATTTCGGGCTCTTTATTGCCAGAAAATTTCTTCCTCTGCAAAACTCTATATTTAAAATGATCTCCCTTCGAATTAAACTTCGAAAGAAACATCCCCGCAAATTCTCCGAAGGAGTTTTTTTCTCTTGATTTTCCTGCCACGATAATGTTTCCAAAGGGATCTACAGTGACTTTTCGTGCAGAATCTTTCACGTCCAATCCTAGGCAACTGTGCCTCAAACAGGAGTGACTCCAAAAGCTCGATTGTAAGTCGGGACTTATTTTTGAAAGACTGTTCGTTGAAACCACATAGAGATTGCCGTCTTTTCCCATCGCAATTCCAGCGGCATTGGAAGGCTCTCCCTTATCGAGGTGCAAAGTCCGCTTAAGCCCTCCTTCAGAATTGAATTGAACGAGCAGCGCGCCTTGCCCTGCGCCAAGACGTGCACTTGGTTTGTACTTATTTAAAAAAGAGGAATCGCCATAACCTGCAACAAAAATATCACTCTTAGGAAGTATAGAAACAGACTTTGCACCATCGCTTTTTTCTGTCCCTAAAATTTTCGTCCATAGGATGCGAGAGCTTCCCTGCAAGTTTTCGGGCGGATCGGAGGGCTTAACAATGGGACCCTCTTTGGGGTCAACTTTTGGAATGGGTTTGGAAATTTCCTTTGGAAGATCTGCTGGTGGCTTGGGATTGTCGGAGGCGTCTTCAAGAGTTTCGGGCACCACAATGTCAGATTCCTGCACCGTCTTGGGTCCACCGGCATTGGGTTTCGTGGTTGGACTGATTCCGGGGGAACTCTGCTTTTTCGTGCAGCTCAAGGCAGACATCAGTGCCAAACACGCCACAAGTCGAAGGTACCCTGTAAATATTTGTGACGACCGGTACTCATTTTTGAGTCGAGAATTCACCATGACTCCCCTCTGAACGAAAAAAATGCGGGCATGCATTGAGCGCACCACACAAAAAGAAAGGTCTCTTGCGCAGCACCTGTTGCCCTTGGCGGCTATCGGCACAAATGGCATCTTTTTCAAAGACGGATTCTTGACACACGAAAAAACAGATGCCCACTCTGAACATCCGTAACCCGAGCTAGCATAAGGTTTGTCTCACGAAAGCCACCCAGGGCCTGATTCAGCAGGCAAGGAGTCTCGATGAAATTCACATTTCCCTCATTTCGCCGTCATTGCATCTTGAGTGCTCTTCTTTTCGTCATCACTTTTCGGTCGAGTTTTGCCCATGCCGTGGAGAAAAAAATTCTCCTCAATATCACTTCAAAACTGAGCAATGTTCAAAATACAAAATCAGACGAAACAAGATCTGTGTTGCACGTCAAATACGGACAGTCTGCCTCTATTCAGAGCGAAAGTTTTATCGTAGAACTTGAACCCATTGACACGAACGATCGCAGTGTCAAACTCGACTGCATCGTTTCGCAAATGATCGCAGGCAAAAAAACTTTGATTTCGAAGCCAGGAATCCAAGTGGCATTAGGAGAAAAGGCTTATATAACTGAAAGCGCCCGCAATGGAGATGGGAGCGAAACGAAGCTCGAACTTGAAATTACCCCGATGGGGCTCATGGAAAACAAATAAGGAAACAGACTCGTCGAGCTCGAGGAGGTTTCTCAACTGAAGAGAACAATTGCAACATGCAAGCAATCGACGAGACAAAATTTTCACCCTTGGCTATTGAATTCTTAGACGTTGAAAAAGCATACGCCCTTCCCAAGGGAAGCTCTTTTTCTGCATTAAAAAAACTCAGTTTGAGCATCCGAAAAGGCGAATTTTTTGGCTTACTCGGGCACAATGGTGCTGGAAAAACCACTGCAATTAATATTTTGTCAGGTGTCACCAAGGCCACTGGCGGAAGTGCTCGTGTGCTGGGTTTCGATATTGAAAAAGAGTCTTCTGTTACTAAGCGACTGCTTGGTGTTGTCCCTCAAGAAATCGTGGCAGATAGCTTTTTCTCACTCACACAAATGTTAAATATCCAAAGCAAACTGAGCGGCGTCGTCCCCGATCGGGAATGGATGAATTTCTTGCTTGAAAAGCTCGCTCTCAGTGAGCATCGCAGCAAAACGTCACGGGAACTCAGTGGGGGCATGAAACGCCGCATGATGATTGCGCGTGCACTCATACACAAACCCCAAGTCCTTGTCCTCGACGAGCCTACTGCAGGTGTGGATGTGGGCCTCCGTCACCAGATGTGGGAGTTCATTCAAGAGCTCAACCAACTCGGAATTACCATCGTACTCACGACTCACTATCTTGAAGAGGCTGAGCAGTTCTGCGATCGCATCGCAATACTCAGCGCAGGCCAACTCCTCACTCTCAAAGAAAATAAAGAATTGATGGAACTGGGCGGCAAGCCTAAAGTCATTTTCTTTTTGGAACATTCCAACATTCCAGCCAAATTCGCCGTCGAAGGCCAGAATCAGGAATTTAAAGAAGCGTTGACACGACATGGACTTCAAGTTCAAATGAAAAAATCTTCATTGGGTCTGTACGAAGAGTTTCGCTTGGAATGCTCATTCGATGAATCCAGTCCACAAACTCTTCCAGCAGCCTGTGCAAAGCTTCAGGCGATGGCCACTGAGTTTGGCCTTCAACCGCTTGAAATGCAGGTCAAAAAGCCAAACCTCGAAGAAGTTTTCTTAAAATTAACAAACCATTCAAGTTCTCAGAGTTGATTCCGATAAGAGTCCCGACACAAAATTTGACGTGTTTGGACGACTTGGGAGACCACACAAAATGAAGAACAAGCAAACCGCTCGAAAGATGAAGACATCTTTGACACTGTTTTCAGGCGCTGCCCTCATTGGCATCTTTGCCTCTTCGTGTACGGATAAAAAGAAAAGCACAGCTGCTTCCCCGCAACCGGAAAAGCCTAAAGTCGAAACCGCGAACCCACCGGCGCCTCCCGCTCCCGTTGTTCCCGCTCCAAATACGAGTGATGGCACTGTCACGGGAGGTGGAGGAACGACCACCGGAACTTCTCCAACCACCCCTTCCACAGGCGGCGATGGACAGCAGCCTTTTGTGACCACCGAAACAATTGCTCCACCACAAACGGCACCTGTCAGTGGCCAGACCGTTGTTCCTCAGGCTGTTGCCAATGAACTTGCGGGTTTAGCCTCAACCTTTCGCCCGCCCTATGGCCCCACTGAAGCCAGCACATATCAAAAAACAGCTTTTGAAGAGCGACTTATTTCCTGTGTGAATCAATGGCTGGAACAGACCAAGATTCAAGTTGCTGGCGATAAAATGACGTTCACGAGCTCGGTAGACGTCAATGAGTGTGTGAAAGGAGTGACTGTCGCTAATATTGGCAACTTTACTTTTAATCACAACATCAAGCTCCGCTGTGAGGGCAAAGATCTCTCTGAACTGAACGATAAATTCATGACCGACGCAGCTTTTGCACTGAACTTCTGCAAAGACGGATCAGGCGGAGAGTTTCTTTACAACGTCGTCATCGAAGCTAAGGAAACAGATAAAAACAATCAGGTGGTCCGCGTTTACAAACGCACGAAGGCAATAACGTCTAAAACCGGTGGAACATGCGCGTTTACCAATAGCGCAGACGGGGTCCGCACCTGGAATGAATGCGTTTGGCTCGACCGTATTGATGGCAAAGATGGCGTTATTCACTATGCAAATTTCACGACGAAGTCGGGAGCACAGTCCACGTTTAAGGATAAGGGCTTCGCTTTTAAGAGTGGACAAGCTGATGTCGTGCTTGATGATTACAAAGGTTCATTTACTTTTGCAGAACCCGAAGCACAGCTCTCTGTAAATAAGGGAACAGCAACGAATTCCTTGACTGCCAAAGTTGTGTTTCCTTATGCCAGTGCAGCAAGCAGCACATCGAACACCCAGCAGCAATCCAGTGCAACTCAAAAATAAAAAAACCAGCCTCGCACAACGAGAACTGGCTTTTTAAGTTACCGGGAAAAGAAGGACAAGGCCTTGATCAAATCAAAAGCGCTTGTCTTTTTTCTTTTTAGGAATGGATGCGAGATCCACAGGCCTTGCAACGGCAGGCTTCGCAGCTGAAGCGGCACCCTTGAAGTAAGCTTTCTTTGCAGGAGTGCCTTCACCGGTAATATCTTTACCGCTGAATGAAGGACGGCTTCCGACATCTCTGCTGGGGCCTTGACGAGGAGCACTGAATCCAGCCGCTTTAGGAGCGGAACCGAATGCACTCTTAGGAGCACCGCCGAAAGAGCCTTTAGGCGCAGATCCAAATCCACCCTTCGAAGCGGAACCAAAAGAAGGTCTGCCGCTTCGTTTAGCATCGGGACGGCTTCCGCTGCTGCTTTTGCGATCTTCAAATTTAGCTTCACGCAAAAGGCGAACAACAGGCCTTTGAGGAACTTCAACATCAAAGACCGTACGGCGAGCCAATTCACGGGACAATGAATTTTGGAGAAGCACACGCAATGCGCTTTCGTCGAGTTCTTCGAGCTTCTTCACGAGAAGCTTTTCAAACTTCGAACCAAAACCATGTTCAACGGGAGATTCAAGACCACCTACAGAACGGTCGAGCAATTTAGCAAGAACTTCGCTTTTGCACGGAATTTGAACCATTTCGGGGGTCAAACCGGTTTGGCGCATGATCTGTTCAAAAATACGGCTGTCACGAGGTGAAACCATCGTCCAAGCAGCGCCTGAAGTTCCTGCACGACCCGTTCGGCCGGCACGGTGAGTGTAGCTTTCCGAGTTGTAGGGAACGCTTAAGTTCACAATGAGGGGAAGAGCCTGAATGTCGATTCCACGAGAAGCCACATCAGTAGCCACGAGGAAACGAATGCGACCCGAACGGAAGCGCTCGAGCGTAGAAGTACGTTCAGCTTGCTTCATATCGCTGTTGAGAAGGCCAGCCTGAAAGCCGCTGTGCAAAAGTGCATCACACACGTCTCCACATTCTACTTTCGTTTGGCAGAAAATGATGGCTTGAGAAGGGTCGTGAAAAACGAGGCAATTGACGAGTGAAGCAACGCGGGCATCACCCACAACTTCCAAGTAGCAATGCTTGATGGGAGCGCGCTCTGAACCAGCACCCGAGATGACAATTTCAGCAGGCTTTACGAGAAGCTTGCGAGCAAGTCGCTGAATGGGGGGTGGCAAAGTTGCCGAAAAGAACAACGTTTGAATTTTTTCGGGAAGCTGAGCGCGAACGCTTTCCAGAGCTTCTGAGAAACCAACGTCGAGCATTTGGTCGACTTCATCAAGAACAAACATTTCGACTTGCGAAAGGTCGAGGACACCTTGATCGATGAGATCGACGATGCGTCCAGGAGTTCCAATAATAATATCTTTGCCTTTTGCCAATGCACCCTTTTGACGAGCGTAAGATTCGCCGCCTGTGATGCACAGGGTACGAAAGCCGAGGTGAGCAAACGTTTTATGGAAAACGCTGTCCACTTGTTTGGCAAGTTCACGCGTGGGAGCCAAAATAAGCGCGCGCGGTACACCATCTCGGTGCGCCTTCAAGCGTGCTGCGACGGGAATAGCAAAGGCCAGGGTTTTTCCTGAGCCTGTAAAAGACTGTGCAAGAATATCGCGGCCTTCAAGAGAAAAAGGCAACGAACGTTCTTGAATTTGTGTAGCGTTATTTATACCTTGCGCGACGATTGCATCGTGTAGATCTTTGCTCAAGAGAGCAAATCCCGTCTTTTCCCCTGAACCTGAAATTTCAGTATCGGAGACAACAGGAGTGTCGGCAGCAGGCATAACAGGAAGCTGAGTCATGAAAAATTCCTTGGTTCGGGGAGGGAAATGCACTCTAAAGACATTGTCTCTCCTATTTTTTTGAACATTTTGCAAGAACTTTCTTGAGGGAACAGTGAAATACGCTCAAGCAGAAGAGGGGTTGAATGTGTTTCTTTTTGGGCCAAACCTATCCCTAAAACGCTTGGCCGACTGGTTGATAATTCAAGTTAGAAATGAAGATCCTTGCAGAAAGTAATCGTCGAATATTTTTGTTACTTTGTTTTTTTTAAGAAACAGAATCTTGTTAACCCACGCATCTTAGAGTTTTTCTCCGAGAATGACCTGCGACAAAACGTCATTCGGACTAGACATGGAAATTGAGTGTTCTTTTCTAAAAATCGAAACTTCGAGCGGAGCCGCCCATGAAATTTCACTTGACTTTTGTCTCAAGCCTTTTCCTCTCCTTAGCCGCATTCAGCGGATCACCGCTGGCCCTCGGCGACTCTATTCCCTTTCAACCTCAGGCCCTCATTGCCTCTGTTTCGACGTCGGGCGGATTTACACGCGTTCCCGACGCCTTCACACGCATCAATATTTATCAGAATGGCGACGTCATCTGGTCGGCTACGGATGAGCCTACACGCCTACTTGCAAAACTTTCGACAAGCAGCCTGCAAACCCTCAAAAATGCCGCGGTTGGCATCAATCCAGGACGATTCGTCAATGCCGATCCTCAAGCCCCTGAATGCGCAGATGCCCCTCGCATTTCTTACACAGTGACAAACAAAAACGGAAAACAGCGAGAGATTTCCTACGTTGATAACTGCAAACTTTACTACGCAATCGACATGAACTCAGGCCATATCGATAACATCCGCATCATGCTCGATGGATTTAGAAGTTTGTCTTTTTTGAAATATTGAAGTTTTTTTTGCACGCCGAAGGGAAGAATGCGATATTCTTCAGTGTTTGATGCATGTGCGGAGCGAAATCAATGGATAGCCTGGAACTTCAACTCAACCTGTGGAGAAATATTGCACTGGTTTCCATTGCTGTGTTTGTTTATGGCTTTTTTCTCCACAAACTCGAACCATTTGATGTGAAATTTCGCAGTCTCATCACAGGAATCCTTTTCGGAAGTGTGGGCCTCCTCGGCATGCTCGCACCGGTTGAAGTCGGTCCCGGCATCATCGTCGATGGAAGAGTCATTATTACAGGGCTCTCGGGGTTTTTCTCCGGTGGCCCCGCTGCGCTCATGTGCACTCTCATGGTTGTTCTCTACCGATTTTATTTAGGGGGACAGGGCGTTTGGGCCGGTGTTGGAGCCATTTCGACTGCAGGACTCGTGGGCGTTCTTTTTTGGCGTGCCAGGGCTCGGCGCGAAAGTTCTATCAGTACATTTCATCTGCTCTTTTTAGGCCTCTGCCTTTCTTTTCAAGCCCTCCTTTGGACTTTTACACTGCCTTGGAATGTTGCTTGGCCCATCTTTAAAACTTACCTTGTACCCATTCCAATAAGTTACGTTTTGGGGACGTTACTCTGCGGTCACCTGTTTCTGTTTGAGACGCGCAGGCTTAAAATGGAACAACACCTGAAGGAAGCGAAAATCAAAGCGGAGGAAGCAAGTCATCACAAGAGCCTCTTCCTTGCAAATGTGAGTCATGAAATCAGAACACCCCTGAATGGCATTGTCGGAGCTGCAGAAGTTTTAAGCCTCACTGAACTTTCAGATGATCAGCGGCGCATGGTTGGAATTCTCAATCGAGGCTCCTCAATTCTTCTGTCACTTATTAGTGACCTCCTCGATCTTTCTCGCATCGAAGCCGGCGTTGTTGTCGTTGAAAATAAATTGGTCTCATTTCCTGAACTCATCAAAGGCATCGTCGAGCTTTTTTCCTTGCAGGCCGAAAAAAAAGGCCTCGCTTTAAAATACAAGATCTCGCCCATTTTAGACAACAAGGTCTTTGCAGACGAACAAAAACTGCTTCAATCACTTACAAATCTCGTTGGAAATGCCATTAAGTTTACAGAATCAGGTATGGTTTCAATTGAATTATCAGCCGAAAACATCTCAACTCACGATGTCTCTGTGCGCTTTACCGTGTTAGATACCGGTCCAGGCATTGCGAATATTCACCATGAAAAGATTTTTAAACCCTTTCAACAAGGTGACATCAGTACCACTAAAAAACATGAAGGAATGGGCCTTGGACCAATGGCACTAGGTTAACGTCAAGCTTTTGACAATGCAGGAGAAATAGGACACCTTGGTTGAACAAAATAAACACCAAGCAAGGGCCTATTTCATGCAAAAGCATACACGAGCCGAAGTGGAAAA
>JBIIEI010000006.1:0-93055 GCA_044237915.1 Silvanigrellaceae bacterium | reverse complement strand
CTTTAAAAAAAAGCGCTCAGGGAAATAATCAAAGCGGGGCTCGCGCCCCGCCAAATAATCCGCTCATACTACCGTCAAATAATGTGAATACTCACAACATGAGCGAAGTGAATATCGACGCAAAACTCATCAAAAATGGCGGATCAGAGCTTTCTCACACCGAAGAAAAGCTCGTTGAAATGAGCAATGGCTGCATCTGCTGCACGCTCCGTGAAGACCTGCTCATCGAAGTAGCGCGCCTCGCCCAGGAAAATCGTTTTGACTACCTCGTCATCGAAAGCACGGGCATTTCGGAGCCCCTCCCCGTGGCGGAAACGTTCACTTTTAGGGATGAAAATGGCAAGTCTCTGTCTGATATCGCACGGCTCGATACCATGGTCACTGTGGTTGATGCGCGAAATTTTTTGAAAGACTATAAAGAAGCAGATCTGCTTTTGGATCGCGGACAAGCTGTTGATGATTCTGACAGTCGAACGCTGTCGGATCTCTTGGTAGACCAAGTTGAGTTTGCCAACGTCATTGTTCTCAACAAAACCGACCTTGTGAGCTCAGAAGAGTTAAAGACCGTAGAAGGGTTGTTACTTAAATTAAATCCTTCTGCAAATGTCCTCAAATCTACTCATTCTAAAGTGAATTTAGGCGATGTCTTAGATACCGGACTTTTCGATTTTGAAAAGGCGTCCCAAGCACCAGGTTGGCTCTCTGTTTTGCGAGGAGAAGAAGCTTCTGAAGCAGACGAATACGGATTTTCTTCCTTTGTTTATCGCGCACGTAAACCTTTTCATCCGAAACGTTTTTCCGATTTTGTGGAAAATGAAAGTGATACGGTCTTGCGTTCGAAAGGTTTCCTATGGCTTGCTTCACGCTCTGATTTTGCAGCCTCGTGGTCTCAGGCAGGTGCCTCCTGCAAACTCGATCCTGCAGGAACGTGGTTAGCAAACTGGCCGAGGGCCGATTGGAATCTTCCCGAAGATGCACTTGCAGATGTGCTCTTAGAATGGGACGAAAAATGGGGAGACAGACGCCAAGAACTGGTGATTATTGGCCGCAATATGGATCAGGATGAAACACTGAATGCACTCAATGAGTGTCTTTTAACCGATTCGGAAATGGCATGCGGTGAGGCGATTTGGGCTGCGTTGGAGGATCCTTTTCCAATCTGGGGAGGCCATGATCACGACGACTGCGGGCACGAACACTCCCCTGAAGAGCTTGAAAAATTAGAACGCCAAGTTTTAGATGAGGCTGAATGCGCTGCATTAAGTACCATGACACCTGTGGAACTCGAAGAAAAAGTAACAGAACTCATTGCCAATGAACAGCATGGAGTGGCAGTTTGCTATCAAGAACGACTGGTGCTTGATTTTCAATCCGATGCAATGCATTTGACTGCAATGAATCAATATAAATTAGGACTTCTCTATAAAGAAATTGGCGAAGAACATCGCTCACCTGCTTTGTTACGTGCTGCAATTTCTCAAATTGAGACCAAAGATGAGCCTTGGATGCTTTGCGAAGCGTTGAATTATTACTCTCTTACGCTTGTTTCCACCCAAGACTTCGTCCGTGCACGCTTGGCAAGCGAACAAGGGATCACTGTGGCCCGAAAAGCGAGTCTGAATGCCTGGGAAAGCACATTTGAGTACGCTTTGGCTCACTTTGATATTGCCCAAGAACTCATGGATTCGGCGAAAGAACGATTGAATCGTGCGCTCGCTTTGCGCCAGAATTTACCTGAGGCAGAGCTTCAGGCACCCGTCCTCACCACTCTGGGTGTTGTGCATGAAAATGAAGGTCGGTTTGACTTGGCACGAAACTTCTACGAGCGTGCGCGCCCCCTCTTCAAGAACAATCAGGAAGAAGACATGCCCGAAAAGGCACATTGCGAAGAAGGAATTGCTCGTTTAAATGCCATGTCATTGAAGCAAAAGTTGAAGACTTCATTGTGAATGAGTTTATTTGCATCATAGAGAGGAACTTCTGTTATGAGAGAATTTGTGAAGCTTGTGGGTATTGGAACTGACGGAAAACCCACGGGTTCAGTTTACACGTCGACCAAGAACAAAAAGACCATGCAGAAAAAGCTTGAACTGATGAAGTATTGCAAGTTCACTCGCAAACACATCATCCACCGCGAAGCAAAGTAACGATTGCGGGTCCAGAATGAGATTCACCTTCTCAGAAAGACCTGCTATAGGAAGGCCATGTGAGATCTTTTCAACGTTGACGTGATGAGTGAATGAGCCATGGAAGACCAAAATATAAAAAAAAGAAGGCAGACGACGCAGGGAGACTCCATTCGGGAAGTCATTTTAAAGAGTGAACGTCCGCTCACAGTCGACGAAATTCACCATCTGTCTGCTCAAAAACATCCAGGCTTAGGCATTGCTACGGTTTATCGAGCCGTCCTTCGACTCATCGAAGAAAAAGTCATTCAAGCCGTTTCTTTTCCGGGCGAAGGGCTTCAATACTATGAAACCTGTGGAACCCTTGAGCATCATCATTTCCTATGTCGAAAGTGCGATCGTGCTTTTTGTATCGATGGAATTCCTTTAATGTGGGACCGCCTCGTTCCCGGAGGCTTCCAACTTCAGAATCATCAAGTCACACTTGCAGGTCTGTGCAAAGATTGTCGAGCAAGTTAACAGTCAGTCGTTTATAAAGCGTTAGCACCGCACAAATGTCGTAACAATTTCTCTGCCGCAACGTAACGCCGTTCGCAGAGAGGGCAGATTGATGCCTGCGATGGTTCCATGGAGGAGCTTATTTTCTCCATTTTTCTGAATGATTTTTTCGGCGAGGCAATGCTGCAAAACAGGTCCGAGTCCTTTCCTGCGCCAAGAAGTTGCAAGAATTTCTTCCACTATAATAACACCAGGAATACCAAGCAAAGGCTCCGATCGAGCAGCCATCGTTCCTGCCCATTCACCGTTCACAATGATGTCGAACAGCAGACCTTCTTTGCGACATTCTTCTAGACTTTCTTCACTTTCGACGCGCACTTCGTGTGCAATTTCTGGCAATTCAGATTCGAGTTCTGAATAGAGCTTAGCATAGCGCCGATAATTGATTTCCGTAACAGGGAATAAATCCACTCTGTGAGCCGCTCTTTGCGAAGTGCTTGTGAAAACGTGGCCAACCTTTCCAGCAACAACGTAACGATCAACAGTGAACATTTCTTGGGTCGCAAGGGTTGGAGAAACCATCACCTGAAACCATCGAGGCTGAAACACATCAAATTGCGAGCTGAGTTCACTTGCCGCAGCTTTTAAATCGCTGCCTGATTGCCAAGCTTTTGTGGTGGCGAAAATTTGTACGAAGGGCTGTTTCAGATCGAGAGTGCGAAAGCGGATGGATGCAAGAACTCTGCGCCCATCCAGAAGCATGTGCTCACGGGGACAATAGTCGCGGGCAGTAGCGCCGAGCACCGGACATTTTAAGCGAAACTCTTCACCAAAAGTTTCATCTGTTGAACGGGCCTGTTCCGTCTGCAGATCTTCAGTCAGTGCAGACTTTATGATTTCTTCACCGAACTGAAGTCGAAAGCTTGGTGACAGAGCCTCAAATGCAGCTTGAATTGCAAGTTTTTCAAAATCCATTGTAGTTACCTTAAATCAAATTCAATGCAAAAAACGTCATAACATTTATACTTAGAACTTAAAACTCTGTAACCTATAAACAAACCGATATACGTTAAAGTTTTCGCTAAACAACACCGATAATGCCACGTACAATGGCGAAGATGGCAGATGCACGGGCAGTGTGACCTCTTCGGCTGGGAGTAAGACATGGCTTCAAACTGTTACCTTATGAAAAGATTTGGCTATCTTTCAGGTTTGGCTTCTTTTCTTTTGGTTGTTTCGTGTTCTCAAAAGATTGCACGCGGCACAAAGGTCAAAAGCTACAATCCCGATAGTCAGTCTTCCGCAGAAGGCAACGCGTTGCTTGATCCCGGGACGGGGCTTCCTCCGCAGGCCCCCATTGGCGATAACGTGTTGAGCATCGACGGCAAAACAGCGGAGCAAATCGTTTATGCCACGATGAAAGACGTCGGTTTTGCGATGATCGGAAAGTCTAAAGTGAGACCCGACTTGACCCCGGCCGATCCCCTAAAATCCATGTCTCCGCAATTTTTAAATTCACATACAGCACAAGACCTTCAAAGCCTGATGAAACGCGCAGTGGAAGCCTCAACACACAAACAACCCACCAAGGAAGACTTGTCTCTCCCTTATTCGTTTGAGGGATGTGAGGCTGCAGGAAATTTTGGCGTTTTCACAATTAAGCCTGAACTGTCAGCGGGAGTGGAGGCCGCACAAGACTGCGGAAAGTTAGTCACTGCTCCTGTCTTTGGAAAGGCTGTTAAGTTTGAGTTTTATATTACGGGCTCACCAGGCGCGATGCACCAATGGATTTACGTAACAACCGACATTTCTCAACGTGCTGCTGCATTTGTGTCGAGAAGACCCCTGCCAAAGAACGTCATGGTCTTCATGAAACCCGATCTGTTGGCTTCCGAATTTAGTGCACAGATTTTTCCGACCTGGAAGAATTTTGGCTCGAGAACAGCGGAGGTTGGCAAGGAGATGCTTGGATTTTCGGGTGGTTTATATGGCGACCCCAAAGATCTCGCAGATGTCACTTGGAAATGGAACGATGCACAAATTAAAGGAAAGCAACTTCAAGTTTTGGGCGCAACTGCAGTTGTCGGCCTTGCTGTGTTTGTAGGGGCAAAGGTCGGAATTGTTGCACATGCTTCAAAATTGTTGCAACGCACGATGTCTAATCCACAAAGCATGTGGGAATCATTTATGATTGGAAAACTCATTTGGGACATCAGCAGTGCCCTCATACACTCCGCAAATTCCCCTGGAGCAATTCCGAACTCCGAACCCCTTCTTGAAACCGTTGACGAGGGTGCAGCCAAGGATCGCTTGAAGCAGTCTCTGGCAGTTCTTGCATGGGCATCTTCAGGAATTGATATTGGTGATATGGGGCCCCAAGCTGATTTACTCGTGCGTTCTGCCTACCGAGTGGTTTATGAACACAAAGTTTTGGCAGCGATTATTTCAAAAATACCACGCCCGCGCGTTACGCAGATGACTGCAAGTGAATATTTGAGCTTTAAACAAATATCTTATAGTTTGATGCAGTCAGCATGGACTCAAATTGATGTGGAAATTGCAAAAACTTTAGGACGAAGTTTGCCTTCTCGGCAGAGAATTGATCAATTGATGAGCGTGAAAGCGGTCGAAATTGCGAATGCTTTTCAGGCAACGCGCAGTGCGGGATCGAGATGAAATAAAGAAGGCCGAAGAGGATTGTGGCTGGAAGAAATGAGGCAGGACGTAAAGAGGAAGCTAGGCAGGAAAGTGGGCAAGAACCTTCTTTTTCCGATTGGTTTCATTTTCCAATCGTCTCGATGTCTTCTCTCTCCACTTATAACAGCTTCTACATTACCGCAGATTTACAAACTCATTACGGAATAGACACGTTGGCTCCCTTAAAAGGAACTCACTTCAACCAAAGTTCACGGCCAAGAACGAATAAAAGAATAAGTCCACAGACCGCTCTCTCGATGAGAAGAGATCTGCGCTTTTCAAGGTCGTTTAAGAGGCTGAGCTTAGTAAAGAAAAAGAGGGCAAGGATGGGAAGCACGAATCCAAAGGCTGCCGTTGCACCCCAAAGGAACGGACTCCGTCCCTGCTTCCTAGCAAGATAGACAGCAATAAGAACGGCGAGAACACGGAGCACTCCAAATAAAAAGCCACCCTTCATCCTTGCTCCATTTTACAATTCAACTGTCGCCGTCAACTCTGTTACATCTGTTGTGTAAGAATAGCATTGAAATGGAATTTTGGAGAAGGTGATGATTATTTAATGCCTGGCATGTTCGTAGATGTTCAAAATTGACCTTGGAAAGCGCTCGTGATTGAGCCACGTGACCCACAAAACATCCGGATGTTCTTCCGTGAGCCATTCCCCGCCCACGATCGTCTGCTTTTCATCCAGCTCCAGCGTGTAACGGTAAGTTTTGGTGAGTGGAGCGGCACCCTGCACGGTGCTCCACTGCGGAGCCGCACTGATGGGTGCATAGCTAACAACGGTTTCGAGGGTGATTTCTTCGACCGTTGTTGTTGCGGCCCTTTGAGATCTTCCGGACCTGCGTTCAAGTATTTTGGTGTTGAACCCAAAGGCAGGATGATTCCAAATCTCTTTTCCGGGATCGACATCAGCAACAAAGCCCCGCTTATGGAGTCCAATTTCATTGCTGAGGATGATATGAAAAACGGCGGCGTTGACGTCGGAACACGCATCGCTTTCGGGCAAGAATCCCGCACGACACCAAGACCCCACCGAGCGTCTGCTTGAAGGCACAAGAACCATGTCGGCATATGCCAAAAGCGCTTTGACATCTGAAGACCCGAAAGGAACCGAAATTCCATGGGCACCCCTAATGAGCGTTGGGCGAGGCTCAGGCAATAACAGCGAGACCATCGCAATGCCATCACAAAGCCCTTCCCAGGAAAGCGAACGCACTCCTGTTCGAGCCCATTCGGCTTTCACGGTAGGAAAATCATAGCGGCCTTCATAAATATCAAATTTTTCAGCAGGAGAAAGCTGCATGAGTTCTTCAGATGTCATTGCTTGTACTTGCTGAAGCGTAGGAGAAGTGTACTTAAACATCATCGGTGCAGGGTGATTCCAACGGTGTGCGATGCCTCCAAATTGAGAAGGCCAATAGTCGTCACTCCAAGGCTCATTTTCAAGCTTTCCGTCGACTGGAAGTTTTGAGAAATTTCTCTCAAGAGGCGTTTCATTTTCCATCAGTTCTGGATTGTTAAAAAAATCCCAACCTGAAAGAAGTTCCGATTGCGTGCCATGACTTTGGGGGGCTCCGCAACTGAGAAATAAGGGAACAGACATCAATGTAATAAAAGTCGACTTTGACATTATAACGCCCTCAGAACAACACGACACCTTCGAAACAACATGAAACCAATAAGCTCTGCTTTATTTGCAGATTGATGCTCATTGGTTATATGTCGAAATCATTAAATTGATTTAAATCTTATTCCCATTTCACAAATGTACGAATAGCCTGTGCACATTGTTCGACAATTTTTCCGGTGTCTGCTTTTTCCAAAGTCATCATTGCAGTTGGAAATCCTTTTTCAGTATCCATCATGACATTCATTCGAACTTGATAATTTTTCAAGATTCGGTCGAGCCATGCACGCTGAGTAAGAGGAAAAGCCATGACATATCCAGCAGACTCTTGATTTTCTTTCCAGGTAAATTCTGCTTCATAGGGAAGAGTGAGTGGGCCAAAATTGCGACCCGTGACATCTGTCACGCCAAAGTTAAGCCTAACCATAAATTTCGATGCTTTTTCGCCATTTTGCTTACTGATGATGAGATTATTCCGTCCAAGTTCAACCTGAAAATTTGCGAGTTCAATTCCATCTTTCGACTCTTGGCGTTCCATTCCTCGCAATGCGCATGTGGTTCCTTTGCTGTTATTCTGAAAGATGTCTGCCCCTGACGCCTGTTTCCAATCAACAAGAGATCCCTGCTTGGGAGAAAGGCGAATAACCTCTTGCGAAGTTTCTGCAAAAGCAAATGCAGAACTTAAGAGAAGCGCAACGGTTGCAGAATGAAAAAATGACTTCATGATACATCTCCATTTCTGATTATTGTTCAGGAACACTAGGTGGGAACAGGAAATTTTTACAATTAATGCAGTTAACACTAACTCTCATTTCCGTCAAACTAAGTAACAAGATTTACAGAATTTGAAAATTCAACATTGCAGCTGAGTTCAAACGCTTCAATTTAGACTGGAATGAGAAGGAGGAATGGAAGGTGAGTCTTGTTTACGCTGCAAATTGTGCCGTGTGGGGAGCCTGTCTTGCACACTCATGCCGTGTCACAAAAAAACGCGGTATACTTTGCAGCAATCCCTTCTTAAAGCCGCCTTGCAGGTAGGAAAGAAAATATGTCTTTCAACAACCACTCTTTTCGAATGATGCTCGTTATCATTGTGTTCTTATTTGCTTCACAGTGGCCCGTTTCGATCTTTGCACAGGACGCTCAGACCTTCTCCATGTCGTTTCCTGCATCGGGGAAGAGTGGTGCCTCGGTCCCTTCAGCAATTATTGTTCAAAACAGTGAATTTTCAATTGTTCCCGCAAAAGGATTTTCAGAGCTTTGCCCACTCTTGGTTCAAATCAATGAAGAAAAAGCCCTGAATATGGAAGAACGCATTCAAAATATCCGAGAAGGAGAAGCTCCGTTACGTTGGCTTGCGTGGCCATTTCATAAAGCAGAGCGAACGACATCAAGTGTGGTGTACAAAGCGCCTTTAATGCTCGCCTATCGGCAATGCAAAGCCATAGGCTGGCTTTCACTCACCAATGGAATTCGAATACCAAGGCACAAGTCTCACATTCTTCTCAATTTTGCCAATGGGACACTCACGTTCTCCATCGACCTTTCTCGCAAAGAAAAAGGCGCCATTTTGGTTTCGGAACGAACAAATATTGCGGGGGCACCCGAATGGAAGTGGAAAGGTAAATTGAACGAGAATTGAGTCATTCTGTTTATTTGTTTTTTTAACAATTTACAAAAATTTAATCTTGATTCTGCTCTAGATGTAGTGGAATCATCTGTATGCCCAAATAGTACACCTGATCTCTGCGCAAACACTGAGCTTCAACGTTTAATACGCCCTTACTAAACTCTTCCAATCTTTTTTTGATGACACCCGTTTCCTGTGCCGTAAGCGCAATGGTAAGCGTTTTTGAATAATAACGCTTTTGCGGTACGACGCTCTGCGCTGCCTGGGCTAAGTAGAGCATTTCTTCATGATATCGAATGACCTGTTCGCCGGCGACCTCTGTTGCGGTCAGCACATGAGAGACGATGGGAATGTAACGCTTAGATTTTTCATCGTATTGAATGAGTCCTTCGGATTTAAGTTGCAGCAAGCATTGGCGCACCTGACTTTCTGTCAATGGAAAGAGAAGTCTTGCTCGAATCCAAGCGGGATTATCGCTGAACTCTGCAAGCCCCACCATTTCGCGAATGAGAACTTTAGCCCATGCCGCTGGGGCTTTATTCTCTTCTTTTCCTGCAACATGAACGCCTTCTTTGACCTGCGTAAACGGAAAAAACTGCAGCGAAATATGATGAATGCGCCGTGCCTCAGAACTGGGCTCTCGTAACAGTGCAAGATCTGCAATGAGCGTCGCAATATCAAGCCGCAAGGCATCTGCTGCTGTTTCGTTAATGCCCACTGTTGTTCCAACAAAGGCAGTTTCAGATGGCGAGACTTTTCGCAAAGCTTGAATAGAATGGGACAAAACAAGGTCTTGAAAGAGGAGATCTGTACAGTCCTCCAGTGGATTCGTATGAGCTGCTCTCGTAACAGCAAGAGACTCAAAGGACCCTGTCGAACGATGCCGCATATTGTCGAAATAGTGTTGCGGCGCTTGAACGCGACTTGTTCCCTCAGAATTCAACACTCTATCCATGCATTCCAGGGGCGACAGCTGAAGCATTTCTCTAACTTTGCGCCGGGGCTCTCCAAAGAGAACTCCCCCAAGTGCCACAAAAGGAATCTCGTAACCAAGTCCCGCAGCACCGCATGCACTTTCTTGAAGGGAAGCCTTGAGGGTCGACTTTGGGACAAAGGGAGTCGGCACCAAAAGTCCCTCTCGAAGGTCCCACAATTTTGCTTCAATGGTTGAAAACAGAGACTCAAATTCTTCCGGTGCAGTAAACACCTTCGGATCTCGAACAAAAAGTGTCAGTGCTCGACGACCTTTGGCAATTTGAAGTCGCCAGGCCTCGGAAAAACGGAGCGCAGAAAAGTGAGGTGCCGTTGCTAAATATTCGCCGTCCTCCGGATAATCTCCCATACACGCACGCAACCAAGCCAAATGAATCTGCGATGGATTGGGAACGTAGCCAATATTTTGAGCACGAAAAAAAACATTCACAGCCTGCAAAACCCATTCCAAGCGCCAGCACAGAGCTTCTTGGGGCGCAACATAAAGAATGAGTCGGGCAGGCCCTGTGGGAATTTCAGGTGACTGCACACGCAGCCCTTTCAACCTTGGGTGCCCTGCCCCGATCGCAATGCGGACACGGCTCTCAACGCGGCTGCTGCGGAGGTGTTTCCAGACCCATTTGAAACGCTCTTCGTAAAGCTCGTATGCAAAAATATTTCCGTCTCTCAATTCAGACAACAAGCGCTCTCTTGCCATGTTCACAAGAGTCTCTAAAAGATAGGCCGATCGCATACAGGTCTCGGCTTCCAAAGTCACAAAAGCGGCATGTCGCACGGAATCATACTCAAAAGCAACAGAGGCAAGCTCTTCATTCACAGGCCACTCCCCAAAGTCCCTTTCCACTGCCTTAATCTAAATAGACCCCTGTCCACTGACAAGCTTTCTTTTCTTTTTGTTTAACTAAACACTCATCACAATTCAGAACTTCTTCGGAATACTCATAAAAATGCATCGTACATTCGCAGCTCAAATATCCACTTTTAGCCGACGCTTTTGAACTGCAGTTTCGAAAGGTTTCGGGCCAGCCTTTTGAACACTCTTCGTTAGCTCTGACCTCGAATGGCCCCGTGGGCTTGGTAAGCTTGCTCAGGACAGCACACTGCTTTTTTCGAATCCGAGGCGTTTCGCCTTCAGAACTATCTCCCACCAGATTCATACTTTGGCTTCCCGCAAGTGCCATGCTTGTGCTGGGTGCCGTTGGCTTTGTACAACTGATAAATGCTAAAGAAACAAAACCTGTTTGTCCTTTATAGGTGACTTTCCCCCATTCGCTATCACCTTCGATGAACTCAAGCGGCTCACCATAATCAATGCACGGGCCGGACTTAATATTCTTATCTTGCCTCAACAAGAGGCAACTGGCAGGGTCAGTAGTCTTGACATAAAGCGTGGGAGTTGAACAGGGACCAACTTTCGGGGCCGTCTCCTCGGTTTTCGTCGTTTCAACTTGTTTGGGCGCAACAACGGGCGCAACAGCGAGCTGCTTTTCAATTGAAGCTATGAATTCTTTTGATTCACAGTGAGTTGCTCCCGTAGCACGGCACTTTTCAACTTCCGCCTTTATGAGGGGATTATTGAGTGGACATGCAGTGAGATCTTTTTCGGTACAAGACACAATATCGGAGTTCTGTTTTACTTCATTGGGAACAGGTTCCACCGTTTTTGTTTCTACTTTAGGATCAACGACAGGTGACGTGGAAGGCTCAATTAAGACGGGGTCTCTGCGCTTTGGCGGGATGGGCTGGCATGCCACCATTCCCATGGATATTAAAGTGACAAGCCATACGAATCGTCTCAATAGTTTAGTTGACATCACTCACCACCTTAAAACTGGACACTGGGTCCGATGTACTGGCTTCCTATCGGTCATTTTTTCGGAAATGTGAGTAAAATTATGTTTACTTAATCAAATTAATATATTACTCAGAAATAAAAACTTTTGAACCCCTCTGCAGGCTCGCATTTGAAGACTTTTTAAGAATGACTTTAAAGACACCATATTGAGCGTGTGAATTGACAAGTTCAAGGATGGCAATGGGTTTGTCGTTCCTCAGCACCACGGGACTGCGAGAATCAAAGACGACCCCCTGAACACCTTTACGAAACTTATGAGCGGGAGCCTTGACTAAGTAAATACCCGCTTTTTCAGCCAAAATAACCGCATTGTATCCGAGGGAAGCGTTCACCCAATTGATTAAATCATCTTCATTTTTTGCCGCCTCAGGTGCATCCTTAGAAAAGACTTCCCCTGACTTATTTTGATTTTTAACCCATATTTTCCATTCTTTTGCATCGCCACTCGCCCATACGATCAGTGAAAAATCCGCAATTTGCTGAAGAAGGTTCACTGTGGAAGGAAAGAACTCGCTTTCTGCAAGTTTGTTTTGCTCTCCATACCGATTGAGTTTTAACGACCACCTTAAGCTCGCTTCAGGATAAGTTCGAAAATAAGGGCCTTGGTTAAATCTGTTGAGATTCAAAGCACGAAAGGTTGGAAATCCATCCGATTGAAAACCACTCACAAAGGCAATATTCTGAATAAAAGGCAATACTTCGCCCGTGGCGACGCTTTGTTCAGTTGTTAAAGCCCATTCCTTGGCTTGGGGCACAGGCTCTGCGGCATGCGAAACTTCCAATTGCGCCATCTGGAGCAAAAAACAGCAGCAAAATTGGAAAACACTTTTTTTAAGCATGTGCATTACCACCACACTCCTATTCCAAATGCCAGAAAGGAAACAGCGTACTTAATATTGAGCACTGCCAAGGAATATTTCTTGTCAACTTCTGGTTTTTTCTCATTTTTCAGCGCCCCATATTCAACAAAAAATGCCGTGGAAAAAGCGCAAGAAAATTTCCCACCTACTTTTGAGCAAAATTGAGGACTATACGTGCCTTCCAACCTGCCCTGTGCACCCCAAAATGAATTCTCGCTTCCCGATGTATAAAGACCATATTCGTATGCCAAGAAACTCCGTAATCTAAATTTCGTAAAAGGAGCCTCTACAATGAGCCCGCCTCCCCCCGATACGATATTGGTCGATGCGCCACCCAATGATTGGGCTGCACCATTCTCTGTCTCATAAAGAGCAGACCGTAAAACAGAAAAACGTAACACAGGCATTGGAGTTATGGAGAGCATTCCAAGCGACCAATTCATGCTCCATGCCCAGGCCAGCTGGAGGTTGCTCAGATTAAAATCAACACTGAATTGTGGTGCGGGAGTAAGCAGTTTCCACTGGTTCAAATAGAAAAGAAAACCTTTGGTTGGAACGATTCCGCTTTCTTTAAACAAGCCTACATAATACCCTTTTTTGGGCGAAATACTTCCAGTTTCCACTGCAGTTCCGTAGTAGGCACCCACAATGGGAGAAGTGGCAAGGGGTTCTGATTTTAGGCTCGCGGCAGCCACTGCATCTATTTTATCTTGATCAATTTGCGCCTTCAATTCCAACTCTTTGAGCCTTTGCAAAGAAAGAGTCTTCCATGCGGGAGATATTCTGCCGAGCCCATCCCTATTGTGTATCCAGACCCACTGTGGAGAAATGCTCTCCCATTTTCCCTCTACTTTCCAGAGCGGTCGGCTACTATTGTGCTTAGACGGCTGAGAAATGAAAGTCGCTTCACCATATACATGCGCCCGGTAAACTTTGGAGGTTGAGTCTTTCCATATTCCATATAGAATGATTTTTGGAGGCAATGTCGTAACAAGTTCTGCCTTTTCGTGCATGCCACTCGGCGGAAGAGAAACTGTTCCATTCTTGATGTCGATATTTTTGATATCAATTCGCGCAAAGACAGGAAGCTGATCTGTCAGTGCTGCAACGATCCGACCTGCTAAAATACCATCGCTCAAAGATTCCAACTTCCAGTTCGCAGCGGGAAGGATGAGAGTTGCAGTTGGGGTCATCTGTGCCCCACCCTCAATTTGCGCTGAGTCTGCTGAAAAAAGTCGAAAGCGCACTTCGCCAGACTCTTCGGAAACAATCAAGTTCCAGCTTGTGGAGCTTGGTTTTGCCCCTCTGCCATCCCAACATTTCACTTCAGAAAAGGCACCGCTTCCCCAGATGCCGTTCTGTACGCGGAACCGTTTTGAAAACTGATCGCAGACCTTCAACCAACGGGATTGCGCCATGGATGCATTTCGCCCAGACGCCTTACTTGGAAAGTACTGAATGGTGAGTTGTAAATCCTGAACTGGAAGAGAAGCAGCATGAGCACGATTAAAGACGACAAATAACATACTTATGATCAGCAAAAGTATGTTTAAAATACGAGACGTAACACCCGCCATGGTGACTCTATTCTTTCTTGTCATATATTTGAACAGAGCGCCGAAAAACGGCTTGAATCGTCTCCTGCTCAAACAGTTCGCTCATGGCATCGAAGCTTGACAAGAGACTCCCTTCAACTCCAACAAGGCCTCTACGCGTTAAAAAAAAGAACTTTTGCCCTTTGTTGATCGACTTTTTCAAGGATGAAAAACCGGCCTTTCCACGAATGGGGCCCGATACGAAATCATTCTTCGCCCCTTCAAAAATAAAATCTGAATTTAAAGCATCCCTCAAACGTAAAGCATTTTTTACACCGCTTGATTGTCCGTGTAACTTCGCAATGACTTTATTTCCGCGCACATAAAAAGTACCAGTTCCCGAAAGAGATCCTTTGGAGGGTCTGATTGTATATGCAGGCAATAAAGAAAGTCCACCCGCCACTCCTGCAATCTCTTCCTTAGATGAAAGAGTCAGTGTGAAATTGGATTCTTTTTCCTCTAATATTTTTCTTTGCACAAACCACTTCTTCGAGTTGTCATTCCATTTTTCCGGAAAACTTGAGAATTGAATATTGATATTTCCATCCGCAAGGGTTGCCACTGAAGCAAGAGATATTTGGTGCCATTTTTCGTTCATTTCAACTGAAACTTCTTTAGGTATGGAGCTTTGAAGATTCATGTTTTTTTTGAATTTCAAGGATCTTGCAAATTCGGGAGCAAGGGCACCGAGACGGGTGGTTAGAAGAACTCTGTTTTGTTCGCCTATCCGCCTGATTTGTCCCCATTTGAGAAGCATATCGGAAGTCAGTATCAACTGACTTTCTTGGGAATTTGAAAAGCCATATTTCCCTTTTTCTTTGCCTTCGCTTTCAAACTCCACAACTCCAAACCAAGCCGCACGACTTTTCCAAACTTCTGCAGTTTGAAGGGGAATGGGAAGATCGGATAATCGCCCTTTAAGAAAAGGCTCGGTTGTCCAATAAGTCGTTCCTGGAAGGACATCCGCAAACCCCAGACCAACTTCGCGTTTTTCAGGGAGCGGAAGAGGAGTCGGAATTTTCTCGTCAGGAAGTTCATCTTCTTCAACACCATCATCATCATCAATATCTTCTTGTGCTGTCGTGTTCGATGTTGGTGTTACGATAAGAGCAGCCGAAAGTGACGGCTTACCTTGCAATACTTGCACCTTCATTTCATCGGAGTTCACATCTCGTTGAATGCGGATATCGTCTTTTGCGCCTGTCAGTTCGACTGTACCTTTTCCTGCCTTCAGTTTGAGCCCTTGCGACCTCTTATTCCCATTCCTCTCAAAAACGCCCAACACTCCTTTGCTCGCAAGTTTGCTAGCCACCTTTTCGAAAGTTCCAGCAGACGAAACAGAGTTCGACGGTCGCGGCAATGTTCGCAAACTTCCTTTCAACAAAGTCACAAGAACATCGTTATCGGATGAACCTTTGCGAGCCATAATCGAAATCTGAGTAAATGCAGAAATTTTAATGACTCTGTCTTCGACGACAATCACTGCAGACGAATTTCGTCCAGTGGCGAGCACGCTACCTTCTGTAAAAATCTGTTTAGAAGAGACGGGGTTCCAAAGTGAGAAATCTTGAAGACGAAACAGAACCGTTCCCTTGGAGCTGAGAAGTTCGGCTATTTCCTTTCCTTTTCCTTGAGACGCACTGTCGAGATTATACGCAATAAGACTGCTCATTAAAAGCATGAGCCAGACAAAAAAGAGCGTACCCTGCGCCATGCTGACCCCTCCCATCTAAGATAATTGTCTAGAGAGGAGGGGACTCCAGACTTTAGAAAGCTCTGCTACGACAACGGTGACGTCATCGACCAAGGGATTTTTGGCAAAGAAACTAAAAGCCAAATGAACAACTTCTTTTTTTGTATCTTCCGCTGTTGCCGGAATTTGTGACTCAAGAAAGTCCATCATGCGTCGCTTCCCAAATGCTTCTCCTTCAGCATTCTGACATTCAATCAGGCCGTCTGTATAAAGAAACAGCTTGTCTCCAGCGACAAGGTTGATCACGCGCTCTTCATAGGTTGAATTGCCTGAGTAACCAAGTGGATTTCCAGCAGAAAGAAGCGAGAAACAACGGCGCTTGCGGCCCGTTGCACGCACCCTCGCCGAACCAAGTCTGGCGTCTTCGTCATTCTGTGTCATCAAGATGGGATGATTGTGTCCGGCATTTGCGTATTTCATCTCACCTTTTTCATGGTCGATATAGACAACGAAAAAAGTCATCGACGTTTTTCCCGCTCCTGCCTCCCAAAGAGTCATGTTGAGTTGTTCCAAAAACTTGCCCGGAGATTTAAGAAGGTTTTTGTCATCGCCTGACAGTCTTGCAAGGGTTTTGCAGCTCGAAAATGCAAGCGCAACAACCATTGCAGCAGCAGCTCCGTGGCCGGTGGCGTCTCCGATGCAAAGAAAATCTCCGGTTTCTCCGACCTTTTGATGAGTCCACCAATCCCCCCCACATTCTGTCGCAGGTTGATAGAATCCTGTGACCTGGAAGGGCCCTGACTCAATTCCCGATTTTGGAAATAGAGTGCTCTGCACCATCTGTGCTGTTTTAAGTTCCTGTTCGAGGCGTGCAGCTTCTAATTTGCCCGCAAGAAGCCCACGGATACGCTTTGCAAGATTGTCGACTGCAATGGCGAGCAATCCCACTTCGTCGCGCGACTGAGGCCGTAGTCGGATAGAAAAATCACCCGAAGCGATCTGAAGAGTAATTCGGGTCAGTTCATTTAGACCACGTGTTACGTTACTTGCCGCAATAAAGCTTGCCATCAGAGCGACCAGCAAGAGAATCCATGCAAAAAGGGCCGTTTTTGCAATACGCCAGTTGAGTGTGGAGTACTCGGCGCGTGCATCTCTTTCAATGATAACCCAAAGTTTAAATCCAACGATACGGTGGTACGCCCCCAAAAGCTGAGTGCCTGCCCTGTTTCGAAAGGGCCGCACTTCAAAGATTGTTTCCCCTTTAATTGCGGCTTGAACCATGGGGGAATCCACGGAAATAGATCTGCTTTGTAGTACTTCTGGAAGAAGGGGCGAGGAAAAAAAACTTCCCTTTTCTCCGACGACAAAGGATTTCGTGTCGCTGCCGTGATCCAATGCTGCTGTGAGCCGATTTTGCCAGAGTGTCAGCACCCCCCAGTTGACTTCGTCTTTTCCCTCAACCATAAAACGATAGCCCAGCACCATCATCGGCAAACCCGCGATGTCCGAAACATTCTCGGCAAATGATTTTACGCCGCCCAGTTTTTCAACTTCTGCTACCTTTTTGTCGAGATATTCCTTGAGTTTTTTCGATATTATTTTCGCAGATTTGTCTTCAAATCTCACATCTGCGGAGTCTTCATTAAAATGATACGCGATTCCTACAGGCTGATTTTTCCCTTTTTTTGTCGCAACGTAAAAAGACAGAAGCTCACGATTTGAGGTGATAAGGCTTTTCAAAATCGCGGGATATTGTGCTGCCGTGGTATTCCCAAGATTATGCATTGTCACATGGATAAGGCTGGCCCACGTCTCAAACAAGTTCGTCACTGTATTGGCAGACTTTTTGGCAAGGCCGAGCGTATTGTCCTGAATTTGGGTTTGCAGTGCGGTATGAAACATTCGACTGTTCTGAAATGATACTGCTGCAACTGTCACAACAAGGTAGACGCTCATGAACAAAAAGAGTTTTCCCTTGAGAGAACGGTACCACCTCAGCCTCATAAAATTCCATCATCGTAAAATTGTAATTTTGTCTTGTGAATGAAAGTAACATAGGAGGGCCTCAAAGGAACAGGCTGAAAGCTGTACAAGGAAGAAATCTTGAGTCAACTTTATCGTCTCGGGCTCCAAAATCTTAACACTCCCTGCAAAAACAGCTTCATCGATGTTGGTATATTTCTTTTCAAACGCATTTTTTAAGAAAACATCAGAGGAGGAAGATTTTGAAGACTTATTCCGTAACGTCTTGTGTGACACTTCTTCTATGTGTGGCGTTCGCATCCTGCAAGGTTGAAAGAGCAAAAAAAACAACAGGAACAAATCCAGCGAATACGACTTCTTCTTCGCCAGGAAGCGAGAAGTCTTCACCTGCAAACAACAATGCCCTCGCAAAAATTGCAGCATCCCCTATTACCACAACCCGAGCACTTCCTCCTGGCGACGCCCTCTGCTCCGCTGGAGGGGTACTTATCGAAACGTACACAGACATCAATCACGATGGAAAGTATGAGGAGTCCGTTGACAAAGACTTGAAGGCGAATCCCGTTTGTAACGGACAAAAGGGTGCTGCCGTCATACAAACGTCATCGCTTTTGCCCGATGACGCACGCTGTCAAACGGGCGGAACACTTATTGTTACCTTTACAGATGTTGATGAAAATTCAATCTACAATAGCTCCATTGACAAAAATTATAAAGAGAACCTTGCGTGCAACGGAAATCAAGGCCCCCAAGGCTCGCAGGCGATGGTCGCGAGCCGAGAAATTCCTGCCCAAGATGTCACATGCCCAAGCGGTGGACTGGCCATTGATTCTTTTGTCGACACCGATGGCGACAGCATTTACACGGCAGGCAAAGACGCTTTTCTTAAAACTGCCGTTCTGTGCAAAACTGCCGTTCTGTGCAAAACTGCCGCTCAGCGCATGACGATGGAACCCCTTGCAAAAAACTCCGATGCGGATTGCCCTGCAGGAGGAACCCGCATTTCAAGCTTTGTGGATTCCAACGCAAATGGCGTCTTTGATTCCGCTGACAGTGGTCTTGTGCAGAGAAAAATCTGCGAAGGATCGAACGGTGCCATGGCAGTGGTGCAAACTGAAGTGGTTCAAAAGGGCGACTCTGAATGTAAAACAGGTGGAATTCTTTTACGCACTTTTACCGATATCGACGGCAACAATACCTTCACTCAAGGCACGGATGTTTCATACCCCGATCGGAAAGTTTGTAACGGACTTGATCATGCAGCCCTTGCGACAACCAGGCCCGTAGCGGTCGGCGATTCCACTTGTCCGGATGGGGGCGTGCTTATTGTTACGTACATCGACTTAAATGACAATTTTCAGATTGATTCCAGTGATTCAGTGCTTGCAAGCAACAATAAAGTTTGCAGCGGACGTACCGTTTATGGATTCAATGCCGTCGTACAAAACTTTCCCATTGCTGCCAATGATCCTGTGTGTCCGTCGGGAGGCACGCTCTATAAAACTTCAACCGACATCAATAAAAATGGCGTGGCAGATCCGGCAGACTATGACTTTCGCATTTCAAAAGTCTGCAATGGAAGTGCTGGAAATTCTGTTCTTCCTCCTTCCACTCCTCCCAATACTCCGCCCGATCCAAATCTGTGTAACCTTGCTGTTACGGAATCGAAGGCTCTCGCTCCAGGACATCTTGTCTGTTTTCAGGGCGGAAGCCGAACGCTTGAAGCAAAAGACTCAAACTGCAATGGCATGCCAGATATTTCTGACACTGAGTTTAAAGAAACACTTGCCTGCGCTCCGATGGGCGGCAACAGCGCACCAACTCTCACATACGAAACAAACTCTATGGGCTGTGGCACCAGTGGCGGACTTAAAGTCACAGGCAAATACAACGCAAGTGCCTCGAATTCGACTTCCACAGAATGCCATCCCTCTGCAATTTCCTCTCAAACCGAAATCGTACCTGTGGCCTCTCCTCCGGCTCCATCACCACGTTTTGGACACAGTGCGGTGTGGACAGGCGATAAAATGATTGTGTGGGGAGGAAGAGATTTTGCAACCAACCCCCTCAAAGGAGACGGCGGAATCTTCGACCCTGTCGCTAAAAAGTGGCAAGAAATTCCTCAGAACGGGGATTCTCCTTCACCACGCACGGGTCAGTTTGCCCTTTGGACTGGCGATAAAATGCTGATTTTTGGAGGCGAAGATGCGGGTGGCAAGCTGCAGTGGAATGCAGCACTCTTCGATCCTGTTACAAATAAATGGGAGAAAGCAAACGGGGCTGCAACGGGAACGGCCTCTCAATTTCCCTTAGCTTCAAACATCCTGAGCGCCCGTTACAATGCCTCTGTTACTTTTGCCAATGGAGAACTGTTTGTCTGGGGCGGATCTCAGTCACAGGCAGGTGGAAATGAAATGAAGGACGGCGCGGCTTTTAATATCGCAACAAAGACTTGGCGAAAGCTCGATGTTCCACCCCCATCTCCCACAGATCCGAACGTCACACCTGCTCCGCGACCCGCTGCTCCCGGAAGTCGTCATTGGGCCTCCGCTTTAAATAACGGAACACAGACGTTTATTTATGGAGGCCGACGAGGAGCCATTCAAGGTGGAACCGTAACAAGCTATAGCTATTACAACGATATCGGAATCTACAATTCTGTGCCTGATGACATTTACTCAAGCATAAAGTCGAATGCATGCGCCTTTGTCGGAAGTGGGGTCGCTCGGCATGGTGCAGTTTGGGCAAATGGCAGGATGATTACCCAGGGAGGCATCGTAGAAGACAGTCAAAATACCCAAAGTTGGGCAGGTCGGCCCTATCCCTGGCTCCTCAAGTTTGACATGACAACATTTCAGTGCGGATTGCCTATTTCTCAGCCTAAGGGCCTTATCGGAGTGTCATCTCCCACTTTTTTTGAGGGAGGAAAAGTCATCATGCCTCTCGCAGAAAATGCACTGAGCCCCACCCTGCGCTGGGGGTCATTTGATTTGGCAAACCAAATTTGGACAACCACTGCAAATCTTGCAGGCGATGCAGGAAACTCTGCGCAATCCGTGGTCCTTACGGGACAGAAAATACTGGCATTCGGGGGAATCAACGACAAAAGCATCTTGACCAATGCTGTGACCGAAATAGTGTTACCTTAGGAAGCCAAATGAGTACACGCCCTAGACTACTTAACAACAAATTTTTGCTTGGGAAATTTCAACGTTGTAAGATTAAAATCCTTGATATAAATGTGTGGAATTGTCGCATCCGCAGAAATCAAACTCACTTGCTGATTCGACCTACCACCGTATATTGCTTCGACCTTTATCTTAACATTGCCGCCCGGATGATTTTTTGGCAGGGAATAAGTGAATCTAAAGTTACCTTCGCAGGTGCTGCTCTGGCCATATTGCAGAAATTGATTATTGAGTGACACTCGGAAAATGACATTTAAATAACAAGCTGTCTTGTAAGATTTTGTCTCCCAAGTAGAGTTGGTTATCGCTGTTCGTTTAAGGTAAGTTTGTTCGCGAAATATGGGGTTTTTGTCTTTATCAACACCCTTCTGTAATGTCCTGGTACCACCAATGACTTCTTTGTGTGCAGCAATTTCCTTAATTTCTAACAGATCTTCGGCATCAGATTTTCCGTTGGTAAATCCGCACGACCCATTGGGGTCGCAATTGCCGCCATAATTATTCACCAGGCAAGGACAAGGCAAATCTGCAGTGGCGAGCATCATAAGAACTTCATCATTTGAGACGTTTTCGGTGAGTTCTCCGAGCACGATGCCTGTGCTTGGCACGCCAAAGGGTGGCAAGGTGGCCGGCAAAAGCGTTAATGGAAGTCCTACAGTTTTTGACGATGTAGAAGCATTCTTCAGACAAAGAGGTTCGCCCTTTGAAGTGATTCCGGTTAAAGTCATTCCAGGATCGCATTTGACATTTCCCAGCGAAATCATTTTAATGTTCGACAAAGGCATATCTATCATGCCTGAGCGACTTTGAAAACTCGACAATGAACTCGGCTTATTACCTTTTGCAACCGATTGGGCTGAGATTCGAAAAAACGTTCTTACGGTTGAAGCCTTTGAGCATGCAGGCTCGTTTGCTGGACAGATCAACTGGTATGCCGTTTCAGCGCGAATGAGGCAATTTGGTGTTCCTGCAGCACAGGCCACTCCTGAATAATCGTAAAACCGAGGGTCAAAAGTCGATCCAGCGAGTTTGTTACCATTCTGATCTTGCAAAGCAAAAGATTGCGGCGCCGTCATTGGAGCACAACCACCGTCGGTTGGAGCAATTTTTCCTTGCAGGGCTTGAACGATGTCGAGACAGGCTCTTAAAGTTCCTGATGAACTTGAACTGAGTGAAATATTCGCCGCATTCGATGCTGTGGCACGAATGTTTTTCTCAATATTTTCTGCAACATTTTTGGCTCGAAGTGTCATTAAACCCCGTGAAGAGTATCTCGAAAAAGAGGCCACGCCCGCAATAATCACCGCAAGCAGTGTCATTGCGATCATTGTTTCTACAATAGAAAAACCGCTTTGTGACTTACGAACATCATTTTTATTTGTTGCAATAAACCGGCACAAAAATTCTAGATTCCAAAATTTACGTAACATTTTACTTATCCTCATGGCTCTGGAATCTTAATAATACTGGCATTCATCGGCGATAAAGGATGAATTAAATTTGTCACAAAAGGAATACCTGGCAACAGCAGGGGCAAAGAAAGAACGCTCTTAGATTTCAGTGGAACGGCATGGGCTTTCGCCTGTAGCTTATAAAAATGCCTACCCTGCCCAGGATTATCTTTAATATTTAAGGCCACAGAATCGCATGTTTGATAGGTTCCAGTGCGCAAAGGGACATTACCCCTTAAAATGCGATAGTCTCCACTCAATTCACAAGTCGATTGCTTGTAAATTTCAGTCACTTCATCCATGATTGGCTCCGCGCAATACACATCTGTTTCGGAGTATTTATCGTAACCACATCTTCTGTCCCGCGTGCCAACGGCCACTTGTTTTTTAATTTCTTTTCTGAATCCACAAAAGACTGGATTTAATTCCACCACGTGAGTGAGGCCCGCGGGTGGAGTGAAATTGTTATTGAGACCTCCGGTAGCCGGACAATGAGCAGTGACTGTCAACATTAAAACAAGAGATTGTTTAGCATCGACCTCAATTTCAAAAGAATCCACATCAGACCATGCCTGAGTGACTCCCGTCACGGAACTCGGATCTTTGGAACCCTTTAGCCTTCCGGCAGTATTCAAAGAAGCATTGCATTTAAAGGCATCTCCCGTAGAAATCTCTGAAAATCCTTCGCGCTTTTCACAACCGTAGTCTGCAAGGGTTACCAGATCACGCAAACGGTGATCCGCATATCCTTTCATCTCTTTTACGGCACCACTTTTTTTCGAATTTTTACCCACTGGGCGATCTTCCACGGTATAGGAAACTCGCAAAGTGGTTGGCCTTGCGCAATTCTGATTATTGCCCTCGCAGAGCAGCCTGAAGGAAGAATATGAAAGCACCGTGCATTTTGGATTTGCACTCACACAAAGTTCACCCTGGGGAGTAAACCGCAGTGCATTCGCCTTAGAGACTCCCGCCAGCCTGCCTCCCGCTGCATTTCTAAAATCAAGCCCGACACCCGCCGGTAATCTCATCGCACCGTCACAGAGCCTCTGACCTCCCACAAGGACAGCGGTGGAAGTCAGCTGCTCGAAGCACGCTCTAAGGAGCGGATTAAAAGCCTGCGCGGCCTTTACAGCATCCAAATTGGCAGCAAAGTATTGGAGCTTATCGTAAACGATATTTTTGTGAAGTTGTTCCTGAAGAAGAGCAAGACTTTTCGAAGAATTTGTAAAGGCATTAAGGGTTGCAACGGCAACAATACCGAGCAAAGCAATACCCACTGCAAGCTCTGCAAGGGAAAATCCCGCCTCCGGATTTGTCTCACTCATGTCTTTACTCCTTCGGCAGCGCTAACAGATTTAAAGAGAGGTCTGACACATAAAGAGGCGAAAGCGATAGGCTATTTATTACTTTTGCAGTAAATTGAATCGAGTAAACATAGGTACCAGGGTCAGGTGTGTCGTATAAAATTTTCGTCACAACATCTTTTCCGTGCACGGGGATTGCTGGTCCAATGTTTCTCATAAAAATCTGTCCATTTCGAAGTAAGTGAACTTCTCCACCCGAATTCGTGATGTTCTGTTTCCATTCGACATACTTAGCTAATTCAGGCTGATTGAATGAGGGGTTTATTGTTTTTTGCGTAAAACTACACTCGACAGGTACGTTGCCCTTCTTTGTGTCAGGAGTTGAGCCAATATAGCATGTCGTGCCACTCACATTATCCAGCTCAAGCTTTACCCGTTCGCGAAAAAAATAATCATAGTGGCAAGAACTTGCGTTAACCAGATTTTTGTTTATTCCAGGGGCATGAAGAAAAGGGCACGGAACCCGATAATTTACCGCAATCAAAACCTGTTGGTTATCTTCTACTCTCACCGAGTTTGAAATGAGAGTTTTGGGTGTGGTCCCAAAATTCAGCACTTGGTTGCCCGTTGAGGCAAACTGATTTGCTCCCACAACGGGAGGATTGCACACAGGCATTCCATTGGAGTCGATTTTTTTAAGAGTTTCATTGGGCCCACACTGAATGCCGCCATTTACAATTTCTCGCACGGCAACATCAACGAAACCCACTTTCGCCCTTATATTGCCGGGCAACAATGGCAAATTATCCGTCAAAGATGGAAATAAACGCTGTCGTGTTCCAGCTCTTAAAGTTAAAGGGGGATTGTCCTTGAGCCAATAATGAACACGTACAACGGGGGGTTTTTTACATGTCGGCTGGTTACCAAGATAGTCTTCTTTGTAACAGCGAAATTCGTAGTCTGTTTCGGTGCTAAACCGGCACATGCGATCTGTAGATTCAAGTTTTTTTTTCTGCGCAGTTGTTGCCGTTCCCGTGAGCACATCAGAAATCAACTGGCCATCGCAAATTTGCGCGTCCGGCGAATATTTGGTGTTCGAACTCCTGCTCTGCAAATTCGGATTGAATTCAGCAGAGATGTTTTCTCCCAGGGTGTTTTGAATGAAAATGGGTTTTCGTGGCGCTCCGGCCAAACAATTCGCGGTAACGGGCAGCGGCTGTTTGTCTGGATTTTTTGGATCAGGATCTTGCATCAGCAGTGTAATACACCTACTAAATTCTCTGTTGCGTGCATTTGTAAGGCCCATGCTCACACGTAGAACAGCGGGGTCTTTAATGGCAGAACGCAGCTTTTCTTCAAGTCGCTGAAAACCCGCTCTGGCAGAAAGTGCTTGCGAATAATGGGATGAAGACTTCATAATTGTCGAAAAAGCCGCTATTCCTGCAAGTGCAAATCCACCGACAACGATGACAGACATTAACGCAGAACCTCTCTCGGAATTCCTCTTCAGATTCTGTGATAAGTCTCTCTTCATACAAAACTTTCCCCGTCTACTTAATCATCAATCAAATTTTGAAAGCCCGTAACATTATTGGTAAATGGTCATTCCCATCCATAAATATCTATAAACACATTATCGAGCTTTTAAGCCTGATTCTTGAGAAAAAAAATTTCTCACTTTGAAATTCAATTTCTACAACTCCATGTGAGCCGCCAAAAATGATATCGACAAAAATGAGAAACTCTTTAATTTTATATTTCAATATTGTTAAAACAGGTACTTAAATTGTCTTATAACCAAACACTGACACCCACACCCAAACGAGTTGATTCTAAAGTGGGCGCACTTTCAGTTTTTATGCTGCCCGTACTTGAAAAGCTTTGATTCAATCTTTTGGCCGAGGCAACAAGATTCACGTTTCTTGCAACAAAATATTGAGCCTGTGCCGAAATTTCCCAACCATTACCCTTAAATGAATTAGCTTTTTCTAGAGTATTATAGTCCAAAAATGACATAAAGTACCCACCACCAATGCTCAAATTTCCTACAGGTGAAACCAATACGACTGCTGTTTCCGCGCCGACTTCATGTCCTCTAAGTTCGGTGCGTTTTTGATTCGATTGGCTTGAATTCAAGTTCGAGTAAAAGACTCCGGTTTGCAGGAAACGAAAATGCTCAACTCCCACCCCAGAACGTAACGCATATCCTGAAAAATCAACGGGCTTGGCTTTCGAAGGTGTGTCCTCGGTCAAGTTCAAGCCTGCTGTACTCGTAGCAAGGTTAAATCGGCTTTTTTCAAACTGAACCTGCTGACTAAAATACACGTTGCGCGTGTACAAAGGTCTATTTTGTGTGTGATATTGGTGACTGGTTGTAAAAGCCTTTGCTTCGGTAGCAAAAGAACTCAAGACCACAGCAGCAAGCAACAGTTTGTTCCACATCTCAGCATCTCCTAAACACATTGGTATGTTACTTTGGGGTATGCAAAGCGTGTGCCAACATTTAAATTGAGGTAAGGTGCGAGAATAGCTAGCGAGTGGAAGTATTTTCGCCATGCTTGCGCTGTCTAAGGATTGAATTGCTGGAACAAACTGATGTCACACTTGTCAATGGAATTTTTATGAAAAAAACCATCGCCCTCCTGGGGGCGGCCTTTGATCCTCTGCACTATGCCCATGCAGCCCTTGCCATTGTAACTCTGAAATACAAATTGGCCGACGAGGTTTGGCTTATTCCTTCACCGCACAGGTGGGATAAAAGTCCTGTCGCATCAGCAGAGAGGCGGCTTTTATGGGCGCACTTGGCAGCGCAAAATTTGCAGAAATTGGGTTATTCAGTGGTTGCTTCCGACACTGAGATTCGCCAAGGCGACTACCGAGGAACTTACTACCTGCTCACCCAACTTCAGAATCTGTATCCTGAATTTAAATTTAAATTCATTCTGGGTGAAGATGCCTATCGCTCTATCCCCCTCTGGCGCGACCCCATCGCAAAACAGCAAAATGGCAACCTTCTCCTGAAGGAAGGACACTTCTTGCTCGCTCCCCGAAAGACACAGACTTCGCCTCTCCATGTCTCCATGCCCAATGTAGAAATGCTCCCCGCCCTTCATGAGGAAGATCAAAAAATCTGCCCCCTCTTAGGTTGCAATTCCATGAGCAATCTTTCAAGTACAATGATTAGGGAACAATTCGCCAAGCAAGAATTTCATGCTGTTACCTTTGAAGACATCCTTAAAGATATTCAATTGAACAATCCATATTTAGGAAACCAGGCCCTCTAACATCCCTGAATCACAAAATATACCTAACTTTATTTGTCAAATTTGATTGGGGCCTTCAGTAAATCCATACACATTCCGATACAAGCAAATACGTGGCCTGAGAGCTTGCTTGCTTTTCGGGGGGGGGTATTTAAAATCTCTGCGCATCGTCACGATGAGAGAGGCAGATCATGTTACCGAATGTGCCTGGAGTGCTTGCAATTCTCTTGCTGGGTGTTGTTGCTATGTCCTGTGGTGCCAACAGCACTCAGATAAAAATGACAGAGCAAAAGCCACTCGCAAAAACGGAAGCAACCCAAGAGCCCTCCAAAGTCGATACAAAAGGATCATCGAATCGCGGACCGGAGTCGGTCTTGTCTAAAAACTCCGTCCAGACTTCGCCAAGTGATTCAGGCAGCACATCAACAACCCCAACGACAACTTCAGGTTCCACACCCGTGCCACCTTCGGCCGTTGTGCCGATTGCAAATGAGCCTCAACCCGACGCACGATGGGAATCAGAAATTAAACCCCTCGTGAAGGAACGCTGCTCCCGATGCCACAGTTACTTTGCTGAATACAAGTTTGTTATCGGCCAGAAGCTGGAAATCATTCCGCGCCTTGCACCCACTGTTCCTGCGGGTTTCAAGATCATGCCCGAGCAAGGAAGCCCCGAAGATCTCGCAATGACACCTGCAGAAAAACTAACACTCTCCCAATATTTGGAGGGAAAAAAATGAAAGTTACCTTAGCGATGAAAAGTAAGACGCGCATGTTGTTCGTTACCTTTTTTATGTTGTCGGGATGCTCGCTGTCACCGGCTCCTGCCAACCCCAATGCGAAGCCCAGGCCAGTGCCCGAGCAAAATAGAGAGGAACCCGAGATTCCAGAGGGAAATGGTAATGAACCCGTGATCCCAGAGGGACCTGGAAACGAAAATGTGACCGCAACAGCTCCAGTGCTCAATAAAACTGCAAAGATCAATTCCGAGGTAGGCGCTCAGACAACAGAAGTGCCGAAGACAACAGAAGTGCCGGTGATGTCTGTCGCATGTGCAGATGTCCCCGATACGGTGGATTCGAGTCAAACCGAACTCCCCCAAAATGACCTTCAAAAAAGCGACAGAAGCAATGGCTACAAAGGACACTTTATAGGTGACGGAAGGCGGCATTGCTGGAAGTCCGGACGCTGTGATGCCTTTGGAAACCCTAAAAATAAATGTGACGCTCGTAAGAACTATTTTGGTTTGCAGACCAACCCCGAAGACTTTTCTGTCGTTAATGTACCACCGGAGGTTCCGTCTAACTGTGGCTGCACTATACCTACGAAATAAGCCCTGAAGAGCGACGTTTAAGATCTAAGTCAAACAAAAAATTGCCACGAAAAAACAATCCATGAAAATTAAAAAATATTGTCAAGACGGCTAAAATAGATCAGACATTGTTTTGACGTCACAATATTGCCGACCCTTTCTACCCTCGTTTTTCCTTTAAAGATGCGAGTAAGGTAACATGATGTGTTAGATTTACTCCATGGGGGCTGGCATGAAACTAAAAACTCTCCTCATCACTCTTTGCATGTGCTCCACTGCGGATGCTTTTGCCGATGATCCTGTACTGACGCGAATAAAAGAAAGCAAAGTCCTTCAAATTGGTTGTGATATTTCTTTTTCTATCCCGACACCCTTTATTTCATACAACAAAAAAACAGGAACCTTTGAGGGATTTGAAGCTGAACTGGCAAACCTTATTGCCGAAGAAATTGGGCATGGCGTCAAAGCGAAAATCGTCATGCACATGTGGGACAAAGTCCTCGAAACGGTTCGAACGGGTAAACTCGATATTGCAATGTGCCAATTCTTTATTCCCGAAAAGAACAAAATTCCGGCGACCGACGTCTATTCTATACCCTATGGTCGCACCGGCCTTGTGATTGCCTACAGTGCAAGCCGCCCTCCTCCACTCATCGATAAACTTCCCGAGCTCCCCGTTGGCATCTTTAATGACCCTGCTGCCATAGAATGGACTCAAAAAAACAAATTCAAAATCGTAAAAATTTATGACACTGAAAAAGAATTATTAATTGCTTTAAAAGAAGCAAAAATTCAAGCTATAATTTACGACAAACCCAACATCATCTCACTTGTCAGATCAAATCCAAAGCTCATTCGAAGCATTGACATCACCCTTGCAGGCTCTGAATCTGACTACGGAATCATGGTTCGATCTGAGGCGTCGGACCTCATCCAAATCATAAATAAAGCGGTTCAAAAGTGGACAGTTCTTCCAGAAACAAAAAAGAGACTGCAAGCAGCTGGTCTTTGACTAAAGCAGGGAGAGCAAGATGATAAAATTTGTGCGTCGCACCTTTGAACGCAATTTTCGCTCCATCCCTTCCCTTATCGTGTCGATATTTATTATATCCCTCAGCGTAAGCCTAATTATTCCCATCTCGTCCTTATACAATCACTCTCTTGAGAGAGAAAAGAATCATACAGAGGCGGCGGTTCGAGCCCTGGAAAGCAACATTCAGAGCATCCTCGACAAACTCGCGCTGGAGTCGAATCGAATCACCTATGACAAAAAGTTTGCAGCGGAACTCTTGAAATTTCAGCCTTCCGAAGAAAGTTCGGAAGTGTTCGAATGGCTCAGCTTCAACAAGCAAGTGTCGGGGCTCTCATTTGTCGAAATTCAGGATGCAAAAACCCACACCGTGCTTGCAAATTTGGGACTTGAAAATCGCACCGGCATAAACGTCCAAGATTGGATTCCACATTCCTCAACAACGCCCGAGCAAAGATTTGTAGGCCTGACAATTCTTGAAAATCAACTCTACGCGGTTGCAACGGAATCGATTCGATTGGATTGGATGGAAAAATACTAGGGTTCTATGTCATTGGACAAGTGATTGACACTCATATCTTGAGTGCATGGTCGACCGCAATGGCGGCACCGCTCATTTTATATCTGCAGAAAACTGAAAAATATTCGACCTTGCGCGATCAAAAAGGAAAGATCATTTTCCCTCCAACAATGCCCCACCACAATGGCATTTTTGACATCGGCGACCAGCTTTTTACTGTTTCCTTAAAAACTGTTCACGAAGGATCCTATGTCCAGAAAAATGGCCAGGAAATTGGAACAATCGTCGTAGCGCGCTCGCTTTCATCCTTCTTCGAGTCACTGATAACGCTCGCAAAAAAATTGCTCGTGTTACTTGTGCCACTTGTTACTTTTGCCATTTTTATCGTTTTTTACTTAGATCGTCGAATGGTTCGTCTCGCAAACTCACTGCAAGAAAAAATCAGCGATGCCCGTATTGTACAGAATATCTGCACGCGCCTTGCAACAGCCCGAGACTTGCCCGCCTTACAAAATATCAGTTCAATGGGAATGACCGAATTGTTTCCCGATGCTTCTGTAGAAGTTTATTGCCAGGATGCACCCCCACCTGCGAACGACAAACCGTCTGGCATCGAAAATGTTTCAAACAAACTTCATATTTGGCAGTGCGAAACCCGTTCTAAATACGATCATGCACCTTCTCTTTTGGTACGAATTTCGTTTTCTACCCCACCCGATGAACACAAGAACATTCTCCTCTCAACGCTCCATGCGAACCTTCAATTAGGCATTGAAAATGAAAATTTTCTTTTGGAAGAAAGGATTTCTGCAGAACAAAATGCCGAACGAAATGCTGAACTCAAAGCCGTTCAATTGCTGTACGAAGCACTCATCCCTAGGCATATCGCTTTTCCTGGGCTTGAATTTGGACATCATTTCGCACCCGCTGACAGCACAGGAGGCGACTGGTTTGGCAGCTATTACGAAAAAATTGGAAATGTTTACTATTTTTTTATTGGAGACGTCACAGGCCACGGAATCCCTGCTGCGATTACCACTGCCGTAGCCTGCGGAGCGATCTATTCAGGAGAAATGCGGGCTGATCTTATCGCTGAGCCTTCGACGGTCTCGACACCTCCAGAAAAAAGATTGAGACATATCGCTGAAGTCGCTAATGAAGTCATCCTTCAAACCGGCAAAGGCGAGCGGCTGATGACCATGCTTTTCTGCGCTCTCGAAATGGAGTCCGGAAAGCTCTTCATTCTCAATGCAGGCCATCCCCTCCCGCTCATACGCCGGGCAGAGTCTGCACTTCTCAACTGTTATCCTTGCAAGGGCTCAAGATTGGGATTCGCAAAGCCAGGCAAATTTGAAGTGATAGAAACCCACTTAGAACCTGGCGATGTGCTCTTTCTCTTTACCGATGGCCTTGTAGAAAATAGAGGGCCTGACGATGAAATTTTTGCAATGCGACATCTGAAGCGTATTTTAACGCAGGAAAGCACACCTCAAACCATGATTCAAGAGATCTTAAAAAACACTCGAACTCTTTGGAAAGATGCCAAAGCAGAAGATGATGTTTCTATTGTTGCCATTCGCTGGAATGGAAGTGCAAGCAAAGATTGGATTTTAGAAAATCTTCATAAAATATAAAACCGGACACTTTGAAAAAGTGGGGTCACCATTCAAGCGGACGTGGGTCGGGTTTTGCAAAAGCTCCCTACATTTGTTGATTGTCAATGTCCTCTTGGGTTTTGCGCCATGGCTTGTTACAATCGCAAAGTCATTAGGGAGTAGCCGCTCTTCCCTTCGAAGAGGCTTATGTCAACACACTTGACCAACAGGTCATGGCTTAAGCAGTTCTCGCACCTGGCAAGACTTTTGACCATAACGCCTCCGAATTGGCCGGGGAGGCATTATGGTCATTCGTCTACACCCGGCCAGAGGAATATTTGCATGGAATCCCTACTCGTCTCTACAGGAGTTGTTGCCCTTGCTGAAATCGGCGACAAAACTCAACTCTTAGCATTCATCCTTGCCGCGCGATTCAAGAAGCCCGTGCCAATTATTCTTGGCATCTTTGCAGCGACCGTGGTGAACCACGGCCTTGCCGGCGCGCTAGGAGCTTGGATCACGAACACAGTCAGTCCTGAAATTTTGCGCTGGGTGCTCGGTGTGTCTTTCATTGGCATGGCTATCTGGACGATGGTTCCCGACAAGATCGAAGAAGAGGAAACCCAGATCGCCAAACGCTATGGGGTTTTCGGTGCGACTCTTGTTACCTTCTTCCTCGCAGAAATGGGAGATAAAACTCAGATTGCGACCATTGCAATGGCTGCTCATTACGCGTCGGCTTGGATGGTGGTGATTGGTACGACATTGGGAATGCTGATTGCTGATGTGCCAGCCGTATTCGTTGGAGACAAGCTCGCATCCAAGATTCCCATGAAGTTGGTACACTCGATTGCAGCGACGATCTTTGCAATCCTTGGGGTGGCGACACTGCTGGGCGCAGGCTCAAAACTCGGCTTCTAATAATTTGCAGTTCGACTCAGTTATTCCTTGAGCTTGACGTAAAATCTCTTCTTGGCAACAGGACGTTCTTGGAGATTATCACCGGCGTTGTATGCGTTGATGTGGACATAGTCGGAACACAAACCTGTGGTTGTGTTTTTATTGTCACACTCAGGCAATACCGAAAGCGGAATTTTTAGAACATCTTTTTCGGTGGCAACAATAAAATCCAAGGGTCCTTTTTCTTCGCCAGCCCACTTTACAGAACCTTGCAATGCCCAATTATTGAACGTTACACGCACGGTAAGTGGAAATTTAAAGTTCTTAACATCGCCATTTAAAATAGAAGCTTCAAGCTCAAGGTTGTGCGATGCAACATCTTTGACATTTAATTCAACAGGAGCATATCGACTTCCGAGATCTCCTTCTTCCACGGGTTTGCCTTGATAGGTTACAACGAGCTTTGAAGGCTCCTTGCCTGGTGCATAATTCCTGTGTGCAAGTGAGCTTTCGATGATCTCTGAAAGGTCGCCAGCTTTGCGTTCAAACCCTTGTGCTGCATAAGAAAGAGAACCAACAAATTGCATCTGCTGAAACCAAACTGCGGGGGTTAGCGCCAAGTGGTCGCGTGTGAGGCGCATGGTTTGCAAGGTGAGATCCGTCATACGTAACAGACCTTCTTTTTCGCCATACTTTTCCATCATTTTTGTCAGCATGTCGTACATGGTTCCGCCATAGGCTTCACCTTCGTCATGGGATTCATTCGTGTTGTTGAACCACGTTTTATTGACAATCCTCATGGTGCTTTTGCCTTTGAAATCGGCAAGGCCATATTCTTTTGAAACGATCAGTTGCGCCAGAAAATCCGCCATCCCTTCCCAGAGACCATATCCATCTGAGGAATCGAGGTGGGGGCCCATCAATCGACCCTGAATTCCGTGTCCAAGCTCATGCCAGATGGTGGTGTTGTCGCGTGCATAATTTTGCTGATTGGCATCGTAGGTTGTAAAGTGAATGGTATTTCCACTGCAGTAAGCGTTATTGCGCATATCGATGTCGGTATCGAAAAGAACGGCCGCAAATGGTTGGGTGGACATTTCGGGGTCGTTAAATCCCAGTTCTCGCAAACTTTCCATAAAGGTATCGACGCCGGTATACACTTGCAATTCATCAAACCCTTGTCGAAGAAGAGCTTCGGTGTTGCTTGTGGAAACACTTCCGTCTGCCAAGGTCGGAAGACGTGACGAAATATCGGCCGGACGGTATGAAGTCGCACCAAAATACGCAGGGCGATGTGTGACGAGGTAGTCTTCACCCTTGGGCGTCCAGACGCTTATAAACTGGGGTGAAAAACTCCAGTTAGAAATCGCTGATGTGTATGTACGACGTGCTGAAGGGTCGATAAAAACACCAACATTTTTTCCGATCAGGCGCACAGGATTTGCGCCTCCAAATTCGTTTGCAACAATTTCGCCTTTTGCGGCGCTAAATTCAGGAAAGAGTTTTTCCAAATACGATCCTGTCCATTTTCCTTGATAAAGATCCTCGGCATCCAGTTCGCCGTCTGCATCGCGGTTGCTATACAAAAAGGAACGAGAATAGCTGTCGAGCAGCGAGGTGAGCGAGGCTTTGGAATAGGATTTTTGAAGATTCCGAATGGCAAGAGGCTCGGTATTGCTTAAGTTATCGGGGGAAACGGGCACGTCACCGGCATATTCCCAAAGCTTGTAGCCCTGCACGGGAATGTCGGGATGATGCGCATCGGCAGACTCACCAGGTCGAATGGATTTCCGGTGGACTTTGGCATTTCCGTTTGGAAAATCATAAATATAAGTTCCACGTTTTGATTTCACCTGCAAGCGTCTGACCAAGCGATTGCCAATCCAAGCGTGGGAAGATTGGACGTTCAAAATTTTGCCCGTTGAAAACTCAGAGCTCAAATCTTTTTTAACGGCAACAAGAGCATCTTTAAAATCTGCATTTAAAACTTCCGCATTGGAAGGATTTATAGCAGGTGCTGCCCTTTGAATGCGCGCTTCAACAAGTACAGGATTGCCAGAATCCTGTTCGAGCCAGACTCTGATATCTGTTCCCTTAACGGGAACTCCTGCGCGCAATTGAACGTAACGCACATATTGAAAGTGAGATAATTTTACATTGTCGGTGACTTTAAAATCCGTTGCCGAAAATGCTGTCCCCATCCGCTCATTGAGCGCGAGTACAAGTTTATCCAATTGTCCGCTTGCAATTTGCGACTTTTCAAAACGAACCACTTCAGGAGCAGGCTCCTTGGCAAGTTCCTCAGAGAAAAGCTGAAAATCTTTTTGACTATTTGATGTGGGGGCAGAACACGATGCTAATAAAAGTAAAAAAATCGAAGAACGATACATTGCAACTCTCATTTGAATTCCCCTCATAAATTAGAAACATTTTCAAACCGCATGGTTAAAAAAAACGTCTTCCAATCTGTGATTATCAAGGAAAGAAATGCAATGCAAGACTTTAAAAACTCATGGAAAGTCCCAAGCCTGCGCTGAATAAATTTCTTTCCGTAGGCAGCGCCGATAAAATTGCACGTTGTTCTGCAGGAATTTGCGGGATCTCAGAAAATGCAACAATTTCGCTTGGAGCACGGAAACAAAGTTCGCCGTAGTCGCCAAAGCATCGGCTTCCAAAGACCTCAAATGTGGCATGACGAAACATTTCCCAGGTTAAAGTAAGCCTTGCGAGAGCCGTTTTGTCGCTTAAATTTTGAATTCCGTTTGCCAAAATTGTGGTTTTGTTCCACGGGCCCGGTTGCGGAATGCGCACATAAGCTCCCGCATACTGCTCTCCCGACATCAGCACTGAAGATTGCCCCATGACCAGGGAATAAAGCTCCAAAACGCGGTTCTTATAACCCATTCCATTGTAAAAATACTCAGCCCCCAGCGTGGCGCTATCTTCATCTGAATAATTCAAAGATTTTTGGATGCCGCCGGTGACTTGGGTAAAAAGCTTCTTTTCTTTTTTCTCGCCCGTTGGAAATGTTGCTGTCCCGGCATCGAAGCCACCCTCATAAAAGGTGCGTTGAACGTTACGGCTGAGTGCTGCTTCAATATACACATCCACGGGCCCCAAGGCCGTCGATAGATCGGCTCCAAAACGCAGGGCTTGTTTTCTGCGCGTTTGAAAGCTGAATGCAATTTCGCCGTTTCCTGCAATAGCAAGTTCACTCCGCAAGCCAAGCCCCACTTCATTATTCCGCTGAACTCCATCGAACTGCGCAATGACATAGTGGTTGAAGTTTTGCTTTTCCATGGGAATGTGAATTTTAAGAAGTTCCCTTCCTAATCGCCTGTCAAACAGTGCAAAAGGGTCGCGCACTTCCGCAGCCAAAAAGTCGGTTGGATTCCAAAATCTTCCACTTCCCCATTTAATGTGCTGTTTACCGGCAGTGAAAAAAACGGAGTCTTCAAGGTCCCACTTGAACCAAAGCTCGTCAAGTTCCACTTTTAACGGTGAATTTGTATTAGAAACTCCCCCTGCCCCTTGCAGCACTGAAGTGGACGGAGATTCTGAAAATCGCGTGCGTAAAAAAGCGCGCAGATCGGCATTTGGCCTGCTGTCAAAATAAATATCGGCTTGTTTCGTTATTGTCTGACTTGCAGCCCCAAAACTTTGTTTTTCGTTGGGGGATGTTGAAAGTCGAAACTCTAATCGCCCACCAATTTGTAGGGTGTCTGCCAATGCCTCGGAAGGAGAAGTTTGCTTCTTTTCTTCGGCTTTAGGAGTGGGTGCTGCTTCGCCAAAGATATCGGCGTCCCTCGAATCTTGGCTTAAAGCCTTCCCAGGGGCCAGAAATAAGGGAACTAAACAAAACAAAACGGGTGAAAAGCGTGAACTAAACATGGACGACTCTCCTCACCGGCTTTTTGATTCCAACCAAGCTTTTGTAAACATATTGGCGTCAAGGGGATCTAATTTTACTTCACTCAGCACAATGGTGGTTTTGTTCCCTTTTTCGACTTCGTCAAAAACTCGAATTTCTTTGGGAACGTAAACTTCAGCTTTTTTTGATTTACTGAAGACTTTTTCCCAGGACGGATAATATGTGGTGCGCAGAAGTTTTGCAGACAGGGCTGATTCCTGCCGCTTTAAAACATTCTTTGTTTCCTTATCTATCCACAATTCCAAAATGGGGCTTGAAACCTCAACCTTGGGTTTTGCTGTGAGCTTAATGCGATGAACTTTAAATTTTCCAAGAATTTCATCTGCAACAAACTTTGCCTCATACTCTTCGGTCAATCGCGATTCATCAAAATCGTCGCGTCGGCTATTGGTTCCTGCGATACTTGCCCGCTCGGTCTGACGCTCCCATTTTCCCAAGGCAGGTTCATAAAGAAACAGATTTTTTTCGACCCTTAAGTAGCCTTTTCCCGCTTCAGATTTAGGCTTAGTAAATAAAATCATCCATTTGTCATCCGCATCACGGCGATAAACGCGGGCCTCGAAGGGTTTTTTACTGCCATCTTTTTCGGTTTGATCGATGTAAACGACGGAACTGTAATCTCCTGAGTTTCGTTGGCGTTCATCAACCAATGCAACGATCTCTTTTGTTTCTTTTTCATCAAGGGCGTAAGCATTTAAATGCGCTATAAACGCGCCCATCACAAACAACATCGTATAAGCAGCAGATGCTTTTTGAAACATTTTCCTTTTCCCTTTCATTTACCTTGAGCTAAGGCTACCACAGGCCGCATCCTTGAAGCCTTAAAGGCTGGATAGAGAGCTGCACAGCCCGTAATTGCCGAGAACAGGAGAAGAGTCAACACCAGTTGCCCCGGATGAAGCGAGAATTGCAGCGCGTTTGCCATCAGAAAAAGCCGGACTCCATCGCTTGTAACGGGGACATTGAGCTGGTTGACCACGAAGAGAATAACAAAAGCTGTCACGCCCCCAATGAGCGACGCAAAGAAGCCGAGCATCATGGATTCGAACATAAAGACCCGGACGATAAAACCGCGTTGTGCTCCAATGGCACGCATCGTTCCAATTTCTTTTGTGCGTTCACGAACGCTCATCCACATGGTATTGGAAATGCCTCCGATGATGATGAGCGAAAGAATTCCAACCAACAGGAACGAAAGAAAATCAAGCGCCGTGGTGACCCACAGGACGAAGGAAATTTCATCGCTCCAAATGGTCAAGTCGATTTTTTGGCCGAGCCAATCTTCGCCAGATATTTTTTCGAACTTCATAAAGAATGGCTTCGGATCGTGCTCTAGGACTTGATATCCTTCGGCTGAAAGATCTTTACGCAACTGCTCCATGACTGCCATCGCTTTTTCTGGCGACTTTAAATAGAGCATAATAACACCTGTGGTATCAGGACTCACCTGATACAAATTTAAAATCGTATCGCGTGTTACAAAAATGCTCCAGTTGCTCATAAAACCAATATCAGAAGCAATGGCAGCGATCTCAAGATCAACGGTATTGGATTGCCCACCCGTTGCTTCAGTCACAATGGTGAGGGTGTCTCCGACTTTAACTTCAAGTTTTTTCGCCTGGGCAGCAAAGATCAGCACTGAATTTGGTTTTTTCATGTTTTCGAAACTGCCGTGAACGGCGTTGCCGCCTTTGGGCATGTACTCGCGCTCAGGAGCAAGTCGCAAAGACTTAAAAAATGTTGTTTCTTCCTCGGGAATGATCCCACTCAAACCGGCATTTAATGAAGAGGCTGTACTGACAATACGCCCCCATCCTCGATTGCGATCAATCACTCTTTCGGCATCAGGAACTTTTTCCATCACGAAACGGCGAAGTTTATCACGGTCGGAAAGCACCGCATCTGCGCCTTTTTTTCGATCTTTAAAAAAACCTGCAATATTCACATGCCCTGCTGAAAGGGTCGTTGCCGATTCAATCATGCGTTCTGTTACGGAATTCGCAATGGAACGCAACGTTAAAAAGAGCATCGAGACAACCGCAACGGCAACACCAAGAAGGAAGGTTCGGCGACGTGCTTGAATCAGATTCCGAAAGGCAATGGTAAGTGCACCGGCCACGTTCTACTCCTTTTCTTGCATTGCTTCTGCGGGTTTGATTTGGGCGGCGTGACGCGCTGCATAGACTGACGTCAGGGTTGCAATCAAAGTCACAACCAAGGGTGCTCCCACTGCCAAAGACAAGTCAAAAGTAGGATAAAGTCTGCTTCCCGAGAATAAAAAAGTCACAACGTCGTTGACTGCAGGAATACCACTCTGTCCAAGTATCATCAGAAGCGCAACGGCAAAGGCAGTTCCAATCAACGATCCAAAAAATCCCGTGAGTCCCGTTTCGGCTAGAAAGAGGCCCAGCACAAAGGTTTTTTGTGCACCCATGGCACGCATGGTTCCAATTTCTCGGATGCGATTGAACGTTTCAACGATGATGGAATTGTTGATAATGACGAGTGAAACCGCAAAAATCACAATGATCACAAACAGAAGTGCCATCCGCACGATATTTACAAACTGCCCCGTGAATCCGGACGCCTGTTGCCAGTCTATGACTTGAACTTCATAGCCTTTTGCCTTCAAATCTTTTTCCAACTTCTTGCGCGTCTCTTGCAGCTTTGAAGGATCTTTTAAGATAATCGCAGCATTTAACGCCAAGCCACGGCTTACTTCTGAAAGTTCGAATTGATTGGAAATCACTTGCTTGACATTGAGAACTTCCGCCACCGGAGCGGCAGATTCATTCAGCAAAGACTTGCTCTCGATATTCTGAGGAGCTTGTTCACCAAACAGTTGGCTTTCTGCATCATCTGCATTGACCTCCCGAATACCGACCTTGGCATTCATCTCATCCAGTTCTTTACGCGAGCTTTCCGTCATCTGGCCATAGAGCTCCCGGAAGCTCAACAGGTCGATGATGTTTGCCGCACCCGCAATATCAGAATCTTCAAGTCCTGCAAAGGTATATACCCCATAAACTTTGATGGGCAAACTCTTTAAGTACCCAGAGCGCGTGTAACTTTTAAGTACGATGGTTTCCCCAGGGGAAAGTTCATAGAGCTTCATGAGAGGAGCAATATTGTCGTAAAACCATTTAAAACGCTTAGCAAAACTCTCGTCATTGACAACGAGAAAAGACTTCAATTGGCCCGTTAAGGCCGTAATAAGGTCTTTTTCTGCTTCTACAGGAGCAATCCCAAACTCGGTGAGTTTGCGCGAAATTTCCTCAGCTTCCTTGCGATCAAGTTGCACTAAAATCTGGGAGTACTGCCTCTGCAAATCCGAGACATCGCGCGTGCTTTCAGGGTCGCCAGCAATGGGAATGCCATTTTTTATCACTCGTTTATTCAAGCGATCGAAAATACGTGCGACCATATTTTTTAACTGGGTTTCACGAATTTTATGACTCAGCAAAATTCCACGCTGACCTTCTGGCAGTTCTTCACCTTCAAGTAACTTAAATTTTGAGAAGTTCTTGCGATAAAGTCCGATATCCGTTCCCATATACATTAAGTAAACAGGAGTTTTTTCACCTGAAAGCGGGGCTATTTTTGTTTCCAGGAACTGGATTTTTGCTTCATCTTGTAGAGTTAAACTCTCTAAATAATCTTTAGATTCCACAACAGATAAGGCGGCATCTTGTTCATCAAGATCCTTCTTATTTTGATAAATCTTACGTTTTTCGATGTGCTCACGTCTGAGCTGTGCAAACTGAAAGCGCAGGTGGTCTTTTTTGTCTTGAATGTTCACGGGCTCACCGCTTTTAAGTGCGGCGCGAAGAGCTTCGATGGATTCATCCAATTCATTTCCGCGCCCTAACATCGACATGTCTATTCCCATGGGAACAAACGATTTGACATTAGAATTTTGCAGCACTTCATCGCGAATGGGAGCAAAATCAGGCAGAGTTCCGACTTCCGAACGTCCCATGATCATGGAACCAAAAAGAGCAAGCTCATCTTTTGCTTTGCTTGAGTATATTTGCAGGTGCCCCGAAACACTCTCGATAATACTTGAGCGCATCGAAGCTTCGACATCGCGAAGCAGCGAAAGGCCAAGCACCGTAAGAAATGCAGCGCTTCCCAACAGCATACTGATAACGACCGTTTTAAATCGATACATCCACAGGTTTCGAAAGGCGATCTGAAAGATCAGTTTACAGACTTCCCAGGGTTTCATGCTTCAACCACCTTACCGTCTTTAAGTCTGACGATGCGGCCCGCATGCTTCATAACCTGCGGATCATGGGTAGAGAAAATAAACGTGGTGCGGTGGGTTCTGTTAATTTCTTTCATGAGGTCGATGATGCGTTCGCCTGTTGCAGAATCGAGATTTGCAGTGGGTTCGTCGGCAAGAACAATGCGGGGTGAAGTCACAAGTGCACGTGCAATCGCGACACGCTGCCTTTGCCCACCAGAAAGTTCATTGGATCGCTGTTGACTCTGATCTTTTAAACCGACCTCTTCGATGAGCTGTTCGATACGAGAGTTCCGTTCTTTAGGAGAATACTTTCCTTGGAGTAAGAGCGGAAATTCAATATTTTGAAAAACCGTAAGCACGGGAATCAAATTGAAACTCTGAAAGATAAATCCTAATTTATCAAGACGCAGCTTTGTCATCGCTTTGTCGGATAATGTAGAAATCGAAGTTCCTTCAACCAGAACTTCGCCTTCCGTAGGAACATCCATGCACCCCACAAGGTTGAGTAAGGTTGATTTTCCACAACCCGACGGCCCTGCAATCGTGGTAAACTCCCCTGCCTCAAAGTTGAGGCTGATGCCCCTCAATGCTTGAACTTGGGTTTTTCCCAGGGGATAGATTTTAGAAACACTGCGGATCTGCACGACGGGACTGGACATGTGATCGACCACAACAAGCTCCTCTCATAGAGCATTGAAAACCACCAGACAAGAGTATGCATCATACCTTGTCAGTAGCCGATCATGTCAAGGAAACATAAAAACGTCACAAGGTAACATCCAGAGGATCTTAAAGACTCTTTAAAAAATAAAGCAGCGCCTCGCGGTCTGCGATTGGAAGAATCATAAAGGCATCGCGTGACTTGCGCGCCTCACCGTCGTGCCAAAGAATGGCTTCTTCCAAAGATCTCGCACGGCCATCATGAAGGTAACGTGAGTGTTTATTTACAACGGGCACAAGGCCAATTCCCCACAAAGGTGGAGTTCTCCATTCACGACCATCGGCTTCAAAATCGGGCCTGCCATCAGCTAAAGGTTCGCCCATGTCGTGTAACAAGAGATCTGTGTAAGGGCGAATTTCTTGATTGTGAAGTTCAGGCAGCTCATCGCTGTTGCCTGTTTTGTAGGATTCAACGTGACAAGACTGGCACTGTGCCCTTCGAAAGCCCTCAAGTCCGGCAAGAAAGCGCGAATCTGTAGTTTCACGGGCAGCGGGTACTGCCAAGAGCTTGGTGTAAATTTCAACTTGTTTGAGCAATTTCCCGTCTATTTCAGGTTGATTTAATTTATAAGCTTCCAAGCATTTTTTCTGATTTTCGCCACAGTTTTGTTTCGTTAACAAAGGAGACGTAATACCCATATCTCCAAGAAAGGCGCTAAAATTTTGCTGCGCAACGCTGGGTTGATTTGCTTTCCAACCGAAACGACCGAGGCGTGCTTCTTGGTGAGCGATACTCCACACGCGGTTTGCACGCCCCGAAACTCCGTCACCATCTTTATCAGAAGGGTCTTCTTTTGCTAAAATCGCTTCTTCAGGAATGGCCTCTAGAAGGCCCATGCCATACACGCCAGGGGCAACACGTGGCGACGTTAAGAGATTTTCAGGAAGACTTCCATAAGCAAGATTTTGAATTCTATAGGATGGTTTTTCAAGCGTGTAGGGAGTGCCATCCGGGTATTTTCCCGCCAAAGAAGTGCGCTGTATAACAACGGTGGCCTCTGGGGAAACTCCTGAAATAGCGCGGTGCTGTATTTGATCACCGTAATTAGGCACAGGCACGGGTCCACCCTGAGGGCTTTTTCCTGGAATAGATAAACGTAACAAGATACCAACAAAAGGGTCGGATTCTTTTTCAGGAGGCGCACCACGCCCATCTTTAAAGTGACAAGTCGAGCAGCTGAGAGAATTAAAAACGGGGCCCAGCCCCTGCCTTGTTTTGACACTGGCAGGACTCGCAACCCAATTTTCATTAAACAGAGAATTTCCGACGACAAAACCTTTGCGATGTTCGTGTGAGGCCTTAGGAGCAGGCAAAGCAAAAGCATTGGCAAGGCTCGAAAAAACAGTGAGAGATCCTCCCTGTTTTTCTAAAACTTTCGAATTTTTTTCGCTGAATGCCTCAGCGGCTGCGCCTGCGGACTGAAAAATAGAGAAAAGAAGTGGCAAAATAAGAAATCTCATTTTCTGTTATTCCTGTACATTGATTTCGAGGCCCCATTGTTTCGCAATGCGTGCAAACAATTTGCCTTGGGATTCAAGGCTTTCAATGGCAGCTTCTGCTGTTTTTCGTCCGGGACTTTGCTTTGACGAAACAATGACTACGTCGAATTGTTTGGGCACTTGCTGCAAGAGCGACACGCTTTTTTCGATCTGAGCGCCCACCAACCCTGAAAGTTCAGGTGCCGTTTTAGAAAGAAGGTCACGGAGCCCCGGCCCCTGTGCAGATCCATAAACCCCTGAGTAAACATTTTTGATTCCCTGACTGCTGGCAACCAGATCATCGGTTGTGGTGTCTGAAAAACAGCTTTGTTCATTTTCCTGATCTTTTTTCGAAAGTGCCACCATCATTCTTTCGCCGGCCAGTTCGTCAATGGAGAGAGTAGCAACTCCTGTAAGAATCTTTTGCATCGCTTCTTCAGGGGGAAGAGCTAAAAAGCGCGCCGCGTAATTTCCAATGTTGGAGGGCACCCATTCCTTTTCCAATAATTGTGCATGTTCATTTAAAATGGATGTGAGCAATACGAGTGTTTGTGCGCGCCTTGGTGCGTTGTTTTTTCCATTGTCAATAAAGTCAGAGAATGGTCTTTTTCCGGGGCTTTTTGAACTAAAATCTTGGCCCCAGAGCAAAAATTCAATGGCATGGTATCCCGTCGAAATATTCTTTTCCCCGTCTTTTTCATTGAGTGACAAAAGAACTTCGCGGTTCAAGACAGGAAATGCTTTGAGATCGTTGATGTACCCTGAATGACGTTTCCCTTTGACACCATCGATGTAACTTTCATCCACAGGCCATGCATTCATGAGCCCCTCAGGTCCGTTTTTAGGATCATCGATGGGTCCGCCGTAAAAGCGAAAGGCTTCTGTCAAACCGTAAACTTTTCGTGATTCAATCCATGCAACTTTAGCTGCCTGATGTGTCAGAGCTGTAGGCTCGGCAACAAAGGAATCGATGGCGCTCTTTAATTTTTGAGTACTCAAAGCAAGATCAGCATATGTTGCATGCACTATTTTAGCATAGTGCGCGACGATGGCGCGGGTGGTTTCTGCATGCGCATCCAAGGGCTTCGCCTGAACAAGCGCCGGCTTTGTGCTTGCTGCGTCTTGCGCCACAGCGCGGGAAGGTAACAAGAAACAAGAAAAAACCGCAAAAAGAATAGAAGTCTTCGAGACGTCAAACCGTGTCATGCATACCCCTTCGGCAAGGTCAGATTATACTTTTCTCATGGTAATGAGACTCATTCTCAACATAGGCTCAACTTAGAGATCCTTTTCTGACTTGTCAAAGGAAGTATTTTGATTCAGATGGAAATGAGGTCTAGGCAAGATTTGCAGGACAATTGGCACCTAGGATGTTCAGTCAATATTTATCATTGTAATATTAAATTGTTAAGCTAATCTTTTGTTTTTGACTCAAGATAGACTGTACATTTACCGTACAGATATGTACGGTAAAGATCGTACAAAGGAGGGTGTCGTGACTGCACTTCAAAAAGAAGCTTCAAAAACAAAAAATGGACGATTAGAATTGCGCTTGGCTTCACAAAAAAAAGAGTTGCTCGCACGCGCTGCAACAGTGCGAGGACAGTCAGTCAGCGAGTTTGTCATGGCAAGTGCGCTTCTGCGTGCGCGCAAGATTCTCGCCACAGAAGAATCCCTGATGCTTTCAGAACTTGATCGCGACGTTTTCTTCCAGGCATTGGAAAACCCACCGGAAGCCACGTATGAACTTAAAAAGGCATTTTCCCGCCACAAAGAGCTTGTTAAATCAAGCGAAGAATCTCAGAAATGAAGTATCGGATCGAGGCACTTACTGAGCATCACGTCAAAGAACAATTTTCTTGCGGACAAGAAAATTTAGATATCTTTCTCAAGAAGAACGCACTTCATTATCAGCGAAAAAATATTGCAAAAACCTATGTGATTGTCGAAGAAAATTCGCCAGCCTCGCCTCATAAGCAAGGTGTGGTTTTAGGATTTTATACACTATCGGTGGCCAGTGTGCTTCCTGCCGAAGTAGGGATGCGCTGGCCCAAACACCCTGTGCCCGTGGCACTTCTTGCGCGGTTGGCGCGCGACCTTTCACAAAAAAAATGCGGGCTTGGCGAAATTCTTTTTGCAGATGCGGCAAAGCGTGTTGTTGAAGTTTCAAAAATCACAGGGTGCCATGCTCTTGTCACAGACGCTAAAGATACTGCGGCAGCAAACTTTTACAGACGCTTCGGAATGATTTCGTTTCACAGCCATCCACTCAAAATGTTTCTTCCCATTGAAACACTGCGCCTTGCGCTTGAAGAAAAGAAAGAGTGACCATTCAAAGGATCCCTGATCCCCTTATTTAATAATGGGTATCACTTTCTCGTTCCCAGCCTTGTCTACGTTTTGAACAATGACCTTTGCAACTTCATCGTACTTGCCTTGAAAGACCACTTTCACGGGAGCATAAACGGGAGCAAACAGATCAGCGCAATTGCGGCCATCATTCGGACGCTTAACTTCAGCCACAAACGTGATGCTTAAAGGCGAGCTCGCGATTTGATTCAGATTTGCGGTAGCGCCTGCTGCCGTACACGCGTTACTGCCTAGCATCACACGTCCGGAAATTTCTAAAGAAAATGCGTTTGAATTATTGATGCCTACCATAGGATCTATGACAGACTTCAGATCCAAGATCACTCCGGATTCAGTGGAATGAGGAATGGAAGGGGAAGGAGGTTTCACAGGCGGCACAGAAGGTTTAGAGCCATCAGCAGGCGGCACAGGAGGTTTAGAACCATCAGCAGGTGGCACAGAAGGTTTAGAGCCATCAGCACTGCACTTGAATGATGCGAAGAGCGCGGGAGAGACTGAGATCTTTTCACGGCAGAGGCTTTCAACAAGCTGCCACCTTGCACTGCTGCAACCGGACTCGGCGGAATACAATTTTTCCCCAATTTGAACTTCGCATTTACTGATCGTCTTTGGAACATGGCAAATGGCAGGCCGTGCGACCGAACACATATCTGGAGCTGCTGGCACTCCAGGCCTGCTGACTATAATGCTGACTTTGCCATCATTGTCTTCGGCAGGGTGTAAAACGAGGTTGGCTTGAACCGTTTTGCCGGCAATAACTTCAATTTCGCTGCTTCCTGATTCCACCAAGCCTGATGCAGAGCGCAGTTCCAAAAGGAACTTATAAGCTCCCGCTGGAACCTTTTCGATATCGATTTTCTGCCCAGAGCTGTATGCAAAGGATTTTTCCAGCACTTTGCCGGAAGCACCTTGTAACTTTATCCATACTTTGAGATCAGCGCTTCCTCCCTTGTCTTCAACGGGCAGACTGAGAGAAAGTGCTCCTGCCGACTCGTTAGCATCAGACGTCGATGTGTTTTCCCCCGAAGGTTTGCCTTCCTCTTTGAGTTCTTTATTCCCAAGTCCACAACTCACTAAAAATGCCAAACTGAGCGAGGTATTGAAAACTGCAAAACAACGACGACCAGGCTTAGAAAAGTACATTAAAGTCCTCCCGATTAAGAAAAACACAACGACTAAAGGTGCGTTTTTCTCTTCGGTAAAAAATGTGTTTTTCTTGAGCAAGACATATGGGGCCCAAAGTTGTTTTCTGTTGACGCACTTTGGCCCAAAAACAGGACGTTTAGACCGCGATTAAACTGCGAACCTTCTTTGGAATATCGGCTGTCAGGCGCACTCCCATATGCGTAATCGTATCGGCAGCGAGCAGTGTTGCAATACGGCCCGATATTTCAAGAGACAGTCCACGGCAAAGTCCGTACATAAATCCGCCCGCAAACATATCTCCCGCACCCGTGGTATCGACCACTGTTACCTTTTCGGTGGGAATATGAATGATTCTTCCTTTGTGGCCAATATATGCCCCATTTCCGCCATCTTTAACCACTGCAATTTCTACTTTTTCTGAAAGTATTTTCGCGGCAGCTTCGCCTTTGCAGCCCACAAGCATGTTTGCTTCTTCGGCATTTGCAAAAACCAAGTGCACAGAAGTGGAAAGCAGACGGTGAAGGGTTTCGCCTGAGCGTGCAACCACAAAGGGATCTGCAACGTCTAATGCGATTTTAACATTGGCCTTTTGTGCCTCGCGAATTGCCATTTCAATGGATTCAATTTGATTTGGAGTGTCCCAAACATAGCCTGTTGTAAAAAACATTTTGCTTTTTTGAATGTGAGCTAAAGGAACATGTTCCTTTCGGTACTCTCGGCAAGCGCCCAGGCAAGTATTTAGAGTGCGTTCTCCATCGGGCGTTACAACCACAAGGCACGTGCCTGTGCTTCCCGCAACAACGGCAAGTTCATTCAAAATCGAAAGCTCTTCTAAGCGCGCAGAAAAAGCACGTCCGTAGGTGTCTGCACCCACCGCAGAACTATAGCTTGTCTTTGCCCCGAGCATAGCCATTCCACGCAAAGCGTTTGCCGCACTGCCGCCGAGCTCAACTTCTGTGGTCAGTTTTCCCAAGTTCGCCAAAATGTGGACTTGTTGCCCAGCGTCTACGAGTTGCATGTGCCCCTTATGAAGGCCAAGTTCTTTCAAATCAGTATCTTCAGCCCGAACCAAGAGGTCGACAAGGGCATTTTCAATGGAAGTCACATCGATGGGGCGCTCTTGCTGTTCTTGCGAAAAAAACGTCGTCATTTCTCTCAGTCTCCACAGAATTTAAAAGGATATGCAAACTAAACACGGAACTCATCTCAAGAAAAGAGGAAACCTTACCGATATCTCAAAACAGGGTCAAAAATGGTCACGACCAATAGAGGTTTTTATGCCTTTCTTTCAAGAAAAGAAAATGGTTCTCACATATGTTTCTCTGATGTTCCTCATGCAAGCCTGTGGGTCGAGGCGTCAGGAAGATTTAGAGTCTGCGAATGGCGAAAAGTCCCAAGATAAAAGTGGGCAGGTCAAAGTGAACACTCCACTGTCACAAGATGCTGTTGGTGTGAATCCAGGCTCTTGCTCCGTGGACATGAAGCAGGCTGTGATCTTAAATCCTGCAGAAGGAGTTCGGGCCGTCTTTAGTGGGAAAGTTCAAGCAAGTTGCAAAGAGGGAAAACGCGCCACACTGTATGTTTTCTCTCCTGTTGAATTTGCAGTGGACCCTTCCTACGGGTGCATGCTCAACGACTCAAAGGAATTCAACATCCGTTGCCAGGGAAGCGCCGTGCGCCTTGCAGAAGATGGATCTTTTCAAATTACGATCAGTGGTGATAGCAAATTCGATAGCACCAAAGTTCGCATGAAAATCTCCTTCGAAAATCCCTCGTGACATTTAATTTGAATCTACGGTTTTTAATTTAAAATCGACACCGCCTTGCAAGTCACGCACCACTGCAACAGCTGAAACTTTGCCTGCAAAATCGGGTTTCCACTTTATTTTTGCTGAACGAACATTGTTGATTTTGCCTTTAGAAACATACCACTGAACACGAGATTTCGCGCCTTCGTCATTGTCGTCGCCCGCAATTTTCACTTCAATGTCATTCTCTGAACCCGAGGAAAGCGCCGGATTGGCCACATCGATCGACTCAATTTTAGGAGGTGTGTTTGTCTGCGCCTGCTTTTTTAAGAGTGCAATTTCAACATCGGTCGCGCCATTTGTTTTGAGCGAATTCCAAACACCGTCATCCCCAGGATTGGGAAAGACAGGAAACGTTAAAAATCCAGTGTCGGTTCTCGATTTTCCTGTTCCCTTATAATTGAGAGTGAAATAAGGAATGCCGCCCGATTGCGCGAACACCTGTGTCAGTTTGTCGATTCCGGGCACTGTAAATGTATAGACGAATTCTTTGACCACAATGGGTGTCGTTTGGCGAACACATGCCAAGGTGGGCGCTTCTGTAAATTGAAAGAGGTTTTGAACTGAAGCTGTTACATTATCGAGCCTGTCGGGACCGCGCGCACCACTGCGTGCGCCGACTCCCACAAACTGGGTCACCCCTGTCAACTGAAAGGCGGGATCGTCACCTTCGGGCGAAAGAACAACGATGCGCAAAAACATGTTGTCACCAGGGCGCAATGGAAATTGCTGAACATAGGCATCTGCGGCACATCCACTTGTGGAGGTTGTTCCGCCGGGATCTTTCAAAAACTGCATGGCCACCACACGGGTTTCTTCAAGCAAATAGACTTTTTTAGTTTCTTCACCACAAGATAAAGAAACAAAAGCGGCTAAGATTCCAAGGAAGAGCGACAGTGTTCTATTTTGTGACTTCATCTTCTCACCTTTGAAAAAGTCTTTGTTTAAAAGGAAGCAATAAATCCGAGCGTGGGAAGGATGGGAATTCCCGTCACATCTACACTCTGGCTATAGTCGCGGCTATATCGCCTGCCCACCACATTTTCACGATTGGTGACGTTTTGAATATCCACATAAAAGTCGAGCTTCCAGGTTGGAAATAGAAAGTCGTAGTCGGATCGTATGTCGAGTTGATAGTCGACGGGCAACCTTGAACCATTGACCTGCACGCCTTCGGAATCGGGAACGTAGCCACCGGTATTTTGGTTGAACTTACCGCCTGCAACCTTGGTAAAAACAGAACCACTCTGGTACTTAAATTTCGAACCAATTTCCCACCGGCCTGTTACTTTATAGGATCCTACAACGGTGAGGGAATGGGGTCTGTCGTACTGAAAAAGTTGCCACTGTTTGGAACGCGGATCCCTGCGTTCGGATTTCGAATAACCATAACTTCCCCAGCCATACCAACGCCCCTGCTTGGGGCTCTTTAGAAAAAATTCAGCTCCCTTTGAACGACCGAGCACATTATTTTCATACTTTTTTTCGGGTTCCTCGGTGGCATCACCCACGAGATTCAGCATCTTTTTTTCATAAACTTGAACGTCGCCTTCCCAGTTTTCGGGCAGCTTGACTTCAACGCCGGCAATGGCATGAATGGCACGTTCCATATCGAGTTCAGCATTTCCGTATTCTTTGGAATCGAACTGAGGCTGAGGACGCTGACTGTAATAACCCCAACTCCCTTTGATCGTATAGCCGGGAACAACCTCCAAACGCGCACCAAAACGCGGATCGATTTCGACCTGGCCTGAATTTCGTCCACGTTGATAGATGAGTCCTGGGTTTAAAGTAAAACTGTTGACGGGCTTAAAAACGGTATCAAGGTATACAGTGCCCGACGAACTCGTGTACTTTCTTTTTTCTTTACTGCGAGGAGCGGTGTCGGGGTCAAAGAAAATTCCAGGGCCAGACGCCGGAATTTGAATGGCATCCACATCGATATTGTAGAGTTCATACTCGGGGCGCATTCCAACGGTGAATGCAAATGATTTATTCACGCGCTTATCGAGGGCTGCATCCAAAGAATAAAGATGAGAGGACAGACGAACTTTATTGTCAAAAAAAGTTTGCCTGCTTACAAAGTAACGTTGTTGGGGAGTGAGGCTGAGCCCCCAACCATTTCCGAGATTCGAATTTGTGCGCAGACCAAGAGTTTGAAAATAGCTAAACAGGTCAAACTCAACCTTACCTGTTGCCGTATCCGAATTGTCTGAAGAGACCGCGAGTCTCATCCGATCGGCTGCACCAATCAGATAAAGCTGCCATGTTCCGAATGCATTTTTTCCATTCAACATCCCCATGTAATCTGTCGCCTGGGGAAGCGTGAGAAAGTTAACGCGGTCGCCTCCCACTTTTTTAATGATAGGAGCAAAGATCTCAAAATACGTCCGGCGAAATCCAAGCCTGTATCCAATTGCTGAACTTTCGGTTGCACTCTTTGTTCCGCCCTCTGCTGCGAGCGACGCATCTATAGCAGGTTTATCCGTTGAAGTTTCCAGCTGTGGGAGTGAACTGGTGTCTTCCCCCATGCGGCCTTCCAAGTACAACGACGTCTGTCCAAGGCCCAGTTCAAATTGTCCTGATGCACGCTGCGGGGTTTCTGTTTCTGACCGCAGTTGAACAACGCCCCCAATGGCATCTCCATAGATGGCCGAAAATCCACCTGCATACAGCTCAATTCCATCCAGTGCGCGCGTAGGAATGACCGTTTGCCCGCCACCGAAGTGGAACACAAAGGGAAGACTTAATTTATCGTAATAATAACTCGTATCGCCAGGAGCACTGCCGCGCACTGCAATGTTATTTCCAAAACCTGCGGGGAGCACGCTGGGAAGCGATTGCAAGCTTGCAACGGCGTCGCCTCCAGTTCCCGGTATTCGCGAGACTTCTTCGCGTGTGAGGCTCTGTTGAGAAATTTCTGTTTTTCGACGAGCCCGAATGATTCCTCTTGAAATGACTTCTGGAGCAGGTTCCATCAAATAGGGGCCCGGTGCAGCCACGCCTTTTTCAACCTTGACTTCAAAATCATCAAAGCCTTGGGCTCGAATGAGAAAAGCTCCATCGGGCTTCGATAATAAAATTTCGAATTCGCCATTTTTGTCTGTTGTTACGGAATTCTCTCTTGAGGCAACATCAATAACTGTTGCATCTGCAAGGGGAATACCACTTCCTCGTGCAAGAATTTTACCCCGAATGGGTGCTGTTACTTTAGGAGCAGCTGATTGAGTGGCTTCAGTGGGCTCCTGGCCATGAGCACTTTGATTCAAGACAAAGGCGAGACATCCGAGTCTTGACCAAGAAAGAGTTCGACTAAAAAATACATTTCGAGGCGAATGGAAAGGCGCATTCATTTTATTACTCTCGTCAATGTGAGTGTCTACGAGCTGGTTCTTTTTAGAATTGAACATTTATTTCAATCCGCTTCTTTTTAATTGGAACAGGTTTTCCAGCAACGCGTCCAGGGGTGCATGTGATTTTTTTCAGGACCTCTGCAACCGCTTGGTCGAGCCCAAAACCCAAACCCTTTCGAATTTTGACATCTGAGACTTTCCCTGCAACGTCAATCGAAACTTCCGCAGAAATCATACCACTCGAAATTCCTGCATTGGCAGCTTCATCAGTGATTGGGATTTCGGGAATGTTTAAACACTTTGCCGGGACGTCTGCGACGGATTCTAAAATGGGAACTTGCCCAATAGGCAGACTCTCGGTTTCCGAATTCGGGATTTCCGTTGCCGCAGGCGGTGGAGGAGGATTCCCAGCCTTCGAAGGATCGACGGCAACTTCAGAGGAGTTTCCTTCTGCAACCACAAGGCCACCCTTCCCCGTATTGCTGAGTGCAGTAGAATTGCTCAACCCACCCCGCACTTCAACGGGCTTGTCTTTTGGCACGGGTTCTGCATTGACCCTCTTGTCGACTCGTGGTTTAGGAGTGCGAACTACAGGTGCTTGCGTGGGCTGTGGAGTGGGTTTTTCGATGACAGGTGTGGGAAGCGGAGTTGCCGTTGGTGTTGAGGTTAATGCTGTTACTTTTACTGTGGTGCTGGACACGGGCATTTTTTGAGGTGCAGGAATGACATGAGCAGCTGAAAAAAGAATGGCATGCACCACGACACTGGCCGACACCAGCTTCGAATACGCACGAAAACCACCCTGACTTGGACTCTTACCCGGTGCAAAAAGCCTGCGGAACGGCTCTTTCACTTCCTGAGCGGGATTCACACCAAACCTACCTTTTCTCTTTTGAGTTGAAGGGTTCAAAGGCAAAATCATGCTACAGGAAATGTTTTCGAAAGGGAAAAAATGGGAAACACAGGGACAAGGGGACCTCGGAATGTCAAAAGATCGCCTTGTTCGCACTGTGGGAAACCGGCAGGATGAAAATGCATGACACCCAGAAGAAACAAGTAGGGAATCGATTCAGAAAAGGACACTTCATGAGAAAAAAAGTAATGCTAAAATTTGCAGTCTTACTTGCGGCGTTCCCACTTTTTTGGATGGGAAGTTCTGCACACGCCTTTGACGGCCTTGTGGTTTCTGAACTTCCAGCAGGTGGCGATGTCACCGTTCCCGGCGACTATCCTATTTTAATTCCTACTGCTGTGGACGTGATTTTATTCGGCTTGACAACACCACAGGCGCTGACTTTTACAAACCATTCCAGCGCATCTAGCACTGTGAGAGTTTTTGCTAGCCATGAGCGAAAAACTCGAACCATAAATCTCAAGCCTGGGACAAGCGCAGTTTACAATTTTCGAGATATACGTCCAGTACGAGTGAGAGTGACTTCCGGAGATGTCAAAGTAAACAGTATACATCCGCTTAAGATTCAACGCTAAACAAGAAAGAGTTGAAGAAAATCCTTTTCGTCAGCCACTTCTGAAAATTCGAGATGTTACGACATTTAATTTTGAAGCGGGTCTGTCATCAAGTTGTTTAAGATCTTCGATCTTGTTGCGAATCATCTTTTCGGCTTCCGCAAAATTCCCCTGCCGAATCAATTCCGCGGGTGATTCACTTTTGGGATTTTTTGGATTGATACCAAAAAAAACATCCGTTGCCAAACCGACATCCCCATCTGCCAAGGCCAAAGCCTGTTCGAAATAAACCATAATTTCTTGTTGTTCATCGTCCAATGATATCTTTGCGTTCGTCCAGCGTTTACTCATGACTTTACTCCTTTGGGAGCTTATTATTGTCTTTCTAACTTCATCGCCAGAAATGCTAAAAATCATGAGTAAAAAAAACTAGACATCACAAAAAGAATTCACTGGATTGGGGCAACTAGCACGGGAGTTTCGATGGTTGGGTTCTTGCTGCAGGCTTTTGCAACGTCAATTGCTTTCGAAGCTGGGAGGTAGCACTTTTGGCCCATATCAATGACGGAAGTCACACATCCAAGAGCAACAACGGAATCCACACACTTCAATGCCGTTCCAAGAATCGCCTTTCCACAATCCATGTAAACTTCAGATGGCAAGTCCATTCCGCTTACGAAACAAGCCAGAAATTCCTTCAAGCCTTCAGTGCCAGGATTCATCATTTCTTCAAAATTATTCACTTCCAATTCAATTGCAGAAAAGCTCAATAAACTCGAAGGCGCTGTAGATACGAGTACTTGTGAAGTTTGAGCAGACTCATTGCCAAGCGCTAAAGTAGAGAAAGAAAACAGGGCCGAAAATGCAACAACAATATTCTTCATTATTCACTCCAAATTTAAATAACGACCGAAACCTCTAGAATGTCCAGATAGTAGAGCTTTAATCATAAATTTCAAGTGCGTCATAAGAAGTTCACAAAATAAGTTCACATAAAACAAAAAAATGACACCTCAGGATATTCGGATATTCTTATCCTCATTGAAGAGCAGTGAACAATCTTCCAGAAATTCAATGATATACAAGCCATTTAAATATACCTTTTTACTCCAATTTAACCGGAGTGCCTATGACTGAAAATGAGAAAGTAAAGCACCGTGGTACTTGCGCTCAATTCGATGATAATTTAAGGGACTGTGTTTTTGTGGAAGGCTTTGAAAGATGCTTTTTCGAAGACAGCACAAATAAATGCCTTGAAAAAACAGGCATCGACTTTGTGATGTCTGCACAATAATTCACTCTTAAGAAGTTAATTTAAGAGTGAATACATTTAGCAATATTTTCAGTATCTGCGGTTCTTACGTCTCATGGATTTAGAGGAATTTTTTTGAACTGAGAGGTGTGGAACTCAAAAAAGAAAAAACCGAACAGACTCAAGATCTGCTCGGTATTGAAAAAATCGCTGATATTACTCAGCCTTCACTTCTGTGGGGCTAATGGCAGGAGCACCATCAATCGTTGGAACTGTTACGGCAACTGCTTTGACGTCACCGGATTTCGAAGAACCATCGGATTCTACGGTTTCAAGGTCAAAATCGGCAGTGCCAGCACCACATTCCTGTTTAATGGAATACCTCACTTTTTCAGAAACGACTGCCCAAATTTCGCTGTCGGCCGCTTTCTTGAAGCACTGTTTCTGGGCATAGCTTGGGTAGTTTGAATTTTCGCCTTGCAGATTCATGGGTGCACCACCACCGCCTTGGGCCCAGTAACACGCAAATCCCTTGACCTTACCCACACCGGCGCTGCCAAATCCAGGGCCGAATCCGGCCATTCCGCATCCGCTGATGGCGCCATCTGCTTCCTTACCTACCGTAACACTGAAAAGCCGTGTTGCACTGTCACCCAAACTCGCTTGCCATGCGTAGGTAAAGCTTCCCGTTCCATCTTCGGTGCTCAATGCAAAGTCACCTTGGATCACGTTACTTATGACAGAATTGCTTGAGCCTGTAGATTTCATCGCCGTATAATCAAAGAGTCCAGATTTCAGGTCGATGTAACCTTTGTCGAAGGGATTAAATTTTGTTGTTCCTTCAGTATGAAAGTCTGCCTTGTTGAAACGATAGGAGATGGAATCGCCCGATCGCTTGTAATTTATTGCAATAATGGCAGTCATATCTTCTTTTGCTTCAAGTCCACCGCCACCAGGCTGCTGACCTCCACCGGGAGGAGGAGTGCCTGCCTGCCCACCCGGAGGAGGCTGTCCGCCAGGAGGGGGTTGACCACCGGGGGGAGGTTGTCCACCTGGAGGAGGCGGATCTACAAGATTAGCAATACCTTGGTTCTTCTCTACCAAGTCATTCTTCATTGTCCCTTTATTTACGATGAGCAAGCGACCTTGAAATTCTTTTCCATCTGTGCCGAGCGGATTATTCATGAGATCTATTGAAATCATCTGCTTATTTCCACTGGGATCTTTATATCCTAGCTTAATAACACTGCGATAAAGATCCGCAGAGGCATCAATTTTTGCAATAAATGCTTCTTTAACTGTGACTCCCGCAGGCAATACGCCTACTTCTTCGATGACTTGCTTTAAGTCAAGCTTTTGTCCTTTTTCAGGCAAGACATCCTTACCTTGAACTTTTGCGGCACAAAGCATACTCGCAACTGCACGGGTTGCATGATCGACACGCTCACTTGCCCGCCCTAAATAATACGATGATGTCGCAGCAAGGCAAGCATTACTCCCCTGTTTACTTTTGGTGATTCCAGAGTCTCCATAGCGAACTCCACTTGTAGCATCGCCTTTTGTGATGAGCGCAGATGCTGTTCCGGTTGTTTCGGAACTGCTTAATTCAACGGACTGACCATAGCAGCTCGGTTCCGAAAGTTCTTTAAAATGAAAGGAAAGCTTACATGCAGCAGCTTCACTGCCTTCTGCAATTTTCTTCAGTTCCTGTTTCTTTTCAACAGACGATTTCTCGGCTGTGACTTCTTCAGCTCCTTCAACCAGATCGAATTCAGCATCGTCCGAGTGAAGTTTTGATGAGGCAGCGGTTGTCGTAACTGCTGAGGTCACACTGAGACCGTCAGGAAACGCAAGGGCTAGTCCATTGGAAAGTGTTGTGGCAGAAGTTTTTGCGGCTTCGACTTTTGCAGCGGTTTCTGAAGCTTTGCTTCCACAGCCTGCAACAACCATGGCCAGAGTTCCTACAAACAAACCCGAAAATAATGGCAACCTTTTCATCATATCCTCCTCATGTATGCTTGAGTCCTGTGAATGCTTCTTACACCCAACATGTCGGACGGACTTCCATTTCCATTACAAATTTTCGAGGTTTTTCGAAAAAAACTCATCATACCGGGAGGGTTTCAGTGTTCAATTGATCGGAATCAATTGCTCGCTCTAAAGCAAACTGAAGTAGTTGAGTTCAATTCACTCCTCTCGCACTATTTCAGGTTAAAACACCAACATCTCATTGTTGTCCTTCCATGCGCGTAGGAAAACAAAATACGAACACTGCTCATTTAAGGAAACAGATTTGTTCAGTTTTACTCCTGAGATTTCCTAGAAAGGAAGACCGATGAAAATCTTAATGCGCTTCATCTTTCACGCTGCCCTCCCCTGCATCGCAATAGCTTTGCCAGCCACTGCTGCTGAAGAGTTCGAGAATATTAATAACAAGCCCGGCGTGCAGCCTGATCTGGTTGAGAAGTCATCCATCCAGCAGCATCAAGAATCGGATGGAAGCATGGCAGTCTCAATTTTACTTAAAAACCGAAGCGATCCTGCAAAGTTTCGAAAATGCGATTTTTATGCATATGCCCGCTTCATTGCATCGCAAAGTCGTGCTGTAAAAATCGCATATTCAGAAGCACACAATCGAACCATTGCAGGAGGTCGAGATTACCTTCAAGTCTTTAAGTTTGATCCGAGCCTTTCTAGGGAAGGATTTGTACGCGACCCCGAAAGCCAGGTGGTCAAGGCAACTTGCCTTGAGTTTTCTGCTTCCACCTCACCTCCGGATGTGCCTTCTCCCTCAAAATATTGTCTTCCTCTCAAAGACACCAGGGGATGCGGAAATACTTGTGATGCGAACGACAATCGATGCAAAAATGACGAGCAACTTTGGCCATTCGATCCACTCCTTGCTCCTTAATACCTGCCGGATGTGTGAATATCTGCAAGGATTCCAAGTTAAAATTGACCTCTTTCGCAACTCGGTTCATTTCACTAACAACGATTCGTGGCAAATCAAAAAAATGCACAAGCGACTCATGTTACTTTGTGCGCCTATATAATGAAAGAGATGAAATGGTAGCCACAAATGTGTGGAAATTTTACGAAAAACAGATTCGATTGTTTACAGCTCTGCTGTGCTTTGGATCCTCGCAGAATGCACTCGCCAGCTTTATCCGATCAGAAACATCTGAAAAGGATAGAATTGATGGAAAACGAGTCTGTGTTACCTTTATTCATCGGTATCTTAAAGAGCGCAAAGGAGATCCCGCCAGTACGACAGAACCCATCGAATGTCGACTCAAACTTACGGCATTTACCAACTTGAAAAAAGACAGCACAGCACCAACCGTCGCCGCTTGGAACATCTTTCATCTCAATAAAGAACACGAAACATGTTTCGATTTCTCAGAACATGTGGCCTCGCAAGAATTTCCAATTTCAATCGAAACTTTGAAAGTGCTTTGCATGCCTCTTTCACGAGCGCCTGCCTACTTTTATAGCCTTAAAAATCCCACACCCAACATACAGGTGAAGCAACATCATTCACCTTCAAACGAAACCAAGAAAATGAATTCCCCACTTCTGAATTTGCAGAGAGGTTCAAAATGACGAGCAGACAGTGTGTTACGACATGTTTTATTTTTGCGCTATTAAGCTCCTGTGGATCTTCCCATAAAGCAACACATTCTGCCTTAAATGAAGCCATCGATGGTCGAAATGCTCCCCAAAATATTACCGGTGCCGGTATCATCGACGACAAACTGGATTCCCTACCAACCCGAGGGACCACAAAACCCATTTGGCATGGAGACTGGTGGCCTCTTTCGGAAGGTGGAACGGCACGCCGTAGCTCGCCTAATGAACTTTCACCCCTTGAAAAATACGACTTGGTTACGAACCAGAATTCAAGCGCAACGCAGTGGGAACGAGCACGGGCGAGGCAGTTTGGCGATGTTTCGTGGGCTGGGCACTGCAACGGACTTGCCAGCGCAGCGATGAAAGAACCCGAGCCGCGTAAGAATGCTGTTTACAATGGCGTGACATTTACTCCAGATGATGTCAAAGGGCTGCTTGTCGAAATGTGGCAAGGAGGTGGAAAAATTGTTGGAGGCAGGTGCCAAAGTAACAATCTCGAACGCGACTCATACGGACGCCCTATCGATCCCCATTGCCGTGATCTCAACCCTGGCACTTTGCATTTAGCTCTCACAAATTTTGTCGGAAAAAATCGCATTTCGGTCATTCTTGATGTTTCAAATGAAGAGGAAGTTTGGAATTTTGCTGTTTCTTCATTTGAATCGGCAGTCAGAAAAGTGACAAAGGAAGAAGCTCTGCGCATTCTGGGATTGAATGGTTCAAATTATCCCTTCCATGCAACGGCAAGTCAATTTGCGAATGTCTCAACCACAGTTCGTTTTGCGAGTCAGCCGCAAATCACACTCCAATATATCCTTGAACTCAATGCGGAGGGCCGCATTCTTGGAGGTGAATGGAGCGGGAATAGCAAAAAATCTCATCCCGACTTTATCTGGCGTCCAGACAGTTCTCCAAATCCAGAAAATCCACACATTAACCCAGAAATCGTTCGGCAAATTGCTCGTCTCTCCTACTAATCAGATGCTCCAAAAAGGAGACTCTTATGTTTCGGATGTTCATTTTTCTTATGCTGACATTGCCAAGCCTGGCCTTTGCTTTCGAAACAAAGCCACTCCCTGCGAGCAGGTCGAAATGGTGGCCTGCCAACGGACTGCCGGCTAAAGACCCCGTCGATACCATGCGCGCTCAATACGAAATAAATTCTTCGGGAAATTTAGTTGTCGAGATTCAAGTCACAAATGCACAAAACTTTCATAAAAAATGTGATGCCGTTGTGACAGTCGTATCTGTCGCCCCAAATGGCCTCGATGTGGGTACTGAAAAAGCCTTTATCCAGGAAAAAATAATCAAAGCCAAGGGCACTGATAAGCTCAAAGTGGTGTTCGAATCTGCTCATTTGGCACGTAGCTATGTTGTCAGAAAAGAATCAACACGCGTGCACTACAGTTGCATCGGATTCTCAAATGAACAAAATCTGAACGAAATTCCGAAGGCTTCCACACTTTGCAATCCCGATCTTTCAGACTCTCGGGGCTGCGAAAATACTTGTCAGGCAGCAAAAGATTCTCCACAAAAGTGCGCGAGTCCTAACCAGGACTGGAATAACGATGCTACTCAGTTTCTCTGACGATAGGGTGTGTCAAAATGGTTTGCACACTCGTTTACGGTCCTTTACTTTCTAAGGGGTTTCCGATGTTGATTCGTAATATTGTTTGCAGTGCTGCAATTCTTTCAACTTCATTTTCGTTCGCACAAGGTTACAAGGATATAAATAATATTCCTGGAAAACCGCTGGACACTGTCAACATTCAAAGCGTTCAGGCACAACGACCTACGATTTCCGATATTACGCTCACATATAAAGTCGACAATAAAATAAGCACTGCGAATTCCAAAAAATGCGATTTCGTCGCCTATGTTAAGTCGTCCGCGCCCAATGGACTTGATTTTGGAATTGAATATGCCTATTCGAACGGACGCACCATCGCAGGTGGTCGTGACTATGAGCAGTCTTTTCTCTTTAAAGGTGATCATGTTGCAGAAGGATATCGCTTCGACAAAGCGACACAAGTTGTAAAGGCTTCCTGCTTTGAACTCAGCCCAGGACAAAATCCTGCGCAAGTTCCTTCCCCAACTGATGTCTGCGACCCCGCACAAGATGCAAAAGGCTGCGGCAACACCTGTGAAGCAGACGCACAAAATCCAAGTCAGTGCAAAGATCCCAATCAGCCATGGCCCAACGATCCCGTCTTTGTTGATTGATGGTCACAACGCCTTGTGCTGACCCTCTCACTTGTTTCGTGAATCCCGAGAGCCGTTGCTCCAATTTCGCTCGAAAGGCATGCTGATGAAAAAATATTATCGACCACTTTTTATTTTATCCGGACTTGCTCTTTGCGTGGCAGCAACGGCGTCTCCATTTATCGATGTCGTTTCTGGAGGATTTCATCCTATTCCTGCGGATGACATGGCTTTTATTCGCATGAAAAACAATTCACAATTTGATGTAAAATGTGACCTTAAAATTCAAGGAAAAGCGCTTGGAAGGTTTCAAGGACGCGACATCGAGGGCACAGTTGTTTCTGATACAGCAGCAGGATTTACCATTCCCGCAAAGCGTGAACGCTCCCAGTATTTCAATTTCCGTGACGACCTGGAAAGATTTCGAAGAGATGTTCAAGATCAAACCGCAATTCTCGTCCGGATCGATGAGCGATCCCTCGAAAGCAGCAACTGCGAAGAACTTCCCCCGTCACCTACACCTCTCCCGACACCAACGCCCACTCCCCTTCCCGACAATTCTGTGGATAAGGCCGTCTTTTACACCAGAGAAGAAGTCGATACCGCAGGTACGACGTGGGCGGTCACTGCAAATTCCTTGAACTGTCGCTCTACCCCCGATGCCTTTAGCAACGACAATATTGTGGCCACATTTCAAAAGGGAGAAAGCTTTCGACTCAATCGATTCGCTCCCGAATTTTTCACAGTCGACAACGAGAGGCGATCCTGGGTGCAAATTTACTCGCCAACTCGACGCGTCTATTGTTACTTTGCGGCAATTCGAAAATATATTGCACGAGCCACGCCCGTAACAACTCGAAGCAATTATCGCGCAGTCTGTATGGCAACTGCAGTTTCAAGAGCCGGAAAATACTTTATTTACACGCTGAAAGGATCCGTCGTGTCACAGGGCGCCCGACGCGCTCTGATCAAAAATCCGCGCATCACCGTGGAAATGGCAAATACATTTGGAGAACTCACGGCTGTGCAAATTCCCAACGCAATTTTGGAACAGACAGAAGCCTTTCCAGAAAATACCCATTTTACTTTAAGGGGAATTCAGGACCGCTACTTCATGCCTGCGTCGCGCAACGGGCTGCATGTGGGCCTTTTAGATGGAAGTCAGTCGCCACTTAACGTCCCTCTTTTCCAAGTTGCACATGTGCTCGGTGTAGGCGAAGTACCCCTTATTTCGAGCATTGGTGAATGCCATCCGGAATGATGCATCCACGGAGCCTCATGCTTGATTAGACGCCCTTGCGCTGACGATAAGAGAACCTCACAAAGTAATGAGGGGTATCAAGCAAGCTTATTTTCGAATATTTATTCATCAATATAAGCAGTTTTTTCATAGGAATTTATGCTTGTTTTTCAAACGAAAACAGAAAAATATTGGCTTATATTTCGCGATCATCACCTACAATAACACTTACACTTCAACAACTTAAGCCAGATCGCAGGAGTAATTGCAGCTTCTCAATTTGGTGCTCACCTGCTCTTGCAAAAAAACAAATACCGAATCACACTTACACATTATTTAATATTTTTTATCAATGATATCCAATTATAATATAAATAACTTTATTTATTTTTCAAACAAAATAAATCTCAAAATCCGAAAATAGCTCCCTAAAATGCTTAGATTATCCCTCAGCATTTCCTATTGACTCTCATTTCGCATCTGATATTCGTATGCTTTGTTCAAGTTGTAGTTTCATAAATAAACAATTCATTCAATTTTTAGGATTTTAAATGAAAAGAAATATTCTTGCTACTGGTTTGTTTGCCCTCTCATTACTGGTTGCTTGCCAGAATAAAGAATTGCCCGAAAATGATTCCTCCGAAAATGCCATCGGCCAGACAAAATATATTGGAATCTTTACCAAGAAATCTACTAGAGAGTACGTATTCATCAAAGAAAAAAATGTGGATGGAAAAATTCTGCTCTGCGTTCTGGCATCACCCAAGAATCCAGGAACCGTTGAAATGGCGAAATTAGCAGCAGAGCCAGTTTCGAGTCACTATTTTGATTACGAAGAGCTTAAAGATAAATTAACTGAGATTTATAGAGGCAATTCCACCAAACTTAGACTAACAACCGGCGCAATAAATGCAGAAAGAGCTAATGTGCAAGACCAGCGCCCTCTTCGCGTTACTGAAGGCGACGATCACGAAGACACCATTCCAAGCATTAAAACTGCAATTAAACTTATTACAGAGTTTGAAACTTCGCATCCTTGTACCAAGTAAGACGAACATTTCGGATAAGTGCCTCCCCACCAGGTGACGATTTCGATCTTGCAATTGCCTCTATATTGTAGTTTCTCCTCTTGAGGCAACTGTCGAAGACCCCATTCCAATTCAAGAGAAAATAATGACCATTCAGCAAAAACACTCTTTGTTCTCTTATTTTCGTATCTTGCACCTGATTTCGGTGTGTGCACTCTTGGTCACATCATGCAGCCCAACTCAACATCTGAACTCAAACGAACAATTGGTGGGAGCCCAGCAGGCAAAATGGGGCGCTTTTCCGGGTGTTGTTTACTTGCCGAGCGTCGACTGCACTGCAGCGCGTGTCGGAACGCTTCAGCTGCTCACCGCTAAGCACTGCGTCACAGGAAGCCTTAAAGCCGGGAACATGATTTCTATCGCAACCGGGAGCCCCGTGCGTGCATCCGAAGCGAAAGAAACCCGAATTGTCGCAGTGGATACACATCCCACTTTAGACGTGGCGGTTGTCACACTTGCAAATGATCCCTGGTCAATTGCACCAATGTCACTGACATCGTTTTTGTTACTTGCTTCTCATCAGGTCGTGTTAGTGGGCTATGGATGCACCGAACGAGCAGAGAGTTCAATGATAAATGGTGGTTTGACTTCAGGAACCACGGGTGCAAGCCCGCTGGGTGGATCTCAAAATTTAAGTTTACGACACAATGAGACCGCAAAACCGCTTTGGAACCTTGAAGGCGTTTTGTCAAAAACAATGGATAATTTCTTGGTTTTCGATGGCAAAATGGGCATTAACCTCACAACAACCCAGCCCAAAGGACTTTGCCCAGGGGACTCAGGTGGCCCCCTACTTGTCAAAGAAGGGAATCAGTTGCGCATTGCGGGCATCAACCTCAACTATCACCCCGTTGGAGAAAGCAAGTTTGCACGACTCGACCTGGGTGGAATTCCCCTCCGCAGTTGGCTCGAAGCTAGAATTGCAACACATTAAATTGCCCAATGAATATGAACTTCTAACAGACACCTCTTTCCCTTCCAATCATATTGCGAAATCTATCGCCGATATCTCGAAGCGGACATATTTTTAAAGGAACACTTTAAAAATGAGAGGTGGTTTACAGAGATGTATCATAAAATATTGATTTCCATAGCATTTTCGTGCGCTGCCGTCGGCAGTTTATTCTTGTCTAGCTGTAAAGCCCTGAAATCTCAACAACCTGCGGCATCCGCCAAGTCAGACAACCGTTCTCTTTTAACTTCAAATTCAGCTCTGAATGCGCTTATTGCAGGCAAAAAACCAGTGATTGTGGCCCATGGAAAGAGTTTCAACATTGCTTCAGAGAGCACGTGGCGACATCTTGATTATTCAATTAAAAGCGGTGCGCAAGTCCTCGAACTTGACATCCAAGTTGCACGCCCTGCCGATGGCAGTGACGATTACTCACGCGCCCCATTTGTCGTCTTTCACGACCCCACTTTTCACAGAGTTGTTCATCAATACCAAACTCCTCCTGAAAAAATTGCCCACTTTAAACAGGAGGCGCCGGAGCTTGCACGCAGCAAGGAGGGACAGTGGGATTTTAATCTTTTTGATCGCATTGCGCGCTATAAAATTTCCGAAATAAAAAACGCACTTTTCATCCGCGATCCTCATGATGGTGCAGATTATGAATTTATTACATTGGGAGAAATTCTAAAGTCTATTCAAAAAGAAGGCACCTTTCAGATTCCTGAGCATACCTATCGCAAGGATGGTCAGCAACGCACTGCACCCGCGCAAACCATCACTCTTAAAAATCCTCTCTTTTATTATCTTGATGCAAAAGACTTGGTGGCTCTGGCTCGAAGAAGCAGCAATCTCGGAAATTGGGACTGGGATCGCAACAGTTGGAGCAATGAAAAACTTGAAGAATTCACAAAGAAAGTCATGACTGGTCTCAATCGTGAGCTGGAAGAACATCAGGCATTTGGAAAAACTTTCTTGTGCGTACGTCATCCCAAGGAAGCTGAATTAGTAAACGCCGTCTCTCCCAAAATGGCTGTTATGGTGAGTTCTGAAGAGGTTACACCTGACTCGGATGGCCAGTCTTTTATTCAAGCCTATTCAAAATACTCTCACGTCAAAGCTCAATTCGTTGAGGTTAAATACTTGCGCCACGTCCTCGATCCGGTGGTGCAACAGTTTGCAAAACGCCAAGGATGGCAGGTCTTTTATAACAAGATTTTGGAAACCGATAAAAGTCAATTTGAAGGCGAATATAAAGACAATCTCCCCCTTCTCGTTTCGCGCATTGTTGAAACTGAGCCCGATGTCTTTATCCAAACAAATACCGTAAAAGAGCTCAACAGCGTTTTGTCGAGCAAGGGACTCCAATAAAGGCCCTCGACAATTCGCTCAATTCATTTCAAACGAAAAATGAATAATTTGAATTCGCATGCTATAGTCGAATCCATTGCAATGAAAACCGAATGGTCAAAGGATATATCATGAATATCGTCGTTGTCGGAGCAGGATATGTCGGATTACCAACTGCCGCATGTTTAGCAGACACTGGTCTTTTTGTAACCTGCTGTGACCTCAATTCCGACCGCATTTCACGACTTTCGGACGCTCAGGTCGATCTTTATGAAGAAAGCCTCGAATCGTTGATCGTTCGAAATCTACAGGCGGGTCGCCTCTTTTTTTCAACCGAGATCCCTCAAAAGAGTGATGCTTACTTCATCACAGTTGGAACCCCGCCACTGCCAAATGGCGAAGCAGATTCCAGCGCCGTTTTTGCAGTTGCAGAAAAAATTGCTCGAAATTTCGTCGGAAATGAACTGATCATTGTCATTAAGTCGACCGTTCCAATCGGAACAACAGATGAAATACAGGAACGCATTCAGAGTATTCTGACTCAGCGCGGTCAGACTTGCACCGCGCATGTCGCATTTTGTCCTGAATTTCTTCGACAGGGTACTGCCGTTAAAGACACACTTCGCCCCGACAGAATTGTCATTGGAACTCAGAGTGCCTTTGCATTTGCGACAATTAAAAGAATTTATGCTGACTTTTCGAGAAATCACGATCGGTTTTTACAGATGGATTCCCGATCGGCAGAGATGGTGAAGTATGCTGCAAATTGTATGCTTGCCATGCGGATTTCTTATATGAACGAAATCGCTCTCATCTCTGAACAAGTAGGCGCTGATATTGAACTTGTGCGTCAGGGTGTGGGCGCTGATCCTCGCATCGGCTACTCGTTTCTTTACTCAGGAATTGGATACGGTGGCTCGTGTTTTCCAAAAGATATCTCTGCACTCATCCAAATCGGAAAAAGAAACAACGTTGAAACAATCATGCTTCAGGCCTGTGAAGAACGTAACAGCAGCCAACAACACAAATTCGTGCAAAAAATCACGCGCGTTTTTGGTGAAGATCTCTCTGCAAGAAAATTCTGCATTTGGGGAGTGACTTTTAAACCTGGAACCAATGATCTCAGGTGCGCACCTTCTCTTGTCATTGCGCAAGAATTGCTTAAACGGGGTGCAAGTTTACAGATAAACGACCCTGTTGCACACGATGCATTTCTTTCTCAAATCGAGAAACAATTTTCTCACAAAGTTTCGGGAAACAAAGATCTTTATGAGGCCGCAGACGGTTGTGACGCCCTCTTGCTTCTGACAGAATGGAAGTGTTACCGCAATCCGGACTTCAAAAAACTTTCTCAAAAATTAAAAGGCAAAGACATTTTTGATGGACGCAATATCTATGTGCGGAGCGAAGTCAATGCACATCATTTTTATTATCATGGAATAGGCCGTTAGTGATTGGAGTTTTAAATGGATCATCAAGCTCAAAATGCAGTTGAAGAACTCAACCTCAATGGTGCATGGAGTATTACGGAAGCAGGATTTTCTGAAATCGTGCGTCATATGAAGAAGAAAGTCAGTACTCCCGAAGTCATCGTTGAATTCGGGAGCGGACGAAGTTCGATTCGACTCGCACAAAGTTTTCCGAGTGCCAAGATCATTTCAATTGAAAACGATCCCCTCAGTTTTCAAAGTACGACGTCGCTGGCGCAGAAATTTGTAAAATCAGAGCAATTGACAGTTCATCACAAAGAATTGGAAATGCGTACTTACGGAAATTCGGAACTTCTATCCTATGCGCCGACTCCGGAACTGGAGTCCGAAAAAATCGACTGCGTCATTGTGGATGGCCCCTCATTTTACACTTTACGTGGCAGAGAAGCCTGTCTCTATCAAGTCTATTCCCAACTTAAAGTGGGAGGTTTGGTTTTTTTAGATGATTTCAAGCGAAGCGATGAGAAAAGAATCGTCAAAAACTGGCTCAAGGTTTATTCCGAGAGTTTTAAGCTCGAAATTTCTGAAGTGGGTCATCATCTTGCTATTCTTCAAAAGGTAAAATCTGTTCCAGAGAAGTGGGACAATGCGGTAAAAATGGCTGACAATCGTTTGGTCGCAAAAAAGTATCAGAAAATTAAATGGGGCCTTTTGCAACTCGAAGACCAGTCCGTGAACTCCATCCTAAAATTCCTAAAAAACTTTGGCGTGAATGCAGAAGAAGCGGCCTATGTTTTGACTTCGATGCGTAAATCTTATGGCATCTCCGCGCCCACATGTGAAATTCATCATTTAAATAAAAATCCGAGATCTATTGTGAATCACTGGGGCGATCGCTTGAAAAATGCACAAGCTTACGAGGAACTGATGAGGATCTTCGTGAAAGGCTCGCTTAACTGGTAAGTTTGTTTTGATCTGAATTTTTGTCATCTGGTTGCAGTGCTGCTTTAACGATGCCCCAGAGCGCAATCAACAAAAAAATCAGGGAAGAATAGGATTTGCTGTAAATCGCCTGGATCGCTAAGAGGATCCCTGTTGGAATTTGCAGCAGAAATATGACTTTGTTGCTTTTAAACGTTTTTGCAAATCCTGTGAAGACAAAAATAAGTCCAATTGAAATTTCTAATGCTGTGTGACTCACCAAGGGAATGCTGACACAAAATCCTACCAAGAGGGCATACAAAATATAAGTATATTTTGCCCCTGCCTGAACGTAAAAGCAGGCCATTGTTATAAAGCAATTGAATACAGAATAAATTCCCATGGAAAGGCTAGATAGCAAGAACCAATGCAGCGCAACGATTGCTCCCCCTACAAAATCGTAGGTAAGATAGCCTCGTCGTGACTTTTGGTGAAACGAAAATGCAATAAAGGACCGACCCACAATTCCTAAAAAATTGGCGACGAAAACGCGTTCAAATAGAGTTGAAAGAATGAAGGATTCAGTGATGGGCCGTGCTCCTTTTAAGGTTCAAGGACGAGTTTAAGTCTGGGCGGCATTCAGATTTTTCTTCTTTTGAATTTGCCCTAACCAGATTTGAGTGAGGTTATAAACAGCGTCTTTCCATGTCACAAGGCCACTGCCCGTGAGTGCCTGCTTACCCATCGTTGTTCGCAATGCGTTATCGGCAACCAACATCGACAACTTCTCTGTAAAATCGGCCACACTTCCCGGTGCGTATAAGAACCCATTTTTTCCATGGCTGATATTTTGCACGACTCCCCCAGCATTGGGAGCCAAAACAGGGATGCCACTCACAAAAGCTTCGAGAATTGTGAGCCCTCTTGTTTCCTTTTCAGATGTCGTCACATGAACATCGCAGTTTGCCATGAGAGCAGGTAAATCCTGGGGAGATACGCGCCCCAGCAAATGAACTCGTGGCAAAATTGCGCGCATTTTGTCTTCAATTTCTGCACGCATTTCTCCATCGCCTGCAATAATAACAGAGACGTTATTAAGCAATCCTTGTTGTGCACATTGCGAAAGTGCATCAAACGTGAATCTCCAGTTTTTATCGGGAGTCAATCGACCGACAAACACCAGCTTTACTGTCTTTTCAAGTCCGGAAATTCCAAATTTTGATTTAAAATAATCGGGTTCTCGCAAGTGCGGACCAAATTGATGAAGATCAACCCCATGCAGCTCTGAAAGTATTGTATTTTTGATGCCCAATTTTTGGAGCTTTGCATCTGTGACAGTGCTCGAAACAAGGGTGGCATCGTATGAATTGTACACATACAGAAGAAGTTTTAAAAATACAAATTCAACAGCGGCCAGCGCAAGCTTAGGTAACGAGAATGCGTCTTCAAAATAGTCCACAAAATTGGTCCTGAAAAAACTCACGCAGGGAATTTGTGCTTGTTTTGCATATTTCAAACCTGCCCGGCGGTAAAAACCCAGAAAGAGCCGTTCCGGCTCATCAACATGAATGACATCGGGTTTGAATTTTTTCATGCGTTCCATCAAGGCATCATGAGACTTCCAAGAAACGTTTCTGTCATAGTCTGTGCCGATAAAGGGGATACTTGGTAAAGTAACAACCTCTACGCCGGGCAAAATATTGCCCCTAAACTCGCGCCAGTTGGGATACAGGTGCGCGTATGGACTGAGGTCCGGACAAAAAAACAGGACCTCGTGCCCCATGGCGCTCAGCTGTTCGAGGCGACGGAGTCCACTGACTGTCACTCCATCAATAACGGGCAAGAATCCTGATGCAATGATGGCAATGCGCATGAGTTCATCCCTTTATTTTGTAGCAAACGAGAAGACTTCTGCGGCCTTCAAGAGGATTTCCGCAGCTTTTCGAATGTGCTCTTCGGTGTGTTCGGAAGTCACAAACAGACGGATGCGCGCTTCATTTTTGGGAACGGCAGGAAACTGCATGGTGCTGCAGTCGATTCCGTTTCGTTGTAAATAATCATTGAGCTTTAATGTTTTAAGTTCATCATGATAAAAAACAGTTAATATCCATGTAGCACTTGCACCCAACTCAACTTGACCTTCCAACAAGGAACGTAACAATGCTGCATTTGTTTTGATCCGTTTGCGAGCTTCTTTACCTTCGTTGCCACCGGCGAGTTTCACACACGTTGTCATACCGCCTGTTACAGCGGGATCGAGTGCACACGAAAACATGCGGCATTTTGCATACCAGTTGACATATTGCGCTACCGATTTTTTAGCCAGTAAAGCTCCGCCAATTCCCGAAAATGCTTTGCTCAGCGTCATGATAAAGAGGTCGACTTCTTCAAGCACCCCTTGCTCTTCACACACTCCTCGTCCGTTTTCTCCTGCGATGAGCGCAGAGTGTGCTTCATCAACGAGCGTGAGTGCTCCATACTCTTTGGACACCTGAACAAGTTCTCGAATTCTGCCAAAATCCCCATCGGCGCTATAAATGCCTTCCATGCACACGAGCATTCGTTGCTTAAGTGGCGCTAAAGTCTGTAGCATTCGAGCAAGATCGGTGGGGTCGTTGTGCGCAAAGAAATGCAGAGTTGCGCCCGAAAGCTTTGCACCTTCAATGATTGAAATATGGCATGCTTTATCCATGATGACATGATTGCCCGGCCCGGCGATGGCGCTTATCGTTCCGAGGTTGGCGCTATAACCCGAAGAAAATAACGTAATGCCTCTGTCGGGTAACGCAAAAAAATCGACAAGAGCTTTTTCAAACTCCGCATGAATGCCAAAGGTTCCGCTCAGTACGGGCGAACTTGCTGCACCTAAACCGTATTTATACAGTGCGTTTTTTGCAGACTCTAACACTTGGGGATGCTGGCAAAATCCCAAATAATTATAGCTCGAAAAATTTAAAGCACGGAGTGTTTCGCCTGTTTCTCGGAGGATTTCGACCTCTGCTCTTTGTCCCGTTAAGCGGGGCGACTCAAATGCATAAATTCCGTCTTTGCGAGCGGAATCCATCCACGCTGCAAAGGTATTTACTTCGGTGAGTTCTTGGCTCAAGCTGTGCACAAACATATCATAAGTTAAAGACTCATAGCCCGCATGAGCTGTGACCTTTTCGGTCTGATTTTGCTCCTGCAAGGCTTTCTTTTTTTCGAGGATTTTTCGAGCAAGCGCTCTTTTTTCCTCCAAGGTCATGTTCCCTAAATTTTCGATGCCGCTCATTGGCAATATCCCCCTCCTGTTTTTATGAATTTGCTTCTTCGAGCAAGAGCTTGTCCAATTCCTCTTCACTCATTTCGTCCAGATTTCCCAACAAGACATCTTCTTGTGTGAGGAGTTTTCCCAGCAGTAAATCTGCGAGTTCTGTGGGGCTCGGACCTTTCAGCAAGTCGAGCGTGGTGAGTGTGACACCCGTCGCCATCTCAATTGCAACCAAGACTTCCAAGGACATCAAAGAATCGACTCCAAGGGTGTTAATGCTTGCCTTGGGATCAATTTTTTCCATCGACGTTTTTAAGACTTTGCAAAGCTGCTCGGAAATGATTTTGACCATATGAGCTTGACGCTCGTTCTGCCCCAAGGCGAGTAGAGAATCTAAAATGAGTTTTTTCGCAGGATGCATTGCAAGAGGGCTTGCCTCGGCCAAATCTTGAAAGAGAGCTTGTTTTGCGGCTTTGGGAAAGGCTTCGGCCCACTTGGTCCACGTGACATCGAAGACACCAATCTGAGGAAGGTCTGTTTTGAGAACAGCATCGAGAGAATTCAGCGCATCTGCGGTCGAAATGCCATGAATTCCAACGGTATTGAGCAGGCGTCCGACTTCTTTGTTACGGTAAGCCATCCCAGCTTCACCCAAAACTCCCCAATTTATGGTCACAGCACGCACCCCCTCATTGCGAAGGGATGAGCTGTAGGCATCCAAAAAGCGATTTGCTACAACATAATTTGCTTGCCCAGGGTTTCCGATGAGCGACGAAATAGATGAAAAAGATAGCACAAATTGAGGCATTTTTCCGCAGGCCCGCATGCAAGAAATGAGATTCAACAGGCCCTCGACTTTGGCATCAAGCACTTTGCTAAATCGATCTGTGCTGAGATCCTTTATAAATCCATCATCGAGCACTGTGGCTGAATGAACAATTCCCGTAATATTCCCATATTTTTCCGAAAGGCGCTGCAAAGCCTGTCCGACTTCATTTGTATTGGAGATATCGAGCTTTTCCGAGAAAAGCTGGTGTCCCTGCGCACAGAATTGAGCCACTTCCTGCTCTGCCTGCGCAGACGGAAGTCCACTGCGACTCAACATCACAATGGAAGCCCTGGATTGAGCTGCAAGCCATTTAGAGACTTCAAATCCAAACCCATTGCTGCCGCCTGTCACAAGAATCGTTCCGGTCGTTCTTTCAAAACTAAACGGCGATTCTCGAACTTCAACGCGGGCATTTTCAAAAGACACACCCACTTTCCCAACGTGCTTACTGAGCGCCATAAAGCGAAAAGCATCGCCAATGTCTGCAGCTGCAAACATTTCGTTCGGGACGGGAATAAAATCACCGGCCGCAAACCTTGCGGACAGTTCACGAAGCAATGCCTGAATAAGCGATTTTCTGTCGCAAAGCATTCTATCGATATCAATGGCTGTAAAGCTCAGGCCGCGATTGAACGATGCAAGCGGCAAACCAAAGTCGCCTGCAATATCTTTTTTACCAATTTCGATAAACCTGCCGTAGGGCGCAAGCAGTGCCAGTGTTTTTTCGAGTGCAGGCCCTGAGATGGCATTCAAGACAACATCAATGCCATAGCCCTCAGTATCGCGCCTGATTTCTTCGGCAAAATCGAGATTACGCGAGTCATACACATGCCGAATCCCCATTTCTTTGAGGTATTTCCGTTTTTCGGGAGTTCCCGCCGTAGTATAAACTTCGGCCCCCAGCCAACGGGCCACTTGAATCGCTGCCAGCCCCACGCCGCCTGTTCCGTTATGAATGAGGACTTTCTCACCCTTTTGAAGCTGTGCCCTGTGCACAAGTCCGTACAGTGCCGTTAAATAAACAACAACGAAAAGTGACTCACGGGGTGTAAATCCTGCGGGACGCGGTATCAGGTAATCTGCAGTTATCGTAACGTCGTTCGAAAATGCAAGGCGCGCGGGAGTGACTATTTTATCTCCCACTCGGTAATCCTGAACGCCACTTCCAACTTCAGTAATTTCTCCGGTCAGCTCCATCCCTAAGGTTTCGCCAAAAAATGTACCCGACATGACTTCGCTGGGAAGTTGTCCGTAAATCTTAAGGAGATCTTTAAAATTAAGCCCCGCTGCATCGACTTTGATCCGAACTTCTTTTGCTTGGGGAGATCTTCCTGGCACGGTTTTGTAATAAAGATTTTCAATGCTTCCAAGGCGATCGATGGCCAGGGTGTAAGTTTCTAGGTGCGCAGCGGCACCTTCGAGAACCCGTGTGGGGGTTTGCTGAAGCTGTTGTGCGGGGAGTTTTGCAAGCCTTTTCACAAATCGGTTTTGAGCCCGGTATGCCACTTCACACTGCTGATTTTTCTGTTGCAGTTCTGCAAGGTAACATTGGCTGTCAAAGCTCTGTTGATCGACGTCGATGCACAGATAGCTGACTCCTGCAAATTCATTGCTCGCGACTTGCGCCAAGGAACTCAATGCTTGGGAAGTTGCATCGAGGAGAGCGTCGTTGTGACCTGTGCTCACTGCACCCTGCGTCACAAACACCAGTTTTTCGATGCGCTGAGGAGATGCAAGCAGCAACTTTCTGAGGAAAGCATACCGCTGTGTCAGATACTCATTGACCCCTTCAAGGGATTTCTTTTTGCAGAAAAATAAGAGCGTGTTCGAAATCTGTTTACTGAGATCCATCTGCGCGATTTTTTGAAAGGGGCCCGCAGGATTTTTATGCTGGGAAAGCTGCATGCCGAGGCTTTGACTCACGTCCCATTCCTCGTCCCAAACGACTAAGCACTCTGCAAGTTGAGGAAGCTGTTGCGACCGCGTTTGCTCCTGTTGATTCCATTCAAATGCATAGAACATGTCAGAAGCTGTTTCGGTAGCTTGTTTACCTGCAAGAGCCTGGCATTTTACGCCTTCAAGCTTTGCATAAACCTGGCCGGCTTCGCTGGCGAGAGTAATATCTGCAACCAGGTCACTTGCACTTTGTTCCCTTAATTGCACGATGCTGATGAATTCTTTGGGTGGCATCGAGTAGAAAAGCGATTTTTTAAGAGCGACAGGAACGTAAGCTCCTTTCGATCCTGAGTCTCCAACCAACGCAAGCAGCGACTGAAAACAGCAATCCATGAGCGGTGGATGCATCAGAAAATCTTCAGGCCAATACAGTTCTGGTGGAGCTTTGATATGGCTCACAACTGTGGTTTGATTCTTCTTCAGGTTCACAATGCCCTGAAAATACGGCCCATAGTTCAAGTTGCTCTGCGTTAATTTCTTGTAAAAATCCTTTATCGACACTTCCTCGGTACATGCCAATCGAAGTGCGCCCAGATCGAGGGGTTCTGGTTTCAATTTATCGAAGGACGAGAGTTTGGCCGTTGCGTGCCGCGTCCAGGCTTTTCCCATCCCTCTTTCCATACTTGAAATGGTAAAGCGACGGCTCTCAGGGTGATATTCAGACAGTAAATCATGAACTTTAAGGGGTTGATACACGAGCATATTTTCGAAGGTCATGCCTTCGATGCACACCACATTTCCCGTTCCGGTTGCTTTGGCAACTTGCAATGCGGCTTCGAGATATGCAGCACCTGGAAACACAACTGCATTTTCGACAACGTGATCTTCCAAGAAAGGAAAAAACTGTTGATTACATTCTACTTTCCAAGCGGGGTGTGCACCAAATTGATTCAGGTAACGAAACACGGGCTCATTGCTTCCAAGGCGTGATTGTTTCGAGAGTTCAGACTCACGCCAAAATTCCTCTTTTTGCCAGGGATAATTTGGAAGGTGAACAAGAGTTTTACTTTCAACCTCAGCCCATTGAGGAGCAAATCCGTGTGTGAACAAACTTGCAAGGAGCTGCTCAAGTTGCTGAACATCATCTGCACTGCGATTGAGCGTTTGAAATTTATGTGCATCGGCGTTCGCTTGCTTGAATCCATTTTCGAGGGCGTTTCGTAAAACGGGATGTGGCCCCACTTCAATAAAGTGTGTGTAGCCAGAACTCAGCATTTCTTGTAACGTTGTTCCAAAAAGCACGGATTTTCTGACATTGTCCCACCAATATTGCGCTTTCCAGGATGAATCTGAAATGCGTCCTAAGACGGTAGAGTAAAGGGGAAGACAGGGCTTCTGCGGAGAAAGTAACTGAAGTGCATCAAGCAACTCATCTTTGATTTGATCCATTTGGTAGCTGTGGTAAGCCACTTCCACATCGAGCATTTTGCAAAATGCGCCCTCAGAACGGCATTGCTCTGCTATTTTTTCAAGGCTACGCTTTGTTCCTGCAAAGGTCACAGACTGACTCGCATTCACAGCTGCAAGAGAAACATCCGAGTATTCATTCAAAAGCATTTTTGCTTTTTGTTCGTCCATTTCTGCGGCCAGCATAGTTCCCTGGCCCGCTGTTTTTGCTTGGAGCCGGCTTCGATGGTAGCTCACCTTGAGGGCATCTTCCAAACTGAGCATTCCCGAAACATAGGCTGCCGAAACTTCACCCACGCTGTGGCCCACAACGGCATCTGGAGTGATTCCTTGCGCCTGCAAAACTGCCGTGAGTGCCGCTTGCAAAACAAAATTTGCAGGTTGCGCCACTGCGGTTTCTGCCAAGCGTGAACTCGATTCAGGTTTCAACATTTCGGCAAGAATAGACCAGCCTGAAATTTTCTGAAAAAAGGCATCACATTCTTCAACGACTTTTTTATACACTGCATTTGTTTGATAAAGAGTGCGCCCCATTCCAAACCACTGTGGCCCCATTCCCGTGAACACAAAAGCAACTTTACTTTGCTCCGTGCGTGAAATTTCCCGTTGGGTAACGGCTGCATTTGTTCTTTTGTCGAGGAAATCTTCAAGGGCACATTGGAAATCTTTTTGTGATTCTGCCCAAATTCCCACCCTTGATTCGAGGTGACTGCGCCGACTTGTGAGGGTATGATAAAGCGCGTCTATTCCGAAATTATTCTTATCACGAGCAAGCAATTCTGAAATTTGTTTGACACGGTCTGTCAATGCTTCCTTATTTTTTGCACTGATTGGAAATAATCTGCGCACTTCCTTCGTATTCACAGAAGCAAGGTGTGGTTTTTGAGGAGCTTCTGCAAGCAGAAGGTGAGCGTTGGTGCCCCCATATCCAAAAGAATTAATGCCTGCCATCGCTTTACCCTGGTGGGCAGGCCAAGGCATATTTTCGGTGAGCACTTTTATTTTATTGGTCTCGAAAGGAATAGCGGGGTTGGGACGATTGAAATGCAAATTGGGAAGGAGTTGTTTTTTGTAGAGGCACAAACTGGTTTTAATGAGGCTTGCAACGCCTGCAGCAGCTTCTAAATGGCCAATATTCGTTTTGACAGAACCTACCATCAGATCGATTTCGCGGCCCGCTGTAAACACTTCGCTCAACGCACCAATTTCGGCAGTATCGCCTGCTTGTGTACCTGTCCCATGACATTCGATGTACTGAATCTCAGCAGGTTTGACTTTTGCCTTGCTGTATACGGACTGCATGAGTTTAACTTGTGCGTCTTTGTTGGGCAGCGCAATTCCCACTGTGGCCCCATCCTGATTCGCACCTGATGCAAGGATGACGGAATAGATATTGTCATTATTTTCGAGGGCCTTGTGGAGTGGTTTAAGTAACACCACCCCTCCACCTTCTGCGCGGGTGTACCCTGAAGCATCTTCATCGAAGGCTTTGCATCGGCCATGGGGAGAAAGAAACCGGCCCTGGCTCATGGTAATGGGATATCCGGGTCCAAACATGATGTTTACACCGCCCACAAGGCAGACATCAGCGTCGCCACTTAACAAAGTCTGGCAAGCCATATGTGTTGCCACCAGAGACGCAGAACAGGCAGTATCGATGGCCATGCTGGGGCCCGTGAGATTAAAGACGTGGGAAATACGATTGGCCAGAATTGCCATGCTGGAGGCAGTTGCAGATTTTGCATCAATTAAAATTTGATTGAGGCGATCTTGGTGAATGAGTTGACTGTCGAGACAAAAGCCTCCAACAAAAACCCCTGTTTTCAAGCTTTGCAAGGTGGAAAGTGGCGCTCCCGCATTTTCCATGGCTTCCCAACACAATTCGAGAAGCAGGCGCTGCTGGGGATCCAAACACTCGGCTTCACGGGGTGAAATTCCAAAAAATTGAGGATCAAATGCCGTAACACTCTTTGTAAGGAAGCCCCCGTGATTGACGTAGGATTTTCCGGGCCTTCCTTTGTGAGGATCATAATATTGGCGCGCATCCCATCGATCTTTGGGAGTTTCCTGAATGGCATCTCTTTTTTGTTCAAGCAGCTGCCAATAGTCGTTTAAATTTTCGACTCCACCCGGAAGTCTGCATGCCATCCCAACGATTGCAATTTCGGAACTCATCATCTGTTTCCTTTTTTCGGAGCGCGCAGGGCGCCCACTTTTTTTTTAAATTTTAAATTTTATGCGCTTTTTAACTGAGCTTAGGCCGGCTCGCTGCTATTTGGTTGTTTACTTTTTTAAGCATCCAAAGCGATATCTTTTGAAAGGCTTCGGGCATCAGCATTTTGAGACGATACATCAGTTGAGATTCGAAATTGCAATTGATGAGAAAATCACCCTTTCCTAATCTTTGAATGAATTTCATTGCAACGTCTTCAGGTTTCATTGCAGATATATTTTTCGACAGTTCCAGTGTTTCTTGGGGCTTTGTAAGGTTTTCGCGCGCATAACCCGGCGTCAGAGTATCGGGCGGACACAGAACGCTCACCTGAATTCCTCGTGGCGTAAGCTCTTGGCGTAAACATTCTGCAAAGCCAATGAGTGCATATTTCGTAGGGCTGTAGGAACTATAGCCATAACAGCCCATATAGCCCAAAACTGACGAGGTGAACGATATAAAACTTCCCTTTTTAAGATAAGGGAGCGCTGTTTTAACCAAGTGAACAGCTCCAAAAAAATTGACTTGCACTTGCTTCTGAAACTCCTCAAGTGGAGTTTCTTCAAAATATTGAGGATAGGCATAACCTGCATTGCTGATGATGCCGTCGATGGTTCCGTAAGCTGCAATGCATTTTTGAACCAACTCCTGAACTGCTTGAAAATGAGTCACATCCGTTGGAAAAATTTCGACTTCAACGCGCGGATAGAGTGTGCGCAACTCGTTTTGCAGGGTTATTAGATCTTCAGAGGTGCGGGCAACGAGGCTGAGCCTTGCTCCTTGACGAGCGAGTTCTTTCGAAATTTCCCGACCAATTCCCTTGGAAGCTCCAGTTACGATGATACTTTTTTGTGCGAACATGACGCTCCCTATTTTCCAACGGATAAATTTTGAAACTCGAATGTACAAATAAAATCGCACTTGGAATAATTGTCAATATCACGAGAAGCTCTCCTGTGTTTTTTTGTCTTTTTTTGCTGAAGACGTAAGCGTTCTTAAGGTTGTGTGTGTCAAAAATGTGAAGATTCTTTCTCCCTTCCAAATTTCACTCAGTGTTGCGTGACTGTAAAAATTTGGCGATAATTTTGACCCGCTATAAATATTCCGCTGCGAACAAGGGGTGGTTGGTCCAAGCTCCTCAGCAAAGCCTGGAAAAAGAGAGAACTGAATTTTTCGCAAATAGGAAGAAACTGTGATATACATAAACTTGGCCTGTTTTATATTTACTTATTTCAAACTAAATCTATATATTACAGACCTTATTTTTTCTCTATTTCTTCAAAAAAAATACTCACCAGGCTGCTCTCAAGAAATCAGACGAGAGCGAGGCTGAGTGCCCCTGCCGACTTTCTGCAGCGTACGTGTTTGGTACGTGAAGAAAGCGGCAGGGGCCGAAAACGAAGCTATCGGCAATTTCTTGAAGCAGCCCTTCACAGGGAGCGCATGCCTGATGTGTTATTCCGCCCTGATCGAGAGAGATCTTTCGCGCTTGCCCGGAAGCCTCCGGGTAAAAGTGCGTGAACAAATTTACGACTATCAAGCATTTCCAGACCAGGTTTTACGTATTTTTCCGGGAAGTGCTGCGCCCGTTTTTTGTAGAGCAGGAGACGATTTCATTATCGAACCGATGCGTTATGGCGCTCATGCACCCGCTTATGTTTCGAATCCCAATATTTATACGACATTCAATGCACGGCGCGACAATCTGGATTCAAACTTTTGGGAAGACGCCTTTCTTGTGGGACATGGATTCGTTGCCCTGCGTGGCTTTTTTGAGTGGGTACAGGTTCGTGATCTCTTGGCAGCAGGCGTTGTTAACATTGAACAAGTCACAGAGGAATTCCAAAGACAATCTGCCGAACGCCGCAAGAAAATAGAAGATGAAGGTAAAAAATATAAACCGACGAAAACCGAACTCACCGATCCGAGATTTCGAAAAATTGTGATCTGTTTCAAACCTCAAGATGAAGAAGATCTGCTGGTTCCCGTGATTTTTAATCACAGAAAAAATGCAGATGGAACCCTTTCAAAAGCATTTGCCATCATTACGGATGATCCCCCGCCCGAAATTCAGGCTGCGGGCCATGACCGCTGCCCCCTCACCTTAACGGAACATTCCATCACGGCTTGGCTCGCGTACAAGGGAAAAGACTCTACAGCGGCGAAAGAAATTCTGTCGCAGGGAAAAAGGCTTTCATTTACGCATTCGCTTGATCGCGCAGCCTAATTTGTGGCATCCCGACTTTTTATACCATACATTTGACTAGATGTTTACTTTGGAGTACAGCTCTAAAACCCTGAGCACGAGCCATTCGGGCGCCTGTTCATCAACACTTTTGGCATTCAATAGAACAAATGTATGGAATACTCACACCCTACGCACAACAGCGAAAAACAGCCCTCACTCGGCGGCGTTGAGGTCCTCAAACCACTCAGCATACCCGCCTTACGGCTCCAGGGGCAGGAAAAACCTTTGCGAGTTCCGATACGACCCTATGAAAAAGTCGTTAAAAAACTTCTTTCGTTCAAAGATTATATCGAAGCATCGGTTCCGAAAAAAATCTTTTTTGCAGCATGGATTGTTCCCTTAAATTCGCAGGTCCGTGTCCATCCCGCAGCTCTTGAAGCACGCGGTTTAAGTCTTCATCATCTCGTTTTTTTAGAATCTTCTTCTTTTGCTGCAACGCTTCAAAGCGTCTGCGAAACCGATGCTTTTCATGCCATCGTGGTCGAATCGGTGGTTGGAGCACCTCTGCTACAAATTGCCCGCCGGTGGACAAAATCTTCGGGCGCACCCCAAATTTTTCATGCTGAAGACTTGAATCGTCTCGAAAGAACGAAACTTGTTCTTTTTCTCACATAAAGAGAGAAGTCATGTTTCGCTACGACCGACGCAAAATAAAAATGCGAAAAATTTCTGAGGAACGCGATCAAACGCTTCTGGGCTTTGAATCCGCAGAGTGTCGCTACGGTTTTGTCGTGGCTCGTGATTCCAGTGCAGAAGCCCTGTACGAGGCCCGAAAATTGACGGAGGCTTTTTCCGATCACCTGCAAAGGCCTTCGTTTTTTCTTTACACGGCTTCGTTAAAAAACACATGGATGTACTTCCAAAATTCCCATACTTTGCTGAGTAAAGTCAGTTTTCTTTGGCAACAAATTTCTCCTGAACTCGCTCCGCGCGTGGTTTTAAGTCATCATCTTTTGCGCGGTTATCTGTTTGCAACCCACGAAAAATCTCCGGGTGTTTTTCTTGCTGATGCAAATCATCTTCTCTATCGGCGTTTTTGTGCGGGTTTGTCTTGGGAACACTGGCTTCGGGGTTGCCTTCCCTTTGTGGGGCTTCTAGATCTTTCAAAAGCTCAAATAAAAGAAACCCTCACAAAGCTCCAGTCCTTTGTAAAAAGAGTCCGTGATTTGCGGGTTGATACCCCTGGAAATTTTCCAGAAACTCTTTCTTTTGATGACCTCGAACGTCGATTTGGAAAACTCACCGCACAGATCTGGAGCCATTGGGCACGGGGAGAGCATCCCGAAGATTTTCCAGCGTTTCGTTCCCTTAAAGAAGATCTTTATGCCCCAGATTTTGCCAGTTTCCTTGAAGAAGTCGAAAGTTTTGCATACACTCAATCGTTTCCTCTGTCAGAAATGCAAAGTCTTTTTGTTGAAATTTTTTTCACTTGCTTAAAAAAAGTCTCTGCACTTTCCGTAATCTCAGAAGATCTCGGAATTAAAGATTTTCGTCTTGAGATCTTTTTCGACAACAAACAAAGTCTGACCAAAGATATTGAACTCACCTTTCCTATTTTTGCAAGAAATAAGCACACAGAAACCATTCTTGCCCATGTGAGCGAAGCATTTCCCAAGCGGCCCCATGAAGTTCCCTGTGCCCATGAGCCCACCTTTTCCCTCTATGTTACCTGTATCGAAGGGATGAAGGTCATTCCCACGCGACTCACCCAATACCGTTGCGCACAAACAGGTCTTTTTGGAGAAAATACCACCCTCCAACAAAGTCTTGCACATCTTCATGAAGTCATTGCTGTGCGCGAAAAAAGACGCCCACAATCCTTTGAAGTTTCTTTTGATCTGGAGCCCGAAAATGCTTTTGTAACCCGAACGCACTTCCATGACAATAACGAAACACCTCTTTTTCGTTATGCTTCTACAAAGCGTCCTCTTTTAACAATGGCAACACCTCTTAAAATCACGCTCCCCCCTTCTCCATACCCGTGGGTCTTTCTCGAAGCCGTGGGCTCATGGGACTATTTCCAGGTGCGTTCCGCACTGTTTCCTTTTGCTCTTTGGGTGCGCTCTCCTTCATCAGAACGTTCCTTAAATGGTCTGGGGCGCAGCTTCTTTCTGGTCGGAATTTTTGAGGAGCACGTAAATTAAGTGTATGTGTGGCTTACGCAATCCAATTTTTCTTTCTTGCAGGGCGCTTCCCACCCGGATGAGCTCCTGAAGGCAACGGCATCAAGGGGATTCCAGGGGTTTTGTCTTGCTGATTTTGATGGCGTTTATGGTATGGTTCAAGCCTATCGCGCACAAAAAACGTTAAAAGAGGAAACAAAAGAGGCGCCCCAGATCTTTTATGGCGCCCAAGTGCTGCTGGATTTTGGGATGTGGAACGAATTTAAACTTCCCACGGGAGAATCTTATTCTGGAAACCACACCGACCCTGCCTTTCTGCAGAATCGTCTCGTTTTTGTGGCCTGCTCAAAAGCAGGATATTTTGCGCTCAACCAGTTGCTCACCTACGTGCATCGCAATGGCAAAATTCCCGAACCCCTGGATGCAAATGACCCTTGCGTCCCATGGCCCGCAGACACCCTTGCTATTTTTCCCCAGCGGGGCGTGAGCCAGCTTTTCAGCCCTTTACACACTTCGCTTTTCGAGCGCTGGTTAAAGAGCATTCAACTTCTTCAGCAGTTGCATAAAGGCTCATTTTTTCTTGCTGTCACGCCTCCCAGCATTGCACTTGAGCACAATGCTTTTGAAAATCACCTGGAGGCCCATGCACGGCTCGATATTCCACTTCTTGCCACCCCCGACGTTTTTTTTCACACTCCCGAGCGCAAGCCTTTTCACGATCTCTTAACCAGCATCCGACGCAATGAAACACTTCAAGAATCCCTGTGGGCTCAATTACGGAACAACGAACGAACCTTTCATTCACCCGGCTATTATGAGCGTTTTTTTTCTAAAACTCCCACGTTGCAAAAGGCTCTTGCAAACAATACCGCACTCGCCCCTCAAGTTAAGTTTTGCTTAAGCGAACTCAAATACCAATATCCTCAAGAATTTGTTCCACCCGGGCTGACATCACAGGAATTTTTAGAGCAGCTTGTGCGGCAAGCATGCCAGGATCGTTACGGGAGTCACATTCCAAAAATCATGGAAGATCTTGTTGAAAAGGAACTTCTTCTTGTCAAAGAACTCACCTTTGCCGACTATTTTCTGACCGTCTGGGACATCGTGCGGTTTGCAAATTCTCAAAACATTCTCAACCAGGGCCGGGGTTCTGCTGCAAATTCGGCGATCTGTTTTTTATTAAATATCACCGCTGTCGATCCCACACAGTTCGATGTGCTTTTTGAGCGCTTTATCAGCAGAGAACGTGGAGAACCTCCAGATATTGATGTCGATTTTGAGCATGAAAGGCGTGAGGAAGTCATTCAATATGTCTACACGCGCTACGGACGCCAAAGAGCCGCAATGGTTGCCAACGTCATCACTTTTCAAAAAAAAGGAGCCTTGCGCTCTGTGGGAAAAGCGCTCGGACTGTCTGAAAAAGAACTCACCTCTTTTTTTTCGGGGCTTGTCGATCGCATTGCCTATGCGCGCTCCATCCTCGAAATCCTTGAAGAAGGAGTGCAACATCTTTCACCCGAAAGACAACAAGAAGTCCGCCCCGTTCTCGCAAGCTGGGCAGAGTATGCAAGCACCTTGCGTGGTTTTCCACGTCATCTCGGTATTCACTCCGGTGGATTTGTCATCAGTCAGGAGTCTCTTCTGCAGATCTGTCCCATTGAACCCGCCACCATGGAAGGACGCAGCGTTATTCAATGGAACAAAGACGACATCGAAGTTCTCGGGCTTTTTAAAATTGATATCCTCGCGCTGGGCATGCTCACTGCCCTGCGAAAATCATTTGAATATCTTAAGAATCACCGCAAAACCATTCCGGGAACCCTTCTCCCCATCAACCTTTCCCACATTCCCCAAGGGTGCGAGAAAACCTATGAGATGATTCGCCAGGCCAAAACAACCGGCGTTTTTCAGATCGAAAGCCGTGCCCAAATGTCGATGCTCCCAAGGCTTTTGCCACGTAAATTTTATGATCTGGTGATTGAAATTGCCATCGTGCGCCCCGGTCCGATCGTGGGAAAAATGGTACATCCTTATCTGCAACGTCGGCATGGAAAGGGAGAGATCACCTATCCCGACCCCCGGCTTGTCCCCATTTTAGAAAAAACCCTGGGTGTTCCAATCTTTCAAGAACAGGTCATGCGCATTGCGATCGCGGTTGGAAATTTCACCCCAGGCGAGGCCGATGAACTCAGGCGCTCGATGGGAGCATGGAAGTTCAAGGGACGCATTAATATGTTTGAAGAAAAATTACTTTCCGGCATGAGAGCAAATAAAATTCCAGAAGATTTTGCTCAGCAGATTTTAAGCCAAATCAAAGGATTTTCAGAATATGGTTTCCCAGAATCCCACAGCATTAGCTTTGCGAATATTGCCTATGCTTCCAGTTACCTTAAAGCCCATTTTCCTGCCTATTTTCTCTGCGGCCTATTAAATTCGCAGCCACTTGGATTTTATTCTATTCATAGTCTCTTACAGGAGGCACGTCACAATGGAGTAAAAATTTTACAGCCCTGCGTCGTAAAATCTGGCTGGGACTCCAACGTCACAACAGAGGGAAGCGTGCAACTCGGGCTTCGCATTGTCGCCTCTATTCACCAAGAAAATGTCGAAAAATTCATTCGTCGCCGCACTGAACTTTCTCAAGAAGCAACTTTCCATGACTACATCCGCACACTCGATGTTTTTTTCTCTTACGAGCAGATCTCGCTTGCCATGGCGGGTTGTTTTCATGTGTTTGAGAGCAACCGCCGAAATATTTTGTGGTACCTCCTCGCGCACCCCTCCTCGCTGATGCCTGATGTCGAGTACAGGCGCTTTGCCGAGAAGACACCTCTTCTGGAGGCTTGGGCAAACCTGCAAGATGACTACAGCCACATCAAAACATCCCTTGGGCCCCATGCGCTCACCCTTATCAAAACAATGGCGTGGCCTTTTGCATTTCCATGCTCACGCCTCACCCTTGCCAACAATTTAAGCCACGCACCCCAAAATGCCCCCCTGACAGTGGCCGGACTTGCCATCGTCAGACAATCTCCTCCCACAGCAAAAGGAATGCTTTTTATTACGTTGGAAGACGAAACAGGAACGATGAACCTCGTTCTCAAACCTCACATCTCGCAAAAATATCGCCCCCAGCTTATTGCGGGAGATCTCCTCTGCATCACAGCCCGCAGGCAGAAAAATGGCGTCGAAAGCACGCTTCTCGTCGAGGAAGTTCACGGGTATTTGCCTGTCAAAAAACCTCAAACCGTAGGGCAGGTCTTGACTTTGGAGCAAGGAAAGCCAGAAACTTCTCAAGAAGGTATGTGGACCCTTTTCTCGGACGCCCACAACTAAACTCGTTTGCAGGAAACACCGATGTTGTTAAAGCCCTTGTTCTTTGCCATTATTTGCATTCTCGGAACCACCTGCGTTCGCAAGCATGAACAAAAATCTATTGGAAACAGCACAACACCGAAGTGGCCAAAATATTCCTCAGTTCCCATGATCCAGGTTGCAAGCTCTTCGCAAGTTGCACAATTCCAAGTGTTGTTACCTCGGACTGTCACGCCTCAATTCGAAATAAGATCCTCAAGCAATGCCATCGTAAGTACGATTGTTGTCAAAAAAATGGAACGCATGAAGTCGAAAAAAGTACTGCATCGCATTAGAGCAGAAGGTCTTTCGAGTACAGAAACTTACAAAATTAAAATTCTCGACGGGCAAAAACGCTTTATTGATGAGCGCACGTTTAGCACCCCCAAAGAACACCAGCATTCCGTAAAATTTGCGGTCTCTTCCTGCATGGTTGATTCAAGCGACTTTATTGAAGCTCAAGAAGCCATTTACACACAGCTGGAAAAGCAAAATCCAGACCTCATTATTCTCAACGGCGATACGGTGTATGTCGACAGCTTTGAAGCCTTTCCAAAAGGAAAAGACACTGTAAAAAAAGAAGACCTCTGGCATCGATACGTCGAAACGTGGGAAAGATTAAAGTTCTATCGGTTACCTAAACTTATTCCCGTACTCGCAACATGGGATGACCATGACACCGGCCTCAATGACTCCAACTACCGAAATCCATTTCTTGCAGAAGCAAGCGACGTCTTTCAAAGCTTTTTTGGCGCCGATCCCATTGCGGGGGTTTACTTTCCAAACGCCGGAGTCAGCTCACACTACGTAGGATTCGGACAACGATTTTTTATGATGGATGATCGTTCGTGGCGGCGAGAACCAGGTGATTTAAGTCCGAATGCACATTGGGGAGAACTTCAAGAAAAATGGCTTTTCGCAGAACTCAACAGCACAAAAAACCCAGCGTGGATTATAAACGGAACACACATCTTTGGAGGGCATCATCACAAAGCCTCAATCGACAAAGAACATCCTCGGCAACTCGCTGAATTTATCCAACGCCTCACAGGTGCCAACGTTCCATTAGCCCTCATCACGGGCGATATTCATATGACAGAAATTAGCCGCATTCCTTTAGAAGGAACCCAGAGAAGTCTTCTCGAATTTAACATCGGCCCCTGGCACAGTCGTCTCTTTAAAGGAGTTTCAGAAAAGAAAATTCCCCGCCCCAACCCGCACCGCATTGGCTATTTCGAAGACCATAATTTTATGACCGTTGAAAGCGATGCTTCACAGAAAAGCATGCTTAAAATAAAAGCCCGTGTTTGGTCGGGAACAAGTTCTGAACCTGTTTATGCACTAGATGATACCATCTATTAATCAGGCTGCTGCTTCAAAAGCGGCTTTCTTTTTCAATGGCAGGTCTTGACTTTGGAAGGAGGAAAGCTAGAATTTTGGCAATTTTAAAACATTGAACATTGAAGAACGTAACAAAGCCTGCACAGCATCCAAAAAATAACTACACAGCTTCATAAGGAACTTATTGTGAATAATGTTACGATGTGCGCCATTGGAACTGTTCACTCCTCTCGCAAGGACACCACGGATGACAATTGGGGAAACATCATCGCAGAAATTGTACTTGATCCTTTAAAGTTTCAGCCGGATGCACTGGCTGGACTGTCAGAATTTTCCCATGTCGAAATTGTTTACTTTTTCCATCTCGTTGCTGAAAACGAAGTTGAAACAGGAGCTCGACATCCCCGAGAAAGAAAAGACTGGCCTTGCGTCGGAATATTCGCCCAGCGCGGCAAAGCCAGGCCCAATCGCATTGGAGTTTCGCGCTGTCGAATTTTAGATGTGCAAGGACTTACGTTAAAAGTCGCAGCTCTCGATGCCATTGAAGGCACTCCCGTTCTCGATATCAAACCCTGGATGGTTGAGTTTTCTCCGCTCGAAAAAACTCATCAACCCTTGTGGGCCACAGAACTCATGCAAGATTATTACTAAAACACAGCCCGCCTTAAAAACAGATGCATTGCGGTCAGTTGAAACTCTTTCTTGAAAATCCGCAGCAGAGATGCCAGAATTCCATGAAAATCCGCAGATGCATTGCGGATTTTAGAAAAATGATGGTAACCATGCAATATAAAAGAATTCTTTCAATTAGCCAGGAGCTCAAATCAAAAAGTGTGCTGTTGCTAGGCCCACGCCGAACAGGCAAATCGTGGCTCATCAGAAACAGCGTGCAGCCGGACATGACGTTTAACCTCTTACAGGCAGATGTTCTCAATCAACTTGCAAGGCATCCTTCTTCCATCCGTGAAGCACTGGTGCCTGGCAAAAAAATCATCGCGATAGATGAAATTCAAAAACTTCCTTTTTTGATGGACGAAGTCCATGCGCTCATTGAAGAGCGACCCGATGTCCGATTTTTTTTGACGGGAAGCAGCGCACGCAAACTGCGGCGCCAAGGCACTTCACTCATGGCCGGTAGGGCTCGCACTCGCCACCTTAAACCTTTCGTCAGTGCAGAACTTGAAGAGAATTGGAATCTTTCCGAACGACTGCACTTTGGATGCTTACCGCCTGTTGTGACCAGTTCAGACCCTTGGAATGAGCTGCATGACTATGCAGGTGACTACCTTCGCGAGGAAATTGTTTCCGAAGGACTTGCACGTAACATTGATTCATTTGCACGATTCCTTTCTGTTGCTGCAACATGTCAAGGAACTATTGTTAATTTCGAAAAAGTTGGAAACGATTGCCAAGTCCCACCGCGAACCGTTCGCGAATATTTTCACATCCTCGAAGATACCCTCCTCGCATCTCTTTTGCCTTCATTTCAATCCGCTGGAAAAAGAAAGGCAATTTCAAAAGCAAAATTTTATCTCTTTGATGTCGGAGTTTATCACTCTCTTATTGGACAACGAGAACTGCGCGACTCCACGCCTGCATTCGGACTTGCGCTCGAAAGTCTTATTTTTCAAGAAATTTCGGCTTGGCTCTCTTACACACGAGATCCGCGCCCCCTCTCTCATTGGCGAACACACACGCAAAACGAAGTTGACTTTGTAATCGGCGACGACACAGCAATAGAAGTCAAGGCAACGCGTTTCGCAGTGCAATCCGATCTCAAAGGAATGCGAGCACTTTCAGAAGAAACAACTTTGAAGCGCAAAATAATCGTGACGCGCGACACCAATGAGCGTCTCATCGATGACATTAATATTGTTCCTGTTGAAGTCTTTTTGAAGAGACTCTGGTCGGGAGAGTTTGTCTGAATTTCCTACCAAGCTCTACTATTTCTTGTGGACGAGAATGGCTCATTAAAAGTTTTCGATTAGCCTAATAAAATATTGAGCACAAACAATTTACTTGTTACTTATAATCGATTCTCACAATCATGAATTTTCTGTTTCATTTTATCATTCATGAAGCTCATTTTTTTGCACATAAAAATTATTTTAATTCAATTCATTCCTAAATCAGGAGGACGTCATGTTTAAAATCATAGCTCTTGCGATAGTTGCTTCTTCATTGTGAGCCGTTGAATCTCAAGCACAAACGGCATGGAGCACATTTACAAAGCCCTATTACGGAGCGCAAAGACTTGATTGGTGCCTCAATTGGGCGACCGATTGTGGCGCGCCTGCAGCTAATGCTTATTGTAAATGGCGTGGATACCGGAGCGATGTCAGCAGATCTGCCATCGATGCTGACATCGGAAATACTCGCCTCATCAGCACAGGAGCTGTTTGCGACCAAGCATTTTGTGATGGATTTTCTTATGTTTCTTGCAAATATATTTCACTGACCTATCCAAATCCGATGCAAGGAGATCGCCGCCTGGATTGGTGCCAAAACTGGGCAACGGATTGTGGAGCACCGGCAGCAAATCAATTCTGCAAATCAAAAGGATTTGACGTCGCCTCTTCGTTTGCAATGGCGGCAGATATTGGTAACACAAGGCTTATCGGAACAGGGGCCGTGTGCGACCAAGCCTTCTGCGATGGGTTCACGAGCATCGTTTGTAAATAAGGGTCTGCTTCAAGAAATAAAAACATCCGCTGTCCGCTGTTAAATGGCCTTTTTGCAGCAGTTCTTGGAGTGCGGGCCTCGCATGTGATAGGAAGGTGCCTATCAAACCTAGCAGATAGCGAGGCCAACATCTGATGCAACGCCCAAACTCTCCTGAAAACCGCCCCCCTGTTCCCAAACGTGTTGTCATTACGGGCGGCATGCCCTACGGCAACAAGGACCTCCATTTTGGCCATATTGGCGGCATGTTTGTTCAAGCCGACGCCTTCGCCCGGTTTATGCGCGACCGCATTGGCAAAGAAAATGTGCTGTTTGTTTCAGGAACCGACTGCTATGGATCGCCCATCGTAGAAAGCCACAGGCAGCAGCTAGAAAGTGGCCAATTCCAGGGCTCCATCGAAGAGTTTGTGAAGCACTACCACACACGACAGAGCGAAGTTTTAAATGCCTTTGGCATCAGCATGAATTTATTTTCGGCATCGGGTTTTGGAAGATCATCCGAAATTCATCGCGAGATGTGTGGAAATTTCTTTAAAACTCTACACAATAATGGCCACCTGTTAAAACTTTCATCATCGCAGTTTTTCGATAAAAAAGTCGGAGCCATGCTCAATGGAAGACAAGTTCTTGGACGCTGCCCCATTCCAGGATGTGCGTCTGAAAAAGCCTATGCCGATGAGTGTTCCTTGGGCCACCCTTACGAACCTAAAGATTTAATCGAACCCAAAAGCGTGCTTTCTGGAGAAACACCAGAGTTAACAAGTGTTGAAAACTGGTACATCGACCTCTGTAAATTTCACAAAGAGTTGAGCCAATACGCAACCACAGTGAGCACACGCCCTTGGGCACGGCCTTATGTTGTCAGTGGCATGCGCGAGTTTCTTGAACTTCCCGCCATCTATGTCAAGGCAGATAACGAAACACTTCTTGCCGAAGCCACGCCCCTTCTTCCTACCCACGAGCGAAAAGAGCAGGCTAAAAATCAACCCATAAAACTTGTGTTTGAGAATCTGCAAATTCGATCCAAAGCAAGTGAAGAGCTTTCGCGCCGCAGCATCCGCTTTCGCGAAGGAAAAACATTGGTTCCATTTCGACTCACTGGAAATGTGGAATGGGGTGTGCCTTCCCCCGAGCTTCAGGGCCTGAAAAATGCAACGTTTTGGGTGTGGCCCGAATCCCTTTGGGCACCTCTTTCGTTTACGGCCACATGGCTTGAACAAAACGGACAAGCTGCGACCGATTGGAAACGATGGTGGTGTTCTTCCGAATCTCAGGTGTTTCAGTTTATTGGCGAAGACAACCTCTACTTTTACAGCCTTGCAGAAATGAGCTTATTGATGGGAATGCAGGGCAAAGAAGCTTCTGCAACTCCTGCAGAAGGTCAACTGCAATTACCTGAACTTGTCGTCAATAATCACATCCTCTTTTTTGACAAGAAGGCCAGCAGCAGCGGCAACATCAAACCGCCCATGGCCCGCGAACTTCTTGAACACTATACTCCCGATCAAATTCGGGCACATTTTTTAGCCCTTGGACTTGGAATGAAGAGCGTCGGCTTTAAGCCAAAACCCTTTAATCCCCAGGCGAGCGATAAAGAAGGCGATCCGGTTTTAAAAGAAGGTAACTTGCTTTGCAATGCCTTTAATAAGGCTGCGCGCACTTGTTTTTACACTTTACAAAAGTGTTACGACTGCGTTTTACCAACGGGAAATGTTTCGCCAGAAATCATGCTTGAAGCTGAAAAAGTCATTCTTGATTTTGAAAGGGCGATGCTCAAACACACCTTTCACGAGTGTATGGCAATCCTCGATAACTACACACGTTCCATTAATAAATATTGGACATCGAAAGTGAAGCCGGGCGCAGATCTCGATGCAAACGATGAAACTTTAAAACAGGCGCTGCTCGACACCCTCCATATGGTTCGGTTGGCAACGGTGTTGTTTCATCCCATCGCTCCTTTTGGCACCGAGATGATTCGTGAATACATGAATATGGGCGAAGATTTTTGGAGTTGGGAACGTATTTTTGATCCCATCACTGCATTTATTCCAGATTCATCAAATCACAAATTCAAAGTGCTTGAACCACGCATCGACTTTTTTCCAAAACATGCAAGTCAGTTTTGAATCGTCGCTTCCCAAAATGTCATTTTCGCACATTAACCGTTTTCGTTAACGACATCAGGCCTTTTTGCACGAATTCGCCAGCAATGCAGGTTTGTAGCTCGTAAAATCCTTTCGTCAAGGCGTCTTTTTCGATAAAAAGGGTGTCAGTCGGGCAATTGACGATGAGATCGAGCAGGTCTGAAACTGCGGCGATGCTTCCTGCCTTCAGACGGTACAAGGCCAGGCGACCTTTTTCAGTTTCGATCAGTTCCTCTTGCATTTCTTTCACTCTGTTACCTCTAGATCCAATAAATATGCTGCATTCGTCAAACCTTCTCCGCCCCACCATGGAACGAATACCATGGTTTGCGAATTTTCAGTTAATCGCCTTGTCTGAGTTACGGATAAGCTTGTTACTTTAGAAATTGGCATCAATGATTCTCATTCAAAAAGAGTACAAATTGACATACTCAAAAAAGTCAAATATTTTAACGACACGTGGTAATGCTTTGGCGAACACAAAATCCGGCATAAAAAATAATACCTGTCCTCTGCATAAGGAAACTTGCTATGAAATTAGAACTTTTTGCACTGACTTTTCTTGCCTCCAGTTCAGCATTTGCCTTCGATAATCCTTACGAATATAAGTTCGTTGATCATGCCATTGCTTGGCAAGACATGGCTGTTGCAAACGATGCCACCCAAACTCCGAAAGCTTTGCAAGGAATTTGGTGGATGAACGGCAACCCCTTGGCCGACGAAATGGTTTCGTTTGCAGGCGTAAAATGGCAAGCGATCACAGAGAACGGTGAAATTGTCGGATATTCCGGCGCATTGCCGGTCTACGATGCAAAGGTTTGGAGCTGGCATAGTTCGCCTGCGGGAATTGCACTCTACGAAGCCGCTCGACTTGCAAAACTTGTTTATGTCGCCCAGTTCAACAAAGACTTCAGCTATGGTGTCGTCACCCCAAGGGTTCAGCTCGGTAGTTTACCTGCTTTAAACATTCCCCCCTCTAAACTCTTGACGTTTGCCATGAGAAAAGTTGCTGACGGTGAATACAGTCGTGAAAGCCTCATTCTGGGAGCGGAGTCGGAGTATCGATTTCGTCGTTTAATCGATGCCAGTGGTGAGCCTATCGACGAGACATTCAGTGAATTTCTGTCTCTGGTGGAAACTCAAAAAGCGATGTTACCTGTCTGCAAAGCCGACAAAACTCCAACCACTTTGCCTACAAAATGTGCTCAGTAGGTAACAACAGCCATCGAGAAAGGGAATATTCCAGATTCATCAAATCACAAATTCAAAGAGCTTGAACCACGCATCGACTTTTTTCCAAAACATGCAAGTCAGTTTTTGAGGTGCTATGATCACAGAAATAAGGGAACTCTGATCACAGAAATAAGGACGCCATGATTACGGATATTAAAGATTACTTTTCCAAGGGCTGCGGGCGTTGTGATCGCTTTGCGACACCCGACTGTTCCACTCAAAAATGGAACAGCGGACTCAAAGAGCTTCGCCGTATTTGCCTTGACGTCGGCTTGGTAGAGGTCGTGAAATGGGGTCATCCTTGCTATGTGCATGGGGATCGAAATATCGCAATTATAGGTGCACACCGTGCGGAGTTTCGACTCAGTTTTTTTTAACGCGTCCTTGATGAAAGACCCCAAAGGTGTGCTGGAAAAGCAGGGTCCAAATACCCCGCATGCGGGGACATTCAGCTTTTCAGACAATTCACGCGTTGCTGAGATGAAACCCATCATCTCCTCCTACTTAAAAGAAGCGATGGGCTATGCAGAAGCAGGCATCAAGCCTCCAAAAGAGTCTACTGAAATTGAGTTGCCTAAAGAATTGATCGAGGCGTTAGATTGCGATCCGGAGCTGTCAGAAGCTTTTTATAAACTGACACCGGGCCGACAGAAAAGTTACGTTATCCATCTCAACTCCACTCAAAATCCTGCCACTCGGTTTTCTCGAATAGCCAAATCTCGCGACAAAATCCTCGCAGGAAAAGGCGCAACCGATCGATAATATACAACCAGCGCGCCCACCAAACCATCGAGAACGGACGTGCTTGTTAAGTTAAAATTCAAGTGAGACGGCAACTGAGACCCTTTCAAAGAGCCCAGGGCTACCCAGTTGCTGAAATGGCGGCTGGTTGCACGTTTGTTGGGTTTACCCCCAAGCTCACTCAAATACTTCGCTCCCATTTGGCTCTTTTCGTTCAGCAGCGTTATCGCCGTGGCGTGCTTCTGATACGGCTTCGTAAACCATCTTGCGCGCTCTGTTCAGATTCCCAAGCGGACGGTGAGAGGTGAGCGAATGCCAAGGCGTGAAAGACAGATTTTCACAAAATTCGTTTTGCGCAGGTGAGGTGAAAGTTTGCACAGGAAAAGTAATTTTCGCTACCGGAATGAATGGAGAGCGATCTTCGCGCCATTCAACTGACGGATCTTCAACGGGCATGCTGCGTTCGTCGGTTTGGAACTGCACAGCAAAATCCAAGCACCCTTCACGTTCGGAAAGATGTTCAGACATGGCGTCGCGGAGAAAATCTGCTCCCTCGCCCTTGCTTGCGACTTGACCCGAGCACGACTGGACTTTGTATTTTACAGCTCTTGGCCCGAGCTTTGACGACGTCATACTCCAGTAACGAAACACGAGTGGATCTGACACTGGTTTTGCCACTGTCTGAGCAGTCAAGTGTACTGGTTCAGCGGGAAATGGAGTGTGGGTAAGATTTGCAGCATAGCCGACAGCCTGTAGAGCTGTTGTATGTCTGTTACGTTTTCTTGGCAAAGGTTTTTGAAAATTCTATAATAAATCGAGGT
>JBIIEI010000081.1:0-24475 GCA_044237915.1 Silvanigrellaceae bacterium | reverse complement strand
TTTCTTCGGACACCCTTGCTTTGTTGCCTACACATTCCCTCCTTCCGGGGCCGTGATGGGATTCCCCATTAGTTCATGATCATGCTGGTCGCACTTCAAGTCGCAGTGCCCAGTGGCACAACACTTTCCTTCTATGCAAAGGTCACTGATATTTCTGGAAATGCTTCTGCCTGTTCAACGGGAATCACATATCAAAATGCAACAAATGCCGCGCCCACTCTTTCGACCATTGCAGCTCTCACGGGTATAGAAAACGATTTAATATCGTTTACACTCAGTGGCAGCGACCTGGAAAGCAATCCTTTAACTTACACCTGTTCTGCATTGTGTCCCACGGGGCTCACTGTTGATGCAAGCACGGGTGCTGTGCTTTGGCGTCCTTACCATAGTCAACACGGCACCTTTACTCCCTCGTTTACTGTAACTGCCACGGGGGGAAGCGCAACAATTACGACTTCCATTGTTATTTCAAAAGACGTCGGCACCGGACTGGACGGAGCACGCACGATCTCAACAAACATACATATTAATAATTGCTTTCCGCTGCAATCTATCGATGGAAGTGGCAATGTGATTTTAGGTGCATGGGTTTCGCAGCCCATTGGCCGGCGCATGTTACTTTTGCAATTGCAAGATGCCTTTACTGTGACTTCAGGCGAACAAACGCCTCGCATTTACAACGCCTATCCACCCGGCGATGCAAGCAAGTGGGAAATTGTTGAAGTACAAAGCAGTTTGCAGGTGGGCTCCACTTGGCAACTTTCTATCGATAGAGTTCCAAGTTTTAATTACATCACGGATGGAGCCGGAAAAAAAGCACAGGCCTGCACTGTTCCAGAATACACCGACCTCACTGTGAACGCAGGTGCCAGTATCGTTGCTCAAACATGGGATGGTTTGGCCGGGGGCGTCATCGCCTTTTTTGTTAACGATGATCTGACCGTTAACGGGTCAATCAATGCAACGGCCAAAGGGTTGCGTGGTGGAAATGTTTTTACCAACAATAGCGACGGCACAGCAAGCTACGACACCGTGACAGGCGGTTTTAAAGGTGAAAGCATTCAGGGTCTTTCTTATACGAAACAAGGTCGCGGCAATTATGGGCCCAGTGGGGGGGGAGGCAATAGTCCACACGCTGGAGGCGGTGGTGGAGGGCATGGCGGCATCGGCGGATACGGTGGGTACGGCAATGCTGCAATGACAAGTACAGACCGCGGAATGCCTGGAAATTGGATCGACTTTTCATTGTGGCGTCGATTGATGCCCGGTGCAGGAGGGGGAGGAGGACAGGCTGACAGCGGGACCTCGGATACAGGTAAAGGTGGAATTGCGGGTGGAATCATCTTTGCGTTTGTAGTTGACTTTAGGGGTACTGGAGGCACCATCGAGGCTAAAGGTGAGAACGGGGAACAGAGCGCGTTGAATGGAGCCGGCGGTGGAGGCTCGGGAGGAAGCATCTGGATTCGCGCAAACAGCGATGCTTCGTCTTTAGTCACTGTGAATGCTTCAGGAGGCAATGGCGGAAACGCAACCTGCTCAAACTGCGGACCTGGAGGGGGCGGAGGGGGCGGCAGGCTCTCTACTTCGAGTGGTCATGCGCTCAGCAACGTAACGTTCATCAAAAGCGGCGGCGCTGCAGGAACCAACCTTGAAGGTGTCAACTACGGGGCGACATCGGGAGCTGACGGGATCAAAGAGTAAAGAGCCACTTAAAGTGGTGACCAAAGCAACTCATTCATTTTGAACCGTGGCGGTTCTGAAGGCAACAAGATCTCAAAGTGAGAGATTTCTTTTTCGGAGCCCCGGCATTCGACCAAAGCAAGTGGAGACGTTGTCTTTGCAGGTGCTTCAAAAACTCCCAATTTTCCAGGGCGCAGGTAGCTCTGGAAACCGACCTGACAAGGTGCTCCAATCATGCGAGCCTTGAGAAGCTCGCCATTTTGTTCAACGATGTAACCATGGTAACCCAGGATTTCAGGTAGTAAATTCATAATTTCAATATTTAAGGCTGCATTATTTTTAAGAAAAACTGTCTTTTCTTGCAATACTCCAGCTTGATCTTCGCCAAATACTCGCAATTTAAACTTTTCGGTCACGACCCCAATAAAGTCGACTTTTCCCGCTCTTCGAAGTCGATTCAAGTGATTGAAGTCTTCTTTTTTTTCTAACGCAAAGTGAATCTTCTGAAGAGGAATACGATTTAAGCTTAAAAGAACTGAGAGCGAGCGCGCTTCTAAAAATTTAAGCGCGGTGTTTGGATTCTTTTGCTCGAAGTGCAAAGGATGAAGCTTGCCAAGTGGATCGATTTCAAAAAGCGCCATTTTCAAAGCCGCAGCGTTTTCTTTTGCCAAAGAAACTTCAAACAAAGACATTTGAAGAAAACAGGTAAAAGCCAAAAAAAATTCGAATTTAGATTGATTAAAAGACAACTTTATCATACTCAAAAATCATCCTTTTTACCATGAAATCCAAAATCCTAAAGCAATCCATGCAGCAGGAACACGTGCATTTAATCTCAATTCTTCAACTTCGATATTCTCTGAAACAACTGTAAACTGAATATTCTCTGCACCAAGTTGAACGAGTGTTCGAAACTCTCTTGGGGGACCGAAAAATACGGGTAAAAATTGTCCCACAACGTAATCCCACTCGACATTCCCTCCCACCGTTCTCATGGCCGAAGCTCCAGCAAGTCGTGCGTCCACATGTCCCGTAACGCGCATCGACCACTCTTTGGCAAAATACTCAAGACCAGCCCGCGCCCCGAAAATATCCCACAATGATTCAATTCTATCTTTGAAACCAAATTCGGTTGTACTGGCGTTCCAAGTCAAACTCTGCCGCAAATAAGACCAATAGACTTGAACAAAGACTGTAAAAAGGCCAATGGGTTGCTTGACGCCTAGCCCAATGGAAAGCCTGATGCGAGACAAATTCATGGAAAGAAAATCCAACGGCTCACCAGAAGAAGAGTCAGGCTCCCCTGAGCTCTTTAAATTGAGATCGTATTTCGTATTCAGTAACGATCCTTCAACAAGAAGTGCACTGTCTACCAATGGGCTGCTCCTGATTAAAACTTTTCCAATACTCCGAGAGTTCGTTCCTGGAATCTTGGGGGCACCTCCACCCAGAAGTGAAAAAAATCGTTTAGAATAGAGGCTTGGTTTTTTCGTGTCTGCATTTTTTGTCAGTATGATAGCCTGCGCATTTTTTTCCAAGGGAAGTTGTCTTTGTGTTAAACAGCCTAATTGCAGCAAGTCCAATTTCCTTGACTTTACTGCGCCCTTTTCGCTTTCATTGATGCTTAATTCTTCGAAACCTTCGATGAGTTTTTGCAGGTGCTGATCTCGTATACTGCGGATGGCATTCTTTAGCGACCCACGTTCCTTTATATTCACCATCCACTCCCTCTCTTTAAAGGAGGGATGGTACGCGTCTGCCTTTTGCCCTTCATAGGGCTGCCACACCTCTGATTCAGGATCAAAATCCAGTTTAGTCTTCTCCCAATTTTCGGGCAGAGAATGTTTTTGCAGAGGCGCTAAACTCGGTTCAAGGCGGGGAAAAACACCAGTCGCTCCAGGAGTAAAAGCCTGCATCGGCATTTCATCCAAGAGCTCAGCAACAATTAAAGAAATAAATTTTTCGTCTTCGAGAAGCTTTAAAGTGTGGGGAGACTGCAGAAAATACAGACTCACTTCTGGCCTTAATTTGGTACTTGTAGAATTTTTTACATACTGAAAAAGTGTAAAATACACGTAAGTTGAACTCAATCGAATTTGAAGCTGCCATGTACCCTGTTCATATTTTTGAAGTTCCTTGTTATCTTTGTCCTCACCGCAACTGAATTGATCAAAAATTCCAAATCCCCACGGCCCTTTTCCAACTAAGAATTTTTTGCCAATTAAAGGACAACTTTTTCGAAATCTATTTTGAATCAAAGCAAGAACTTCTGGCTTCTTGCAAGTCGTTTTAGGATAATTTATTTCGAGCGTTAGTTTTGAGGTAACAGACTCCGAGTTCACATCTTTCGCCCATCCAAGACTCGGCAAAAGTGAAATCAATATCAAAAGTGCTATGTGAAAGCTAACACAATTCATCATTCTTCACTCTTTATCCTTGTATAGTAGGCATTAGACTCGCTTTTAAGATAGCCCATGACATTGTTTCCTAAGAGCGAAAAAATTTTAGCATTGTCATTCAAAATTTTTGTATCGATGCGTACCAGTTTTTTCTTTGTCGCAGCAAACACAGAATTGTAAGGAATTCCTGCAGCTGTAGTGTCTCTGAAGTCCTTCAAAAACTCTTCAATTGAAATAAATGAGCCTGGAAGCCCGCCAAATGCAAAATCGGCATTAAAATAATTGAAAAGGCCATCGAGAAGCGACTTATTCTTCTCAGCATATGAAATTTGACCGAGTAATTTGCCATTGTGTACAAAATTCATTCCCTCTTCATTCAGTTGAAAAGGTTTTTGTGTAATAAAAATATCTCCTGACTGGGACAACCTCGAAAGAAGGCCACGTAAATTTTTCCGGTCCTTTATTCTAATTACAACTCTATCATTTCTAGTTCCTTTTCGATTCTCAATCCATGTCTCAGCTGCATTGCGTGTTAACAAGGGCTTCCAGACACTCACCTCAAATTCTTCAGTTGAAATGTCATCAATCAAAAGGAGCTGAATATTTCTCTTTTTTTGATGAAAAAACACCTCTTGGTCTTTATTCGAAAAGCCAAATTTTAAAACAAATGTGTTCATGGCCGAGTTTTTCGACTTGAGCTTCTCGTAGATTTCAGGCGTCACATCGAGTGCATAAGTTGTCGAACTTTTTTTCGACAAGTCTAGAACAATTTCCACAGATGCGGTTTGAGTAGAAAGTTGTGCAACAAATTTGTAATGTTCTGTTTCGAGAGCGGTTAGATTGGGAAAATCAAAATTTACTCTTAAGACTGGAATTCTTCCAGATTTTGATGAACCCGAAAAAAAGAACGATTTTGTTTCTACTGGAATTTTGTCCAAGGCATTTAAAAGTGCGTCTTTACTGCGCTGGTTTTGAGCCTGTTCAAAGAGCTTTTGCTCAGCCACCACCTCTTCAATTTCTGGTTCCAATGGAACTTGCTTTTCTGCCGTGGATGCGGGCGTGGCTGTCAGAAGGGTGTTTCCCTCAGCAATCGAAATTTCCCCTGCAAGTACTTTTATTTGAGAGGCACCATTTGATGGATTTGAAACCGAGACTTCAGCGGCACTGTCTGTCAAAATTGCCTTTTTATCTCCGACCTGCACGGTTTGAGTGGGTTCTTTGCTACGCAGTGTGTCAAGGAAAGCAGAAAAAGTTCTGCTTGGAAAAGATTTACCCGTGCGAGGTGGCTCTTCCCGTTTTTTAGCAACCAGTGTGATATTGCCATGAAGAACATTCACCAAATAATCGCTGTCTTTATTTTGGCTGGAGCTTAACGCAATCTGAGTATTGGGCCCAATGCGAATGATCCGACCTCCCTTGAGCATGATCTCGGCACTTGCCTTATGACGCGTCGATACAATAGATTTTTCGGTCAGCTGCAAACCGACCTTGGCGCTGTGCCACAAAATAACATTGGGAAGTCGAAATTGAACGGTGCCTTGTAAAGCGGTTAACTTCCCGATGACAACATTTTCTTTCGTAATTTCGTTGTCTGTAAAGTAGAAATAGCAACACACTGCAAGGAGAATCCACAGGCCAACTTGAGATAAATTCCATCCATTCATGCTTGACTCTCATTCACCCCAGGGGGAGCAGCCAAAACAAGATTCTCAGAATTCGCCTCATAATGTGGATTGAATTCAACCACAACAAAAGTAACATCGTCATTCAACGACAAATTGCCAAAATGAGAGGTTACAAAATCTATAAATGTGGTCACAAAAATTGTCGATTCATCTTGAGCAAAACCGACCAATTTATTCCGCAGTTGTTTCGGAGAAATGACCGTTTTTTGTACACTCTCACACTCAATCAATCCGTCGGTATATAGAACAATTCTGTCTCCAGGCGAAAACGGCTGCTTTCGCGTTTCAAACTTTGGATTGTCGCCCATTCCAAGCACAGAACCGCTGCCCAACATAGAACGAGATTGAACCGTTAATTTCTGCTCTCCATTCACGTCTTGCAACTTTGGAGCCGAAAGATGCATGGGGGACAGATGCCCTCCATTGCAATATTCAATCTCTTGAAGATCGCTGTTTACAACCATCGCAAACAAAGTCATCGTACTCTGCCCACCTCCAGAATCCAGCAGGGCACTGTTAAACCGTGTAAAGACTTCGGGTAGAGTCTCTATTTCTCTTCTTCCTTCTCGAATACTGCGCACATATTCTTCAAAAAAACCATAGGCGATAGCAACGATCAGCGCTGCATGGGCCCCGTGTCCCGTTGCATCCGCAATCACCACGAGGGTCCGTTTTTCATCAAGATAAAAACAATTCCACCAATCCCCAGCACACTCCGACGCAGATCGGTAGTAACCTTTTGCAATAATGGGGTGAGCATTCGAAATCCGTTTTGGAAGGAGCGTGCGCTGAACAGCTTGTGCAGTGATCAGCTCTTTTTCAAGGCGTGCCGCTTGCTCTCGAAACAAAAAGAGTTTGTGAATTTGATCTGCCATGTGATTGACTGCATGCCCGAGCAGGCCGATTTCATCTTTCTTGCCTTGAACGACCCGCACACTAAATTCACCCGATGCAATGGAACGCGTGGCATCGACAGTCTTAAAAATGTGCCTTGTCGCCCCACCCATAGCGGGATAGACGGCAAGTGTTCCCGCAATGATGATAATCCAAGCAAAAAGGGAAATTTTACGCACGCGCCAATCGAGTTCTTTATAGGCAAAGGTGGTATCTCGCTCCATCACCACCGCGAGCTCTTGATCCCGTAACATGGAAAAAGAACGCATAATGATGCGACCTTCTTGGGTTGTTTCCAGTTTCTGACCAAAAGAGCTTGCAGATTGCATCAAGTCGCGGAAAGCTTCAGAGCCTGCAAAACTCGATACTCCAATGGATTTTCCTGCAATTTCAGAAGTGAGAACAGGAGCTCCTGAGCGTTCAATAAGAATGCTTTTAACATCTTTAGATGCACCTAGTGCGGCCCTGGTTCTGTCATTCCATACGCTCAAAAAAACGTGAAATGAGACATCTTGTTTTTCAAGGACGAAAGGAACTCTCAGAACGAGAATGCGTTTCTCTCTCTTCAAAAGAGGAGAATAGACATCCGAATTTTTTGACGCAATTTTTTGTCGCTTCTCAACGGAATCAAATTTACTCAAAGAAAAGACGCGTAAATCCTTTGAGAGTTGCGCAGAATTGTAGCCTTGAAAAAGCGGGGAATCCACGTAGGGAGTGAGACGAAAAACCAGCGATTGAGGCTCACTTCCAGTTCGAATCTTGAGGATCTCGATGCTGACCACTTCCTTATTGGAGGAAAGAATGGCACTGACTTGTTTCTCAAAATTTCCAAGATTGTTTTGATCAAAATTGTGCATCAATGCATGAAGTAAACTACGCCAAACTTCAAAAAAAGAATCGATGGTGCTGCTGGAGCGTTGGACCATCACCAAGAGGTCTTCTTGAATTTGTTTATCCAAGATGTCTCGAAAGATGGAATTATTTTGCCAAGTGACCACCGAGACAGCAAAGCAAAGAAATGAACTAAAAAGAAAAAAAAGCCGAAATCTGAGTGAATTGTACCACTTTACCAAGCCTGAAGTGTATGACTGCGGTTTCCTCGTTGATTTGACTTTGAACATGTGACGAGCCTGCCATATCTGTCCGTGTGTGACTTCTTAAAGATTAGCAGTGAAAGGGAAAGAGAAATGCGCCCTCGCAGAAATATTGACAGCCCTTGTGATTACTCAGCTTGTGTGAATAAGACCTTCCAAAGGCTGCAAACCCAACTGTAACTTGCAAAAACTTGCCGTCCGAAAAATGCAATGAGTGGATTTACTTTTCAAATAAACGACATGATATTTGGAAATTTGTCATGCTGCATATTTTAACCGCTGCTCTCCGCACAGGAGGCGTTGGAACAGTGAACATCAGTCTTCTTGCTGGAACTGGAAGAGACGCTGCAGAAAATCTAACTGCAGCAAAGAGTTCTCGTTCTTTCACCCTTGCGCCGGTTCGGTTTTTAAACTTAATGACGACATCCCATCCGACTCGGAATACTCCCAATAAGCATCTTCGTATAGTCGTGCCCGGGGTGAGTACACACCTGTTCACCATTTCCGTACTCTACAAATTCACCTTTATACATCACCGCAATATCGTCCGACATATGCCTTATGAGCGCAAGGTCATGAGAAATAAAAATAAGTGCCAAATTCATTTCTCGCTGTAGATCTTGAAACAGATTTAAAATTTGTGCCTGTATTGAGACATCCAGCGCAGACACAGGTTCGTCGGCCACGATAATTTTTGGAGAAAGCGAAAGCGCCCTTGCAATGCCCACTCTTTGCAGCTGCCCACCTGAAAATTCATGGGGAAACCGACGTATGTGGCGCTGTGAAAGTCCCACAATATCGAATAAACCCGCGCAACGTTTTTCATACTCAGCAGATGTTTCGCAAAGCTTAAAAATCTTCATGGGTTCCATGATGGCATCACCCACCGTTTGCCTCGGATCGAGGCTCGAAAACGGATCTTGAAATACCATCTGAATCATTCGCCGCAGGTTCTGCAATTGCATGCCTTTAGCCGCCAATAAATTCTGACCTTCGAGTCGAATCTTTCCGCTTGAAGGGGTGTATAAACGTAACAGAGTACGGGCCAAGGTGCTCTTGCCGCAGCCTGATTCACCCACAAGCCCCAATGTTTTGCCTTCTTCCAAAACAAAAGAAACATCGTTGACCGCTGCAACCGGCCTTCCGTGCCCCACTGGAAAAGAGAGCACAAGATTTTCGACTTCGAGAAGACTCATGCGGGGGTTCCCTCTTTTTCCATCACAATATGCATTGATATTTATGCCCATTCTCACTTAATTTTTGAGACGGAACCACTTTTTTGCAATCTTCAGTAACAAACGTGCAACGTGGAGCAAAGGAACAGCCTTGTTTAAGTGCTCCGGGAACAGGTGGAGATCCTGGAATAACGGCAAGCTTCGATGCACTGCGTGGCTCCCAGTGCGGAACAGAACGTAACAAGCCTTGAGTGTAAGGATGACTTGCGTGTTTATAAAGAAAATCCACCGTGCCTTCTTCAACAATGCGTCCGGCATACATCACTAGAACACGATCGCACAGAGCAGAAACCACCCCCCAATCATGGGACACGAGAAGCAACGACATGTTTCGTTCTTTACGACGCTCTGCAATGAGTTTTAGAATTTGAGCTTGAATGGTAACATCGAGCGCTGTTGTAGGTTCATCGGCAATGAGGAGTTTAGGATGATTGGCGAGAGCCATGGCGATCATGATGCGCTGCCTCATCCCTCCTGAATATTGGTGCGGGTAAGATCGACTGCGCACTTCAGGATCAGAGATTCCCACCTCTTGCATGAGAGCCAACATCTTTGATCTTTTTTCTTGTTTCGAAAGCACTTGATGAGCGCTCAGGGCTTCCTCTATTTGATGCCCTACGCTGTAAAACGGACTCAGCGATGACATGGGGTCTTGGAATATCATGCTGACTTCCTTACCCCGAAAGCGCTGAAGTTCGCTGTTATCAAAAGCTCTTACCGAACGCCCTTCAAAATGGATGTCTCCTGAAAAAATGCGCCCCTGCGAAGGTAACAAACCCATCAGCGAAAGCCCTGTGAAAGTTTTTCCGCATCCCGACTCTCCCACAATGCCGACGGCTTCGCCTTTTCGAACTTCAAAACTTGCACCCTTCACAACTTCCAGCGGCCCTTCTGAAGTCGAAAAGCCCGCAACCAACTTGTTGATGCTTAAAAGCGATTCTTCCATTGTTAAACTTTCATGTTCGGGTCAAAGGCATCTCGCAGCCCATCACCTAAAAAATTGATGGCCAGGAGTGTCAATGAAAAAAAGAGGGCGGGATAAAGTAACAACCAGGGAGCGGTGTCAACCACCTTTGCGCCCTCAGAAATCAGTGTTCCCCAACTGGCAATGGGCTTCATCACACCATCGCTTCCCCGGACTTCAAAAGAGATGCCGATAAAGCTCAAAAAGGCTTCTTGAAGAATAATTCCTGGAACGGTTAGTGTGGCATAAACGCAGATGACCCCCAGGCAGTTTGGAATCAAATGCAAAAAGACGATGCGCGCGGGTGATGCGCCACAAGAACGCAAAGCTGTCACAAAATCGCGTTCCTTTAAAGAGAGGATTTGTCCTCTGACGATTCTGGCCATGCCCAGCCATTGAAACGCAGCCAAGAATAAAAAGAGCAAATAAATGCTATTGATAGAAAAGAAAACCATGACGAGGAGCAGAATAAAATAGGAAGGAAGTGCATAAAGAACATCCACAACACGCATCATCCAGCGGTCGCGAGCTCCTCCCACATAGCCGGCGATGGCACCGTAGCTGACACCAATCACCATTGAAATCAAAGCGGTGACAAAGCCCACACTCAAGGAAACCCTGCCCCCATAAAGCACGCGTGCAAGGAGATCTCGGCCGAGTTCATCGGTGCCAAACCAATGAATATTCGAAGGAGCTTCTGCTTCTGTCACAAAATTCACTTCATCCCATGAAAATGGGATGATCCATTGCGCAGTGAAACACAGAATCACAATTGCCGCCAAATAGATCATGGCCGCCAGTGCCATCCGATTCTTTTTTAAGCGACGCCATGCTTCGCTCGTCAGACTTTTTCCCGCGACTTCTGGAGCTTCCTCAGATTTCCTTTCGAGTTCTTCCGAAAGAAAAGCGGCGCTGGTTGCCGATTTGTACCACTGCTTTAAGTCAAACATCGAAATCCTCTTTTCCGCATTTCACTTCAAACGGATCCGAGGATCCAAAAGGCCCAACAGAATGTCACTGAACATATTAAACGTCACAAGAAGCGCACTTGCTAAGGTTACAATTCCCAAAAACAACGTGTAATCTCGATTTAAGGCAGAACTCACAAGGTAACGTCCGAGGCCCGGAATATTAAAGACCTGTTCGATCACCACAGTTCCAACGAGCAACGAAGAGAGCGTGGGTCCTAAATAAGTCACAAGTGGCATGATGGCTTCCCTGAGGGCATGCATAAAAGTAATGCGAAATTCTGAAGTCCCTTTGGCGCGCAACGTCACAATGTATTTCTGGCGAATGACTTCAAGCATCGATCCTCGGGTGAGCCGTGAAATTGCAGCCACATCATAGAGACCAAGACAAAGAACGGGCCCAATCATATCTTTAAAGCCTCCCTGTTCCCAACCGGCAACGGGAACCCACGGAAGTGCAATGGCAAATGCGGCAATAAACACGGGAGCAAGCACCATGGGAGGAATGCTTTTTCCAAACAAAACCGTTGTCATGATAAAGTGATCGACCCAGGAATTTTGCCGCAGTGCACTTATAACCCCAAAAAGGATGCCCACGATAAGCGCAAGAGTCATTGAAAGTGCACCTAACGTTGCAGAAACAGGGAATGCATCTCGGATGATTTCTGAGACCTCGCGATCTTTGTAAATGTAGGATCTGCCGAAATCACCGCGCACTGCATTTCCCAAAAAGCGAAAATACTGGATATGCAGGGGCTGGTCTAAGCCATATTGTTTGGCTAAGCTTTCCTTTACTTCAGGGGGCAGTTCGGCATCTTTATCCAAAGGACTTCCGGGTGCAGCCCTCACCAGAAAAAAGCTGAGACTTAAAACAACGAAAATCAAAGGCAGAGAACTCAAAATTCTTTTGAAGATATACTTCAACATGGCTATATTACCCTGCACAAAAACTTACCCATAGAACGACTATTTTTTTGCCATTTTTTCATCAATGTCAATGGATTTTAGGGGGTGAATATCCAGAAGATTTTCATGCAAACCGCTAACAGAGGATTTCCACATTTGTGCTGCAACGTCAAAATAGAGTGGAACAATCGGAGCATCCATTGCAACGAGTTTTTCCTCTGCCTTCGCAAGGAGTGCAAGTCTTTCTGCAGGATCTTTTGCCTGTGCGCTGCGAGTCAATAATTCATCAAACTCGGGTGAAGCATATCCGGTGAGGTTTTGGTAGATATTATCGGATGTGAACTTATCGACAAACGACTTTGGATCGAGAAAGCTTGCAGACCAATCAGAGCGCGCAATATCATACTTGAGGGCATCCAATGCATCGTAAAAAATACCACGCTCTTGACCCTTCGGCGACACATTGATGTTGAGGTTCTTTTTGAGCATGACACTCACTCCGGTTAAAACTCTTTTCGAAAGTTCATCGGGAGTGTGAAGGATGGTGAGTTCCGGAAAACCTTTGCCTGCCGGAAATCCGGCTTCAGCAAGAAGCTTTTGCGCTTCAAGAACATCCTCGCGAATAAGGTCATTCTGAGCATAGTCCTTCAGGCCCGGCGTCACAAAAGAAAGCGCAGGCGACTGACCTTCTTTAACGACCTTTTCAACCAAGGTTTTTCTGTCGATTGCCATGGAAATAGCACGCCGGACCTTCGCGTCCTTTAACGGAACGCGCGTTGTATTGAGACGCAAATATACTGTGCGCAACAGCTTATTGACGTGCAATTCGCGGTTGCCTGCCAATGCATGAACACTTCCCATGGGAAGCCTTCGGATCCAATCGACTTCACCAGCATTGTACATATTCAATGCGGTTTTATCTTGCTCGATTGGAAAAACAACAATCTTATCAAGTTTAACATTCTTTGCATCGTAATATTGCGGATTTTTAGTCAGAGTCAGTCTGTCTTTAAGCTTCCAGCTCGCCAGCAAAAACGGGCCATTGTTGACAATATTTTCGGCGCGGGCCCAATTTTTGCCTAATTTTTCAACAACAGATTTCGGTACGGGGTAAAAGGCAGACGACGCGAGCAGCTCTAAAAAATACGGAACAGGCTTATCTAATGTAACAACGATAGACTGTGCGTCGGGGCACTTGATACCCACCGCATTAAAATCCCGTGCTGCTCCAGCTTTCGCTTTTCGATAGGCTTTTGCACCTTTGATATCGTCAAACTTTGCAGCGTAATAGGCTCCCGTTTCCGGATCAAGCATTCTTTTCCAGGCAAAGAGAAAATCTGCGGATGTTACTTTTTCTCCATTCGACCAGCGCATGTCTTCTCGCAACTGAAACGAATAGGTGAGTCCATCCTTCGAAACCGTCCAACTTTTTGCAACCCCTGCAACAGGTTCCGCAGTTTTTGGATGAGAAGTGGTTAAACCTTCGTACAATCCACGGGCAACGAGTTCAGAACCTCCCCCATCGACAAAAGCGGGGTCGAGGGACTCAACCTCTTTGCTGTTTGCAATTCGGAACGTTTTTTCTGATGTTTGAGCCTCTGCAATTTGGATATTCAGTGCAGCATTACACCACAGAAAAACAGGAACCAGCGAAACTTTAATGAACGAGATTTTCATTTTTTTGTACTCCCGACCTATCCGAGCTGCACAGGGATAGGGAAACTTGCGCCTTCAAAAACAAGACCACAATGCAAATCCGAAACAACATTTAAAGAACCATTCTTCGACATTCCTACGCGCGCTCTTGAGGAATCCACATAAAAAACCCCTCCGTCGCCCACAACGCGAGGCCGTGTGTACGTCTCGCTTTGTCCCTGAAAAACAAGGGCCGTTCCTTCATCGACGCCGAGGCCAATGCAGCCTGGGCGATCAAGCACCGCCGAAATCAGGCGATTTTGCCTTTGCCGCACTATAAAATGCTGATCAAAAATCACCTTTTTAACGAGTCCAAATCCTGCAACGGTTTCGACACTTTTGCACGCAATTTTTCCATACCTGGTCTCTGGGGCATCTTCTGTTGTGTCGGCAGGAACATCGTAAAAATCACCTGTCAACGCGAATTCGCTCATGACTTGCAACCCTGCAGAGGTACCGGCAACAACTATTTTTCCTTTAGACCATGCTTGGTAAAGAGACTTTTCAAATTCAGTCCCCTTTAAAGCACGTAACAACACTCTTTGATCTCCGCCCGTAAAGAAAAAGACATCGCAAACTTCAAAGATCTGACAAGCCTCTTTTGAATTTGCAAAAGCTCTCATCCGTTCGATATTGGTTTTTTCTATATTTTGAGTTGCATCGAGTGGGCGCTCAAAGTCGAAAATTTCCACGTTCGGGCAGCCATGGCGTTTGGAAAAAAGTTCATCTGCAACAAGCTTTCCTGTGCCTTCAAATGCGCTGGCTAGGGGACAAACAATAATTTTGCTTGCTGTTCCGTTTGCCAGCCCCAAAATTTCAGAGGTGATGGAATGTGGAATATTTCCACCTCCAATAACAACCAACCTGGCACCCAGGGCAGGCGAAGATCTTTGGGAAGGGGAATTGCTATCGTATGTCATCTGTAACCCCGCAACTTAAGGTTCGACAATGCCAGTCTCGATTTGAAATCGCGCTCCGGACACGAGAAGATGCGCCCGTCCATTTTTCCATCCGCCCACTTGAACGGGCTTTGTGGCTCCTGATTCCGTATAAATATAGGTTCCACGTTTTTTGTCTGAAGCGAATTTCACGTCTAAAATCAGCAACGAAGAACCGTTTTCAGTCTGCTCTTCAAACGTTACAAATCCTTCGCTCGACTTTCGAGCGCGCATCGATTTTGGGAGAGACACAGAAAATGTGGTTGTTGGCCCAGCCAAAGCATAGCGTTGAGCATTGAGCCTATTTTCAGGTTGACCAAAATCGGGATCGAAGGAATGGGCCAGCCAATATCCACAGCCTGTGCCTCTTTTTTCCCTAAGATTTCCAGATATAAAGGCAGACTCCACTTCTTCCATGGCACGCTCGATCTTGAGTTCTTCATCCCAAGCCGAAAATGAGATGGAACTGGCACGGTCCATGTCTAAGAAATCTTCTCCTGAAATTGTTTCAGGCAAGCGAGAGTAACAGCCACTTTCATCGCCATAAAAAGAACTTATTTCGACTTTAGAACTGCTTTTATCTTTTTGAATGAATGCGTTTAAAGGAACATGGGATTTTTGCGCAAAACGCTTTTTCCCGATAAAACTTGGCAAAGCAAGCTTTTCTTTGGCCAGCAAAACGGTTGAATTCACATCTGAGTAGCTTGCCTGTCCATTTGTCGTCAGAAAGGACCGCGAGGTCGATCGAGGCACCAAAAACTCAGCAACCCGAGCACCTCCGACTTCAGCTGTCCATCTCTCCAGTGAGGAATCATAGGAAATAAGCACGCCTGTGTCGCTATCGACTGCAATTCCGATGGCCCGCTTTTCAGGATAGGGTTTAGTTTCTTCCCAGTACGACAAGAGTGCCAATGCCCGCCCTGTGCGCTCTCTATCGCCCGCATGTGTTTCGATATAGATCCGGGGTAAACCCTTTGCAGAAAGAGGGCCTGTCAGAAAATCGGTTTCCATTTCATCTTCATGCAAAGAAATTCTTTTTAATAAAGAGCCTGCGGTTGTCTCTGAATCAAGCCTGGGAAAATAGTTCAACGAACCTTGAATCGCAGCCCCTGCACTCTTGCCCATGAGGCCCCCCCCATTTTTAAGGATCGAGACGAGCGCGCGCTGCAGTCTGGTCCTGCTCCAGAGATTGCGCATTTCTGTTTGATCGCCTCCAGGGACAAAAAGAAGTCCACATTCTCGACCCATCTTTGTCGCCATTTCAAAGTCGTTTGCTTTTGCAGTCGTGTCGATAATATAGCTTGAAAAATTTTCGGCTTTGAGGCCGGCTTGCATAAAAAACTGTTTTGAAAATTGAATCGTTTCTTGGGTTTCAGGACTGTCTGGGTGATAGTCAAGGAAACACGCTTTTTCGCCCACTCGGGCTCCGGCCGCCCTTTGTTTTTGCAATTGAGTCAGCGCCATCTTGTGAAGGTCATGCAAGGCAGGTTTCAAAGGGCCCTTGAGGCCTGCGCTTGCTCCTCCCCCAATGGCAAGTAAAAAGCCAATAGGGGGCGTTCGAGGCTTTTCACGAGCGAAACTGGGCGCGGTTGAAGACAACAAAAATCCAGTGATTACAGCCATCAAGACGCTCGCACTCTTTCTCATATACAGCCCCATGTCGAATACCAAACAAGGTCACAGTCGACCAAAGTAGCGGCATCATACATGGCTCTACGGCCAGATCAATAAATAGCTACACCAAGGAGAAAATAGAAAAAAAATCTTCACAGCGAATCTTTTCCATCGGTCCTCCATTCCTTGACAGCCCCCCCTCCATTTGGCCTACCCTTGCTCCTTTGGCTGTCTGATGAGAAAGAAGAAGCAAAACATATCGTCCACGGCAGCATGAGGTTGCATTGAGCTCAAATAGCTTTTTACATACGATTCAACGCTTCATTCGAAATCCCGGCGAAATTGGGGCCATTGCGCCTTCATCTTCGTACCTTGCAAAACGCATGATTGCGCCTATCAATTTCAATCAGTCAGAATGCATTGTCGAACTGGGCGCAGGAACGGGCCCCATCACCGATGCATTGGTTGCAAAAAAATCCTCGAACTCACTTTTAATTGCACTTGAAAATGAAGAAACAGCATTTCATAAGCTCGAAAAAAGGTACCAAGGAAAGGAAAAGGTACAAATTCTTCAGGCCGATGCTTCTCGCTTAAGCAGTCTCTTAAAAGAAATCTGGCCGCAGGGTGCAGATGCTGTTTTGAGCGGGCTCCCTTTTGCGTCGCTCGGATCTGAAAAATCCGATGCCATCATCAAGGAGGTTGCACAGTCCTTGCGACCCGATGGCTTATTTATCGCATTTCAGTACACGCCGTTTACTTATTCTTGGTTTGCAAAACATTTTCGTGTGGAACACATGGGCTTCGAAGTCAGGAATCTTCCTCCTGCCTTTGTATTTCATTGCACAAAAAAGCGCCCTTAACTTCGAGTAAGTTTAAAGGCGCTTCTAAGTATTTGCGTTCGAATCAGGTTACTTTTGGCAGCTCAGTCCACTTCCCTCTATTGTGAACTTTACGCCTTCACCTTTGATATCGACGATATAGTCTCCAAAGTTCACGCCTGATGACTTTGAAGGATTTTTCTTTGCAGTGTCGATATCATTCAAAGAAAGATCTTCGAAAAACACTCTCAACCAATTGTTTTCTCCGCCTGCTGTAAAGATATCCATGTCATACTTGAGTCCATGAAAGTCCGTTTTCCAACGAATCAGGGGCGACCGCTTGTCTATATTTTCCTCGCTTAGAATCTGAAAAAATGGTTTCCCGGATTCTAACGAAGGTGTTCTTGTGAGGGTGGGAGTCAGTGGGTAAGGACCGTTACAATTAAGCCCTTTTGCAGCTCGTTGTGAACAGTTGTTACCCTGATTGTGATAGGTGTCTATGGCAATTTTCAACTTATTGCAAAATGGGGGTTTGTCTGCAAGTAAGTACACTGCGCTCCCAATTTTTGCAGTGTCTTTGTTGCATCCCACAACCGTATCTTTTCCATTGAGAGAAATCGTCATGCAGTTCTTGAACCAAGCATTGCTTTCAAGCTGAACGACTTCAATCTTCATGAGCGCCTTTCCTTCAGGAACATATGGAATTGCAGGGTTAGGTTTAGGAATTGGAGTCGGAGCGACAACTACGACGGGCGCTGGTGCTGGTGCTGGTGCTGGCAAGGTAACGACGGGCGCTGGTGCTGGTGCTGGCAAGGTAACGACGGGCGCTGGTGCTGGTGCTGGCAAGGTAACGACGGGCGCTGGTGCTGGTGCTGGCAAGGTAACAACGGGTGCCGGTGCTGGTGCTGGCAAGGTAACAACGGGCGCTGGTGCTGGCATGATAACGACGGGCGCTGGCTCTTGTGGTTCGGGAATCGAAGCAATGGGTGCAGGCGCTGGCTCTTGTGGTTCGGGAATCGAAGCAATGGGTGCCGGTGCCGGCTCTTGTGGTTCGGGAATCGAAGCAATGGGTGCAGGCGCAACCGCAATCGGCTCCACAGGCTCAGGGAGTAAAGCGATGGGCTCAACGGGCATTGGCGCAGCAGCAATGGGCGCTACAGGAGTATCAACAACCGCGATGGGCTCAACGGGCATTGGCGCAGCAGCAATGGGTTCCACGGGGGGTGGTGCTGTCAACTGCGGAGAAGGAGCCTCCGGAAAAATCACATTTGACGGCGGATCAGGATGTACAACGGCACTCACAGGAGATTGCGCGCTAGAATCAGCAGAAGAGGAAGGGCGAGCGGCCACATAGCTTCCTTCAATTCCCAAAATGGGAGCACTGGATTCGGAATGTGTTTCGATTGCGATGCCACGATCGTCTGGAATGTTCGAGGGCACGGAATCCATCGAGGGCACCGACACCGCTGCAATAACCGCAGAGGCGACTCGATGCACGGCCGCCACAATTTGTGACTCGCCAGCGACCGAATCACTTGTGCCGCGAGACTCCGGAAGGACGCTTTCAGGAGTAAGTTCTCCTTCATCGCCCCCCACCGGATTCGCCGCAGACTTTTCAGTGGCTGCAGAAGCAGAACGTCCGTTTTGATCGGTGGAATCTCGCCCTCTGTTCTTTCCAAGCGAGCCGGCATGAACGGAATTAGACTGCTCCGTAAAGGCCGATTTATCTCCGCAAGAAGAAAGTGCGAAAAGGATCCCCGTCAATGCAAAACCAGACTTACGAGCTACAGATTTCGAAGCAAGACCAAAAGTTCGCACTATCTTCATGGCATTTTCCTCCAAATGATGCCGTCTGCTAACAATCAGGAAAGTCCAATCGACTCCCTCTTTGTTAGAAGTTCAATCGTACCAAATATGAAAAAAGATAAGAAAATGCTTATACATTGTTTAATTTCGGCGAGTTAAACTGCACATAAACCGCATCCAAAAACACTGTTACGATATTTTGAGTTGACTTTGATTTTTAAAATAAGTTCCCAATTTCAGACTTTCGCAAAAATTCAAACTAAAAACACAGCCCAGACTTGAGTGTTGGTTCTCGATCCGCTACGACAGAAATTGCTCATCCAATTCAAATCAGAAGTCCCGCGTTCTAAGTCAAACGAGGAGTAAGCGAAATGCCCTTTAAAGTGCAATCAAATGTCATGCTCAGTATTCTTTTGTTGTCAGCTTTCGGAAGTCAAACTTCCCAAGCGCAGTCTCTCAGAAGTGATTTTCCCGGAGTGAAAAAAGATTCCTGGGAACAATCCGCTTCCCAGGCGAAGCGATTTTCTCAGCCCTTTCGCCCAGCAGTGCGTGGAAATTTTGAACAAAGTCCTGCCCCACTCAAATTGGGTGGATTCGATGAACTTGTGCCCTTTGTTCTCGCATCCCCCGATCAGGGAGATGCCGGCAGCTGCCTTTATATGTCGATAACAGGTATTGCAGAATGGTGGCTTGCAAAGTTAAATCCGGGAGTCTCGCGCAGTTCAGAAGGACCTCTCGATTTAAGCGAGCGTTACGTTATGAACATGGCAGGCATCGAAGAAAACGAAACGGGGCTTGAAAATTGGCGAACCGATGCCATTTACCTCTTCAATCGAGGGGGCCAAAAGAGTGTTCTGAATTCCGCCTATCGGTTTACCAAAGGTTGGTTTACCGGGACGGTCAGTGACGAAAATCAGGTTCCCGCAGAGCCAAATGCAAAAAATGCCACATATGGCGAAGATTTTAATTGGATCAATCAATTAGAGAAGGTTGAATCCGGTTTTGTCGATTTGCCAGAGTTCGAGCGTGAAGTCCTGTTTGAAGATCCCGCAAAGAATCAGTGGAATATTGGTGTGGCACCTGAAAATATTGTTGAAAAAGTGAAGTCTGCACTCACTTCAAGGAAAGCTCCTGTGCAAGTCATCTACAACCAAAATGGCTACTGGCACTCCGTGTTTATCGTCGGATTCAACGATGAAATGGATACTCAAAACTGCGCTTATACCCAGCGTTTCCGCAAGCGCATTCAAGAACGTGCTGAAGAATTTGAAAGGCTTGCAAGAGAAGCAAAAACGCCCGGCGAAATTGAATATTATCAAACCAGAGCTTTGCGCGCGAAAGAAGCAAAGTCAAAAATTGAAGGGACTTATGCACGCGGGGGAGGATGTGTTTCGCAAAAAGGAAGCTTCTACATTCGTGATTCCATCTATGCCGACGAAAATGGCCCCACGTATGATTACGATCTTTCTCAGAAGGGCGAAGAATCTCCCTATGCTCACAGGATTGTCTTTAAGGAATACGATTGGCTGCGTTACTTTGCGAACAATGTTTCACAAATTTACGTAAAGTAACATCCTGTACCAAACCCCTTCTTTTTTATGAATAAAAGCAGTTCCATTAAAGTCTGCGAGCCTTTGTTCCGATAAAGATTCCAAATTTCATGGAGTATTATCGATGAAATGTAAGGCTCGGGCAAATATCTTAGGTTTATTGATTCCTTTAGTATTGTGCAGTCCCTTTTTGGAAGGCTGTCGCAATCCCTCTATTGTGGGCCAAAATCAGACTAAGCCAGGGACCGAAAAGCTTCCACCCACTCTAAACAACGGAAACCTTCCCAAAGAAAATCCTCAAACGGGTATGGTGCCACCAAAAAACGATGAAAATACGGGCAGCCTTCCTTCAATATCTGAAAAGCAGCCAGTAGGCGATAAAAGTTCGCCTCTCAAAATTGAGCTCACAGCAGCAGACAGCAATGCCATTGCTCAACAAATCTTTTTAAATGAAGGCCAAGGCAAACGCGAAAATCTGGTTTACTGGAGTGAAAATGAAGCCTTTCCTTCCATGGGGATCGCCCATTTTATTTGGTACCCTGAGGATTCCCAAGATGCCGTCAGCCGATTTGGCGGCGATAGTTTTCCGCCACTCGTTCGTTACCTTCAAGATAAAGGTGAAGTGCTTCCAGACATCCTCAAAAAGAGCCTCCCCGAATTGGTTTGCCCTTGGAAAAATCGCGCTGAATTTCTGAATGACAAAGCAGGAGCGGAATCCATCCGGGCTTTTCTGGACAAAACGAAAGGACATCAATCGGCGTTTGTCTTTCAGCGCTTTGCCAAGGCCTACCCTGCGATGCTGGCGAGCGCTGAAGAATCGGAACGCGAAAAACTGAAAACGCGGATAGAAGCCGTTATCGCCTCAAAAGCAGGATTTTTTCCGCTCGTCGACTATGTGAACTTCAAAGGCGAGGGGCTCAAGGGTGGAAGTTGGGGACTTTTGCAGGTGTTGCAAAATATGCAAGACACAAACACAGATGCCGCAAAGGAGTTTGCAGCTGCGTCGGCACGGGTCTTAACGAAACGCGTCGAAAAAAATCCCAAAGATGGTGTCTTTTTAGCCGGTTGGATAAATCGCACCCAGGTTTACGCTTCATTTGTTTTGCCTAGCAAGAAGTAATAAGAAGGGTGCAAGCCCTCCCTCGCAGTTCGTTGCGGGTTTGACTTTTTGATAGCCCCTTGCATTAAAATCGTGTAATCTCAGTTCGCAGTTGACCAAACCCCTTAACGAAAGTTAAAGAGACAAATTCAAAGATTGGCAAAATTTTGCTTCCAATCGAAAATGTTTGGAAAACTTTGTGCTTTTTTGTTTTTTTTATTACCTGCCGCACTCTTCAATCAGAAAGGAAAGAGCAGGAAAAGAGTGCGTTGGAGCCGCCTTACGTCCAGAAAAATTCCGGGCGTTATGTTTAGTTATTGGCAGGCTCCCGAGCTAATGGATATGTCGTATTTATAACGGTTGTCTTTTTAGTTTGTTTTTCCTCCATACGATATCGGAGGTCTCCTGCTCGAAGTTTCTTATGAATTCTATAGTTACCGCCGCAACTTCCAATTCTTTTTCGTCGTTGCAACTCTTGAGTCCTCTCCTTAAAGCCCTCGAAACCGAAGGCTACCTGACCCCAACGCCTATTCAAACTCTTGCCATTCCCCAGGTCCTCTCGGGCCGGGATATCTTGGGCTGGGCTCAGACAGGGACAGGAAAAACCGCAGCATTTGCGCTTCCCGTTTTGCAACTCTTGTCGCAAGAAAAAGAAAAGGTCGACCCTAAACTCAAACGATCATTGAAATGTTTGGTTTTGGCTCCAACGCGGGAACTCGCTCAACAAATTGGCGAAAGCTTTGTTGCCTATGGACGCAATCTTCCCCTGCGCAGCACAACCGTGTTTGGCGGAGTGGGCTTGCAACCCCAGATCGAAACCCTTCGCCGAGGAGTCGACATTCTTGTTGCAACTCCAGGGCGTCTCCTCGACTTGATGAATCAGGGAGCCCTCTCTCTGTCTGAAATTCAAATCCTCGTTCTTGATGAAGCCGATCGCATGCTCGACATGGGTTTTATCAATGATATTCGTAAAGTCATTTCAAAGATTCCAGCGAAGCGCCAAACGCTTCTCTTTTCTGCAACCATGGCTTCTGAAATTCAAAAGCTTGCAGAAACTCTGCTCAAGAACCCTGCACGCGTCGAAGTGGCTCCCATTTCTTCGACTGCAGAAACCATTCTCCAGTCCCTTTATTATGTCGATCGCAAAGACAAACCTGCGCTCCTCAAGCATTTACTCGAAACTCAATCGATTTCGAGAGCATTAATATTTACGCGAACCAAGCATCTCGCAAACCGCGTGAGCGAATTTTTGACAAAATCAGGAATTTCAAGCGAGCCTTTTCACTCGAACAAGTCTCAAAATGCAAGAATTCGTGCCCTTGCGAACTTTAAAAAAGGTAACACACGCGTGTTGGTCGCCACCGACATCGCAGCTCGTGGCATCGACATCGACGAAATAACCCATGTGTTTAACTTCGACCTTCCCAACGATTCCGAGACATACGTACACCGTATCGGACGTACGGGTCGCGCAGGAGCCTCTGGAATTGCGATTTCTTTCTGTGGCTCGGACGAACGCGCCTTTTTAGCGGGCATCGAACGTACCATCCGTCGCAAAGTTCCTGTCATTGCAGACCATCCTTTTAAGATGCCCGAATCCAGAACGATTTCTTACTCAGAAAATCCAAACAGGCCCTCTTATCCTCAGGGACAAGAACCTCGCAGGTTGAGGCCCAATCCTGTGGTCGTTCGCGCTCCAGACGCCGAACCTCGGGTTGTGATTTCCAAAGATCGTGGCTTTCGCAGCAACTCGGGAAGTTAACAAGTCCGCTTAAATAGCAGAACAATTGAGAAGTCCGGGGTGGAGCAATGATCCATTTTACCAATGTTACCAAGCAGTATGGCTCGCAAATCCTTTATAAAGGAGCCAGCTTTCAAATCAGGCCCGGCGATAAAATCGGCCTGGTGGGTCCAAATGGAGCTGGAAAAACCACCGTCTTTCGCATTCTTTCTCGTGAAGAGGAAGTCGATGCAGGCGAGGTTTCCATTCCTGGGCGCACGGTTGTGGGATATTTTTCACAAGATGTGGGCGAAATGCAGGGACGCTCAGCTTTGGAAGAGGTGATGGCGGGTGCGGGTGCCATTTCAACATTGGCAGAAGACATTGCCAAAATGGACAAGACCCTTGAAAACCTTGAAACGCATCCTTTAAGCGATGATGCCCTTTCTTCGCTTTTGGAGCGCTACGGGGATGCTCACGCGGAGTTCGAACGCCGTGGTGGATATGGCCTCGACACCCGCGCCAAGGAAGTTTTAACGGGTCTTGGAATCGGCCCCGACGACTTCAATCGCCCCGTTGAAAATTTCAGTGGTGGCTGGAAGATGCGCATTGCGCTCGCGAAGATCCTTGTTTTAAATCCTGATGTCTTGTTGATGGATGAGCCCACAAACCACTTGGACATCGAATCCATCGTGTGGCTTGAAGAATGGATCGTAAGCCATTTCAAAGGCTCGCTCGTGATGACAAGCCATGACCGTGAGTTTATGAACCGCATTGTGACGCGCATCGTTGAAGTCGCAAACAAGTGCATTACGGTTTACAACGGAAACTACGACTTTTATGAGCGCGAACGAGATATCCGCAAGGAACAACTCATTGCTGCTCATAAAAGACAGCAAGAAATGCTCGCTAAAGAAGAAGAATTTATTGCGCGCTTTGCAGCACGGGCTTCCCATGCCGCACAAGTCAACTCACGCGTTAAAAAGCTTGAAAAGATCGAACGCATCGAAATTCCTGCAGACGAAAGAGTCGTCTCTTTTGAATTCAAGGACCCCCCTCGCAGTGGGGATGAAGTTGTTCGAATGGAAAACCTGTCAAAGTCTTGGACCCGCGACGATGGTCGCGAAAAATCCGTCTTTGGAGGCGTGACAGGGTTTATTCAACGTTTAAATAAAATCGCTATCGTGGGAGTCAATGGTGCCGGAAAATCGACTTTTTTGAAAGTCATTACCGATCAAACCGAACCGACTTCTGGGACTGTCAATATCGGCGCAAACGTCAATATTGGGTACTTTAGCCAACACTCCCTTGATGTGCTCGACCCTAATAAAACGATTTACGACGAAATTTATAGTCACATGCCTCATGCTTCCATCGGAACTGTCCGAAATTTGCTGGGTGCCTTTTTGT
>JBIIEI010000147.1:0-7189 GCA_044237915.1 Silvanigrellaceae bacterium | reverse complement strand
CGGTGGGATCAGTTCTGGCAAAAAATTGACGTTAGAGGTTTTTGGCTTGCTGCGTAGGAATTACATTTAAGCGGAAAACCTGTTACTTTACTTAACATCAAATGGTGGCCACACCCATTTGTTCGAGTCAAGGACAAAGTTCATAAATGCTGCACATTCAGGCAACTCAATTTGCTGTCTGAAAATTATGATGTTGGATTATTTGACATCATATTCCTAAGAAACGTCCTTATTTATTTCAAAACTGAAGACATTGAAAAAATTGTCAATCAAATGATGCAACATCTTCAGCCCAATGGCGTTCTTTTTCTGGGGCATTCCGAATCATTATCTGACAAAAAGACGCCCTTTCATGTGGTTGGAAATTCGATTTATAAGGCACATCAACAAAGTCATATCCGAAAATTTATTCCGAGTGCGGAAAAAAGACTCATGAAGGTTTTTATAGTTGATGATTCCTTAACTGTAAGAACGGTCTTGCGGAAAATTCTATCGGTCAATGAAGGCTTTGAAGTCATTGGCGATGCGGAGAATCCGATCATTGCTGAGCAAAAGTTGCGAACTTTATCACCAGACGTCATGACTCTCGATATTCATATGCCAGAAATGGATGGAATCACCTATTTAGAGTCACTCAAAGACAAGCCACATTGCCCTATTCTCATGATCAGTTCCATTAGTTACGAGGATGCCGTTCGAGGTCTTCACTGCTTTGAATTGGGAGCGGTTGACTATATCGAGAAGCCCATGGGACTCAACCTTGAACTTGAATCAGAACGCATTCGCAGCGCAGTGCGCGGAGCATTTCTCAGTCAAAAACGTCATTTCAAGATAAAACACATAAACGAACAAAACGTGCAGTACAAATCGAGCGAAGTCGTATCCGATCTTATTGCACTGGGAGCCTCTACAGGCGGAGTTGAAGCACTTAAAAACGTTTTAATTCAGTTTCCAGAGAATAGTGCTCCAGTATTGATTGCGCAGCATATTCCTGCTCATTTTTCTGCAGCACTGGCAAGACGTCTTGATGAACTCTGCAAAATTCGGGTGCTTGAAGCTCAAAATGGGGATATTGTTCAGATGGGACATGCCTATATTGCACCCGGCGGTAAACACATGCGGGTCGTTTTGCACAAAGACACCTTGCACATTGAAATTGATGAGGGGGAACCAGGGGCGCTCCACAAGCCATCCATCGACTCTTTATTTCAGTCGATCGTCCCCGTTGCTGCTCGGTATCATATTGCAGCCGCTTTACTCACAGGAATGGGCTCTGATGGCGCTGTGGGCATGAAAGCTCTCAAAGATGCAGGAGCGCACACCATCGCACAAAATGAAGAAACTTGTGTTGTTTTTGGAATGCCTTGTGAAGCCATAAAATTAGAGGCTTGCATTGAAATATTGCCCCTGATGAGCATTCCCTATCATCTCTTTTCATCATTCAAAAAATCTAGAGCTGCGTAATTAAAATTATTTTAAACTCTTAAAATCGTTAATTTGAATAAATTTCTTATCGCTAATTTTGGTGAAATAAACTTGATTACTCGCTTGATGATTACTTGGGCTCAGTGAGAGTGGAAGTCCATCAATTTCAAATTTCGAAAGCTTTTCTGCAGCTGCTATAAATTTTTCCGAGGTGATTGGCTTTTCAATGGAGGATATCACTTTCGTTAACATTTTGGCCGCTGCATAAGATTCCAAGCTTATAAAATCAAATTCGGCATTTTTTTCGAACTTTTTGAGATTTTTTTGATATTCTGCAACAATTGGAATGGAGTCATTCCATGGAGAAGGCACGACCTGAGAAACAATTGTATTTTCAGCTGAATCACCGGCCAAAGCTGCAAGAGCAGAAGCACCTACAAAGGAAATGTTGATTATTTTCCAATTCTTTTTCTCAGCTTTTACTTTTTTCATAAATTCAGCGCAAGGCTTATAGGCGCCCACCATCACCACCGCTTCCGGGGAAGTTGAGTCTATTGAATTAAACCCTTCTTGAATTTGAATGGTGTTTCGTTTGTATTTTCCTTCGGCAGTGAGCTGCAATTTCCTTTTTTCCAATGCCTTTATCACGCCGTCTCTTCCGGCTTCACCGTATGAGTCGTCTTGCCGAAACACCGCAATTTTTTTAATGCCCAGATCAGTTACAAGATGTTCAACAATTTTTTCCGTTTCTTGGTAATAGCTTGCGCGAAAGTTGACAACATATCTTCGAAAGGGTGTCCTCAGCAACTCTGCACCTGTAAAGGCAGCAATATAGGGAATGCCAGCCTTTTCAGCGACGGGAATGGCTTCCTTTGAAGTCGGAGTGCCGACGTAACCAAACAGCAATGAAACTTTTTCTTTTCGATGAGATTTTTCGTATTTTGAACTGCGCCTTCGGGTTCATAGCGGTCATCAACAGAGATCAGTCGAATTTTATCGCCCTGATGTCCGCCCTGGGCGTTAAATTCAGCAAACCAGGCTTCCGCCCCGAGTCTCATGCCTTTTCCGAGCGCAGCGGCCGGACCAGAAAGTGCAGCGGATTGTCCAATTCTAATTTCGTCAGCATTTGCACAAATTGGCAAAAAAGTCGTGATCGACACCAGAAAATTAAAGTATGGCTTAAAATTCAAAAGTTACCTCGTCAACATAAAAATAGTGTGGTCGGCATCACCAGTAAATCCAATGTCTTCTTGAAAAACAATTAATAATGTCAAAATCATGAACATAAATATGGAATAACTTTACTTAAAAAAAATTCTGCCGATTCAAGACTGTTGAAGTTTGATTTGTGCATTTTTAAAATGGGTCAGAGGAGCTTAAATGAATTTAAACTCAGTAAAGGGAAAAATTCTAAGAATCGGAATTGGAATTATAATCACAAATATTATTGTTCTTATTTTTTTCACGATTGGTTTTGCAAAACTGCGAGATTTAAATGAAAAAAATCTCTCATTTGATAAAAAAGAAAATGACATCAATCATCTCTATAGGTCTTTTGACAAAAGATCTCTTGGAATCAGAGGAATACTGATTCAAAGTAACAGTGAAAGTGAATTGTTGGCATGGAAGAATGCCGGAATTGACACTTCAAATTTCATGAAAAATTTACAGGGATTTAAAAAAGAAAAAAAAGAAGCGGAACTCCTAAAAGAAATCTCTGAATTCGATGAAAACATTCTACGGAAAATTGAGTCTGAAATTATCGAGCAAACGAAGCTCAATGAAGTCAATGCAGGCCAAATATACACCTCAAAGTATTTAGAGGCCAGAGCCAAATTAGATATCATGCTTGATTCTTTGATGAAAATGTCTGAACTGCAAATGGCGACACTAAGCTCCGACTACAAGAGTCAACTCAGATCGACTTCTTTTTTGATGATCGGCGTGCTTTTGCCTTCACTCGTGATCGGATTTTACAATGCATTTGCCACAGCAAAGTCTCTATCTTCTGATCTTTTGAATATTGTCACTGAAATTTGCGGAGCCTCCAATGTGTTGAATCATGCCATTGGAAATGTCTCCATTTCTTCCTCCCAACTCTCTGATGCCACAACAGCTCAAGCTGCTTCAATTCAGGAAACCGTTGCCAGCATGGAAGAAATGGATGCGATGCTCAAGCAAACTTCATCGAGCGTACAATCGATGCTTACCATCTGCGACACCGGAAAAGAGAATACTCAATTAGGACAAAAAGTCGTGGAAAGGCTACTCAATTCCATGGAACAGCTCCAAATTTCCAATGCAAGGGTCCAGGGAATTGTCAGGCTGATTGACGAAATCAAAGGCAAAACTGCAGTTATCAATGAAATTGTGTTTGAAACGCGTTTGCTTTCTGTCAATGCCTCCATTGAGGCTGCTCGTGCCGGAACGCATGGCAAAGGGTTTTCGATTGTTGCTGAAGAAGTCGGCAAACTTGCTGCAATGAGTGGCCGTGCCGCTGAGGAAATTAAAAATCTTTTGGAATCGAGTATCTCAGAGGTGACACAGACTGTTTCAGTCACTCATCAAAGACTCCTTGAGGGGCAACTTTCTTCCAAGGAATGCGAAAAGAGCTTTGGACTCATGACTAATACTCTTGGCAAAATATCGAATTCAGCTCATGCCATTTCAGAAGCGACCAGGGAGCAAATGATTGGAGTGAAACATACCCACACAGCCATGCGAGAACTCGAGCGCATTACCCATGGAAATGCCGCAGGCAGCTTAGCATTGCAAAAAGATGAACGAGACTTGTCTTTAAGTTCTCAGTCACTCAATCAAGCTGTTGAAAAACTGAATAGAATTATTTATGGCGGTGCCAAAAAGACAAAAGCTGTGAACATTCAAAACGCTCAGAAAAATGGCGACAATAATAACCAGCAGCTCAAGCAACAAGAAGTTGCAGAAATAGTGAACAAGGAGTCGATAGTTTCATTTCTTCAGCAACCAAGCATTCCAACAGAAAACATCAAAAACGATCCCGAGCTCAGTCGAGAAGACACAAGGTGGAAAAGTGCATCTTAAATTTATCCACCTCCTTTAGAGAATTCACTGCATCTTCATAATATTCAAACCGACCACAAGGGCACCAATGGGAGTCGATCCTTCAAAGATAGGCACGGCAACCTGCAATTGTTTGATACCCGTTGAGTCATCCAGCTCAACCGGACCCTGCCATTCTTTACCCGACATTGGTACATCATGCTTAGGCTTCCCTTTGTGAGACCAATTTGTAGGTTTGCTTAAAAAGCCCACTTTGGTTCCATCAGCCGCTGAAACAAAAGCTTCTGTGACAATTTCCCCCTTGTGTTCCTTTAAAAAAGTTCCTATGTCGTTCTTGGTTAAAGACTTTAAAAAAGCGTCCAAAACCGTTGCAGATTTCCATTTTTCCTGATTCATAGATTTTGCTTCAGGGGAAGGTTCTGCATTCGTTTTTTTGACGAGTGCAACTATTTTTGCATCTTTTGCCCATTCTCTAATTTCTTTTAGTTTTGACTCAATTTTCTCGGGTGCAGGAAGATCTTTAGCTGCTGCAAATGCAATATTTGTGACTGTTGTGTCTACAGAAAAAACTTGCAAAAACGACACGAACGACAATGATACAAGAGCTTTGTAAAGAATGTGCATACTCAACTTCCTTTGCATTAAAGAGATCTATTTTAGGCTTTATGCTTTTACATTTCTCGAACTTGTTCCTGTGCCAAAACTCTAAATGGCATACAACTATTTGCAAATTTCAACAATTGAGATTCATTTAAACCCAAAAGTTTAGAGCTCTCATTTAACACTTTTTTGTCGATGCGACATGGATCGAGGCGAATCCAATGGCTCAATTGATTCGAAAATATAACAACATCGTTTAAGGTTGCTGGGGACTTTCCCCAGCGACTTGCAGCAGGAATATCATGATGATGCTGAATAGATTCTAATATATAACCAGGAAACCCCCACAACGATGCTGCAATTTCACCTAAAATACGATGATCAATCGCGTCTAAGCTTTGTTCGGCAGACGTCCAATTTGGAAGATGTGGCATCGTTTGTGTTTCTTTATAAATCGCATCTATTTGCTCTGGCACGTATATGCATCCAGCTAGTTTTCCAATATTACAAAGCGATGCGGAAATAAAGGCTAAGTCACCGGAAACTGCTAAATTTAAATCTGTTGCTACTTTTTCAGCAATCATACCTGCCACCAAGCTCTCTTCCCAAAATTTTGACTTTGTATAGATTTTGGAATGAAATTTAAAACCTCCCAAAGCAATGAGCAATAGGAATTCCGCTGTTCGTTTCAGTCCAATTGCTGATAGTGCATGGTCGAGTTTTGTAATGACATCTTTTCCGAGGTTTCGCAGATTTGCAATGCGCATTAAGTTCAACGAGAGAACAGGATCTTTTTTTATGGACTTAGTGACTTCGAGCAGCGAGCAATTGGGGTCTTCAAGTTGTTTCTGAATTTCGAAAACGATAGAAGGAATATATGGAGTTGTATTTTTATTTGAAAATTTATTAAAAATGGAAGCTGCCTGAATGCTCATCGCTTTTTCTGGCGAAAACCAGTCAAACATTCCTTTCCTAATGACAAGAGTTGACTTACATGAACAGCTAAAATACAAATGGCCGTCGTCACACAGTCTCCATTGCGACGTTTTGTGCAAGTATTCAGCTTCACTCGTGAACTTTCTTCCACAGCACGCACATATTTTTGTATTCATTTTTCATTATCTCTTGAGGTTCAAGGCAAGTATGACAAACCAAGTTCTAAAACTCAACCCCCAAGCGGAGGGAATGTTGACCTTGCAGGTATTCAGATCTTTGCAGGGCAAGCCGAAAAAAATTTCGGAACAGACTTGGCAAGCAAATTCATTCAAACTACAATAATTCGTAAAATTAAACAATTCTTACAAATAACGTAACAATCTCAGACCACTCCTAAGGTTGAACCAGGAAAGACAGAGCCCAGAGCACGAAATGAGCCTTAATACTAAATTTATCATCATGCCCACTGGGCATATCGTAATCTGATCCATCAATTATTTTGTGGATAAAAGAAATTCATAAATCCCGAGTTCCGCCCAATCATGCCAACACTGCGGCAGGTGTTTTTGCATTTAACACGGGATGCATCGGAAACGCAGATTTTTCTTCTGAAAGTCCAATATTCACATAATGCGTGAGAGCTTCTTGACACGATATTAACGCGACATCACCTCTGCGCGATTTATATTCTTTCACACTAGTGTAGAAAATTCTGGGACTTAAAGGCAATCGACATCTCTTTTTGAATCGCATCCGAAGGTGGAAATTCCCAATGCCACGCGGCAATGGTGTGGTTCAGGTAACATATCCGTTCGTGCTCAATCCAGGATCTTGATTCAGGCTGATCTCACAGAACCATCTCAGCTCTCGAAGGTCCGCATCCGTCAAGGTTGTCGTGGCCTTTTCTTATTAAACGGGCAGCATAAATCGAGAATATTTAAAGCAGGCTTAAAGTATTTCTATCCAATATCCGATGACAAGTTGTGATTGTTTCTGATTTTAACAATTCACAAGTTTTTGAATTGAAGGAGATTGCTTTGAAGATAAATCGTCATATTTTCCCGACTTTGGCAGTCGTGAAGAAAGAAACCTTTAATTCAAATGCGTTGCAATAAATAAAATTGAAAAAAGGCCACTACAACCTTTACGACTGCTGACCTTGCTCCCTCGGCATTTTTAATTGCGC
>JBIIEI010000146.1:0-7208 GCA_044237915.1 Silvanigrellaceae bacterium | reverse complement strand
AATGGCCAACCTGCAAAATACAAATCGTCGCACCAGGAAAGCACTTCTCCAAAAATCAGCTAAAATTCGGGTGCCAAATATGAGATCAGCAAGCGGGCCTTAAACTACTAAATTTCGGCAGGCCAGAGTGGATGTGCATTGGCAATTTCTGCATCATCCCAAACTTCTGCAATTTCAGAGTCGAGAACGCAAGAATTCAGGATGTTGGCAGCAGACATCAGGTACATGTGGAGGTTTTGCACATAGCCTTCATCCACGGTTTGACCATGGCTTACAATGCTTAAAACTTCGCGTGCATTGGTAAGCAGTGCGGGAAGTGAAGAACAAATGCGCGCAAATTCACTTTTCATTTCATCGGTCAAAGGAAACAGAAAATTTCTTTCCTGCATGTGCTCAAGATTTTCGATGCTCTCTTGCAAAATGCGCAGGGAATGTCCGCGCAGCAATTGCCTTTTTTGGTCGGAAAATACATTTCTTTCCTCAACCCATCGATCGATGTCGCTTTGGATGTTTTGTGCTTCAAAAACCCTTTCCACAAGCCACTGAAATACATCTAAGGGTTCCTTAGGAAGGTCTCCAAAAAGCTGCTGCAAACGGATGCGGTAAAGATCAAGAAACGAGAGCAGGCTTGCCGACACGCTTGTCTTTTGTGGGCGCTGAAACTCAGAACGCAAATCTTTGAGTTCGTTTAAGGTGCGCTTGACTTGATCAAGAGAAACTTGGCCCAGGATTTCGCGTATTTCTTGGCTTGCCACAGCGCCTTCGTCTGCGGCCTCCAAACGACGCGATTCCCTGCGAATGGTTTCTTCAATATTTGCAATTTGACTTTGGATTTCACGTCTACGCGACCACAGACTAAAAGCAAAAGGCGCGCAAATGGGGAGTGTTACGATAAGAATGCAAAGGCTTGTGGCCAAATAAAATCCGCGTTGTACAGACCTCAGACGCAAATGTGCCTGCTCTTTTTTATTTTCGAGACGCTTAATGCTCTCTTCATACTTGACGCGATTTTCGTAGTGGTGAATCGCTTCGCACAGGTAATCGGCGTTGTCTGCGTAGGGAACCAGCGCCTTTAATGCATCATAGCGTTGAAACTTGTGCAAAATATGAGCTTCGGGCTGAAATATTTTATTCTCAAGATAGTGTTTAGCTGTTTTAGCTTGTTGAACTATTTTTTCGCGCTCTGCAGTGGTGAGTGCAAACCATTGCTGCGTTGAGCTTTCAAACTCAGTAATTTTTGCAGTGCATTGCGAAATTTCAGCGTCAATTTTTTCGACTTGGGCTCGTCTTTCGCGCAAGATGTGCAAGGCATTGTGGTTTTGATGCCATTGTTTTGCTTCGAGACCCATTTCATGGCTAAACAGCGATTCTAAGGTGACGAGGTTTTTTTCTGCTTTGCGAATGTGCTGCGCTCGGAGTGAGTGCCCCGGAAGTTGAAAAGTTCCGGCGAGCACCACAAGCTGATCCGCTGCATCACGCAGAGAGGCGAGGCTTGGAGCCGTCATGCCGATGTCCTCAATTGCTGAGAGGTGATGTGAACTTGTGATCATTGTCCCTACTTTTTCGTAAGCCGAAATGGCATAAGTGTCAAAATGGGTTTGGAACTCTCCGCTGCTTTGTGCTAGGTACCGACCCAGAGACGCAAACCGACCCTAAGGAGCTGGCGCATGGTGTTTTCGGATAGAAAAGTATTGGAAAGCGAAGTCAAAAGACGGAGAACTTTTGCGATCATATCACACCCTGATGCCGGAAAGACAACGCTGACCGAGAAACTTCTGCTATTGGGTGGGGCCATTCGGCTCGCAGGCTCGGTGAAGGCGAAGAAGTCGAAAAAGTTTGCGACTTCAGACTGGATGGAACTCGAAAAACAACGCGGCATTTCGGTTTCAACGAGTGTGATGAACTTCGAATACCGTAACATGATTTGTAACCTTCTTGATACCCCAGGTCACCAAGACTTCAGTGAAGACACTTACCGAACCCTTGCTGCAGTCGATGGAGCCATCATGCTGATCGATGGCGCGAAAGGCGTTGAGCCTCAAACCCAGGCACTGTTTGAAGTGTGCAAGGTGCGCGGCATTCCGATTTTTACCTTTGTGAATAAGATGGACCGTGAGTCGCGAGATCCCTTGGATTTGATGCAAGAAATCGAAGAAGTCTTGAAAATCCGCACCTACCCTATGACTTGGCCTATTGGCAGTGGCGATAGATTTCGCGGCGTGATCGAAAGAGCCAATCAGACCGTCCATCTGTTTGAAGGACGTAACACAACCACCGAAACCATGGCCAAAATCTATCCCCTCAACGACACCGAAACCTTGCCGAAGTTGATCTCTAAAGAGCAACTCGATGAAGTGCGAGAAGGCCTCGAAATGCTAGAGATGGCTGGAGATCCCTTTTCGGATGAAAAGTTTCGCCACGGAGAAATGACTCCCGTCTTTTTCGGTTCGGCAATGACAAACTTTGGGGTGCGCGCTTTCTTAGAAAAATTCCTCGCCATGTCGCTCCCGCCCTCAGCAAAGGGAAGCAGCCAAGGTGAAGTGGATCCTTTTTCTTCACAGTTCAGTGGATTTATCTTCAAGATCCAAGCCAATATGGATCCCAAGCACCGCGACCGCATCGCGTTTTTGCGCGTCGTCAGTGGAGCCTACGAACCAGGTTTAAACGTGATGCATTCACGCCTCGATCGCGAAGTTAAACTCACCACGCCCCAACAGTTTTTTGGTCAAGAACGCACCACCCTCGATCAAGCCTTTGCAGGAGATATCGTCGGAATTTACGACCCCGGAATCTTTGCCATCGGCGATACCCTTTCCGAAGGACAAAAGCTTGAGTTTGAAGGAATTCCCTCGTTTGCACCCGAATATTTTTCGGTGGTCAGAACCAATAGTGCACTCAAACGAAAACAGCTTTTAAAGGGCCTCTTGCAGCTGAGCCAAGAAGGCACCGTGCAGATGTTTATCGACGATACCCGTCCCAGCAGTGACCCCGTGCTTGCTGCCGTTGGAACCCTGCAGTTTGAAGTGATGCTGTTTCGTCTCAGAAACGAATACAACGTCGACTGTTCCCTCGAAAACCTTTCGTACAAGTACGCTCGTTGGACGAATGCAAGCCCCGAAATGATCGAAGAGGCCCGCGACAAAGCTGAGGCCACGATTGTTAAAGACCTGCATGGTAACAATCTTTTCTTGTTTAAAAACGATTTTCACCTGCGTTACTTTGTTGAAAATTGTCCCAATATTCCGCTTTTCCGCAGCAATGCTCAGCTGAGAGGAAACATGATGAAATTGTCGCAAGCGTTTTTTGAAGAGTAAAATCCCTTCGATTTTTAAAGAAACACTGGTCAAACCCTCTCCACCCCGCCATGGGATGAATCCCATGGCTTGCAAGGGGGTGTCGATTGGAAATCCCGCTCACTTGCGTGAACTTTCATTCCCCGGCGTGGTAGCCCGCCGGTTTTCCGTTTTAAGGAAGTCTTCGCTTTTGGCCCTGGGAAATCCCGAAAAGCAATAAGGTAACTTGAATTAATGTCACGATCTTCTACGTGTCCGCAAGCTTCCTGGGAGCAAAGATAAGTTCTTTCAGAGAGCGGCATCTTTTTTTTGTGACCGCATTTGCGACACGTCTGTTACGTATATGATTCATTCACCTCTCCCACTTCTTTTCCGGCTTCTTTGGCACGTTTCGCAAAGCGGGTGAGAAATTCAGAATTTGCAGCATCAGCGGCACTTCGGGCAAGTCGTCCGGATAAGAGCCAGGCGCTCGAAGGCTGCCCAACTTTAAAAATATCTCCCATATTCAGAATTTTCTCGACATCTTTTCCAATATTATCATGCCTTCGTCGTGCAATTTTTCTATGTACAAAGGGCAATGCTCTGCGATCTCTTTTGGATGCCTGCACAAGGGCTTGGTATCCCGCATTGAAATGGTTCACTCGAAGGGGTTGATAGATGCTCAAGATATCTTTTGTTTCGGGATGGACAGCAACTGCTGTGCGAGTCGTTTTTAACCCCATGTCGATTCCTACGGCTACTTGGGGCTTCGTCTCAACTGACACTTCTGTGCGGGGCCTTTTTCCATCCACAACGAGTGTCAACCAAAGGTCGCCACATTTATCTTTTTTAAGGGTGGCGAGCGAAAAAAAATAGTCGCTTTTAAACGGCAGCCTATTATGCTGCCCATGGATTTCACCTTTGTATTTTGGGAGCGTAATTGTTACTTTTCGCTCTGAAATGCGCACGGTAGATTGCCTATTGGCACGAATGGCAAAGGCGAGCGAAACCTTTTTTTGAAAGTGGGGCCTGCCGATGATGAGCTGTTTTCTCGAAAGACTTCTAACGTGAGTACGATAGTCCTTTTGCCGAGCAACTCGTGTTTCCGCTTTTAACAGAAATTGATAATTGTGATTTGAGGTCTTCTTCACTTCATTAAAGTACACTAAATCATTTTCAATTTTTTTGAGATAAATATCATAACGAAGTTGTTCAGAAACGTACCAACCCACAGTGGCTTTTACAGCCCTTGCAATAGTCTGGTCTTTAAAATCAGAACCCAAAGGAAATGCACGAAACTTATTGCTGAGGTCAATGGTGGTAAACAGCGGAAGTCCCTGGGAAGCGAGCACAAATTGTTCTTTAAGGCACTCATTGTAAAGCTTCGCTGCCTGAGTGGCATTCTCGACATACCAAGTTTCAAGGCGTTTGCTTTGCTTTATTTTTGCCTTGATTGTATACGTCACGCTTTAATACCCTTATTCATCTGTAATAAGGCATAACGAAACAACGCGGAGTGTTCAAGGGGTGTTCATTTTTTGGGCAGAAGAAAGAAAAAAGTGCGGAAGCGCCGATTTCCGACCTGTAAAATTCCTAACGTATTTTAAAGGCCTCATCAGGCTCAATTCGAACCTTAGACTTGTAGCTCTGCTACTGCGTCTCTTTCAGCTCGCTTTCCTCACCCGATTGAAATCGTGCGTATCCCGCTCGGACAGGTGAACTTTGGAAAGCATCTGGTGTATGCTTTGAACACGATCAAAGTTGCGTAGGGGTAGTCATGTTCAAAAATAATTCATCTCTGAAATCTGAAGAAGAGTCTGAAAGTGGCAAGGTGCTCCCGTTTGATCCCAAACGAAAGCCCAGCAAAAAAGGCGATGTTGCCGGTGCTTCTGCAGGAAAACCAAGGTCGACATTGAGTAATGGGGCTCTACCCAAAACAACACCTTGGGAACTGCCCGGCTTGCGCAAAGAAAAAGGAGCCCGCAAAGCTCCTTCTTTAAAGTTTAAAATCGCCTATGTCTTTCAAATTGTTGTTGCAATCGGTGTGCTGTTCTATATTTTGCGAAGCTGCCTCTGAAATTCAGAGGTGCAAACAGTGGGCTATTTTACCTCAGTTTCCACAAGTCACTTGTGTTCCCTTGCCTTTGGTTGATTTTTGCATCTTCGAGCAACCAAGTTCGCCTTCTCCCCCAATTGTTACTTTTGACTGATTACCCGAAAGAGTAACAGAAGACTGTTGGATTTCACTTCCTGAACCTACGCGAACATCAATCAGCCCTTGGTTTCCACTGCCTTTAATAACCAAAGCTCCGAGTGACCCTGTAATATTGACCGAAACTTGGCTTCTATTTCCTGACGTAAAGATGCACAGTCCGCCCATGTCTGCTGAATTTGAATCTTGGCGCAAATTGAGCTGAACTTTATTCTGATTTCCACTGACCTTGATAACCATCCCTTTAAAGGAATTGAGGGTCACATCACTGCTGCTTCCCGAGATATGAATGTCTTTTGCAGGAACTCCCAACCAGCGTGAACATTCTGCGGCCATCTGAGAATCGGAAGGACTTGAAACTGGGCTTGGAGAAGTTGTTGAGCCTTGGCTTGGTGCCGTTGTTGAGCCTTGGCTTGGAGCGCTTCCAGTTTGATTGGCTCCATCGCTGTTTTCAGAGTCGCCACCGGTTCCGGTGTTTGACTCGTGGGAAGAAGAGTTCTCCTCATCATGCTTTGACTCTTTATGTTTTGCTTCATCATGTTGAGTTTCGTCGTTCATTGAAAGTGGGAGCTCTCCTTCAGACATCTCCTTTCCGCCTGCACCATTTTCACTGACTTCAGCCGCAGCGTCGCCCTCGGGCTCAAACCATTCGTCCTCTGAACTTTCAATAGAAGGGTTTAAGGATTCCCAGGGGTTGTCTCCTCCAATGGCATTTTTCCGCGCCTGGGCGGGCGAAGTGATGTTGGTGTCTCCTTCGATTTTCTTCTGGTCTGAGCTTTTGGCGGTGCGCTCCATGGATTCCACAAAGCCCACCCCATCACTCCCGCAGGATGCAAGTGTGAACGCAAGGCTAGAATTTAACGTACGAAAGCACAAAGAAAATTTCTTCACGGTATCATTCCTCCAAATTGCAGAAAGTCGAAAGATGATATTCTCTTCTCGCCCTGCAATATTTTTCATCGTCCCTTTGCATCAAGAATGAAGTTTTGCAGTATTTGTCGAAGTTTTCGCATGTTTAGGATGTGCAAAAAAATGGGCAAACCTTCTAAAAGTGAACTTTGATGGGCACCTAAAGCCCTGCCTCTTCGCGTCCATTCTAAAATTCACGGGTTTGCTGCTTGCCAAACAAAATCGACTCTGTTATCTGATGTTTCATCGCGGGGGCGTAGTAGAGTTGGTTACAACGCTGGCCTGTCACGCCGGAGGTCGTGGGTTCGAGTCCCATCGCTCCCGCCATCCTTTCCTCCCTGACAAGAGGAAAAATAAATTGCCTGAACTTCGGTTCGGGCTTTTTTTTGTCCAAAATTCGGTATGCAGTTCATTTCAAAGGGTCAAAATCACCAAACTATCCTTCTTGCGGCTCATTTTTCTCAGTCAAAACCTCTACAGCCCTTTCCGATAAGGCCACGGGTGTTGCTCTTAAAAAGTTTTTCTTGTGTGTTATGTTGCACGTTGCTAGTGTTCTGGCCGATGGGCCATTAATAATGTCCGTTGTTTGCCGATAGAGGATTAGGCATGAGTGGGTTGAATCCGAATCTTGTCGGGATGTCCTATTCAAGTCCGCCTAGGCAACTGCTTGGATTACCTGGCTTAAGAACCCGAATGGTCGATGACCTCAAACGCCTCTTTGGCTTCGCGCTAAAGGGGCTTTTTTTTGCCCAAAATTTGGCGCGCAATAGGATTCAAATTGTCAAAATCATCAAACTACCCTCCTTGCAGCCCAT